>JBEKTY010000001.1:0-132154 GCA_049515555.1 Thermoguttaceae bacterium
TTCGATTTTGAGAACGACGCCGACCTGAAAGCCTGGTCGCAGTTCCTGCCCGACAATCTGAAGGTCCCCGGCGCCAAGGAGCCGCCGGTCAAGATCGAACTTTCCGGCGAGAACGCCGCCTCGGGCAAGCGGCGCTTGAAGCTTACGTTCTCGGGCGGCAAGTACCCGACCGTGGCGACTCGCTCGCCGCTGGACGATTGGACCGTCTACAACAGCTTCAAGGCCGACGTAACCGCCAGCCGCACGTGCCTGGTCGCCTTTCGTGTCGTTCGCGAGGACGACAAAGAACACCGCGGCTGGGTCAAGCTTGCGTTGCTCCATCCAGGCCGCAATGCGGTCGTGGACGTGGCGCCGACGCCAAGAGGACTGGACAACGGACGGCCGCTGAAAGGACCCACGCAGTTGGAAATCATCATGTATGCTCCGCACGAGGGAGAGGCGATCTTCGTGGACAACATTCGCGTCTCCACGGAGGTCCCCGTCAGAGCTACGCCCCCGCACGGCGAGCACGTCACGCCGGGCAGCAAGGCGCGATTCTATCCCAAGCTCGGCAAGATCCCCGTGCTCGGGCTCGGCATCGAGGTGGAGAGCGCCGCGGAACTCGGGAAGCAAATGATGGAACACTGGGTCCGACCTGCAGACAAGACCGTCGAGCAGGCGGAGGCCGAATTCCGGGCGCTGTATGAAGGGCTGAAGAAGGAGCATCCCCGGGCGGTCATGGCCATCTTCCGCAACGGGCAAGAGGGCTTTGACCCGGCCGCGCCCGAGAAGGAGTACGCAGGCTGGGAGTCTACCGGCATCAGTGCCCACGGGCCCAACGCCGTCCTGCTGGAGTCGCTACATAGCGTGGCCGGCTCGGAGCGGATGGAGGTGTGTTTCCGCGGCCGGCCGGTGATGATGCGTGTCGATTTCTCCAGCATTCCGCAGGGCAGCCGGATCCTAGCGGCCCGATTATTGCTGGTCCGCGCGTCGCCATTGCCGAAAGACTGGGGCACGCGCCCGCACCTGTTTGTTGCCGAGTTCTGCAACCGGCCGTGGAAGGAGAAGGAAGTCAACACGTTCGAGTACGCCAAGGACCGGTTCTGGAAGGAGACACACGGATCGAATTGGGATGGCGACGATCCAGACTTTCTGCCCATGTTCATCGCGTATGGACCCAGCCAGGGCACGGCCAACGTCTGGGATTTCACCGAGGCGGTCAAGTGGTGGACCGACGGCAGACATCCCAACCACGGTTTCACCCTCTACAACGGCGACTACACGGCCGTCGACTATCTCTGGGTGTATTCCCGCTGGGCGAAGGAAATCCGCCAGCGGCCGGCGATGGTGGTAATCCATGAGCCGAAGTAGGAGCGAAATCATGACAGTGACGATGCTTGAGATTCTCGCGAGCGGCCTGCGGGCGGCGGTCAACTGCTGCTTCAGGTCGGCATCGACCCGTTGCCGTGGGGCTCCAACGGCCATGACAAGACCAAGAACCCCGTGAACAATCACCGAAAACGAAACAGCGATTTAGACAGGGCGCAACGAATTGGAGCCATTGTTGTTTCGCCCTTTCAGGGCTTCGCATTCTTTGGTTCACTTTCACCAGGGCGGCGCTCCGCGGCTACGCCGCGTCGCTTTGCCCTGGGCTGATTCGTTTTGGCCTTTCAGGCCCCAACGACGAGGGAGAGGGCATGACCGCATTTTCGAGAAGTCATTACAGGGCTTTGACGGTGTTGCTATCGGTTTTGGCGCTGGTATTGCCTGGCGCTCTTCAGGCCCAGGAGAAGGCCGAAGGCGCTGAAACCGTCATCCTCGATACCAGCGGCTTCTGGCGCTACAATTTTATGTTGCGTAAACCCATCCTGAAGCCGGGCAGCACGCTTGATGAGAAGCAATTGCAGTCATTTGAAAAGAAATTCAATTTAGAAACGCCGCTTTTGGCGCCCGGCTGGCAGGCGGCCGGCTTCGATGATAGTTCGTGGGAGCGTGTTTGCGGCGTCCCTTTCCCATATAGGTGGGGTGAGGTTGACAATGGGTTCGGAATGGTTAGCGGATACTCTGGATACGACACTTCTCCCAATCTGGCGCTCATCTGCATGCGCGGCAAGTTCGAGATCACAGACCCAGCGCGCGTGAAGGAATTGTCGCTGTCGGTCGTCTATCGCGGCGGCGTGGCGGCCTATCTTAACGGTAAAGAGATTGCCCGCGAGCATCTGCCGCCAGGCGTGGTGCTCACCCCGGAGACCCCCGCCGAGGAATATCCCGACGAGCCCTTCGTTGCTCCCGGCGGCTCGCTGCTCCACTATGACGGCAGGGTGAAGCTCTTTAAGGATAAGAACCCGCTGTTGCGCCAATTGAGCGAGACAAAAATCCCCTCTTCGGCGCTGTGCCAGGGCGTAAACGTGCTGGCCGTTGCGGTACACCGCGCGCCTTATCCGCCATTGGTGGCCAAGAAATTGGAAGTGCCGTGGGACAACTGTGGCATCTTAAGCGTCAGGCTCACGTCGAATACTTCAGAAGGCGTCACGCCCAACGTGAGCAGGCCGAAGGGATTTCAAGTGTGGAATAGCGATCCGCTGACCTATGATACCGACTTCGATTTCGGAGACCCGAATGAGCCGTTGCGGCCGATTGCCATAGTTGGCACGCCGGGAGGCGTGTTTTCCGGGAAGGTTGTGGTGGGTTCGGACCAGCCGCTTAAGGGCCTTAAGGCGAACATGGGCGCACTCGCGCGGATAGGCGGGGGGGGAGAAATTGCGCCCGCAGCGGCCCAAGTGCGGTACGCCTCTCCGAGTACGAGTCCGCTGGTGAGCGAAAAACACTACCGGTGCATGAATCGCGGCGCAGTAGCGGGATTTGATCCTCTGGAAGAAACCCCGCCTGACGAGGCGCCTGTACGGGGAGACAAAGCCTTTAGAAACGACCTTCTCAGGCCTGGACAACCCAAGCCGGTCTTTGGGGCCGTGGTGCCCATCTGGCTGACGATCAGCGTTCCTGCTGACATCGCTGCGGGCAATTACCAGGGCACGCTCACCGTCACGGCTGAGGGCCTTAAACCAGTACTCGTGCCGGTCAAGCTAAAGGTGCAAGCCTGGAAGATGCCGCCGCCGCATGAGTTCCGGACGTTTGTTGAGTTGATCCAATCGCCCGATACCCTGGCGTTTTACTACAAGACGCCACTCTGGTCCGACAGACACTTCCAACTCATCGAAAAATCACTAAGGCTTATAGGCGAGGTGGGCAATAAGACGGTCCATGTGCCGCTTATATGCCAGACCAGCCTGGGCAACGAGCAGACGCTGGTCCGTTGGGTTAAACAGCCGGACGGAGAATATACCTATGACTTCTCGGTTCTGGATCGATACCTGGACCTGTATGCGAGACATTGTGGCAGCCCTGAATTCGTCTGCCTGCATGTATGGGGTGAATTTCTGGAGGGTGGCCCACATCAGTTTCGTGATACGGCGAAGGAGCAAGGCCCGTCCGTGACGCAGTTCGACCCCGCGGCCGAAAAAATGATGGGCAAGAATGCCAAGAAGCCTTCCAAGCTGGTTATCATCAAAGCGACTTGGGGAAATTTTGCGAAAAATAAAACCATCGACGTGACTGAAAAAATTAAGAGTTCTGTAGGGCCCTATGGGTTGGCAGTTGGAGCAGACGAGAATTCCTTTGGAGTCATACCCGAGGGACCTGGAAGGCAGTTAAAAGTCGAATACATTTTGGATGGCCAGAAAAAAGAAGAAACCTTGGACGAGGGTAAAGGACTAGGCATCAATATCATACGAGGGATGGAGGATGACCTTCAGCTTCCGCCGTACTCGAAGGCCGAGGAGAGCAAGGCGCTGTGGAAACCGCTCGCGGAACAACTGCGCCAACGGATGAAAGCGCGCGGTTGGGAAGACCGGCTGGTTCTCGGCCTTGCGTCGGATACGCTGCCCACCAAGCAGGTGGTCCAACTCTTTCAAGAGATTTTTCCGGGCGTCCGGTGGATGGTTGTCGCCCACGGCCCCGGAGGAGATTTGTGCGGTATCCCCTTTGCCTTGCGAGAAGTGGTCTTTGCAGCGCATTTCATAACTTATCCAGAGGCAAAAACACGTCTCGGCTGGAAAATCAACAAGTTTCAGTTCCCGGCAAAAGGGGGGGAGTGGATTTCGCAGACCAAAGCGGAATTTCCGCGGCGAATATTGGACTGTTCTCCATTGCTCGCATACCGCCTATTGCCGGAACAGGAAATCATGGGCGATCAGCGCGGTTTTGGATGGTTTGGGGCGGACTTCTGGCCGGTGTTAAAGCAGGCTGGTGGCGGGTTTCATCGAATTGGGAGCGTGTTAGACCGCTATCCCCTGACTATATGGGGGTCGCTAGGCATCCAAAACGGAACTCCCGCGGTGCTCGGCGCCGGGAAAGACGGAGCGGTCTCCACCGCGCGGCTGGAGATGATGCGCGAAGGCCTCCAGGAATGTGAGGCGCGCATCTTCCTTGAAGAAACCCTGCTTGATGAGGGCAAGAAGGGGAAACTCGGAGAAGCCCTGGCCGGACGTTGTCAGGCGGCGTTAAATGAACGGACGCTGGACATTGAAAGGGGTATTAACGGGGGCCAGACCGTGGAACAGGAACAACAACTCGGCCTCCGTTGGTATCTCGCCAGCGGGTGGCGGGAACGTTCGAACGAGCTTTATGCGCTGGCGGCGGAGGTTGCGCAAAAGATGGGACACTAAGAAATAGCGTGTGGCTGGGGGGCGCCGGAAAGTATCCTGAAGGGAGCAAGAATATGTCAATTCATTCATTCGCAATGTCTGCCATGGTGGCGGGTTGGCTTGCATTGTGCGCTGCGCACAGTGTGGTTGCCGAGGACAAGATCCTGTTCGACTTCGCGGAGCCGTCCAGTGTGCATGACTGGGCGCCTGTCAAGCTACCGGAACTCAAGACGGATCAACCGGCGCCGAAAATTGAGATCGTGCCCGCCAGCGACACGGCAAGTGCCGCTCCGGCACCGGGCAAGTGCCTCAAGATCACCTTCGAGGGCGGAGACTGGCCTGCGATCGCTACCACGAAGATCCCCGTCGAGGGGAACTGGAAGGCCTACGAGACGCTCAAGGCCGACCTGACCGTAGACCACAAGTGCGTAGCCTACTTCCGAATCTGCCAGGGCAAACCGGACGAAAAGGGGAATCAGCCGCGCTGGGAGAAAACCATGATCCTCCTGGCAGGCCGGAATGAGGTGATTTTGACGATACGCCGCGGCCTCGGACCGCTCGATCTCGGCAGGGGCAACGTCACCTCGTTCGTCATCGGCATGTTCCAACCGGAGAAGGGCCAATCGCTACGGGTGGGCAGCGTGTGGCTCAGCCCCGACTGGCCACCGCCGCACGTGACCGACTCGTTCCTGGCCTGGTACTCGCCGTACAACCACGACGGATACTCGGCCGCCGTCGCCCGCGAGTACCAGCGGACTGGGGCCGTCACGAGATTCAAGGTCCTCGGCACGGATGCGGAAGTCGGCAACTCGCGCGACCTTGCCGCCGGGCAGAAAGACAAGTGGACGGTGCCCGAGCCCAAAACCATCGAGGAGGTGGAGGCGGAGTTCAAGGCGCAGCTCGACAAGATCAGGCAAAGCCGGCCGAAGGCCGTCGGCGCGGTCCTGCGCGACGGTGAGAAGGGATGGGACCCGGCGGACCCCGACAAGGTCTACACGGGCTGGAAGGTTGTGTACCTGAGCTGCCATGGCCCGGACGGCCCGAATGAGGGTCGCGAGAAGACGCGGCCCCTCTACGACACGGTGGAGGCTTTCATGCGCCATCGCAGCGTGTTGATGCAGGCCGACTTGTCGAGCATCCCGAAGGATGCGACCATCCTGGCGGCTCGGCTCGTCGTCACACGATCGCTGGGGAGCGATCTCAAGCCGCCCGCGAAGCCCAACCTGTGGGTCGCCGAACCCTGCAATCGCGATTGGGATGCGGCCTCGGCCAACTGCTATTGCTATGCCAAGGGCAAGTACTGGAAGGGCGTCAGCGGGCTGTACTACGGCGACGACCCCGACTTCTGGCCCGTCTTCATCGCGCATGGTCCGGCCGGCGGTGGAGCGGTCACCGTCTGGGACTTTGGCGAAGCGGTAAAGTTCTGGTTCGACGGCCGGCACGTCAACCACGGGTTCTTCCTGTACGGCGATTCCAACGACTACATGTCGATGTACACTCCGCGGGTCAAAGACATCAAGCTCCGTCCGGCCCTAATGGTTGTCTATGAGCCCAGGAAATGACTGGCGGCCAGTGAAGCTCCCCGCAGCAGGCCGCACGGAGTCTTGGCTTCAGAACGCAAAAGAGGAACCATTCTTGATGGAGCGTTCGGCGTCATTACAATATGGGCTGATGGGGCGGCGCCTAGCCAGTTATTAGGATGGACTGGTTCCCCGCGGTTCACCGCCTCGGATGCCAGCAAGAGGAGACGAAGACCTCGAGTCGACAGGGAGAGCCGGGATGCACAGAGACACAGCCCGCGGCGCTGGGACAGGCGTTATCGGCATGTTCTTCCTGGTCCTTTGGGTAAAGTCTCGCGATGCCGGCAAGCCGATCGCCGAGTTCTCCCTGGACGCCGTCCCTACGTACGACGGATTGGCCGTGGCCGACCGGCGAGTCTATGTCTCGATGCAGGACGGGACGATCGCCTGCTTCGCGAAGTGACCGGAGCGTCGCGAGAAAGGCCTCGACAAAGTCGCGCCGGTTGACAGGCACCTCCCACTCCGAACGAGTTTCAAACGTTGGCGACCAATTCGACACGAGAGCCGGCGGCAGATTCTGGTTAACAGGGTGGCCGGGTGCATGGAAGGAGACCACATAATGTTTCTTACTGGATCGCCATGGATTGTGACACTGCTCGCCCTCATCATAGCTGCGCCCGCGCCGGGAGGCGAGCGCGGCGTGGCGCAGGCGAGGTTGCCGCTTTTCAAGGTTGCCCCGGTGATCGATGGCACCGTCGGCGAGGAGGAATGGGCCGGCGCGGCGCGGATGGAACGTTTTGGTCACGGCCCGCCGTTGGTCCCGATGGAGGCCAGTTTCTGGGTCGGATCGGACGGGAAGGAGCTGTTTATCGCCGTCGTCAGCGAGACCCCGCCGGGCGGGAAGCTCCTGGCCCGGGTGGCGCCGCTTCCCGACGGGCGCGACGCCCGCACCTGGCTTGACGACTCGATCGAGCTGGTGCTTGCCCCGGAGCCTGCGGCCCCGCCGGGCAAGTGCCGGCTGTACCACGCCGTGATCAACGCGCGAGGCGCCGTCCACGATACGCTCTATGTCGTCGGCGGCAATGCCTCGCCGTGGCGCGGTCATTGGCGGACGGCGAGCAAGATCGTTGGCGACCGCTGGCATTTCGAGCTTGCCCTGCCGCTTGCCGACCTTGGACTCGCGAGTCTGCCGCTCGGGCAGCCCTTGGGCATCCGCATCGGCCGCAACTGGCAGCAGACGCTGATCGCTTCGCAAACAGAGTGGTCACCGCTGGGCGGCGCCTATCTGGAACCGTCGACGCTGCCTCGGGTCACTTGGGATGCGGCCGCCCCCGTTGTGCAGATGCGGCAACTTGCCGATCCCGGTCGAACCGAGCCGGATCTGAAATTGACCGTTTTCAATCCGGGTCCCACAGCAATTCCGGTCAAGGTCGCAATGAGCCTGAAGCCAACTAACAGCGCCCCTTCCGACTTGGCCCGCACGATCACCGTGCAGCCGAGCCAGACGATCCCGATCGAGCTTGCCGGCACGGGCGCCAGTGAAGACATCGAGACGCGGATCCGCGTGACCTCGGCCGATGAAAAGGCGATTTACTATCTCCGTGATTTCCGCTGGCGTCCTGTCCGGCCGTCGGTCGTGTGGACGCCCGATCCGGCCAGCGTCCGGAAGGTCCAGACGCTGTTTGCCTACTATCCGTCGTTTCACAAGATCCACTTCAAGGCCGACTTGAGCGACCTGGAAGAAAAGGAGAAGGTCTACGGTTGCCGCCTCGCCTTGCGCCGCAAGGGGAGCACCGAGGCGATCGCCCAGGTGCAAATGCCGCCGCTGGCCCGCCACCAGTCGCGGGTCTTCTGGGACGTGCCGCCGCTGGGCGAAGGGGAGTACGAAGTGGCGCTGACGCTTGAAGGGGCGACTGTCCCTCCCATCATTCACCCCTTCGTACGACACGTCTTTGCTTGGGAGCATAACCGGCTGGGAAAATCGGACGTGCTGGTCGAGCCGTTCACGCCAATTGATATCCAGGGGCAGACGCTTTTGACCGTTCTACGGAAACACACGCTCGGCACGATCGGGCTTTGGGACCAGGTCGAAAGCCTCGGCCAGCCGCTCTTGAGCGGGCCGATGCGGCTGGAACTCACCGCCGGGGGAAAGACGAGCATCGTGCAAGGCCGCGGATCGCCCACGGCGAAACGAGCGGGCACGCGGGTCCTAACGGAATCGGCATGGCAGGCGGGGCCGCTCTGCGGCACTGCCCAGGCGCAGTGGGACTACGACGGAATGATGAAGTGGGTGCTCGGCATCGAACCGTCAGCCCAGCCGGTCGAGAAGCTGGTGCTGGTGGTCCCCCTTCGCGAGAAGCTCATGCCGCTCATGCACGCCTGCACCGACGGCTTGCGGTTCAACTTCGCCGGGGCCACGCCGGCGGGCCGGGGCCGTATCTGGGACGGCACCAAGGCCCCGCGGAACTCAATCCTCGGTTCTTACGTGCCGTATATCTGGCTGGGGGCCGAGGAGCGGGGCGTCGCGGTGTTCGGCGAGAACGACCGCGACTGGACCACCGCACCCGGGATCCCCTGCCAGGAACTGGTCCGCCAGGGCGACATCCTAGAGTTGCGTCTCAACCTGATTGCCCGGCCGGTTACCGTCGACGTGCCGCGAAAAATCCTGATCGGGCTCCAGGCCACGCCGACCAAGCCGATGCCCAAGAGCTGGCGAATGTGGTCGGAGAGCTACGCACTGAAGCCGCCGCCGGGCGGCAAATGGATCGTGTTCAACGGGTCGTGCTGGAGCTGGGGCGCGCTGACCCCCTGCCTCGACCTCTACCCGCGTGACGAGGATTTCTCTCTCTGGGAGCAGTTCGCCCGGACGAAGCGCACGGGACAAGTCGACGACGCTTTCATCGCCAAATGGGTCGCCGGGTATTCCAACCAGACTCCCGCGGAGCGCGAGTGTACGCTGGCCCATATCCGCTCCGGTTTCCAAGTCCTCCGTGGCATGACCCACGATCTGCTGGCCTATACGAACGCCCGCGGCGTCCGTCTTGACACCCCGGAAGGCCAGACCTTCCTCGACGAATGGCACCGCGACGCCTTCACCACGCGGACTTGGGCTCGCGGGGACGGCCCGGCTTACGACCTGAACCCCGGCGAGAGCTTTCGCGACTACGCCATGTGGCACTACCGGCGGATGCTCGAAACGTTCGTCGACCATATCTACTGGGACGATATCTTCCTCCAGTCGTGCTTCGACGTGATCGGTAGCGAGGCCTACGAACTGCCAGACGGCACCGTCCAACCGGCGGCGGGATTATTTGACATGCGGGAACTGATCCGCCGGACCGCGGTGCTCGATCAGGAGCTGGGCCGTACTGGTCGGGCCAATCAGCCGCATATCACCAACACGGCGATTGCCCCGATCCTCTCGTTCGCCGGAAGCCACCTGACCTGGGAAGACCGCTCGGGCGAGGCCGACTATCAAGACCGCTTCAGCCGCGACTACATCCGAGCCGAGAGCATCGGTCGGCAACACGGCAACGTGCCCTTCGCGCTCCATTTGGTGGGGCAACTCCTTGCGCCCAAGGACGAGGAGGCCAAGGCGAAGCGGAAGTGGATCGATCGCACGTACGCGGGAGCCACCCTGATCCACGAGATCCGTCCCCTCGCGCGCGTCGAGATCATCGACGACATGCTGAAGGCCCTCTTGGACTACGGCTATGGCACCGAGGCAACTCGGGTGTTCAACTACTGGGAAGACGATCTGCCGGTAACCTTGTCCCGCGGCGATGCCTCGCACCTGATCGTGACCCAACCGGGAAGCGCGATGGTTGTGGTCTGCGATTACGGTGACGGCGGCGAAGTCCTCGTGAAGCCTGATTGCAAGCGACTGGGAATCTCCGGAAAGCTGTCGGCCGTCGATGTGGAGTCCGGAGCGGAGCTGGAAACGACGGAGAACCAGGCCGTACGCTTTGCTCTCAAGAAGCACGACTTCAAAGTGCTTCGGGTCGCCGGGCTGCCACAGGAGGCCGGCAAACCATGAAGGGATCGACAACGCTGATGCTGCTCGGCCTGCTTGCGGCTTGTGCCGAACTTGCCATCGGAGAAGACAATCCGTCGCCGGTGGATCGCAGCAAGGACAATCCTGCCCTGGCCCGCTTCGGCCGTTCGATAGTCTTGTACGCGAGCTTCGACGGTCACGAGTGCGCGGAAATTACCGCGGATGACCCACGACCTTCGGGGAACGCGGCATGGAGCGCCGCGGTGAAAGGCGGCCTGGAGTTGTATGTCGCCGGAGTGTTCGGACAAGGGCTGCGGTCGGGCAGGCATCAGCTTGTCTACCTGTCGCGCAAGGCTGCCCCGGGTAGCACCGGTTCGGTGGTCCTTTGGCTCAAGCCCGAGCAACTCCAGCATCGCGGCACCTATTGTTGGCCGGTCATTCTCGACGCGCTCGACGGCCGCTATCGAGTGATGTTCGGGCGGATGGGTGATCCGCGCAACAAGGAAATCCTCTACGCGCATCTCGCCTCGGGACCGACGAGCACCACGGTAACTCAGCAATCCATGGCCGGTTGGAAGCTGGGCCAATGGCATCTGCCTGTGGTCACCTGGGACCGTAGCGGCATTGAGTTCTCGGTGGATGCCGCGACGCCTTCGCGGGCCAGCCTGAGAACTCCGCTTGCCCCCGGCGTGGGCGGCCTGCGCGCCTATCTGCCTGGGGAGAATGAAGACGTGTTCATCTACGATGAATTCCTGGTGCTCGACATCAATCTGTCCCATGAGGAGATTCGCCAGTTGCATGACGAGGGGATGAAGATGATCTCGGCAAGGAAATGAGGGCGCGATCCCATTCCTCACGCGCGTGTGGTCAAAGAACCGCAATGGGCGAGATACTCGCGAACCGCGTTCCGCAGCATCCGTTCGCCGTTTTTGGAAATCGGAATAGGCCGCAGGTACACTGTCACTCAGCGTGTTTCAAACTCAAGGAGACCCCCTGATGAAACGGCCAATTGGGTTCGTGCTTTTGCTCTTCTTGTTGACTTGCCCTGCCTCGGCGCGTGAAGGCTTCCAGGAGATCCAGGCCGTGCCCGTGCCCGGAAAGGTCACCATTGACGGCGATCTGAAGGACTGGGACCTTTCCGGGACCATCGAGACTTTCTACGACGAGTCGCTGCTGCCGAGCTTCTCGGTGAAGCTGGCGTTGATGTACGACGCCGATGCGCTTTACGTGGCGGCCCGGTTCGTGGACGACACGCCCATGGTGAATGTCCACGACCCGCGAGTCGAGCCGGACAACGGCTGGGCGGGCGATTGCCTGCAGGTACGCCTTTCTAGCGACGCTGCCGAAAAATATCCCCTCGCGGCGGATACCTATGCCAGCAAGGGCAACGACCGCATCTGTCACCTGACCATGTGGTACTACACGCCGCGCAACGAGCCGGTGCTCGACATCCGCTACAGCATGGACTACCACGGGGCCAAACTCCTCACCGGAGCGAAGTCGGGCCTGGCATTCAAGAAAAACCCGGACGGCAAGGGCTACGTGCTCGAAGGGAGGATCCCTTGGGAGTTACTCAACGTTAAGCAGAGGCCGCCGAAGGCCGGCGATGCCTTGGCGTTTACCGTTCAGCCTTTGTGGGGCAGCGCCGATGGTCGCCAGCAGAGGATCACCTTCAACGAGGTCGTGCGCAACTCGGGCTTCGCCTACCAGAACACGCAGTCGTGGGGGCGAATGATTCTCTCCAAGACCGGCAACATCCCGCTTGCCAAACGTCCCATGAGCGAGACGAAGCGTAAGAACCCGCTCACGTTGAAGCTGGGCCTTCCCGACGCCCAAGCCAAAGTCATCAGCGCGATGCTGTTCGACGCAGCGGGCAAGTCGGTCCGCACGCTGCCCGCAACCGTTCGCGAAGAGAATGACCGCGGAAGAGCGATGGAACTTGCGTGGGACGGACTCGACGATCACGGCCGAGCACTGCCGGCCGGCAACTACACGGTGAAGTGCCTTACCCATCGCGGCACCGGCCAGAAGTTTGTCTGCTCCCTGCACAACAGCGGCAACCCGCCCTGGAAAACCGATGACGGCACCGGCGCCTGGGGCGGCGATTGGGACGATCCCCTGGCAGCCGCGTTCGACGGTGAGCGCGTGTACCTGGGTTGGGGATTTTGCGAGGGCGGCTCGACCGAAATCGCGCTGGACCAGAAACTCACCAAGGACGGCAACATACGCAAGTTCTGGGGCGCGGGCTTGGGCGGCACCGACGTGCTCTGGGGCCTCACCGCACTGGCGGTAAACGACGAGTACGTCTTCCTGGCACGCGACGGCGCCTTCCGCGAAAAGATCCCCGAGACGATCCGCGCGGGCGTTTCCATAATGCGCCGCAAGGACGGCTCTCCGGCGAACTTCCCCTTCGGCGACAAAGGGGGCTCGCGCACACTTATCTTCACCGAGTACCCATCCAAAATGGTCCCGCCGGAACGGCCCTTGTTCGAGCTGCGCAAGACCAACGCCTTTGGTCCGGCCCATCAGGACCTGAACCTCATTGCCATCGCGGTCAGCGGCGGTACCATCTACGGCTCGCTGGTGCTTGAGAACAAGATCGTGGCGATGAACTGGAAGACCGGCAAGAAGGAGGGCGAACTGGCGGTCGAGCGGCCTGCGGGCATTCAGGTGCGGCCAGACGGCACACTCGTTGCCGCCGCGGGAAACGACCTCTTGGAGATCGACCGCGACCTGAAGCAGTCCCGCGTGCTGGCCAAAGGCGTGCTCGAAGCGCCTTACGGCCTGGCGCTCGACAAAGCCGGCAACATGTACGTTACCGACCAGGGCACGGTGATGCAGGTGAAGGTGTTTTCGGCGGACGGCAAACTGCTGCGCACGGTCGGCAAGAAAGGCGGCCGCCCCTGGATCGGCAAGTACGACCGGCAGGGAATGCTCATGCCCCGCGGCATCACCGTAGACGGCGAAGGCAAGCTTTGGGTGACCGAGAAGGACAACAGCCCCCGGCGCGTCAGCGTGTGGAACGCGGAGGGCAAGCTCGTCGGTGACTTTCACGGGCCAAGCTGCCCCCAGAACGACCGTCGCGCCGACCTCGACCACCCCGAGTTGGTCAACGTGGCCAACGTGCTCTATAAGGTGGACTACGAGACGGGCAAGTCCCAATGCGTCTCGACACCCTGGCGCCCGTTCGTCTACGGCTGGAGCCCTTGCTATGGCTACCGGCTGGCGAGCTGCTACTCCTTCCAGACGTACAAAGGCCAACGATACGCCTGGCTCCGCGGCCCGGACGGCATGCACATGCTCTTCCGCTTCGACGGCTATGAGCTGAAGCCGATCGCTTCCTACGGCTACGGCCACGGCGTGCCGCTGAAGGAACCGGGCAGCGTCGGTCTGGCCAAGGACCCTCGCGAAATCCTTCCTCCGGAGTTCGCCAAGTTCTGTTTCTTCGAGCAGAACTTCAAGAACCAGGTGATGGAGATGAAACGCCCCATGCACCGCTGGATCGACCGCAACGGCGACGGCCTGCTGCAAGGGGAAGAACTCACCGTGTGGACCCCCGGCTGGGAGCCGGGCAGCCCGCGCTTCGCGTCGCTGTTCGTCGACGCCGATTTCACGCTTTGGGCGAGGGGCTACAAGTGCATCTTCCGCGTGCCCGTCCAGTCCTGGACCAAAGACGGCATCCCGATCTACCCGGACGCGACGAGCATCAAGCCGCTGTTCATGACCAGCGACCACAATATCTACGACGTCATGCCCGACGAGGACAGCCGGCGCGTCTACGCGTTCTATCATCCCAGCGGCGACATCACCAAGCGCGGCGACTACTGTTCGCTGGTTTGCTACGACTACCAGGGCAACGTGCTCTGGGAATACTCGCTTGTCTGGCCGTGCTTCGCCCTGGACTCGCCTTTCTGGAAGCCCGGCTACCTGATCGGCGCCAACGTCTTCATGGGCTCGGTCAAGCTCTCCAGCGGCGTCAAGCTCCTCATGACCAACGGCTACTACGGCGACTACCACTGCATCACCGCCGACGGGCTGTGGGTGGACCATTTCTGCAAGGACAACCGCCTGGGCGCGATCGCCGATGCCGACACGAACTACATCGAGAACTTCACCGGCCATTTCTACCGCAACAAGCAGAATGGCAAGATTTACCTGATCGGCGGCGACACGGACGCGCGGATCTGGGAGCTCACCGGCCTGGACACGATCCGCACGGCCCAGGCGAAAATGTCGATCAGCACCGCCGAGAGCACGCTGGCCGCGGAAGCCGCCAGGATAAAGGGCGCGGGCGCCGAGCGCGTATCCGAGCTGGTGTTGCGAAAGGCGGGCAAGATCGCGGTGGACGGCCGGCTTGGCGACTGGCCGATGGACAAAGCCTATTCCCTGGACGCCGGCGGCGGGCGCAAGGCGAAGATCGCCCTGGCTTATGACGAGCAGAACCTGTACGCCGCGTTCGAGGTGGCCGATACGTCGCCCATGCAGAACCAGGGCGGCGACTGGACGCAACTCTTCAAGACCGGCGACGCCTGCGACGTGATGCTCGGCGTTGATCCGGCCGCCGACCCCGAGCGCAAGGCGCCGGCCCCGGGCGATCTCCGCCTGCTGTTCTCCGTCGTCGAGGGCACACCGGTGTGCGTGCTGTATGAATCGAAGGTGCGCCCCGGCGAGGAAGCGAAGAAGGCCCCGAAGACGTTCATGTCGCCCACGGGCCAGGAGGCGTTCGACCGTGTTGTCCGACTCGATGCCGCGCGGATCGCGGTCGGGCGCTCCGCGAAGGGCTACGTGCTGGAGGCCGCGGTGCCCTTGGCCGCGCTCGGCTTTTCTCCGAAGCCGGGAATGAAGACGAAGGCGGATCTCGGGGTGCTCTTCTCCAACGACGGCGGCGCGCGGACCGTGCGCCGTGCCTATGTCGCAAACCAAGACACCTCGATCGTCGAAGACGTGCCCTCCGAAGCCCGCTTGCAGCCGGGGAACTGGGCGACGTTGGTGGTGGAGTAGCACCATCGCTCAACCAAGGAGATCATCGATGAAACATACGCACCTGTTCGCATTACTAATCCTGTCCACCACCGTCACGGCCCATACAGCCGAAATTCAGCCCGCGGGCGTGATTGGCAATAGCGGCATCGAGGGTCCCACCCTCATCCGCGCCGGCTCCCCCGAGGCCGAGGGCGGCGTGTACCTGGACCAGGACCTCACGCTCTGGTTCTCGGGCGGTGACCGGATCATCAACGCGACTTTCGACGGCCGCCTCATTCGCGACTATCCCCTGCCGGCCGACTGCAAAGCTATCTGGGGCAATTACTTCGCTGCGCTGGACGGCGTGCTCTACTTCGGCGGCCGGGGCGACAAACTCAGCAAGGGGCCGATGCCGTCCTGGGGAGCCTTGTTCGCGCTGCCGATGAAGCCCGACGGCGCCATCCAGTACGTGTGCTCGCTGGACGGCGTCCAGGGGCCCGATACCATGGCCCTCTGCCCGATGCCGGTCGGCGAGGAACTGCTCCTCGGCCGGCAAGTGCCCGAGCGGGGCAAGACCGGCGCGGGGGTCTTCTTCCTCAATCCGATTACGAAGGAGCTTCGGCCGCTCAAGATCTTCCCCGGCCAGCCTGACAAAGCGGGCGTGCCGCCGGTTTGCATCAAGAGCGTCGCGCTCGACCCGGCGCGAAAAGTTGTTTACGTTGGAGGCTATTTCGGCAAGTTCAACGTCGGCAGGCTGCACAGTCCTTGCGTCTATGAATTCCTGCTCGTGGACCTCGCAGGCAAGGAAATCTGGCGCCGTGACACGCTGTATCTCGGGACGGCCGTGGACCCGCGCGGCTGGCTGTGCTTCGCGGGCGGCGCGGCCTGGCTGACCGCCTGGCACGGCCACGTCGCGCGCATGGACCGCAACTTCTCTCTTGCCCCCGGCATCGTCGCCTCTTGGAACTTCGAGCTGAACACCCCGAGGCAGATCGTGGGCGTCCGCGACGTCGGCGCGCCGTGCATCGAGACCCCGGTCTCCGGTTCGCTCGCGGCAGGATACGATCCGCTGGTGATCGCCACGTCCCGACCGTTCGTCTATTTCGCGCGCTGGAACCGCCGCGAGAACCGGCTGGAGCTGGTTCGGCGGATCGGCGCGCTGCCGTCGGTTTCCAGCATCAACCTCAGTCCGGACGGCGGGGTGAGCGTCGGCGTTGGCCCCTGCGACCACTCGTGGTGGCGATGGGAGGACGGCGCCGATGCTCCACCGCGATTCGCGAACCTGGCTATGGGGGCGTCCGCGGGCGCCTTCGACGAGCGGGGCCGTCTGTGCTGCCTTGTCCCCAGCCCCTACTCCAAGAGCTGGACCACCGGAGTCTTCTCGCCGATCACGGCGACGCACAGCGCCGACCTGGACCCTGACAACCTCGTGCCGTTTCCGGCCGGGGGTTTCGGCGTGCGGCAAGGCACCAAGGTGTTGGGCACCGGCGCCAACGCACGCGAGCTGAAAGTGGCCACCGCCTACGCTACCAATCGCGACGACAAGGGCGTCTGGCGCTGCCCGATGGACGTGTATACGTGGAAAGCGGCAGGTCGCGATCAGTGGAAGAGGGTTTCGGTCACGGAGGGTGCGTTGGCCGATCCGGGCGAGGTCGCCATGCTCGAAGGCGGCGTGATCGCCGTCGCAGATGGCGGCGGCGTGGTCTTCCTGAAAGAGGCCGCGGAGAAACTTGAGTTCATTGCGCGATTGGACAAGTGGGGCAGCGCAGCAGATCAGTCTTTCGGCAAGGAGATCCACATCGCCGCCACCGGCCCCCATCTTGTCGTCGCCGACACGCAGCGGCACCGTGTGCTCTGGTTCCACGCAGAGAACCGGCAACTCAAGGGACAACTCGGCGAGACCGACAAGCCCGGCGTGGGCCTTGGCATGTTCGACCGGCCAAGGTGCCTCGGCATCGATGGCAACCGCCTCGCGGTCTACGATGCCGGTAATCAGCGGATCGTCAAGGCGGTCCTCAGTGAGTGAACACGGCCCAGGAGAGCAAGAGGAACATCCCCCGCCGCTAATCCAGAGGAATTGGCCCTTGCCTCCCAAGATTGCCGATCCCATCCCGGTCGTGTACGCTATCGTCCATACAGTGACTTGCCATCTGCGATGCCGGAGCCTGCCATGAGGAGAATTCCGGTTCTAGCTGCGGCCTTGACCGCGTTCGAGGCGGTCGCCGTCCTGGCCACCGAGACCCGCGAACTGCACTTCAAGAGCCCGGCCCCCGGCATGCGGTTCACCGCCGGGCTGCCCATCCGGGTGTGGGCCGACATCATCCCGCGCGACGACGATCATCCGGGCTGGCCCCAGGCAGAGTGCTACTGGGACGGCCGGATGGTCGGCAACCGCGTGCGGGGCAACAAGAGGGCCTACGACTACTTCCCCTTCACCGTGCCCGCGGCGCTGGTGACGCCCGGCGTTCACGACCTGAAGCTGAAGGGCTTCGGCTTCGCCGGCGCCATCAACCCTGCCGAGCGGTCCATGCCCGTGCATGTTGAGCCCTGGCCGGCGGGCAAGACGGTTGTGGAGTTTAACGCCGACATGCAGGTCGCGGACCTGAACTGGACCAACGTGGCCGTGCGGGGCAACGGCCACGCGGTTTCCGTCCGCGGAAAGTTGACCATCAACAGCAGCCTGATCACGGGCCTGGGGTCCATGACCATCGTCGATCCCTCCCACGCCGATCCGAACACCGTGGTCATGCTGCCCGGCATCACCGGCACACTGAGCGACGTGGACATCCAGGACTCTGTCTTTGAGGCCACCGGGACGTTGCACCTGGCCATCGCGGGCAGCGGCGACGTGCTCATCAAGAACAACGAGTTCCGTGCCAACAACCTCCTCAAGTTCGTCCCAAGCGGGCCCGACGCCTCGCCCGTCCTTCAGATCTCCGGGAAGAACGCCAAGACGAGGCGCTTTCAAGGCAATCGCGTTGGCGCGGGCATTGTGCGCTTCGAGCGCACCAGCGGTTGGTTGATCGGCGGCGACACCGACGCGCAGAGCAACGTCCTGATCGGACCGCGGTGCGTGCTGGCGCTGGCGAACTGCCGCGACATGCATGTGATCGGCAATTACATCCATCACGAGTACCGGGGAACCTGGAGCCAAGGATTCAACTTCTGCTGCGACAACTGCGAGGGCATCCTGGCCGAGCATAACGTCCTACGGTCCAGTTCCTGGCCCCTGCAGAGCTTTGGCGGGGAGTTCCGGTACAACCTGATGATCGACAGTGGCCACAACTGGGTCCGCGTGCTCACCAGCGGCACCCAGTTCCACCACAACCTGCTGGTACATACGAGCGATCCCTATGGCACCGGCATGAATGCAGGGGTGTGGCTTTACAACAACCGCAGGGACGTGGCGATCTACAATAACACGTTCGATGGCGGCGCGCCGCTGGCGCGGGACTTCAATGCGCCCGCTATCGCGCTCTCCACCGGCTGCACACTCTCCACGCTCCGCAACAACGTCTTCACGGGCGTGGCCGCCATGAGCCGGCTGACCAACAACGCGATCGTGGCGCGGAACGGATTGGAAAAGGACAGCGAGCCGCGCATGGCCTATGCCGACTACAATTGCTTCTTCAATCCGCAGGCGCCGACCGCCGCGCCGTATGACCGGGACCTCGTCGGCAAGAAGGATGCCGGCCTCCATGACCTTCACGCCGATCCCAAGTTCGCCGAAGGGCGGCTGATTCCGTATAGCGTCAACGAGGCGGACGTATGGAACCGGAAGTACACGGTGTCGCGGGTCCTCTCGCTGTACCGCCAGCGCTACGCGCCGGCCGCGGGCAGTCCGCTGCTCAATGCGGGCGATCCGGCCGACGGGAAAGAGTCGTACATCGGCGCGATCGGCCCCCGTGGAGATGCGCCGAACGACCGGTTCGGGCGGTTCTCGACGGCGGGCAAGAAGTCGACGCGGTAATTCCGCGCGCAACCAAGATAGGAAAGGACTCAAGACGAAGTTGCCGGCCAAGAGCGGACATCCTCGTCTGCGCGATCCGCAGGGCCGGGCCAACCCAGCGCATGTGAATTCGGCGGACGTTGTTCGGGGGGCCGCAGATGATGCGAACCCCGTAAGATCGGAACTTCGAAATATCGAAAGGAGATTGGGACCCGTGGACTGCTTATTGTGGAACCGAATGTCGGCATGCGTGGGCGTCTTTCTTTGGGCCGCGGCGTGGGCGGCGGCGGGCGATTGGCCTCAGTTTCGCGGCCCTGGAGGGCTGGCCACCGCCGAAGACCATGCCCTGCCCACGAAGTGGGACGACAAGACGAACATTGCGTGGAAGACGCCGCTGGGCGGACGGGGCGCGTCCAGCCGCGAGTACCGCAAGGGGTGGGAGTTCTGAAGTGCCTGGCCGCCAAACGCGCAGGTGGCTAGGGAAAGGTGGTTCTGTTCCCGCCGGCAGTCACGACCACGGCCGCGTTCTGCCGGGTGACGGTCGCGCCCGGTTTCGCCCCTTTGTTGCAGGCAATGATCACGACCTGGAAGCGGCCCTGGCCTCGGAGCCGAAGAATGGACTGCGTCTCGGACATCGCATTCTTGTGCGCGTACTGGGCGATAAACGCCTCCTGCGGCGCATCGGCGATGACATACAGGTCCCAGTCGATGCCGCCGGCCGGGTGTTTCGGGAAGGGCTGGCCGCTGTAGTGCAGCCTCGTCACGCCGGCGGGTATCGTGAAGCTGTCGCCGACGTTCTTTGGGCCGGCCGGGGTACCAATGGGCCCGGCACTGATCAGGTTGAGGAGGAAGACTCTGCTCTCCGGCGTGGTGAACTCGTCGCGCAGGCCGATGGCCGCCAGGTCATCGCGCAGCATCGACACTTTGACCGTGCGTGTCCACTCCGATTGCCCCAGGGCAAAACTGGCCTTGGACCAGGCCTCGCGGTCCTTCGCCTGGTAGTCGAGCGTCTTTGCTTTCCTCCAGCGCGGGCCCTTGGTCACGTCCGGCGGGTTCTGCTTCCAGTCGGCGCCGATGGTTCCTTCCGGCAACACGACGCTATGCACGAAGCCTCCCGGCGACGGAGGAGAGTACATGGTGCCGAAGTCCAGCGACAGCGGTGCGCCCAGCGCGTAGATCACCGCCTCCCCCAGGTCGTTCGAGGCGTGGTCGCTGTACCAGTTCCCGTTGACGAACCAGGCGACGGTCTCGTTGGGCGTGCCCCAGCCGAAGCGCAGCGCGGAGTACCACCCCTCGGCGTGATAGGAGGTGAGCCGCGGGTCCACGTCCGGCAGGCGCTCGTCGATCTTGAAAATCGTGGCGCCGTGGAAGTCGGACTGCGGCTTGCCGCACTGCTTCCACATGCCCATCAGCCGGCGCGAGAGGGCCGGATCCAGATCGGCGAAAGACGTGCCGAGCATGCCGAGGAATTCCGTGGCCTCGCCCGGGCAGGCATCGCCGATCGAGGGACGCACCCGGCGGCCGAAGCGAGGATCGACCGGCGTGCTGAAGTTCATCTCGAACTCGGCGTATTGCTTCAACCGCGGCTCGTCCTTGAAGACGTTGGCGACCTTCGTCTGCTTGAGTTGCAGCAAGGTGGAGAGCAACGGCCCGTTGGCCGCGCCGATGTAATGGGTGCAGCCCATGTGCGCGCCGTGTTCGTTGATGGTGCCTCGGAGCATGGCAACTGCCCGCTCCAGCACGCCCGCAGCCCGGCCCTGCATCATCGGGTGCGAGGCCAGGTAGAGCGCATACATGTCTCGATAGCCCTGCTGCTGGACGGGCATGTTCGCGGTTCCCAGGTTGACCCCGGAAGGCACCGAGAGCGGGGCGTGGTCGTCGTCCCACAGTGCCGCGGCATAGAAGAGCGCCGCCTGGCGCACCAGGACCTTGTCGGCCTCAGTGGCCTTGTCGGACGCGAGCACCTGGTCGATGCGCAACAGCGCGCGGCTGGCCTCCAGTCCGGCGTGCCAGTAGGCGAACCCGTGCGCGCCCAGGATGCCGCCGCCGTTGACGAGCGTGTTCAGCCCGTCGTGGGCGCCGCGCCACAGGTCGCCGGCCATCTGGTGGACGCGGGCCCCCGACGCGTCGCGGATCATGTCGATCAGATCGCGGTAATAGGTGACGGAGTTGTAGGCGGCCCGGTAGAAACCGTCGTCCTCACGCAGGCGGCGCACTACGTCGGTCGCGGCTTCCTGCGACATGTACATTGCGCCGAAGCCCGCGGCCGGTTCCTTGAAATCGAAGGTCAGGTTAGCGATCTTGCTCAAGCCGATGCCGCTGTGCAAGTTCATTTGCAGGTTGACCGGTTGGATCTCGCGCCAGTCGTGCAAGTCCCGCCCTTTGCAGCCGATGAACAACCGCCACTGCCAGCGCGGGTCGCGAAAGAGGCGCGCGTCCGGCCCGCGCTGCCAGGCTTGCACGGTAATGCCGGCGTTCGGTCCGCCGTTGGCCCGCGCCTTCGTGTAGACGCCCACGCCGACGGCCCCGGCGTTGCGCAGGCGCGAGGCGCGCCCGTCGCAATAGCCGATGACCGGGCTGGCGTCCGCGCCGTCCTTGTCGTAGAGCATCCAGTACATCCCGGTGTCATAGGCCCACGGGTCCCAGGGATGCATCCAGCGGATGCAGCCGTCCTTCATGCTCGACATATAATTCGGCGCATAGTCTTTATCGAAAGGCAGGTCGAAAAAGGCGTCGGTGGATTGGCTTTCCACCTTCTTTCCGTCGGGCCGCCAACCGTAGAGCTTGTCGCGCACCGAGTGCCCGCGGTAGCGGGACTGGTTCAAGGTGATGCCTTTCAGATCGATCTGATAGGAGAACTGGCAGTCGGTGTCCTCCTCGAAGAGCACCGAGGGCTGGCCGTCCTGGACCTCGATCCGGCAGGTGTAGGTGCCCGGTCCGGCAGGGCAGACCACCGTGTTGCCGTAGTTGTATTGTGCGCGGTCCAACTCGTAGACCAACTCGGCAATCACCTTCAGCGGGCCGTTTTCCAGCAGCGTCGCGGTGAGCTTCTTCACGCGCGTGTCCGGAGTGAAGGCGATTGACCCGGGACCGGTACTCGTCCAGGTGCCGTCGACTAACCGCACGCCCTGCACCGGGGCGGGGACATGCAGCGGGTCGGCAGGCACCTGAGAGGCAGGAATTCGCACCCCGAGCCGGTCGTTGACGATCTCCCAGAGCTTCCCGCCCTCTCGCGGCGCAGCCGTCACTCCGCCAGCGGGCTTGGGGGCGCGGCCGCTTTGGAGCGTCCACGTCCACTCGATCAGCAGCTCGTGCAGGCCGCGGCCCGGCGTAAGCAGGTCGATGGGCTTGCCGCCGCGCGCGGCGCTGAGGCGGAAACGATCGGCCGTCGCGTGACAGACATAGTAGGTGACTCCCGGCCGCAGCGGCTGCGGCAGCTCGCCGCGGGTGCGGAAGCTCACCGGCGAACCGTTGGGCAGCCCATGTGCATACACATAGAGTTGCCCGGTGGCCGGATCGGCCGCCAAAGCCTGGGACATGAGCCAGGTGTTCTGGCCGTTGTTGGCCATCGGGATGGCCGGCCCGCCGGGCGTGGCGGAGAGTCCGATGAAGTACAATCCCCAGCCCTGCACCTCGCGCAACTTCAGCGTGCTCACGTAGTAGTTCGTGCCCCCCTGCAGCCCTTCCGGCAGCTTCGTGCCATCCACCTGGACCACGTCGCCGGGCGTGAAGAAGGGGCCTTCGAGGGAGAGGCAATTCTCGACTCCCGCAGCGTTGAAGTTCCAATTCTTCGCCGCCGACCGGCCGGTGGCACCGAGGGCGCGGCGCACCGTCATCCGCGAGGCCGGCAAGCCCGTGCGAACGGCGATCTGTTTGCCGCGGCCCAGCACCTGGTAGGGTACTTCGACGCCCGTCGGTCCCAGCAGGCAACATTTCCCCGCGTCGAAAGCCGTGGCCAGGTCGAACGTCACGATTTGGTCGGGATGCTGCACGCCAAAACACTCCCGCAGCGAAAAGCGCGATACCTCGTCCTTCGACTTCGGCGGCTGAGCCAACGCCGCACCGGCCAACAGAATCGAGAGACTCAGTGCCAATGCATGTCGCATGGCGATGTTCCTTCTTTGGTGAAAGTGGTCAAGCCTGAAACTCCAGCTTATACTAATCGCGACGGCATCGCATGTGCAAGCAACATCAACCGTTCAGCAGTCGTACGCCGAGGACCGGCGCGGGTAGCCTCTGGTTGCAAGAACACCGTACTTGAAGGAGAATGCTGGCATGAACGTAAGCAAAGCTGGGACCCTTTGGAGTGCGGAGCGTTGGGCTGCGATGGCAACGGCCTGGGCGTGCCTGCTGGCGGCGACCGCGACGGGCGCCCCGCCGGCGCAGGCACCGGCGGCGTGGAACTCCGCTTGGGCAACTATAATCACGCCAACGAAGGCTGCGGCGACGGCTACGAAGAACTGTTCGTCCGCTACTACATCAAGTTCGACGAGAACTACCGCGGGGTCGCCAACCACGGGGCGAACCTGGGCGGACGCGACGTCAGCCGTCCGGGCAGCGCCTGGGCCGGCCAGGCCGCCATCCGCGACATCGCCTCCCGCGGCTACTTCTACTCCGGCCTGCAGCCCTACGGAAAGAACGACAGCCGGGAATTGGAGATGGGCTTCTACAGCTATCACCTGGACAAGCGCGACCAGTGGGGCGACGCCTACGAGGTCCAGAAGCACATTCCGATCCACGTCGGCCAATGGCACTGCGTCGAGCGGCACATGAAACTCAACTCGGTCACTGCGGCCGGCGAGGCCAACACCGACGGTATCGAAGAGTTGTGGGTGGACGGCCAGCTCAGCATCCGCAAGGCGGTGCGGTTCCGCCGCACCCCGAAGCTGCGGATCACGTTCTTCTCCTTTGGGACGTATTATCACGGCCTGCCGAAAGACTACGACGCGGCGCACCCGATCAAGGTGTATTTCGACAACCTGATCATCGCCCGCAAGTACATCGGGCCGATCGGCGACGCAGGTCCGGCGAGTGTGCCCGCGTCGGAAAATCGACAGGGAAAAGAAACGCCTGGCAAGACCTGACACGCGTTGGTTGCAGCTCGGGGGATTCGCCCAACGACTGCCCGATCATCGCACGGTATCCGAAGCCATGGACTGGTTCAGAACCGGCCAGCGGATTCCCTTGGATCAGCGCAGGCGGAAACTTGCACCACGTTCAACCGCGGGGTACACTGAGGCGGCGCTGGACCTCTGCTCCCACTTCGGCCCGGAGTCTAAGTGAACGTGTTCCTTGATTCCGCGTACGTCCTTTGTAAGAGGATGTGAAGGAGATGACCGTTGTCGCGATCTGCAATGGCGCGGTGCGTCCTGCCGGATGCGTCTTGGAGATTATGCTCCTTCTGCTTTTTGCCAATGTACTTCCGTGTCGTGCCGCCGGGGAGTCGCAGCCCAAGATGGAGGACTTCGCCACGATCGAGAGCATCAGCAATGGCGTTCCGGTCTACTCGTTCAACAACATCATGTATGTCTACGGCCAAAGCCCGGACCTCTGCCCCGGGCTGAAGATGCAGGAGGGCAACACCCACCCGGCGGCGAAGATCGAGCTGAAGAAGTCCTGGGAGATCAAGCACAACTACAACGGGGCCGAGTCCGAGATCACCAGACGGACTCCGAAGAACGACACCCAGCCACTCTTGCCGATCCATCTGATCGACGGCGACCCGGACACGATCTGGTGTAGCTGGGGCAGCCCCGTGCCGGATGGGCGTCCCGAGTGGATAAGAATCGACCTGCCGCTGGAGTCGCAGGTGGCGTCGGTCGCGCTGGTGTGTTCGCCCAAGTTCGCCACCAGGGACTACGGACGGATTCTTCCCAGAGAAGTGGAGATCCTGTTGAGCAGAGACGCCTGGCATTGGGAGACGGTCTACGAGAACAAGAACGTGGATGCCAAGCGTCTCATGGCGCTGAAGGCCGAGTTCGCCCCCCGCGCGGCCAAGCAAGTCTGGATCAAGGCCAACAACTTCGCCAAGAACGGCACCTACTCGGACCTGTACTGCTTCTCCATCGGAGAGGTGGAAGTGCGCGACCCCAAGGGCAACAACCTGGCCCTGGTTTCGCGAGGGGCTGGCGTGACCGTTTCCTCGACCTCGCACGGGCACAACAACGACCGGTATACGCAGGACTCCCTCTGGAATCCGCTGAATTATGACCTCGGCAACAAGTGGGTGCGGGTCGGCGGCGACAACGGGTCGTACATGTGGCACTTCACCGAGCACGAGACGGGGAAACTGGAGATCGACTCGGCCTTCGATGCGTCGATCACCGACTGCGTGAAACACGGGGTCAACGTCGTCATAAACATCGATTTCAAGGGCAATTGGCTCTACGCGACGGAGCCAAGAAAGACGGACTGGGGCCAAGCCCGGTTCCGGGAGTTCAACGATTACTACAACGACGCCAAGAAGCTCCCCATGGTGACCGACAGTCCGGAGATGTTCAAGGCATACCTGAAGTATGTGGAGTGCATGGTCAAGCACTTCAAGGACCGAGTTGCCTACTTCGAGATCGGGAATGAGTGGAACGCCTGGACTGCTGATTTCTACATGTCGCGGTTCTTCGCGCCGACATATACGGCGATCAAGAAGATCGCCCCCGACGCGAAGATCATGCTCGGCAGTCCGGGGGCATTCTTGCCGCAGTTGCTCCTGGAGTGTCTCGGCAGGGGCGCGAAGGTCCCGCCGGGTTGGGGAGCGAAGATCGATGCCGTCGCATGGCATCCCGGCAACAACCCGGACGCCGCGTACTTCACCGCCGTGCGCCAGTTTCAGAATGACTGCCGCGCGTTGGGCTTCCGCGGCAAGTTCTTCGCGACGGAGATCCACGCCGGCATGAGCTATCCGCCCGGGCCCGTGACGCCGTACAACCAGTTGATGACCTCGGAGCAGAAGATGGCCAAGTATCTCTGCCAGAGCCTGGTCGGCCATGGAGGGCTCGACATGGAGGCCGGCCCGTGCCATCCCCACTTCACCGGATTCCCGCATCCGCAGTCGCTCTCGCGCTGGACAGTGCCGAACCAGGTGCTCAATCCCTGCCAACCCTCGATGACCTACTATATGTGGAGGAACATCGCCACGGTGATGGACGACTTCTACCCGAAGGAGGTCCCGGCACGCTTTACCTCGCAAAAGGAAATCCTCTCCTTCACCTTCACCCGCGGCGAGAACGAGTCGATGATCGCGGCCTGGATCAACGGCGGCCAGAACGACGCCATGGTCGAAACCAAGGCCGATGTCACGCTCCCGGGAATGCAAGCGAAGAAGGCATGGGTTGTCGAGATCATGAACGGCACGGAACAACGACTGAATATCGAAGCCCAAGGGGACGGCACGATCATCAAGGGGATGCTCCTCAAGGACTATCCGGCGTTCATGAGGCTGGAAAGGTAAGGGCGGAAGAAATGACTAGGGCAATTCTCTCTTGGCTGAGCGGGATGTTGTTGGCGCTGCCGGTTGCCGCAGCGGAAGTCAGGTTTGTTGCCAAGCCCACCGCAACGGCGCATGGCAAGGAGGTCAAGATCGCCTTCGAGGTTTCCTCGCCGACCGACGTGGAGGTCGCGGTGCTCGACGCCAAGGGAACGGTCGTCCGGCACCTGGCGGCCGGGCTTCTGGGAAAGAACGCGCCCGCGCCCTTCAAAAAGGACTCGCTCGCCCAGGAGGTCGTGTGGGACAAGAAGGACGACGCCCGCCGGCCGGCGCCTGGCGGGCCGTTCAGAATCCGCATTTCCATCGGCGCGACGCCGCGGCTGGAAAAGATCGCCGGCTGGGACGGGGCCACACTCGGTTCTCCGGTGGCCGGCATGGTGGTGGGCAAGAACGGGGAACTCTACGTCCTGGATTCCGAATATGACTTCGGCCGCGCGGGACTGCGCGCTTTCGACCGCGACGGCAAGTACTTGCGGACCATCGTGCCCTACCCGGCGAACACTTCCAAAGAGCGCGCTGCAGGCGTCTACGGCCTGGAGATCGACGGCGAGCGCTTCCCGATGGTGGCCAGCGGCCACAGTGGGAGCCTGCTGCCGCTGTTCTCGGGCATGCAACCCCAGACGCCGGCCTGGCATCCCAAGGGCCACCTCGTACTCTTCAGCGCCGCAGGCTCCAGGAACGTCGAATGGGCCAATCCGCGGCACCTGCTGGCCCTGCATCCGGAGGGCGGGGCGCCGGAGGGCGTGGAATTCGTCGGGCCGCAGCTTTACAAGCCCGGCACCAGGTACAACTACTCGCCCTACGATCGCATGGCGATCAGTCCGGACGGAGAGTACGTGTACCTGACCACGTTCAACCCCTCAGGCAAGACCCAGCCCCATGCAGTCTACCGCGTGAAGTGGGTGGACAAAGACCTCGGCCAGCCGTTCCTTGGCAAATTGAACGAGGCCGGCACCGACGACGCGCATCTTGACAATCCTCAAGGCCTGGCCACCGACAAGGCCGGAAATCTCTACGTCTGTGACTCGGGCAACAACCGGATCATGGTCTACGACAAGGACGGCGGCTTGCTGGGGAAGTTCGCCGTCGAGGACCCATACCAGGTGGCGGTCTACCACGGCACAGGCGAAATCTACGTGCTGAGCCGCAAGCGTCCGACCAGGGCCTTCCAGCACGACATCCGGGCGCGGGTCTTGAAGTTCCCGGCTTTCGGGCACGGCGAGCCGAAGGAACTGGCGCGAATCGAGGGCGTCATCGAAACGATGGCGCTGGACCCAAAATCCTCGCCGGCACGCCTCTGGGCCGTGGCCGGCAAGGACGGCAAATCCATCGTCCAGGTGCTCGACAAGGGCCACGACTTCGAGTTCGGCGAGACTATCAGCAGTTCCAATGGCCTGGAGTTTCCGATGTACATCGCCGCCGACCCGGCGCGCAACCGTGTGCTGGTCTACCAGTTCCCGCGTGATCCGCAGCGCAGTCTTTTCACGTTGGACCTGGACACGAACAAGGTCGCACCGCTGGGCATCAAGGGGATGGACATCGCGCTCGACCGCGACGGCAACATCTACGTGATGGATGGCTACGACACGAACAGCATGTCCCGCTACACCCCCGCCGGCAAGCCATTGCCCTTCGAGGGCCTGGGCTCCAACAAGATCCACACCGGCATCTACCGGGCGTTCGGCACATTCTCCGTGCGCGGGCTCTGTGTCGCACCCAACGGCGACATCTACGTGGAGCGCACCCACGATTACGGTTTGGAAAACGGTACGGAAGGGCTGGTCGACGTTTTTGGGCCGGACGGCAAGCGGAAGAAGGCGTCGCTCATCAACAACCTGCCCTACGGCTCCTGCGGCCTGGCCGTCGACGCTGCGGGGAACGTCTACCTCGGCGTCAACCTCAAGGACAAGGACCAGCCGTATCCTGAGCCATTCCTGGGCAAGGTCTCGGCCGAACCCTACCGCGAATGGAAGAAGGCCCGCGAAAAGCCCTGGCACTATTCCTATTTCAATCCCTATCTCTTCCACTGGGGCTCGGTCATGAAGTTCGGCCCGGAGGGAGGGACGTTCTGGGGCATCCGGCTCCGGAGGAAAGATAACTACAAGGGGAGTGCTCTCGACGTTTGGGATGTTGCCAAGGCCCCGGCCGACGCGCTGGCGCTGAAGTCCGGCTACCTGCAACAGGACGTCAAGGTCTCGGGCGCGAAGTGGCGTTACGTTGGCTGCGGCGTCATTCCCACTTCGGACCTCAACTGGGGCGACCCGAGCTGCGCATGCGTGCATTCGCACCTGGCCGCCGACGAGTACGGCCGCGTGTTTGCCCCCGACCCGTTCCGCTTCTCGGTCGAGATGCTCGACACCAACGGCAACCAGATCGCTCGCATCGGCCGATACGGCAACGCCGACAGCGCCGGTCCGGGCAGCAAGGTCCCCGATCCGGAGATCGCGCTGGCCTGGCCGAATTTCGTCTCCGTCGCCGGCGGCAAGGTTTACGTTTGCGACTCGAACAACCGGCGGATCACCGTCGTCCGGTTCGACTACGGCGCGGAGGAGACGTGCGAGACCAAGTAGGTGTACTTCACCGCCCCCGTTTGCCTCGGCCAACCTCCCCGGCTTATGATGGTCGCGTTTCCGGCCTGAAAGACGGCCCCGGCGAATTTGCCCTGCCGGTCGGCCCAAACCACCAAAGTGAGGACGTCCAATGCCACACCGTCTTGTCCTTCTCGTGCTCCAGATCATCGTGCTCGCCGGCGCGGTTGCTGTTGCGGCTCCGCCGGCGAAACATCCCAACCTGCTGCTCAACCGCGACGAGATTCAGCAGGTGAAGGCCAAGATTGCCAACTACCCCTGGGCCGCGGCCGCGCTGGAGAAGACGAAGGAGCATGCCCTCAATGGGCCCGCGCACGAGAACGCCTGCGTCAACCAGGCACTCTACTACGCCTTCGCTGGGGACAAGAGCTTCGCCGATCGGGCCCGTGCGGATTTGCTGAGCAGTGCCAAGTCGGACCTGCCGGAATTCCAGAAGTTCAACGTGGCCAAGACGCCCGAGTTCGGCTCCTGGAGCAATTGGGGGGCCCGCGCCTGGACCTATGACCTCATCTATGATACCTGCTCCGGCGCCGAGCGCGCCCAGATCGAGGAGTGGCTACGCGTTTCCTGCCGGGTGCTGATCGATACGTGCAATCGCTGGAGCACCACGCCGAACCTGATGTTCGGCAAACATGTGAACATCGGCCTGGTCGGGTATTGCCTGGGCGACAAGGAGATCATTGATTGGGTCCTGAACGATCCGGGGCACTTCGGTCCGCATTGTGGCGGGTTCTACGCGGTCATGGACACCATGATCAGGGACGGCCGCTTCTGGGGCGAGGCGCCGATCTACGCGCTCGTCTACGACGTGAACAACATGTTGGCCCTGGCCGAGGCGGCCCGGCGTTACGACGGCACCGACCTGTACCACTGGACCTCGAAGAAAAGCGGCGCCAGCATCAAGTCGGTGGTCGACGGCTACCTGCTGATGGGCTATCCGCTGGAGCGGACCGGCGTCGGCCAGGGCAGGGTGCGGCTGGCCACCTTCGGCGACGGCGGAACCTCGTTCAATCCCAGCGGCACGATGGGCAAAGACCCGGAGGACTTGACCAATCCCTCCTACCTCGCGGTCCTGGAACTCGCCTACGCGCGCTACAAAGACCCCGGCTACGCCTGGATGCTGAGCCTGCCGCCCGACCGCAATACCCCGGGCTGGTTCGGACGATCGCCCTTCGGATACCTCGCCCTGTCCCATGGCGAGCCCCTGCCCGATAAGCCTACCCCGCCGCCAGCGCCCAGCGGTGTTTACGCCTCCCAGGGCTTTGCCATGATCCGCGCCGACGAAACGCCCGCCTACTGGACCTCCGGTTCGCTGGCGGCGCTGGTGACGCTGGGCAAAATGGTGGGACATGGGCACAACGACCACTACGAACTGGTGCTGCACGGCAAGGGCCGGCTGCTCTACCCTGATCTGAACGTCATCCAGTACGAGCCGACCTATCTGAGTTGGACCCACGAGGGCATTGGCCATTCCACCTTGTTGGTCGATCACCAATCGCCTGCTTCCGGCGAATTCACCACCAGCCAGGATTTCACGCCTGAGGTCAAGTTCTTTGCCCTCAGCGGCAGCGCCTTCAAAAACGTCCGGCAGACCCGCTGCCTGTTGATGACCAAGGAGTACCTCGCCGACGTCTTCCACGCCGCCGACGAGGAGGGCCAGTCGCGCACCTTCGACTGGGCGTTGCACGGCCTCGGGCGGTTGTATCCCGGCCGTCCGGCGGCCTATCACCGTACCGACGCCCTGGTGCCGTACTACTGGTGGGTAATCAACGAGCGCGGCCGGACCGTGGACACCACCTTCCAAATGGACTGGATTCAGCGCACGGGAGGCTTCAGTGAGGGGCGGCAATTCGCTCCGGAATGGTTCAAGCATGAGGTGGGCTCGCGCACGACCATGTTGGGCGTGCCCGGGACCGAGGTCTACTACGGCGACGGACCGGTCACCTCCGGCGAGCCCTATTGTTTCTTCGACGGCAGCCCGGAGCCGGCGTCCCCTGTGGCGGTAGTGCGCCGGCAGGCGAAGGCCGCCACCTTTGCCGCTGTGCATGAGCCGTATGAAAGATCGCCCTCCGTTGAGCAGGTCCGGCGTCTGGCCGAGGACGAGGACGCGGTCGCCCTGGTGGTGAAGACGCCAGCGTACACCGACTATCTCTGTGTCGGGTTCGACGACCGCGAGCACACGCTGGCTGCCGGGGGAGAATCCTTCGTCTTCACCGACTATGGCTACCTCCGCGCTCAGGGCGGCAAGCTGACCGCTCGCGGCAAGCTGCGCGCCTTCAATGTGCTCGCGGCCCAGGGTGGCGGCGCCGTTGTACTCAACGGGAGCCCGGTCAGCGCCCGCCGGGAAGGAGAGGCTTTGGTCTACGGCACGGCCCCGGCCGCCGCGCCGTCTGCCACCGCGGCCGCAAAGTCGCAGGACGATCCGCGCGAGCGGAGCGCCTCGCTCCACTACTGGTGGCTGCCCGAGGAAGTGCATTTCTCGGCGCTGACGGAAGCGGACACGCGGGAAGTGGCGGTGCATCTGCGCAGCGTTGGCGCCGGGCAGGCATCCGGCCGCCTGCAGATGGCGGCGCCGCAGGGCCTCGCCGTTGACCCGCCGACCATCGACATCTCTGCCCTGGGGCCCGGTGAAGAACGGATCGTCAAGCTTGCAGTGCGCAAGACCGCCAAGCTGCCCAAGGACCTCTACTCTATCCGCTTTGTGCCCGCCGAGGGCACACCGGCGGCCCCGCAGACAGTGACGGCTTCCGTGGGGGTCGTGATAACTGTTGACCGGCGTGTGCCGTTGAGTATGCAATATGTGGTCCGGGCCCCGGGCTACACGATCAACGTCGACGGCTATAGCGGCGTATCCTTCTACCTGCTGGATGCCGACGGTCACCGGCGACACGGCCGGCTGTACGGCCTCAACTTCCAATACGGCATCCCGAGCGTCGAGGGCGCCTCCCGTTGGCGCACGCCGGCCGGCTTCATCTGGCAGGGCAGCGACAACCTGACAGTTGGCGCGGACCCCGCGCGCCTCCACTACAAGTTCTACGAGGACCGCATGATCTTCGCCGTCACTCAGCCGACCGATCCCACCAAGATCTGGACGATGTGGATGGGCACCTTCGAGGGCCTGGGCGCCCCGATTCACACCGGGAAGCAGGAGCAACCGTGGTTGCCCATCACCGCCGACTGGCTCTTCTTCCCGCACCCGATCTACCGGCAGGGCATTCTCCTCACCCCGCCGCGCCAAGCGCCGGTGAAGTATTGCCTCGGCGGCCCGGACTGCGACGCGGTGAACTTCCCCATCAAGGCCGGGCAAGAGGTGAGCCTGCAATTCGCGACCCAAGCGGAGGTCGACGTCTTGAAGCAGTCGGGAAAGCTCCCGTCCGGTCGGCGGTAGTACTTTCCCGCAAGACTCTCACCATGCAATCGCACACAACACCGCATGAAAGGGGATATCGCATGAGAAGCTGGAAGCCCATCGTTCTGTTATCGGTATCTGGCATGGCACTGACGATCGGTTTGTCTCGGCTGGCCGCGGCCGACACGACCCGCGTTGCAATCAGCCTTGTGCGCGCGGACCAACCGCGGGAAACCGTCGATGCGGCGCGGCAGGGCAGTGATGAGCCTCACTATCGTGGGCCGGTCACGACTTGGCCGTTCGGTCTCACGGTGGATGGGAAGCACGAGTTCGATGAGCGAGACGCCAAGGGCCAAGTCGTGCGCCGCCTGACGAGCCTCGCGCTGGACTTGGCCGAGGGAGAGCACGCGATTGATCCAGGCGCACACAAGTTCCGCATTGCTCAGGGCAAAGTCGAAAGCCTGTCGCCGGAGATCCTGGTGCATGAGAATCGGGTCGCCTTGCGCTTGCACCCGGTCACTTTCACCACGGCGGAAGACCAGGGGGCGCCGGCCCCGGTCTGGCTACGACTGGCCTGGAAGGGCCGCGAGTTGTGGCGAAACCGAATTAACATCTACACCACGCCCCTGACGCTCTATCTGCCGGCCACGCCCGAAGGCGGCTACGAGTCCAACGTCAGCCCCAAACAGCTTCGCGTGTCGGCAAAGGGTGCGGAACTGGTCGATGTCAAGGGGCAGCCGCCTGGAGGCTTCGACGTCTCCGTGGAAGGCTTCACCGTGCGCGTGCCGACGTGGAAAGTTACCGGCGTGCTGCTGGCGGACCAGGTGCCCAAGAACCCGAACTTCTATGGTCTCGGCGGCCTTGAAGGCGCGACTAATGGGAATGGATTCTCCTGGAACCTCGGCAGTTGGGAACAGCGCGCCCGCACGACGACCCACGCGGTGCTTTCGATGTCGCTGGCGGGCTGGAACCTGCAGACGGACCTCCACTCCTTGCCCGTGCCTTGGGACATGGCGCAGCGATACAGGCACCACGTCGTCATCGTCGATCGGCCGGTCTTCGGACAGTCGGAGGGCACGAGGAAGGAGCGGATCGTGCATCTGGCTCTATCGTCGGACATTACAAGACCGGGCGGCGAGATTCACGTCCAGTGGTCCTGCCGCGAAACGAAGGGGCTGGAGGCATTGAAGGAGCCGAAGCTGGCAGCTTTCCTCCAGCGAGCGCCCACCTGTGCCGACGAAACGGCCGGTTGGACGCCGCTGCCCACGGACGCCGAGGGGCCAGGGCGTGCCTCGCTGACCATGCCGGCTTCGTTGCGACCCGGCAACGCATGGCTGAGAATCGGGCTGGCTGAGGCAGTGGCCCGGCCTACCGACCGCCTGCTGGCCGAGATTCGCCTGGTGGTGAAAGAGCAGAGTACCGCCCCGGCACCGCCCGCGGCCGCGGTGCGGACGGTGCGGATCGGCACGCCGCTCGGGCACAGCAACGTTCCGGATCCCTGGCGCCAGGGCGAGTTCCTTCATCCGCAAAGCGTGTCGGCCGTGGACGTGAGCGACGACGGCCGCTTGGTCGGGGTGACCACGATGGCGTTCCGTCATGACCGCAACTTCCGGCTGCTCTCGCGCGAGGGGAAGGTGCTTTGGGGACGCTACGTGGAACCTTGGGCGCCGTTTCAGGCCGCCGTGCTGCCCGGAGGCAAGGCATTCGGAGTGGGGATGGCCTACTCGCGATGGACCGACCCGGGGCCGACCGTCTCGCTGTTCACGGGAGAGACGGTCGCGGAAACGCCGCTGGTGGACGCCTTCTGGGACCTGGGTTGGCTCCGCTATGGCCAGGGCGACTGGCGGACCGGCTGGCCGGCCAGCCTGGTCGGCGATCTGCTGGTTCGGGCGCGCGGCTCCGCCGTAACGATCTGCGGGCAGGAGGGCGCCCGCCGGCTGACGAGCGATGGCCGCATCGTACCTTATCCGCTGCCCTATCAGCGCCCGTTCCGCATGGCGTCCAGTGCCGACGGGCATGCATTGGCCTTCGGCTATCTCGTTCCGGACGCGAGCCGGATGGACAAGAAAACCGCCGAGCGGATGCGTCTGCCCCCGGCCCTCTTGGCGGTGAGCAATGGGCTGAGCACGGAGCGTCTGTGGACGGCCGGGCCGATGCAAGATGCCAAACCGGTGGCCCAGCCGCCCGAGCCTGCCGGGGAATTCCCCGAGATGGCCGAGGAGTTTAATATGAAGCCTCTATCTCTGGTGCCGCTGCGGGTGGCGGTTTCTGCCGCCATCAGTGGCGATGGCTCCCGGACCGCGATCCACGAATATGGCGGCTGGCTGCGCGTGAAACGCGAGCGCGGCGTGGGCACATGGAACCCCGATTACCCCGTGCCTTTCTGCCCGCGGCCACAGCGCGGCTGGCTCCGTGTTTTCGGCCCCCTGGGCGAAGAGTTCTCACGGGCCGAACTGCCCGCGGAGGGTCTTTTTGAGGTACGAATGAACCGGCAGGGCGATAGGCTGTGGTGCGTGCCGATGGGCTGGTTTGCGCGCGGGCTGGCCGGCCGCCCCTGGCTCCCGGCCGATCGGGAGGCCCACACAGTGTTCGTCTATGACCTGCGTCGCCGGGCCTGGACGGACGCCTGGCGTTTCCCGGACGCCGTAAGCGACCTGGCCGTACACCCGGATGGAGACCGCGTGCTCGTGTCGTGCTGGGACGGCACGACGTACCTGGTCGGCCGGGAAGGGACGGTCGAGCAACAACTCAGGGTGGGCCGGCCCGCGCGCGTGTGCTGGAGCGCCGACGGGCAGTTCGCCGCCGTCGGCACCGACGCGGGAGAAGTCCTCGGCGTGGATGCCCAAGGCAAGCAGCTTTGGCGGATCGCACTGCCCGCGACGGAGGTCCCGCCTGCGAAGGAAGCGTTTCCACCGGTCTTTGCCGACGCACCGATCTACGACGTCGGGCACGTGGGCAAGGAGTACGCCTACGCCAATACGTGGCTGGTCAAGACCAGGCAAGGCGGGTTCCTCATCGACACCGGCGGCGTTTCCGGGATCCCGTATAGCCTGCAGCGGATGAAAGCGGCGGGCCTCGATCCCAAGGATGTCCGCCACGTGCTCTTGACCCATTCCCACGGCGACCATTGCGGTGGAGCCTACTTGTGGCGCACGCAAGGACTCAAGATCGTCGCGGCGCGCACGGCCGAACTGACCATGACGTGGCTGATGCCCATCTGGACCGATTACAGCATCTGGCCGCCGACGCCCATCGATCAACCGTTGCCGCTGCGGCGTGCCGGCGATGAAACTCAACTGACGGTGTGCGGCGTGCCGATCAAGGTCATTTTCGTGCCGGGACACGCCTTCGACCAAGTGCTCTACCTGATGGAACTCGACGGCAAGCGGATCATGTTCACCGGCGACGTGGGTTTCGGCGGCGAGTCGCACATCCTGCACCGCTGCTGGGGCGATCGAGAGAAGGCAGCTATTCTCAGCCGGGTCATGCGTGCCCAGGCCCTGCCCTTCAAGCCGGACTACGTGTTCACGGGCCACGACGCGCAGAAGCACGGGACCGCATTCCTCGAGGATCTTCTGAAGCGTACCGACGCGGCCCTTGCCAAGCCGCCGGGGAAGTGAGATTGGACGCGCAATGAGACGGCTGATCCTAGCTCTGGGACTGGCGAATCTGGCGGCACTCGCGGCGGCCCAGGAGAAACCATTGCATAAGAAGGTCACCGTGAAATACGACCATCTTCCGGTGACCGCGGTACTGAAGGATCTCGGCGACAAGGCGGGGGTCCGCTTCGTTTTCTCTAAGAAACTGCTTGAAAGTCTCGGCCGGGTGACCTATGAGGCCCGGGAGCAGCAGGCGGCGAGAGTGGCCACGCGGGTTCTCCGGCCGCACGGAATGCGGTTGGAAAAGGCGGAAGGCAGCACCGTTGCCATCGTGAAGCTGGATCGACTCGGCGAATTCAAGGTAAAGCGCGAAGACGTTTTTGACTTTGCGCAGAAGCCCCTGGCGACGCGGGAAGGCGACCGGGTGACCATCTCGTTCGACACCAAGGGGTTCGGCGACGTCACGGTGGCGGCCTACGTCGCGATGTTGGCGATGGCGGCAACGAGGTCGGGCCGGTGGCCAAGGTCAATAACTCCGTGTACGTCAGCGACCAGGGCAGCGGAAGGATCGTCAAGGTGAAACTGAACTATTCAATTCTCTGGTCTTCGGACCGCGAGCGAAAGAAGCACCAAGGCAGTACTCGACAAAAGGAGAGTACCAATGACGCGATTGAACGTGCGGACGGTGGCGAAGCGATGCGTAGTCCGCCGGGTGAGGAAGTTTGCCACGGCCACCGCGACCTTCTTGCCCGGCATCGGCGGTCTGCGAGCCAACGGAGCTGGCATGACCGCGAGTCAAGCCTGGTGTCAGTGACACCCGCGGTCGCCAGTTTTCAGCGGTTTCCCCCGTGTTCTCATTTCCGTGGCAACAAGACCGACAAATGCACAAACACCCAGGAAAACACGGCGCTTCCTGCGTTTTCGGGCTGACGTGCCAAACTTCCCGGGGAAAGTTCCCGACCAGAACACCTTTCTGGCCTTTTGTCAATACAGTTTCGGCGCAGCGACGGCCGGGCCGTGCTTACACTCGTCAATAACGTCCCCATGCCCACAGCACTCGACTCCCCTCCTCGGCTCAGGATTGTTGCCGCTGCGATTACGCCGCACGGCCGCAGCACGTCGCTCGGCCGGGCACAGCTCTCGCTGGTTGAGCACGCTCTATGCCCGCTGGACGCCGGTGCGTCCCTGGCCGGGCCACATATCCATGAAACCCGATACTGGTACACCGATGCCAACCGTCACCGCAAAGAGGCCCGCGCTCGCGTCGCCTGCCCCGAAGGGTTATCGTCGACCGATGAGTTCTACCTTTGGGGCCTCTTGAGTCTGACCTTAGCACAGCCGAAACCAACCGCCGAATTCTACGTCACGCCCTACTACTGCCTCCGGCAACTCGGGTGCATCGACGAAAAGCACGCCCACACCGGCGGCAAGCATTTCGATCTCTTCCGCACCTCTGTCGTACGCCTCGCGGCCGTGAGCTACCGCAACGACCACTTCTACGATCCCGTTCGTGGCGAACACCGGGATGTCGGTTTCGGCTTCCTCAGTTACAGCCTGCCCCTCGATCCGGAGTCCTCCCGGACTTGGCGATTCGCCTGGGATCCAATCTTCTTCGAATTCTGCCAGGCCGTGGCCGGCTCGCTGCGGTTTGACCTTGCTACCTATAGGGGGCTCGATCCAGCGTGCCGGCGCCTTTACTTGCTCTTGAAGAAGATCTTCTGGCGGAACGAAACGTCGCCAGAATTCGACCTGTATGATCTGGCCGTCAACGTGATCGGGTTTAGCGCGAACCAGGAGGTGTGGAAGCTTAAGCAGAAAGTCATCCGGTGTCTGGCAACATTGCTGGAGCACGACATCATCCGGTTGCCCGAGGGCGTATCATTGTACGATAATCGCCGCGAAAAACAATGGTTTTAACAGAGCTGTCGATCCGGTGGTTGCGGGTTCGATTCCCGTCGCCCTCGCTGAAAAACAAGGCCGCAAGTCGTTGGAGAACAAAGACTTGCGGCCTTCGTTGTTTCTTGTTTGCGAAATTCACTTCGGCTCTCCAAATCACATTTCGCAAAAATTCGCAAACGACTCCCCCCTGACGGGCTCCAAGCTTCACGTCTTCGATTGTTGAGCAAGTTTGGCAGATAGCTCGGAAACCCGCTTCCAGTCTCCGGCGGCGACGGCCGCCAGCACTTGCTCTTGCTCCTCCAGTTGGCTGTCGCCCTCGACATACCCATATCGGCGGGCTACCTCGGGCGGCAGGCTCAGCAGGATTCGCCGGTAGGTGCGGTCGCTCATGGCTCGTAGTCTCCTGTCTGTTAACGTCGTGTAACTCGTGACCAAAACTCCCTCTCCCAGTCGGGCATCCGCAGCCACGCTGCGGCTGACATCTTCCCCCTCAAGAGCGTGCTGGAGAGAGGTCTTGCGGAAGTGATGAAGGTAAGCCTTGCCTTTCGGATGGGTGGCAGGCGGGCAACTCCCGGCCACGCAAAGAACAACTTGCCGCCCTGGTAGCCCTGCGAGGAATTGGGAAGAGGGAGGCGTTGAAGAGGCTGGAAATGCTGGAATCAAGGCCGAGAAAGCCGAGGTAGGCGAGCAGCAACGATGGAATCCCGCAAAATCTGAATCGAGCAGTGCGAGGCAGCCCGCCAGATCGAGGCTGAGTTTGGCACCGAGAGCCGGGAGGCCCGGTGTGGTCCTCTGGAATGCAATTACTTTCCTGGGCATAGGCCCCACAACTACGAAAGAGAAACACAATGAAGAAGATGATGTTGCTGGTAGCGGATGACCGTGACTTGCCAGGGGCCGATGATCGACGTGATCCTGAACGGGGAACAGGTAACACACATCGACACGAAGAAGTGGACTTCGGCCAAGAAGAACCCGGATGGCAGCGATATTCCCGGTTGGCTCAGCAAACCTCTGGCCGAACTTCCCACTAAGGGGCATATCGGCCTGCAAGGAAAGCACGGTGGGTGCGGGGTGTGTGGTCATATTGTCTTCATCAGTCCGGGCGGCGAACTTCTCGGCGTGGGGCGGGTGCCGTGTGTAGCCGGCGAATACCATCGCGGTAGCTTGCGACTGGCGTATGTCGTAGCTACGATAAGGGGCGTTTGCCGCCGGCAGCGTGGCCAGGCAGATTTCCGATGGGAAATGTCGGATGAAGGAGACAGCCATGTGCGGGCATTGGGTTCGTCTTGCAGTCGTGGTGTTGGCAGCGGCATACTGGGCGGGCGTAAGCTGCGGATACGTGTTCGGAGAAGGTCTTGGCGCGGGCAGCGCGAAAGTGCTGCACGTGGCGTCGCAGGGGGCCGACTACAAGAGCATCCAGGCGGCGGTGGACGCGGCGGGGCCCGGCGTCGAGATCATTGTCGCCAGCGGCACCTACACGGAGTCCATTTGGATTGCGAAGGCCGGGCTCACGCTGCGGTCGGCCAACAAGCACGGGGCCAAGATCGTGGCCCCGCAAAAGAAAGACGCGTTCGGATTGGGAGAAGACGCGAACAACATCACCTTGGACGGATTCGACATCACCGCGCCCGGCGGAAATGGCGTCCAGACCAACCGGACCGGGACCAGGCACGTCTTCAATCACCATACGATCGTCAGGAATTGTTACGTCCATGACTGCGGCTGCGGCGGGATTCAGCTCAACCACGGAGATTATCGCACCGTGGAGTACAATATCGTCCATCACTGCGCCTCGACAGGCCCTTGGGGCCAGAGCGGCATCTCCTTCTGGCAGGCCATCGCGCTGGACCGGGAGCCCGGTTTCCATATCATCGTCCGCGGGAACATCCTTTGGAACAACAGCAATCCGCCCAAGGGGACCGACGGCAACGGACTGATCATCGACGATTTCCGAAACACCCAGTACGGCAGCACCAACGGCGCATACCCCAACAAGACGCTGGTGGAGAACAACGTCGCCTACCACAATGGCGCCCGCGGAATCCATGTTTTTCTCAGCGATCACGTAGTCGTGCGCAACAACACGGTCTACCACAACAACTGGGACAGCACCAACAACGCCACCTGGCGCGGCGAGCTGAGTTGCGTAAAAAGCAGCGACGTGAAGTGGTACAACAACATCGCCGTGGCCAGTTCCGCGCTGAACGGCAACAACACGGCGATGATGGACGGCGGCGGCAACCAAGGCACCGAGTGGGCCGGCAACCTCCTGCTGGACAGCGACAAGCCGGCGACGCCGTCGGTGAAGATCTCGGGCGGGGCGGACCGGAAGGTGGTCCTGGCCAACAACCTCGTGGGTTCCGACCCGCGGTTCGTGGCGCCGGGCACCGGCGTCGGCGCCGATTTCCGCCTGAAAGCCGGCAGTCCGGCCATAGGAGCCGCCCGTGCGGCGGACGCGCCGACCAAAGACCTGCTGGGCAGGAAGCGGGACAAAAAGCCTGACATCGGAGCGTATGAGTTCGGAGCGAAAGAAGAACCGGCCGTCTCGGAAATAGGCGGCCCCAAGAAGGAATGAGAGGATGGTGAATGCCCTTTCACCTGGGCTGAGCCGGTGGTCGCCTCGGGGCGGGGTGTTGCGCTGCCGCATCGAGGACGGCGGCGGCGAGGATGGCTCCTTGCCGGTCATCTACGTGGACGACCGGGAGTTCACATGGGACGAGTTCGGCACGATGCTCTGCACCTACGCCGGCTGGGGAATGCGTATCGTTTTTGTCCCCGACGACGAACTGGATCGGACGCTGAAGACCGCCGTCCGGGAACCGGAAAGGTGAGGCGGCTGGAGATCGCCACCTGGGGGCGTGGCGACATGGGGAGTTTCCCCGGGAAGTTTTTCGGGTCATCCCGAAATCGGCAAAAGTGCCGTGCCTTCCAGGCTTTACTACATTTTCGCGAGTTCTTGCTCCGGAATCAAGAACACGGGGAAAAATGCAAGAAATTGAGGACCACGGGTGTCGAGACACCCGGCCGACCGTCGAGGCCATCGCCGCCGAGATACGTTTCGCAAAAAAGGGTCCTTTTTCGGCGCGTCCGACCAAAGGGTTGGGTTCCTGAGACGAAACGCTACCGCGAGGCCAGCACGGCATCAACGGCCGAGCGAGCAGTGCCGTCCTCCTCTGCTGAGCGTTTCTTCGCCGCTGACTGCAAGAGGTCGAACAACCACCCGAGTTCGTTTGCCAACGTGCTCGGTTTCGAGGCCAGCAGTGCGGCGTCGTGCGACTTCGCCGACTTGGATGGGGTGGCTGCCGGGCCGCTGCTGCCCTTGGTGGCCGCGGAGGTCGGCTTCCCCAAGACTTGCGCCGACTGCTGTTGTTTGCCCGCGACAGGCGCTACCTGGTCATTGCCCTTCACGGTGGTCGTCGTCGGCCCCAACGACCGCGGAAGAACGATGCGCGACTCCGGCGCCAATGACGTCCCGGGGGTTCCGACACTGATCTTCCCGCTCAAACGCCGCGCCACTTCGGTGGTCGCGCCAGCGGACGGACTTGAAGATTCCGGCTTGAGCTTCGTCGGTGCGACTTGAGGCTGAACCGGCGAACTGCCGGTCGCAACGTGCTTTGCCTGCGACGTGGTGTTCGCGGCCGTGCCGAGCGACTTGCCCGAGGTGCCGCTTCCGATCAGCAGCGTAACAGGTTGCGGCAGAGCAGAAGTCGCGTTGCCGGGGCTCGCTGTGACGACAGTTGCAGGACTCTGCTCAACCGGCTGGACAGCGACAGGATTGGCGCCGACCGCGCCTGCCGAAACGACGTTGCCAGCGCCCGCGGCGAAGGGCAATGGCGATTGGACGGCGGTGCCAGACTTCGTGACCGGGCCGCACGTCGTCTGGCCTGTGGTCGCGGCTTCCGCCGAGCTGTTAGGTGCAGTCGGAGCCGGAGCGAGCCCGCCGCCGCCCAGATCGATGCTGAGCGCGCTCAGGTCGATTGCCTGGCCGAGGTCGCTGGCGAGCACCACGGCGCCGTTGCCGGTGATGCTCAGGTTGGTGCCGGGCGTCAACGCGCCGGCGCTGGCCACAATCAGGGTGCCGTCGTTGACCGTGGTGCCGCCCTGGCAGTCGTTGTTGCCGCTGAGGGTCACGGTGCCGCCGGTGTCTTTTGTCAAGCTGCCCGGGCCCGAAAGATCGGCGATGACCGTGCCGCTCCTGAGGTCAAAGCAAGCGGCATTGAGCGCCCCACCCACCACGCTACCGTCATCCACCGTAAGTGTTCCACCGACACTCACCGTTGCGCCGACTGTCATCTCCAACCGTGCGCCAGCGGTCACGCTCACGTCCTCCGTGATCGTCAGTGCCCCGTTGGACGCGATCGCCACGCAGCCGGCGTTGCCGATGGCCAACGAGTTCGCTTCTTCGGCGTTGTCCACGATTATGGTTCGAGGGGTGTCGACCACGGTATCCACGGTGCGGTCGGGATAGGCCGGCGGCGAGCCGGTCCAGCGGGTCCCATTCTCCCAGTCGTCGTCGGCCGAACCATTCCATGTCATCGTGTGGGAAACAAAGACCCAAGTTTCCTTGGTGCCGCGCTGAAGCAGGTTGCCGGCGCGGTCGGCAATCTGCGAACCCGGTGCCGCCAGCAGCAGGGCATAGGCGCCGAGCCGGTTCGTCAGGCCGGCCAGGTTGCCCAGGGTCCAGGTCGCATCGTCCATCGTGGTCAGGGTGGCGCTGCCCGGCAGGAGATTGTCGCCGCCGTCGTAGGTGAGCACCAGATCACACAAGTCGCAATGATCGACGGGCTTACTGAACACAATCTGGATTTGGCTCACAGGTGAGATCGAGGGAGCGGGCGTCACATCGATGATACTGACACTTGGCGGCACGGCGTCCCTGACCCACGTTTCGACGGCATCGCCGGCGAGCGGGTTGCCGGCCGCGTCTTGAATCCCCGAGCCGGCGGCGGAAAGCGTCAGGCGATACTCGCCGTTAGCAGCGGTCAGCGGCGCGAGGTTTCCCAAGGTCCAGGTGGCGTTGTCGCTGGAGGTGAGGGTTGCCGCCCCGCCCGTCAACAAGTTTCCGCCGCCGTCACAAGTCAAGGACAGATCGGCCAGGTTAAAGCCCGTTACGGGTTCACCGAATTGGATGGTGATGCGGCCGACCGGGGTGTGCCGCGGATCGGGGTCCACGGCCACGATGCCCGCCGTGGGCGGCGTGGTGTCGACCACCCAGGTGTCAACGGCATCGAGCGGCAGCGGGTTGCCGGCCAAGTCCTGGATGCCCGATCCGGCCGCGGTGAGCGTGAGAACATACCGGCCGGGTGGGGCGGTGAGGCCGCCCAGGTTGCCCAACGTCCAGTTCATGCCGTCTGTCGTGGCCACCGTCTGATCGCCGGTCAGCAGGTTTTCGCCGCCGTCACGGGTGAGACTCAGGTCGGCGAGGTTCACCCCGGCAACCGGTTCGTTGAAGACGATGACAATCTGGTCGACGGCCGTGCGGCGCGGGTCGGGGGCAACATCAACGATATGCGCTTGCGGCGGGGTGCAGTCGGTCTCCCATACCTCGAAAGTCCCAGCCGCCGGCGAATTGCCAAACAGGTCGGTGATGCCGGACGTTTCCCCGTCAAGTGTGAGCATGTAAATGCCCTCCGGCGAGGTCAACGCGGCCAAGTTTCCGAGAGTCCAGTTGGCGGAATCACTGGTCGACAGCACCTGGTCACCGGTCAGCGGAATTTCGACACCGTTGCGCGTCAGCGTCAGATCGTCCAAGTCGAAGTTGACAACCGCCTTGCTGAACACCAGCGTGACCTGGCTAACGCCCTGGCTGGACGGGTCGGAGGCGACCGCCGCGAACTGCGCGGTCGGCCGGGTGGTTTCCATCGTCCAGGTCGTGCTCGCCGACATGGCCAACGAATTGCCGGCCAGGTCGCGAATGTCGAGATTGGCGGGCGTCAACTCGAGGGTGTAGTTGCCGTCGGCCGCGGTCGCGCCGTCGAGGTTGGGCAGGGTCCAGGTAATGCCGTCGCTGGACGTGAGGATGTTCGCCCCGGTAAGCAGGTCGGCCCCGCCGTCGCGCGTCAGCCGCACGTCGTCCAGCCCCAGCCCGCGGACGGCTTCAGTGAAGACGATCGTGATCTGCGAAACAGGCGTATTCCGCAGATTGGGCACGACGCCGGCAATCGAAACGGCCGGCGCGGTGCGGTCGATGGTGAAGAACCGGACGCAATCGTCGCCCGCAGTCCCGTCGCCGTTGCCGTCCAGGAAATTCCGGCTCAGACTGTCCATGATCCTGCTGCCGTGAACCGTGAACCGGTAATTCCCCGGCGGCAGCAGCGTGGGGTACGGCGCGGGAAGGAGACTGACGACCGCCGTGGACTGATCGAGGTATCCGACGCCCGGGGCATAGAGCGCCGCCAGCGGATAAACCACGTCGTCGCCGTCGTCGAAGGTCCCGTCCGGGCCGGCCCAGCGAAATTCATAGGCCGCCGGGTCGCCGGCGCCGAGCATCCGGGCGTCGCTGAAGGTCACTGTCAACCGGGAAGGAGACCCGTTGGTGGGCTGCCCGAGCTCGACGAGCTGCGGGGACGTCTGGAGGACGGTCGGCGGCGGCGCGTCGCCCGGCGTCTGAGCGGCGATGCTCACCATCGCCAGGCCTCCGTTGGCCGTATCGCCTACCAGTCGGAACGTGTTGTCGTAGATGGTTTTGATGCCTTGGGCCGCCCAGAGCTCCACCTCCGCGGCGCCGCCGTTCTGGAAATACACCAACGTCAGGCCGTAGCCGCCCGCCGCGGGGAAATTGAAGGTCCCAAGGGTGTCGTTCGCGCCGCGCAACAGGTCGCCCAGAAGCATGTCGCCAGCCGTGCCGCCGGTGCAGCCAACGCCGCTGACGAAGGTGGCGCCGCCGATCTGCAAGCTGAAGCCGTCGTCGCTGTTCACGCCGAACGTCCAGTCGCCCGCGGTGGGAATGTACACTCTCCCCGTGGCCCTGAGGACAAAGCAGTTGTAGTTGACCGAGTTGGGCATGCCGGGGAAGGGCCGGTCGCCGGTGAACCGCCCGGGCGAGCCGGTGTTCAGGTAGTTGATGGTCGTCACCGTCTCGCTGGCCGACCAGCTCTGGTTCGCAACGTTGTCGATCACCGACTCGGCGTCGGCTAGGTTGGCAATGCTGCCCAGGTTCGACTGGTAATTGGTGACCGCGAAACCCGGCGGGGGTAACGGCACCATCGCCAGGCCGCCGTTGGCCGTGTCGCCCACCAGGCGGAAGGTGGAATCGTAACTGCCTCTCGTGCCTGGTGCCGCGTAGAGTTCGACTTCCGCTCCGCCGGTGTTTTGGAAGTATACCAGGGTCAGGTCATAAACGCCCTCGGCGGGGAAATTGAAGGTCCCAAGGGTGTCGTTCGCGCCGCGCAACAGGTCGCCCAGAAGCGTGTCGCCACCCGTGCCGCCGGTGTAGCCAACGCCGCTGACGAAGGTGGCGCCGCCGATCTGCAAGCTGAAGCCGTCGTCGCTGTTCACGCCGAACGTCCAGTCGCCCGCGCTGGGGATGTACACGCTCCCCGTGGCCTTGACGACGAAGCGGTCGTACTCGGGTGCGTTGGGCATCCCGGGGAACGACCGGTCGCCCGCGAAGTGTCCGCCCCAGCCGGTGTTCACATAGTTGATCGTCGCGGCCGTCTCGCTCACCGACCAGGCGGGATTGTCGATCACCGACTGGGCCGAGGCCAGGTTCCAGACGCCGCCGCCGAGGTTGGCCTTGTAGTTGGTCACGGCGAAGCCGGGCGCGCCTGCACTGGTCACGGACAGGCCGCCGTTGGCCGTATCGCCCACCAGGCGGAACGTGTTGTCGTAACCGGTCTTCATGCCTTGGGCCGCCCAGAGTTGCAGCGCCGCTCCGCCGTAGTTCTGGAAATACAAGAGCGTCAGGTCGTAATTGCCCGCGCCGAGGAAATTGAAGGTCCCCAGGGTGTCGCTCGCTGAGCGCATCCAGTCGCAGGCGAGCGTGTCGTCGCCGGCACTGGAATAGTTCGTGCCGCTTACGAACGTGGTACCGGTGAGCTCCAAGCTGAAGCCGTCATCGCTGGTGACGCCGAACGTCCAGTCGCCCCCGCTGGGAACGGAGATCGTCCCCGTAACCCTGAGTACGAAATTGTTGTACTCGACCTGGTTGGGCATGTTGGGGAAGGGCCTGCCGCCGGCGAATTGCCCGTCCGGGCCGGTGTTCAGGTAATTGATGGTCGCCGCCGTCTCGCTTACCGACCAACTCCGGTCTGCCGGATTGTCGATCACGGATTGGGCGTCGGCCAGGCTGCCGATGCTGGCGGTGCTTGCCTTGTAGTTGGTCACGGCGAAGCCGGCCATGGGTGCGCTCGACACGGACAGGCCGCCGTTGGCCGTGTCGCCCACGAGGCGGAACGCGGAATCGAACGTTGTCTTGGTACCTTCGGCCGCGTACAGCTCCACCTCCGCCCCCCCCCAACCCTGGAAGTACACCAGCGTCAGCTCGTAGTTGCCCGCGGCGGGAAAGGAGAACGTCCCCAGCGTATCGCCGGGCCCGCGCCCGCTATCGTAAAGGAGGGTGTCGCCGCCCGTGGCGCCCGTATAGTTCACGCCGCTCTGGAAGTCGGCGCCACCGAGTTCCAGGCTGAAGCCGTCGTCACTGTTCACGCCGAAGGTCCACTCGCCCGCGCTGGGAATGAAAACTATTCCCGTGGCCCTGACGACGAAGTTGTCGCACTCGGCCGTACCGGCCATGTTGGGGAAGGGTTTGTCGCCGCCGAAATGAGCGCCCGAGCCTGTGTTCAGATAGTTGATGGTCGCCGCCGTCTCGCTTACCGACCAACTCTGGTCTGCCGGATTGTCGATCACGGATTGGGCGTCGGCCAGGCTGCCGATGCTGAGGTTGGCCTGGTAGTTGGTCACCGCGAAGCCGGGAACCAGGTTGGCGGACGGGACCTCGATCGAGAACCAGCGGCGGCTGGCGCCGACGACGCCCGGGGCCTCCGCTGTTACGCCGCCCCGCAGAACCACGACCACGTAGTCGTTGGCAGGGGCCACGTAAACGGGGACCGTCCAAAGGTACGACCCCGTGTTGGGCGCCGTCCAGTCCGCGATCACCGTCTCCAGCGGACCGCTGCTGTCTCCGTGGCGCAATTCGATTCGGACCAGCTCGGACGGGTCCATCGGATCTTCGCTCCGCCACTGGATCTCGTAGGTTTCCCCTTGCAGAAGCTGCTCGAACCCCAGGGGATAGACGATATGCACGTATTGCGGCGCGCTCTGCGAGGCTTGGTCGGTATTGCCGTACGCGCCGAGGTCGATGAGCTTGCCGTTGGAGACCGGCTCCTGCGAATAGTCGTAGGCCGGGTCGCTCCAGTCGGCGCCCGGCGACAGGTAGTTCTCGTCGGGTATTGCATCGTACTGCCACGTGACCGCCTGCATGACCGGCAACTGGGTCCCGGAGGCGTCGAACTGCTCGACGGGAGCCAGCGCCCCTTGGGCGGCCTCGCCGAACGGGCTGCGCAAATGGAAATTGTCGTCGCGGCCGTCGCCCGCCAAGCTCGGGCCCTGCCAGCCGAGGCGATCGTCGCTCCCATCGGGGTCGACCCACATGGTTTCGACCGGCGGATCGATGCTGAACCGGTCGTCGCGGCTGGCAATCTGCCAGGCCCGCAGCGTCGGCGCGTCGCAGCCGGCCCACTCGCCGGTGCAACCGTGCAAGGTGGTGAAAATGTTGAAATCGCTGTGCCAGGCATTGGTGCTGTCGCTGTCGACGACGATGTCGTAGCTCATCGGAGGCGGTGGTTGGTGCATTCGCGACTCGCGCCCTTCGACGTAAACGGCGTTGTTGCGCAACAGCACGTGGGAGCTGCCAGCCGAGACGTGGATCCCGGTCCCGGCGGAGTACCGGCCGCGGTCCTCATGCACGGAAGGAGGATCGGGAAGGGGGGACCAGCCGTCGACGGTGCAATTGCCCTCTGGCAAATCGGACGGCGGGTTCATGCTCAGCGGCACCGCCGCGCCAGGCACTACCTGCGACAGCGGCACCTGCAACACCTGGTAGTCACTGAGGGTTTGTCCGGAGAACCCCTGGTCCATCCAGATCGGCCGCGGGTCGGCCTGCGAGATCGGCTCGATCGGGCTGAAGACCGTGATTCGCGGCTGCACAAAGTAGAAGCTCAGAAACAACTCGCATTGACTGTACCCCGTCAGTAAACCGCCCGAGCTCGTCACGTATATGCCGCCCTCGCTCATCTGTAACGGGCTGAGACGGAGCTCGATCGGCCCCCACGGGGTGTCGCCGAGGGACCTGAGGTCCAGCCAAACGACGTCGAACGGAATGAACCACTCGTACCCGTCCGGCACGGCGTCCGCGGTCGTCGCGTCGAACCCGCCGCCCGGCCCCAGATTGAACGTGCTGCCGTCGTTGGGGTCGATCGCGATCGGGTCCTGGTACTTGATCTGCACAGTGCCCTGGAAGGTCACCGTGTATGGTCCCCGGGAAGGATCGAGCGTCGCCAGGTCGATCGTCCACTGCTCGGTACACGTGACGGTCGTCTCCTGCGTCGTGTTGTCCGCGCAGGGCTCATAGACGGTGTTGTTGGTGATTTGCGCGCCGGTCCCGGGCCCCTCCACCCAAATCGACGTGTCGCCGCTCTCGTACACGAGGTTGTGGTCGATCAGGCCGGAGAACCGGTCCGCGTGGATGCCGTACGCGCCGTTGGTGTAGACGACGTTGCGCTCGACGTTGCTGGCAAAGGAGGCGATGACGCCGGTATCGCTGTCGTCATAAACGCGGTTTTCGAGGATATTGGAGGTCGATCCCAGGGCGGAGATGCCGATCACGTGCCCCCACACGACGTTCCGCACGGCATCGGCGCCGTTGTCCAACCGGATGCCGGTGCCGCCGTTGGTGTACACCGTATTGCCCGCCACCAGCACGTTGCCCGAGGCGAAGATCCCGCCCTGCGTGTTGTCGTAAACCAGGTTTCCCTTGGAATCGTCCAACTGGGGGTCGCCGACCACGGCCTGGGCGCCTCCCGGATTGATGCTATCGATGCCCGTCGCATTGTTGTAGACCGTGCTGCCCGTAACCGTGGTTGCGCCGACGTTTCGCAGGGCCATGCCGATCGCGACATTGTCGCAAGCCGTCGAGGAGTCGATGAACCCCAGCAGGCTATCGACGAACAGGCCGTGCCGGCCGTTGCCGGAAAACGTGCAATTCTGGAATTGCGCCCCGTCCGAGGCCCCCTCGACGCGGACCCCGTCGCGGGTGTGATTGGAAAACACGTCTTGCCGTGCAACGAAACCCGTGCTGCCGCCGCGCACGTGAACCCCGATCTCCGCGCCGACAATGGTGAGGTATTTCACGCTCATGTTGTCGGAGCCGATCAGGTCGAAGGCCACGGAGCCGGGGAAAGGGTTGGCTCGATCGATCCGGGCGACCCCGCCTCCGCCCGTTGGACCGGTGATCAGCGCCCCGCGGACCGTGTTCATCCGCGGGTCGAAGGGGATCGGGTTTGCACTGAGGTTCAGGTTCACGGCCTCCACGTAGTTGCCGGTGTCGACGAGCACGCTGTCGCCGGGGCCAAGCGCGTAAGAGAGCACGATGGGCCGAATGGCTGCCTTGGGATCGGCGGGGGAAGTCCCGGTGTTGCGGTTGTTGCCGGCCGCGGTGGTGTACTGGTCGCCGTCTTGACTGGCGTCGTTGACATAGAAGGTGTTGGCGTCACCGGGCACGACGTTGGGGATGGCGAAGGCCTCGCGCGACGACGCAATGAGAGATTCGTCCACGGTCGCTATCCGGATGCGATATCGCTTCGTGAGATTGCCGGTGACGAAGTCCCCGGGCGTCCAGGTGATCGAGCCGGCCGAGACCTGGATGCCGGTGGCGATGTCGGCCACCTTGTCGCCGCCCGCCAGGGTCAGATCGATGTCAAGAAGGGTGTCGCCCGGGACGTTATAAGTGTCCCAGGAGATCGTGTACGTCCGCGACGGAACCAGGTCGGTGTAGAAGCAGGGGTTCGTGACCCGCAGCCAGCAGTTTGCCGAGACGCCGGCCTCCGGCGTGTCGCCGTATGCCCCCAGGTCGATGCGGCCGCCGTTGGGGCTTGGCTCCAGGGCGACGCTGCTGCGCGGATCGCCGGCGTCGATGCACGTGGAGCCGGTCAGCAGGTGGAAGTCGCCGGCCGCGAGGTCGACGAACTGGGGGTTGTCCAATCCAGGATCCACCACCGTGTAGCCGATGGAGTGCAGGTCCGACTCGGCCTCCGCCTGCCAGTCGTACAGGTCGTAGAAGTCTTTGCCCTGGAACGCGACTCTGCCCCCGCCGCCGCTGGTGTAAAGGTCGTTGTAGTCGCTGGTGTAACCAAACTGGCTGTCGGCCGAGACGTAGAGGCCGACGCCGGATCCGGTCCAGATGATGTTGTTGCGGACGTCGACGTTCGAGGCAGAGCCCGTCAGTTCGACGCCGTTTCCGGCAGTCGAATAGATCGTGTTGTTCCGGATATCGACGCCCTGGGCCCCGTCCACCAAAATGCCCCGGCCTGTATTGTCGTAGATCAAATTGTGGTGCACGAAGGGATCCCCGGGATCCTTGCCCGCGTAAACGCCGGTCGTGTTGTCGTAGATCCGGTTGAAGCGTACTTCGGCGCCCGGGAGTGTCCACACCCCGATGTCATTGCCGCGAATCAGGTTGTAGAGATCGCCGCCCCAACCGCCGGGGCCGAGCACGCCGGCGCCGCGGATGCCGATCCCCGTCCCGTCGGTCTTCCTGTTGTCGTGAATGTCGTTGGCGATGATAAGCGAATTGTCGCCGAGCTGCTCGATGCCGATGGCATTGTTGTGGATGTCGTTGAAGTGAACGATGACGCCGCTGGCGCCGCCGGGGACGAGCACGCCGGTCTGATTCCCGTAGATGTTGTTGGGCGTCTTGCCTCCCTCCGCCCCGAAGGGCGCCGGGTTGTCGGGACCGAGCACGCCCTGCAGGCTGGTCATGCCGACGATGTTGTCGTGAATGCTGTTGCCGTAGATTTCCGCGACCTTGCTCTCGCAGTCGATGCCGGTGGCGTTGCCCGAGACGTCGTTGCCCTGCAACGTGACCGTGGCGCCCGGGCCGACGTAGAGGCCCGTCTGCGTGTTGCCGGCAAACGAATTGTCTTCGATCAGGTTGGGCTCGCGGCTGTCGATGCGCATTCCTATGGCGTTGGCGCGGAACGTGCAGTCTTGGATCAGGTTGTCGGCGGCGTCGTTGGCGCCGCCCCCGGCGATGGTCAGGCCCGTGCCGCCGCCCAGGAACTCGAGCCCGTAGAAGCGGCTGTTGTCGGAGCCGTCGAGCGTGACATCGGAGAGGGAACTGCCCCCCATGGAGCCGACGTAGGTGGCCCCGCCGTCGTCCGCCGCGATCGTCGCCCCCGAGGGATAGCTGCCCGTGTCGAAGACCACCAGGTCGTTCGGCCCGAGGTCGTAGGTCGCCAGCACGCTTTGCAGCGTGGCCTTGGGCTTTCGGTAGGAAAGCCCGCTGTTGGCGTCGTTGCCGGGCTCCGAGGTATAGTAGCAGCGGCTGAGGTCGGGCGACTGCCCGGCCGGTTCCGCGGGACTCACGTAGATCACCCGCGTGCTGCTCGTCGGGCCGGGCTCGACGGCAAGCATGTAATTATTCAACTGCCCGCGGCCGGTCACGCGGGCATAGTAGCTGCCCGCCGGCACGCCGGCCAGCGACACGACCTCACGGTCCTGGTCGGTCACGCTTTGGCCCAACAGGTTGCCGACGGCGTCGTAGACTTGTAGGTCCACGTTGCCGCGGGAATTGCTGAAGCGGACATCGACGTCGACGCTGTCCGGCCGGAGCAGGTCGAAACGGTACCAATCGACGTCGGTAGGCGACTGGAGGCTCAGACCGTCGACGTGCAGGCCAGGGCCCACGCCCAGGTAGGTGGCGGTGGCTTGGGTAGCATTCGGATCACTGCCGTTGACGTCAAATCGATCGTGGTAGATTTGGGGCGGAGTCAGGTCGAACTTGGCGAGCGTCGTGTCGGCGATTTGGCGGTCTTTTCGCTTGCCCAGCACCTCGAGATAGGCGTCGAGATGTGCCTTGACGTCGCCCGACACGTCCAGCGAGCACAACAGCCCGCGGTCGAGGTTGGCGAGAAACTCGTCGGCGTGGCTCTTGCCGTCATTGTCGGTGTCGGGCAGGCTGGCGTTGAGGCTTGCGGTGACGCCGGCGGAGACCCCGACCGCCGCGACGACCGCGTTCAGCTCCAACCCCGCGTCAATCGTGACGCTGAGGCTCCCTTCGGGCACGGGCTTGCCAGTGCCGTCGGCGTTTTCACGCTCGCTGATGTAGAAGCCCGAAAAAACATCCCACGGATCTTGGGTTTCCTGGAACTTCCTGAGCCCGTGCGTGTCGTAGCCGAACTTCAAGTGCATGTCGGCGTCGATATCACCTCCGAAAACGCCGTCAAGGGTAACAAAAAGAACCGTAAGGATGGGCAGGCTGTAATCGAAGACGGGGAGCTCGAGGTGGAAATCCGGCAAGTCGTACAGGACCAGGTTGACATCCTGTCCCGTGAGCAGACCGAAGATCGATGCCGGATCGTCGATGATCGGCAGCGAAATTCCCGCCTGCTCCATGCCGCCAAGGAACGGGTAGGCTTGCCGAGGATCGACGGCCGGAGCGCTGAAATCGAACGGCGCGCCCGTCAGCTCTTGCTTCCCGCGGAGGTCCGTGGTGCTGAGGTCGAAACTGCCCAAGGGAACGAAAATGCTGTCCGAGACGATCGGCATGCTATCGATCACGTCGACGATGCCGGCGACCGCGCTGAGGTAGCGCTCGCAGTCTCCCGTGTCGATTCCCAGCGCGGCGGCGATGTCCAGCGGCGTCCACTGAAGGCCGAGATCCTTCAAGACAGGCACGGGCGTGGTGAGGAAATCGACGATCGGCTGCAAGGGCTGGGTGAACTTCTGAACCTCCTTGAGGATCGGCCCTGCAAAGTCGGAGACGAACTCACCCACACTGAGGCGAACGTTGTCGAAGACCACGGTGGGCTGATCGCCGCTCAGACCTCCTGAGAAAGGCCAACGGACCTCAAGGTCAGCAGCGAGGGAGGGGAAGCGCGCGTCGCCTTGGAAGCTCGTCACCAGGTCCAGATGGATCGTTGCCCCCCCTTGGATCGACACGTCGAGCAATTGTTCCGGGGTCCAACCGCCGCGCGCCAGCTCGGCAAACGTCAGCTTGTTGCCGGTGCACTGCGGATTGAGCAGAGTGACGTTGATCGTCAGTCCGAGCGAGCTTGGGTCCTGGGCATCGTCGCTCACGTCCACTTGGAAGAACCCGAGATGCCCCTTGGCCCGCAAACCCGGAATCGTGGCCTGAAGCTCGACTTGCAGCTCGTTGGACGGCGACGTGTCGAGGTAGAAGCCGTCGCGGTTGATGCCCATGGCCAGATCCCACGTGAATCCGACCGCCAGTTGGACGTTGCCGTCGACCTCCAGCCCCAGCGCCGGAAGGCCGGTGTCGAACTTGATGGGCGTATCAACCAGGGTGTAGCCCTGGCCCAGCTTCAGGTCGATGTCGACCTGATCGTCCTTCAGCCCGTCGCCGTCCGTGTCGCTTGTGGTGACTGTAATGTCGTCGGGCGTGACGGGACCGCCGGGATTCTTGCCTACCAGGAGGTTCAGGCCGGCGGGCCCCAAGGCGTCGAACAGGGCCGCTTGGACCACCGCCGGCGTGTGATTCACCGTCTCGTTAAACCGATCGCGAAGCCCCTGCGAAATGCAGTCCTGGATCTCCTGGACGAAGTCGAAAGCGTCGCTCAGCTTGTCGCCGATCACGGGTAGCGATTTGCCAGCGAGCTGGGCGGCAAGCGATTTCTGTATTTCCCCAAGAACGCCATCGATTTCGTCCGGAAGTGCGTCAAGATTGTTCAACAGGTCGAAATTGTGGAAAGCGCTCTCGAAATCCGGCGCGCTGAACGTGATGCTGGCCGGGTCGCCCAGGTCGGTCACCGTCAACCGAACGGTGTCCCAAAAGTCTGATTCCGTGGGGTAATACACCGGCAGCACGACGTGAACCTGGCCGGCCAGATGGAGCCGCGCGTTGCCCGGCCCCAGAGCGCTGAGGTAGATCCTCCCGTCGGCCTCAGCGTCTTGCAGGGTAACGGCCAGCGTGGCAGGATTGCCATCGGCGTCCAGCACCACGCTTCCCTGCTCGATCCACACCTCCAGCGGGCCGATCACCGTGGCAAACTCGATATTGTTCCCGGCCGCCTTGACGCTGAGCGTCAGGTTCGACGTGTCGTACAAGAATGGCCGCGGGTTGCTCGCATCGCTCAGATCGATGCCGCAATCGAGCTGGAACACCGCGCCGGTCTCGACCGTCAGCAGGGCCGTGCCATGCAGATCGACCAGGTGGCCGGGATCGCCCGAACCCAGGCCGGCCAAGTCCACGTCGATCGGGAGCTGCTTGCTGGCCGTGCATCCCAGCGTGAGGTCGATCCGCAAGACCGTATCGTTTTCCCACGACAGGCCGACGGCCGAATCATCCAGCCCGAAGGCCTGCTCGATCGCGGTTTTCAGCCCCGAGAGAACGCCGGCGGGTGCCTCCTTCAAGTTGGCAGCCAGCGCCTGGAAACGATCGGCAAAGGCCACGATCTGACCGATCGAGCAATCCAGGCCGGGGATAGGCTGGGCCGCCGGCGGCAGCGCTTCCACGGAGTGCAGATAATCACCGAGATTCTGCATCGCATCGGCAATCGTCGCGCCGCTGAGACGGCTGAGCTTCAGCGGCACGTCGGCATTGTTGAACGTCAGGCTGAGGGTGCCGGGGTTGGTAATGTCCGTCCAATTCACGTCCAGCTCGGGAGCGGCCGTAGGGATGCCCGGCACGTTGTAACTGATCATCAACGGCAAACGAAGACTCACCGATCCGCTGATCTGTGGCCCCACCACGATGGACGCGATGTTGCCGGCCAGCGCGGCAAAAAGATCGTCCAGGGAGAGCCGTCCGCCGGGCGAAGAGTCGCCGGGCGCCTTGAGCTGCAGGTTGACCGTGGCGCTGGCCGTCCCGCTGCCGCCCGCTACGGACGCCTGCAGGAACCCGAGGTTCGCCGCGGCGTTGATGTTCGCCGCGGCCAGCACAGCGGTACCACTGATGGAAGCACCTTCCACAAACGCGTGCTGACAGATGGAGTCGGACGCCATCTGGCGGGGGCGAAACCCGACCTCGGTCACGATCGGGTTGGCTGCATCCGCTTCGAGCACGGCGAGCAGGCCATTGCCGGGAGTCGTCAGCGTCAGGCGGTCGCCTTCCCGTCCTGCCACGACGGAGCTGCCCAGCCCCGCCGCGGCCAGGGCCGTGTTGAACTCGGCCACCAGGTCGTCGGGGCCGCTATTCCCGGCGGTGACCGCCCGGGGAACGGTCACCGCCACGGGGCTGGCATCGCCGATCGACAGCGAGAACACGGCGTCGGCGCTGAGCCGCCCATTCGCGGGCCCGGCGGCCGTGGCCACCAACTCCGCCTGGGGCGGCGACAGGTCCACGCCGAGAGTAACCTCCAGCGTGCCGTTCCCAGACACGGTGACGACATTATTGTCTGAGCCGTCGCCGGAAGAAGTGGTCAGGTTGCTTAACGGATCCAGAGAGATGTCGATCCCGAACGGCTGCGTGCCGGCGGCGATCGTCCCGGAAATGACCATGTGATAGCTGAGTTCGTGGGTTGTCGCGTCGTAATTGCCCCCGATGGTTCCCGGCGGGAGCCCCAATACCGTTTCCAGCGCCGTTTCCAAGGTTTGAGCGCTCCGGAAAGTCGGCACCCCTTGGCTGTCTTCCAGCTTGGCAATCAGCCCGCCGGTGAGAATGCTCCGCAGGTCGAGCAGGTCGCCTAGCCTTGAATTGGCGGTCAGGTGCAGCGAGGCATCCAGTACCGACGTACTTCGCAGTCGGTCGAGCCAGTTGCCCAACTGGTCGACGATGCCTAAGAACGTGTAATTGCTCAGATTGGTGAAGTCCAGCAACTCGCTATCGCCCGTGAAGGAGAGATCCGGCGCGATGAACGGGTTGTCGGAAGTAAAGCTCACACCCAGCGGGCCGCTGGGGGCGAAGCGGCCAAAACTGCCGGCCGTGATCGATAGCGCGCCGCTGGCCGAGCCCGACGGCGTCAGCGTCACCAATGACGACAACGGCGTCTGTTCGAGTTCTCTCAGGGAGATGTCTCCGCGCGGATCGGAATCCGGATCGTTCAGTGTGACGTTGAGCCGAGCATCGAGGCTCATCGAGCCGCCGCCGAGCTGCGCGTCATAGAAGCCCAGGTTCATCGGGCCGGCCAGGACCGAGCCGCTCGCGCTGGCCGAAGCGCTAAATGAGCTGACGCAAATGAAGAAGGCGTCCTGGGGCGCCAGGCTGGGGGCCAAGTCCATGCCAAAGGAGAAATCCAGACGAGCGCTGGCCGAGAGACCGACGGTAATTGACGGGTTGAAGGCCAGTCCCATCGCGTCGCCGTGCGGGCCGAGGCTGATGCCGCTGCTGAGCGACCGCTCGGCCTGCAAGACCAGATGGAAGACCAGCTCGCTCTTACCGGACTGGCTAACGACGACGACGCTGACACTCGCGGGGTCGATCGTGATTGTCAGATTGCCGGCCGTCTGGCTGAGACCCTGGATCGCGGCCAACAATTCGTCGGTCGTGGGCGCGCAATTGCCATTGAGGTACGGCGCCAGCGGCGTGACCAGCCCTTGTTGTAGGATGCCGCTCAGGTCGAGCGAGTCTCCCAACGACCGGCTGATGACCGGCAATGGCTGCGCCGCCAAGCCGTACTGATCCAGTGTGCCGGCCCAATCGGCCAGACCATTGAGCCCGGCCAATAGGCACTGCTGCTGCGACGGCGAGATGACTGCCAACAGCAGCCGGCGTTCGAGGGGCTCGAATGCCAGCTTCCGGAGGCTCTCCCCCCGCCGCCCCATGTCCGTCCGTTTCGTCGACATCACAGACCTCCTTGGCGAAAAAGGAAAGGTCCCGCGATTGTCGACCGCGACGTCACCAGACTCCCCGCTCCATAAACTCTGCGAGCTGACGTTACGGGCGATACTGTTCAATATATTTGCCGTGGCGAGTACGTCAAGAGAATGGCATTTTATTTGCCTCGAAACCGGTCTGGTTATCGATCTCTGTGGAGGGCGTATTGCGAGGCAACTCCGGGATTAACGGGAGGGTTTAGCCCAGAACTTCTCCCGGGCCCCTCGACCGTTTGATGCCTTGCTGGCCAAGTATCCCGACCTCAGCGCGGTACGGGTGGTGGAGGAGATCGCCCGCGGAGAAAACGGGTATCCGCGTCCTGACCTTTCCCCCAAGTCGGTGGATTTCCCTTCTGATCCTGGCCTGATTCCCCATGCGTGTGAAGAGGCCCTTTTCCAGTTGATCGAAGGCATCCGACATCTCCTTGAAGAGTTGGACGAACTTCTTCTGGTCTTCCTGGCGAAGAACGGGTTGCCCTCTCGCAGCAGCGAATGGTCATTCCAGTAGGCAGTCGGCTGAAAATACAGGGTCGAGCCGGCATCGGCGAACAGCAGGACGCCGAACGGGGTCGGCAGTGACAGGCGAGTCTTGATTCTACACATCATTTGACACGATTGTTTGGCCAGTCCGGTCTGCCGCACCGGTTTCGATCAGTGGAAGGATCGCCCTTTTGCTTCGGCGGCTCGACGGCGGCAATGACGCTGTCGGATTCGCCAGGCAATCGAAAGAAAGATGAGACCCAAAAGGGCGAACCAACGCCAATCAGAGCAGCCCATCTTGATCATAACCTGAGGTGTGACCGAGACGCTGCTGGCTTGTGCAGCGGCAACGAATTTGTTCGGAGCCGACATCGCACCGAGGATCTTGCCACGGGAAAAAGCCCAGTCTTTCACTGCATTGTAAGCTTGCTGCTCCCGCCCGACCTCGCCATACGAAAGGTGGCAGCCGTCGGTCCTGCCAAACCAGAGACTCTTCCAGGGAATCAGCGAAGCAAGACTGGGATCGGCCAGTTCCCAGCCAACCTCCGTGTGAACTTCGATCCAGGCGTGGGCTCCACCGGGATGGTTCCACGTTGTCGATGACGACCAGAACGGCGGATACGGCGGGAGATACAACCCTGAAATCGCCTTGGAGGGAATCTTGGCGGCCCGGCAGAGTGCCACGGTGAGGTTGGCGAACTCGCCGCACCCTCCTTCACCCGTCTCGTAGGCTTTGAGGGCCGATTGGCTTGTCATCGTGCGGCTCCCCTTCGGCCAGGAAAGGCAAGAGGAGGCGAACTTGAAGATCCGGTAGGCGTCGCCGCGGCTTTGACCATCGGCAAGCTCGCCGACCTTCTCCACGAACGCTGCATTGCCCGACTCGATGTCCTTTCGGGGTTGCACTTGCCACTCTTCGACCGGCCCTTCCCATCGTGCCCGGCCTCGCCACAAGACGACATCATAGGCAATGACGGCCTCCTTGGTTTCCGCATGGCGAACATCTCCACTGAGTTTGACTACATCGACCTCGGGCCCTTCTTCCCGTGACTGATCCCCCTCCCAGGACACCGTCACATTCTCAACCCGCTGATAGTGGCCGGTGTTGGGCAACATCACCCCAAGGAAGACCCGGGAGTCGGCTTCCTTGGCCTGAAACGAGTAACACTCGGAGACGTGATAACGGACTGTCGTCGGAAGCCAGAACCAAGCGCTAGCAACCAGGAGGACCGCCAGGGCTCTTCCGAGGAGCCACTTAAGGACTCGTCGGACAGGTCGATTGGCACGCGCTTGACGATTGACCATGACATTCTGCCTGGCGTGCTCTTCTAGCAAAGAATGCCAGGCTTGTTTGTGCGTCTTCCAAATTCTCCAGAGTTCCGGCACAACTCGCCACAGAATGACGGCATTCACCAGCAGAACGCCCCAGAGAAGCGATCGGATAAGCCACGACGGTCCGGGAACATTAGAAATGAAGAATTGCGTTTCGCTGTCGTTTACAATACCCAGCAAACAACCCGCGAGAACAACGCTTGGGAGAATCAGCACAACCACGATAGCGGAGAGGTACAGGTTCACCGTTGGGCGATTATTCCGCAAGTCTTGTCCGATGCGCGAAAGCCACAGTACAAAGAACGCCCAGCCCGCGAAGGTCGGCAACATCGGCCCCCCGCCGGTTATGACTGCCTGTTGCCACAGTTCGAGCCCCGGCCCGGAGGTGCCACCTGAATGAGGGCGCCCATGAATTCCCCAGAAGTCGCTCCGCGCGAAGTCATAGCGTCCGAAGAACATCTCGCCCAAAGCGTGTCCCCCTTCGTGGAAGAAGAGGTACAAGAAGAGCGTCACAAACACAAGGAGAAGCATCTGAAACGCGTAAACGCTCACTGCACGGTGCCTCAGATTCTTGGATTTTCGGGCAATGAACGCCCCGACGCCCGAAAGGACCAACAAGCCCAAGATTGCGTGTGGCCAAATCCGCCATCTTGCGACATGAGCTGGCGGCTCCTCGCCGGCAATAACGACCAGCCCCCCCTTGTCTCCGGCTTCTTGGCGCAAGGCGACGGTGTAACTCCCGGGGGGAATTTGATGTCCGCACGTAAAGCGGGTGGCCTGAGTGACCGGACCATTGTAGGAAAAGGGGGCTTTGCTGCCGGAAATAGAGAGCCACAAGCGCTCATGGTTCGCCTGCGGACGTGCCCCCACATAGAACTGGTCAACGGTCTGCGAAGTCGTGAAAGACGCAGAAGCGTTTGCTCTTCCTCCCTGAAGCTCCAACACGCAGAGAGCGTCCTTCGCAAGATTGTCGATTTCACGTGCCTCGTCCGTGCAAGTCGCCCAAAACGCAAGGGCGACGCAGAGGATGGCAATTGATATAACGCAAACACTTATTATCGGTGTTTTCATCGGCTTCTCAATAGAAACGTTGCCAACGCCGCTCTGACCAATGCTCGTTTCATGGCTTTTCCCTATTCCTTTGGTCGGCCTCACCCGCGGATGCACTCGTGGCAATGGGCATCATGGCGGCCGCCGCCACATCAAGTGAATGCTGCTTCACACCAGGTCTCTATTCCCTCCTTGCGATTGAGACGGCCGATGTGTCGAGAAGGTTCCATCTCTTACCGGCCTCCATCCTCCGCCACCTCATTCGGTCTCTTCATAAATGCCCACAATACCACTGCGGTAAACTCGGTAGGTGAAAGAAACGTCGTTTGCCGTGGGATGGATCAAGGTGACGAACCAGGACCACTCATCGTCATGCCCTCCGGGCTGCTCCAGCACGGGCTGATTCTTATGTTCCGCTCGCCATAGCCTTGACGGCGACCGCCGCCGCCCCGGCGGGCTTCGCGTCGGGTTGCGGGTCGCCGGGGCTCTTCTTCGCGTCGCCGGCCACATCCGGTCGTAGCGACTGAAATACCGCATCCGCCAGAGCCAAGTAGAACTCCCTTCGGTCCGACCCAAACACAAGACTGGCGGTATAGAACCGTGAGTTCTTGGCTACCTGCAGCGTCAGAATCTCTGCTTTGTTGTCGGGGGGCAGCCGATATCCAGTGACCCTTGCAGGTACACCATCAACGCTGATGCGCTTGCTGACCGTTGCCGAGGAATCCGCCTTGTCGGTCAAACTCAGTGCTACATTGCCAGCCGCATCTTCGACACGTAACTCAAGCTTCGTCTGTACGCGATCACGCCACGGCTCGGGCTCGGCCAACGCGAGCACGCGGGAACGATCACCCGCGCCTTCCATCTCGATCCAGCCTTTCGGCACCTTCAGCGTCAGGCCGAGCCGTTCGCTATGGTATTGGATCAACGCGGGCAGTGTATCGGCGCGTTCCGCCACAATCCTGCCGGCGGAAGGAATTGCCCTCCACGGGACCGGGGTGGGAATCACCAGGTCGGTCGGCGCCTGCGTCTTGCGGCCCCAAGCGCAGGAGACCTGCTCGACGCCCTCGCCGTCGGTCAGCCGCAGAACGCCGTCGAGACTGACGATCAGATACTTGCCTTGCTTCTCTTGGGCGTCCACGTCGGCCCGTCCGCTGGCGTTGAATTCTCGATAGTAGTCGATCGACTTGCCCGGGGGGATCGTGGTGAGGCCGCCGGTGCGGAAAGCTGCCAACAACTCTTCGCGTGCCGCCGCGTCCAGATCCTTGGGGACCATCCGCCGCTCGTCTATGTCGGTCCGATGATCCGCATTCTCCATGCCCCACTGGTTCGGATAGGTTACTTTCCAGTAGTTATTCAAGTCGATGCCAACCGGCCGGTTCGCCAGGTTCGTAATGCGGACGCGGATGAAGAAATGGCGCTGCCCCTCTTTCTCGTACAGGGTCCGCTCGACATCAACGGACGCCAACTCACCCGTGGCGAGCCGGTGCCATTGCCCGGTTCCGACGGTCGAATGCTTGGCCGGTTGAGACGCCGGAGGATCCGGCTTCGCGGCCGGTGGCTTGGCGGGCGCTTCAGGGCTGGTTGCTTCAGGGCTGTGCGAAAGGGGGCTTGTCCCCTTTTCCGTCCGTATTTTTTGGATGAGCGCGCGGACGCTTTCGGCATTTTCCTTCAGTGCCCCCAGGTGCGTCTCCAGGTTCGACGTCGCGGTCGATCGCTGGGCCTCGGTCAGGCCCTTCTTGGACGGGAGCGACGCCAGCTCGGCTTCCAGCTTCTGGATCTCGGCCAGCTTGTTCGCCAACAGCTTTTGTGCCGCCACGCTGGGTTCTTTGACCTCGATCGTGACGGGCGCCGTTTCCAAATCGCCCTTCCAATCCTGCGGCCCCGGCTTCTCCGAGACAGGCTCCCACGGGAAGTGGAGCCGGAAGCGGACGGTGTATCGCCCGGGCTTTGCTTGGGCGGTGTAGCTCGGATAATCCCAGCAGTTTCGTTGCGGCAGGAAGCTCAACCCGCCGTTCGGAAATATGGTCTCCCCACCGGGCTCCACCTTGTCGCGTTTCATTTCGTAAGTGAACCAGGGAATTGTCTTCTTCACCGCCACGCGGCGCCCCTGCTGGTCTTCGATGATACATTCGGCGTCCTGCCGGAGGCCGTTTCCGGCGATGGTAACCGTTTGAGCCGAAGCGTTGCGGATATGAAAGCGGACCTGGAACGGTTCATCTGCGGATACTTCGGCGGCGGCTTGCATGCCGTCCTTCACCGGGCCGAAGGAAAGAGTTTGCGCGGCAGCGGCGCCCTGATGGCCCGGCTGGGCTGCGGGGTAAGCCGCTTTCTCGCTCTCTCGGCGGATTTGCTCCTCGATCGCCCGGTGGATTTGCTCCTCGACCGACGGGAACCTGGTGGATGCCGGCGCCTCAAGCTCTACGCCTGCCTTGGTCTCTCCCTCTTTCAGTGTCACCCGCAGGCTGTTCTTCACTGGCACCCGCAGAAGGTTTTGCCCTGCCGGTACGTCAGTCGCCCAGAAGGGCGCCGCCTGGATGAAATGGTCGCCCGGCCGGATGAAGCGAAGCGCGAAGTTTCCCTCTTTGTCGGTCGTTGTCGTGGGGTCGTAGTAGCGGTTCTCCAGTTTGTCGGCCGCCGAGGCGCGGACCTCGCGATCCGCGAGCGGCTTGCCCGATTCGTCTTTCACGTGGCCGCGCACGGTGGCAGGCCGGGTCAGCTTGATCACCACATTCTTCAATTCATCGCCGGGCTTGGTCTGGATCGGGTCGAGCACCCCGTTGGCCCATTTGCGCCATTGTTGGTATCCGCCGTCGTGCGCCTCCAGGTTGTACTTGGCATTGCCGCTGGCCGGCAGCGACATGACGAACGTGCCGTCCTTGCCGGTGACCACGCTGAAGCGCGTGTCGCCGGTCAGCGAGTTGCCGGTCCCGGTGTGGGCCGGCGCCGCGGTGGCCCCGGCGACAGGATTGCCGTCCGGGTCCTGGACCACGCCGCTGATGCGCACCTCCCGCTCCAGCTCGATTCTGACGGGCGGCATATCATCAGTCACGTCGAACTCCAGATAGTCGAAGTTCCGCTGGAGATCTCGGCTCAGGTCCTTCTTCTGATCCTGTTGGACCGCCTGCGGCGACCACCACCGTGTGTATCCCTTGCACGTTACATCGAAGGCAAAGTGCCCGGGCGTCATTCCGTCGATCGCGATTTTTCCGTCCTGGCCGCTGGTTCCCTCGATTCCCTTGTGCCGCCAGTTCGACAGGCGGACGTTTGCGATCGGATCGCCGCTCTGGCTGTCGACCGCGATCGCGCGGAATTTCACTCCCGGCGTCAGGTTGATGTCCAGTCTCTTGGCCTCGCCCTCGCCGATAAGCGTCTGCGGAAGTCGCGCGACGCCGACCTTCGGCACGCGGACGTGGATGACATACTTGTCCGGCATCACGCAGAGGCGGTAATGCCCGTTCTGATCAGTGCGGGTCTCGGTCCAGACGCTCGTGATCTCGACTTGGGGATTCCGCTTGGGGCCGGAGTCGGCCCGAATCAGCGCATCGCCCACCGGCTTGCCATCGGGCCCCTTCACGTCTCCCTCGAAGTACGTCTTGTCGGACAACGTCACGTGCAATTCGACGCCCGTCGGCTGAACGGGGTTGTACCAGGGGCCAAATCCTTTCTTGCTGACGCGGAGCTCCACCGGCTCCGAGCCCAGGTTCTTGAGCACAAAGCGGCCTTCTTCGTCGGTTGTAGTCTTGTCACCGGGGCACCACGTCCACACCTCGGCCAGCACGCCGGCCAGCGGCTTGCCCGCGGCATCGGCCACCGCTGCGGCCAATTCTCCCGGCGGTACCTTTGCGGGCGTGGCCGCATCTCCGTGCCCGGCAGGCACTCCGGCCGGTCGCTTCTCGCTCTCCCCGCCGTCGGATTTCGCCCGCAGGCGAAGCTCGACCGTCACCTGCGGCGCAGCGCCCTCTTCGGGCACTGTGACCTCGGCCCGGCCGACGAAGGCCGGCAAGCGCCGGGACTGATCAGTGCGATCCTCGGGCTTTGGTGCGAGGTAGGCCTCCGCAATGACCGAGTACTTGCCGGGCTCCAGCGGTTCGGTTTGGAACTTGCCGTCGGGCCCGCAGCGGAGCCCATCGAGGATTCCGATCTGCCACTTGCACAGGTGCCACGAGTACGCGCTGGCCCAGGCTGGGCCTACGGTGACGAGCGCCCCGGGCTTCATGTTGTCGGCGAACATTCCTTCCTTCAGCCCGACAATTCGTCCGTGGACACGCGTGCCGTGCTGGCGCACGAAGTCGCTGGTTGCGGTCTTGCCCGATTCGATGATTACGGTGCGGAGGTCGCAACGGAAGCCGCCCCTGGCGCCGGCTGACGCGTCTGGTTTTTGCCGTGAAAGGTCGTAGTAGCCTGGCGGCAGGTTATCGAGCACGATCTGGCCGCGGTTGGCCACCATCGGTTCGCGCATGTTGAACACGCCGCGAGAATTCGGTCCGGCCCAAGCGTACAATTGCAGCAGGAGCTTTGCTTGGGCATCGCCGCCGGCAACGTCGTAGTGGACGACCAGGCGGCCGGGCTGCGGCAGTTTGATCGTGAAGCCGGAGTCCTTCGCGTCAGCCGCCGGCGTCGGTAGGGCCCAGAAATCCAAGCGCGGCCCGGAGACGGCGATCGTCTTCGCGCCCTCACCGCCGGCCCCGGGCGGTCTGAAGCGGCCGGCGGAATCGGTCGTCGTTCTCGCAACGGCGCGGTCTTCGCCCAGTTCGGCCGGTGTCCGCCACGCCTTGCCTCCCGTGATGATCGCGGGGCCCTCGCCCAGGAGGAACACGGAGACGCCCGCGGCGGGGCTGCCGTCATGGTACAAGATTCGGCCGGTGATTTCGCGGCTGCGCTTCAGCCGCACGACGAGGTCCTTGATCTGTGTCACACCGGCGGCGGGCTCTTTTTCCAGGATTGGCTGCGGCCAGTAGCCCGCCGCCAGGACCCTCTTCCGCAGCCCGCCTTCGATCCATGCACGGAATCGCCCTTCGGGGTTTGGTGAAGTGGTTCGGCTTTCGCTAAAGCCCCAAGCGATCTTCGCAGGGTCCTGGCCGTCGACGTGCCCTTCCTCCACGACGAACTCCTCGACCGGGCGGCCCGTCGCGTCGTCCACAACCCGGCCGGAAACAGCGACCATCCTCTCGTTCCGCGGCGTTTCCGGGGCTTGCTTGACGGCTGCGGACTTCGTCGTCCCCTCAGCGGCTCGTTCCGCTGCCTCTTTGGCGGGCAGGCTGCCGCTCTTCGCGTCAGCGGGCTTCGCCGGTGGTTTCTCCTCTCGCGGCCGAAGCTCAACGGTCACTTGCAACGGGGGCCCGTCTTCGGGCACCGTGACCTCGGCCCGGCCGACGAAGGCCGGCAAGCGTTCGCCCGTCGAGATGCTCTCCTCGTGCGTCATCGCGAGGTAGGCTTCCGCGGTCACCGCGTACCTGCCGGGCGACAGCCGTTCGGTTTGGAACTTCCCGTCGAGCCCGCAGGGCAGCACGTCGAAGACCGTAAGCTTCCAGAGGCCATCGCCCCACCAGGCGCCCTTGACCTCGACCGGGCGCACGTGGACGAGCGCCCCGGGCTTGATGTTGTCGGCGAACATCCCCTGCTTCAGGCCGGCAATTTGTCCTTGGACGGGCGTGCCGTGCCGGCGCACGAAATCGCTAGTGGCGGTCTTGCCTGATTCGATGGTTACGGTGCGGCGGTCGCAGAATCTACCGCCCCAACTGCCGGATTTGTACCGCCCCAAGTCGCATTGGACGGGCGGCAGGTTGTCGAGCACGATCTGGCCGCCGTTGGCCACCATTGGAAGGCGCACGGAGCGCACACCGAGAAAACCCGGCGCGTACCCGGCGCGCAGTTGCAGCACGAGCTTCGCCTGGGCAGGGCCGCCCGCAATGTCGTAGTGGACGATCAGTCGGCCGGGTTGCGGCAGCTTGATCGTGAAGTCGGAGTCGTTCACGCCGGCCTCCGGCGCCGGCACCGCCCAAGCATCCAAACGCGGCGCGGAGACGGCAATCGTCTTCGCACCGTCACTGCCGCCCCCGGTCAGTTTGAAGCGGCCGGCGGAATCGGTCGTCGTTCTCGCAACAAGGCGGTCTTCGTCCGGTTCGGTCTCTGAACCCGTCCATGCCTTGCCTGCAGTGATCCAGGCGTGGCGCTCGTCGAAGCCGAGGAACACAGTGACGCCCGCGGCGGGGGTGCCGTCGTGGTACAAGACCCGGCCGGCGATCTCGCGGCCGCGCTTGAGCCGCACGACGTGGTCCTTGATTACTGTCAAGCCCGCGGCGGGGGCCTTGTCCAGGATTGACTGCGGCAAGTAGCCGGCGGCGACGATCCTCGCCCGGCGGCCGTCACCCCATCGGATCTGTTCATCGAACAATCCTTTGGGGTTCGGCCAGGGGGTTCCCCTTTCGCCATAGCCCCACTTGATCTTGGCGGGGTCCTGGTTGTCGACGCGCCCCTCCTGCACCACAAAGGGATCGACCGGGCGGCCCGTTTCGTTGTCCACCACCCGGCCGGAAACAGCGACGATCGTCTCGCTCCGCGGCGTTTCCGGAGCTTTCTGGACGGCCGCCGAGCGGACATCCTTGGCTCTGGCGTCGCCCGAGGCCTCCTTGGTGGGCTGGCTGCCGCCGTTCCCGGCATCGAATTCTCGGGCCACACGCAAGCCCATGTAGTTGAGCCCGTTCCGGGGCGCGAAGACGCGGCGGGACGCCGAGCGGCAGACCCAGGCGCTGGAGTCAAAACCGCCACCGCGACCCACGCGAAACGAGCCCTCCGAGGGCCCCGTCGGATCGTCCGTCGGTGAATGGGCGTAATACCGGCTATCGTACCGGTCCGCGCACCACTCCCATACGTTCCCGTGCATGTCGTAAAGGCCCCAGGCGTTCGGCTTCTTCTCGCCTACCGGATGTATCCTCCCGTTCTCGTTCTTCTTTTCGTCCCAGTACCACGCATATTCGCCCAGCCCCGACTCCTCGTCCCCGAAACAGTACTTCGTCGTGCTCCCCGCCCGGCAGGCATATTCCCACTGGGCTTCTGTCGGCAACTTGAACTTTCCTTCCCCAGGGCGCGACTTCGCGTTCAGCTTTTCCAGAAACTTCTGGCAGTCGTCCCAAATGACCGTTTCAACCGGGTACCTCGGACCCTTGGTGTAACTCGGGTTGTTGTGCATGACGGCTTCCCACTGCTCCTGCGTCACCTCGTACTTGCCCAGGTATAACGGCCTGGTGATCCGCACCCGGTGCAGCGGCCTCTCGTCAACCACGGAGGCGTCCTTGTCCGAATCGGGCCAGCCCATCAGGAACTCGCCCGCGGGAATCAGCACCATCTCCATCTTCACCCCGCCGCCAAGGTCCACCGTGAGTTCCTTCGGCGTCCCTTGCGTCTCGCTCCGCGGCGTTTCCGGGGCTTGGTTGACGGCTGCGGGGTTGCCGGTGTCGCCGGGCGCCGGTTCTTGCTGCGGAGAAGCTGCTGTTTCTGTGGCCGTTTCGCTATCCGCCGCCTTGCCCGCTTTGTCGCCCGCCGAAGCCATGGCACTGGCCATCGCGGCGATCAACACGAGCGCGGCCAGACCGCCGCCCAACCATGCCGGCGAGGCGATTTTGTCCCGCGCGGGCAGCCCCAGCACGCGGCGGATCCGCGCGGAAAGCGATCCCCCATTCGCGCCCAACGCCAGGCCCTGCGACGCAAGACACGCCGGCTGCCGGCATAATTCAGCCAGGGAGGCGAGCGCGCGGGCATACAATAACCGGTCGCCCGCCGCGGCGGCAGCTTCTTCGTCGCAGCAGCTCTCGCGCTCGACGCGAATCTGGCGCGATACCCACCACACGGCCGGATGATAGAAGAGCAGCGTCTCGATGGCCGTCTGCACCAGGTTCAGCAGGTAGTCGCAACGGCGGAGATGCGCCAGCTCGTGGGCCAGGATCAGTTCGAGTTGCTGTGGCGGCAACTCGGCCAGCACACTCGCCGGCATGAGGATCACCGGCCGCAGCCAGCCGATCAGCGTGGGCACGGCGACTCGCGCGGAAACCAGCAGCTTCACCGGGCCCCGCATGGCAAACCGTCGGAGCAAGTCTGCCAACATTTGTTGGAGCGTGTCGGGCGCCTCCCGCGTGCCCACGCGGCGAAGCCGCCCCAGTTGCCACCAGCCACCCAGATGCCAGAGGGCCAACACCAGCGTGCCTGTCAGCCAGCCGCCGACCAACCACGGCAGGGCCGGCCGCAGAGCGAGCGACGCTCGGGTCGCCAGTTCGCCGTTAACAGCAGGCCGACTCTCCACTGCGGGGCGGGCAGCTATCTTCGTTGTCGGCGGCAAGACGGCCTGTGGTTGCTCGTGTTGCGGCCGGTTCTGCAAAAAATCAATCCGCGCCGGCTCCGTCAACTTCATCACGGCGTCTGCCGGCGGCTCCGCCGTGGCCGTTGCTTCCTCGATGGCTTTTGGGGTCGGCGTGGGGAATGCCGTCGTGAGCCCGGCGCTGAGCGGCACCGCGCAGGCCATCGCCACCAGCGCCACCCAGCCGGCCAGGTAGCGGGCGTTGGGCGAACGGTTGCGCAGTACCCACAATGCGACGGCCAACAGTGCGGCGATGACGGCCCCCTCCCAAAGAAAATGCAGCAATCCCCAACCCAGACGTTCCGCGAGCGGACTGAGCAGAAACTCTCTAATCGCGTTCATGGGCTCTCCTTTCGAGGTCGTCCAGCAGGGCGCGGATTTCGGACAACTCCTCGCGAGAGACGTTCTTGCTGCTGAGGGCCTGCATCACCAACTGCTGGGCAGAGCCCCTGAAAACGCGCTCCATCAAGTCGGCCACAAGCTGCCGCTGGGTCTTGTCGGCGGGAACCCGCGGCCGATAGACGTGGGTCCGCTGGCTTTCATCGCGGGCCAGCAGCCCCTTGGCGGCCATAATCTGCATCAGTTTCAGCACGGTGGTGTAGCCCGTGCGCTTCCGCCGATCGAGCACCTCCTGGATTTGACGCACGGTACTGGGGCCTCGTTCCCACAGGACCTGCAGGATTTCCAACTCACCATCGGTGGGGCGGGGCAGCGACTGTTTTCGTGACATGGCGTCCTCCTGGGTTAAGACAGCCATCATTATACGAAGGTCTTCGTTGTTGTCAACGAAGGATTTCGTAAGTTCTTGGGAGTGCCCCTGCCGGCAAATCCTTTCTCGTTGCCTGTCAAGGACTTGCGGAGGCATGGCGGCCGGCCCGCCGACACCCATATTCACTCTTCGCGCTGCAGACCCAGCCCAAGGTGTTCGCGAAATTCGCGAATCGCCTTGTCGAATTGGTCCAGTCGGTTCGCCTTGCCGGCATCCCCGTACAGGATTCCAATGAGCTTGTAGACCGTCCCGTCCGCCGGCTTCTCCCGGGGCCTGATGAAAAGAATCGCCTCGCGGCCCGGCGGCAATTCGTCTTTCAGGAGGCGGGCGTACTCGACTCGGATATCCTCCTCCTTGACCGCGGTCCCAGGCTGCTGGGCCGCGCGGTAACGAACGATGGTCTCCGCGCGTAGTCGCCAGGTGGCCATGTCAACGGATATCGTCGCAAGCTTCTCCGGCTGTAATGCTCCGGCCGGATGGTTTCCGGCGGACGCACTGCCGGGCCCTTGTCCGGGTGGCGGGGCGACGCATAACACTCCGCTCACCTGCCACTGGGCAGACGTTTCGCCGATCTTCACGAGCCGAGCCCGCACCACTCTTTCGGACCTCACGGTATACGGTCCCAGTTCATACGCTTCCAGTTTGCCGGTTAGAGTATCGGGCCTCAGGTACGCGCCGGTCTTGATTTCCTCCACAATCTCCTTCTCCTGTTTGTCCAACGGATGCTCCGGAAAGCCCCATGACATTCCTCCAGGCAACCAGACCACGGGATTTGTGCCCTCCATCGGGCGCCTCAGAAATAGGATAACCTCGCGACCAACCACGAAGCGGTTCTCCTGCACTACTGCGGCGCGGACTTCCGCGGCGCTCGGTTCGAGAACCTCTTTCTTAGACTCTCGCGCCCCTTGACGAAGCAAGTTACGAACCGATTCTTCGGTATCCGTGGCCGCGACACGCACGACCTTGCCGCTAACGCGCCCATAGATCACCCGGATTACCTCACAAGCCAATACGTTGTTCTCCAGCGAGAGCATCTTGGCACGCACGATGGCCGAAACTGCGAAGCGCATCGCAGGTGGTGGGACCCTTGCCGAAACCGACTCGCTGGTTCCTACCCTTGGAGTCGTATCGATTTGACTCGGGCGTGGAGCGGCCGCCACGAACGGGGGCGTTCTGGCCTTTGCTGTGCCGCCTGGCAGCGTCTCGCCCACCTTCCACTGGGCCTTGTTGGCTCGCACTCGCAACTGGATGCCTTCGACCGCCGCGCCGCAGGGCAAGTCGGCAGCCGTCACGTGCTCCGCCGGTGGTTTCGGAATCTTAATACGCTCGTCGTGAGTGACGGTTTCCGGTGGGAACTGGAGCTTGTCGAGATCGATCACCAGCCCGTCCGCGACCAGGCCGAGATCGATGCGCGCGCGATGCACGCAACCGTCCACGGCGAGAGGGTGTGGCACTCTGCAGTCCTTCAATTCCTTCATATCTGCCGCGAAGTCGGCGGCAGTCCATCGCAACTTGCCGTCCGCTGCCCTTGTGGCTCGAACCCACTCGGGGAGAACGCCGTTCGTGCCGACGATATCGGCCGGCCACGGCGGGCCACATTTGAGCATTCTCCCTTCCTTGATCAGCTTCTCCTTCGGTTCACCCAAGGGGGGTAACGCAGTAGGCCAAAGACAGTATTCCTCTGGCGCGTAGATCCGCACGACAGGCACGCCTTTGGCGAACCAAACTCCCATGCGGCCGGGGAGCGGGCTGTCGGTGAGATAGAGCGTCAACGGCGCACCGGGCGTCTTGAGTTTCAGCAGCGCCGGCCACACGCGTTCGAAATCCGCACGCTTCGTGAACCGGATTTCATGCACCGCCTCCTGGATCTGCGTCAACGAGTAGAAGGTTCGGGCCTGGGCGCGGAGCGGTTCCAACTCCTTCGGCCACGTCCCGGGCCATTGGCCTTTGTCACTGGAGGTAGACGACCCTGGGCCGTAGTCAGTACCCCTGAACAGCCCGTGTTCGCCGCAGGCTCGGTGCGCTGGCGACACGCCGAGGAACAGCGCGGCGGCGAGAATGGTGAGAATACGGTACGTTTTCATGGCTTGGCGATCCTCTTGTCTAATACGTTTGTAAGGGTCACGAATCTGGAATTCCGGTGTGATAGTCGCCCGGTGTCATAGTCGTCAATCGCGCGGGACGCCGTCTTCCGGGTTCTGGTTCATCCTGCGGATTCTCATTCCCCATGTTCCCTCACTTGGCGGACAGCTTAACCTCGGTCGTCTGGCCACTCTTCACTTCGATCGTGTGCCCATGCAGGACATACCGGCCGGGCCGGACGCCTTCAAAGATGATTGGTTTCTTCGTGTCGAACTCTCCCCCGCCCCCGTAGGTTCCTATTGCATTCCCGCCTTCGGGTTCCATGTACACGGAGTAACTTGCGGGGCGATTTTTTCCAGCGAAGTCGACGGTGACATGGACGCGCCCGGGTTTTGTCACCTGGAGTGCAACTTCCTTGGCCGGCATGGTGATCGGCTGGCACCCTCTTGGAACCAGGCAATAGCCCGACTCCCGCAGCCAAATCCTGGCGCTGCCGGCGGGAACCATGTCCAAGCGAAAGCGGCCGTCGGCGTCGCTCTGGCACGCATACCCCTGCGGCGAGACATAGCATCCCTCCGCGCCCGACACTACCTCATTTAGTTCCAGTTTTGCACCGGGCAGCGGCTTGCCTGCGTCGTCGGTAATCGAGCCCGACACCGGCGCGGGGCGCGACAGCCCGCCATCGAAAGACTGCCAGCGGGGCTGGCCGTCCAACAGGGCGTGGCCGACAACCCGCGGCACGTAACCGTCCGCCTCGACCACCACGCGAAACGTGCCCGCCGGCGCCTTCTTCAGGACCCAGCGACCCTGCGGATCAGCGACCGTCTCGGCCACACCCTCCAATCGCACTCGCGCCGCGACCGGCCGCCTGGTCGCAGCATCATAGACCTTGCCTTCGAGCACGTGCCCATCTGCCGGTGTGAAGCCGTGGGCCTCGAGCCGTTCGTCAAGGACCTTCACCCCCTTGGGGATCTCGATTTTCGCGAACGGGATGTCTCCGCCGACGTACGCCGTCAATACCATCGGGCCACTGCCCCCAATAATCTGGTCCCCCGGAATACTGCCACGAATCAGATTCCAGTTGAATTGGACTTCCTTTCCACCAAGCGACTTAACCACGCCTTGCCCAGGCCGCAGGACGACCTCGTGGGCCTCCGCCTTCATGGCGGCGAAATTCCGCAAGGCATTATTGAGGGCCGCGGTGTCGCCCCGGTAATAGAATTGCGTGCTCGACATGCACCAGAAGGCATAGACCCGGTGGACGTCGTTCGCTGTGTTGCCGAACTCCTCCTGTGCAGTAGCCATCGCCTCAGCGGCTGCAAAGGAGATCAGGAAGAGGAACACCGAAGGGATTAGAATCCTGTTCATTGTCAGACTCCTTGAAGCGGTAGGATCGTGGTAGCACATTTTCGCATCCTTGAAACGCGCCAGGGTTCACTCTTCGCAATGGATCGCAATCAGCGACCGTCTCGGCCACGGCCGCGTAATTGCCGTTCGTCAACGACCTTCACCCCTTTGGGGATCTCGATTTTCTCGAACGGGATGTCTCCGCCGACGTAGACCGTCAATACTGGGTTCTTGTCCGGAAACGCAAGATATAGACTCCAGTTGACTTGGACAGTTTCCTTTCCACCCAAGTTATGCACGCCTGGCCCGGGCTGCAGGACCACCTTGTGGACCTCCGCCTTGACGGCGGCGAACTTCCGCAAGGCATTATTGAGGGCCGAGGTGTCGCCCCGGTAATACAACTGCATGTGCCCCGGGTCCTGGAAGCCGGACCGCTCGGTCGGTGCTGCCATTCGCTGAAATTCGGTGCCATAGACTCGGTGGACGTCGTTTACAAGGGGCATGACACCTGGCCAGCCTGTGAACTGCTGCTCGGGGAGCGGTTCGTTGCCGACAAACAGCCCCGAAGTAGCCATTGCCTCGGCGGCGGCAAAGGAGATCAGGAAAAGAAAGACCGAAGGGATTAGAATTCTGCTCATCGTCAGACTCCTTGGACCGGTAGGATTGTGGTAGCGCACTTTCGCATCCTGGAAACGCACCAGGGTTCACCTTCGCAGTGGATCGTAATCTCGGCGGGTTTCGGCGCATCCCGCGTCAATGGCGCGGGATGCCGTCTTCCACGTCTTGGTTCATCCTGCGGATCTTCATTTCAGTTTCTTTGAGGTCTTGCGGCTTGCCGGGCTCGGCGGCTAGGATTCCGACCGGCTTGTAGACGCCGGTCTCCTTCGTATTTGGCCCGGACTTGATGAAGAGCAATGCCTGTTGCCCGACGGCGAGGTCTTCTCTCAGCAAACCCGCCAGCAGCTCATGGGCCTGTTGTGTGGGGGCCTGTAGGGGCGATGCTCCCGGAGCCCGGTAACGAGCGAGGGACTCGGCCCGGAGCCGCCATGTGTCCAAGTCGATGCGGATCGTGGCGGGCAGATTCGGCACCTTGCTTGGAACACTCTTGATCGCCGGATCGCGGAAGGATGCACGACCCTGCGGGCCGACGTAGAGCACGCTCACGATCTTCCACTCTGCCGAGGTATCGCCGATGTGGATCAACTCGGCGCGCACGACCTTCTCCGCGCGCCGGACGCACTCGTCCAGGTTCGCCGCCTGCACCTTTAGAGCGGTACCGGTCCGAATCACCTCGATGATGCTCTTCTCATAGTCATCGAGACTGAATGCCGCCGGAGCGCCGCATGCCAATGCCGCCTCCGACAGCCGACACACCGTGCCTTTCTCGGTCTTCCGGCACTCATCCAGGAACAGGATTGCATCGTGCCCGAATTGGATGTTGAGTGCACCAGCAACCTCGGCGTCTATTTCAGCCGCGGTCGGTTCGCGGTGGAGGCGCTGGCGAAGATTCGGCCGGGCGAGAGCGCCGGCCGGAACCCCTTGAGGGTCCACCAGGATCGCATCGGCCTCGATCCGGCCAAAAAGCACCTTCGTCACGTCGCACGCGAGGTACTTCCCGGTGACTTCGCGAACACGGGCGCGCACGATGGCCGACGCGCCGGCGACTTGGAGAGCCAACGGCCGATCCTTTCGACCTAGTTCGTCTGGAATGCGCTGACTGGCAACCGGTGTTTCTACGGCAACCGGAGCGCTAGAGCTAGCCGGAGGTGTGGCGCTGACTGGAACTTCAACGATTCCTCTAGGGATAGGGATAGCCGGAACTGTAGCGGCAGTCGCGACAGGCGGAGCCTTACGGATGGGCGCAGGTGGCTCTTCCATCAGCGGAGCCGGAGTTGGTGCCGGCGCGCTCGCGGCGCCTCGATTCGTCGCCACGTCGGTCGAGACACTCCGCTCCGTCTCCGCGGGGCGCTGGGCTACGGTCGGGCCCCGGCGATTCTGCCAGAAGACCCACACGCTTATCGCTGCCAGCACCGTGGCTGCCAACGCGGCGGCCACCCAGCGTGCCGATCGCCGCGGCCTTGCCGACTGCGGACGCAAGGCTTCCGGCGGCGCGGCCTCCAACGCAGCGCCGATGCGCTGGCGGAGTTGCGGCGTGGCCGCCCGCGGGTGCAGCCGCTTCAGCCGGGCTTCAAAATCATCCAACGAATCCGTCATCAGATCACGTCCTCGTCCAAGTGGTTGCGCAAGGCGGCTAGCGCCAGGCGGTAGCGGGAAGCGGCCGTGTTGGCGGAAATGGCGAGCACCTCCCCGATGGCGGCAAAGGTCAATCCGCCCCAAATCTTCATCACCACGACCTGCCTCTGATCCAGCGACAGCTTTCCAAGGGCCCGCTCGATCTCCGCCCGTCCTTCTTGCTCCTCGGGGCAAAAACCGTCGGTCTCGAACCACGGCTCCTCCGCCGCGCCGATCCCGGCGGTGGTCTGTTCCTGCCGACGATGCTTCTGGCGGAACCGATCCATAGCAGCCCGCCGCACGCAGCCGTACAGGTAGGCAACCGGGTCGCGCACGCTATCCCCCTTCGCCCAGAAGTGCAGGAATGCCTCTTGGACGATATCCTCGGCGTCGGCGTGGCAATCGGACCACTGCCGCGCCAACAGGATCAGCGCGGGGACATGCTCGTCCCAGCAGACGGCCCACGGCAGTGACCGGTCGCTCATTCCCTGGTTGGCCTCGCTATAAGTAAGACGCTCGGCGCGGGCTGATTTGTCACTTTGCCCCGTCGATTATCGCGAAAAACTCGGCAGGGCACAGGAACCAGCTCGCCCGGGATGAAACAGGCCGGGTTGGGAACGGGCGGCCCCCTCTTGGAACCAGGCAATAGTCCGACTCCCGCAGCCGAATCCTGGCGCTGCTGACGGGAACCAGGTCCAAACGAAAGCGGCCGGCGGCGTCGGTCTTGCACACATACCCCTGCGGCGAGACATAATAGCATCCCTCCGCGCCGGACTCCAAGCTCAACAGGTCCGAATCGGGCCCGGTGTGCGCCTCGTGTTGATTCAGCACCGTCCGCCTCCGCGGCCGCCTTCTCCCCGGCCAGGCGGCTCTCGGCTCACTGCTGTTCGCTGACAAACCAGATTTCCACGGACCGTTGCTCGCGGCTGAAGGACAATCCTGTTTGAGTGGCGAGATTCTTAAGGACTTTGCCGGTGAGTTCATCGCGCCGCTGGCCCATGCGGGCATAATCGGCGTCGCGGTGATACTCCCAGGAGATTCTCTGGGGCTCGTCGTGCGCCTGTGCTTCGTCGCCCTTCAGTTCATTGACAAGCGGAATGCCCAACAAATCGCCCACGTTAGCCAGGAATTCACCCATGTCGCCACTTCCACCGCCCGCTCCGTCGTCGCTGGAATCTTCGGCATAAATCAGGATGCTTTTGCTCGACCCGGCGCCCGCCTTGGCACGACCTCGCGCGACAATCACCTCGCGCTGCACGGCGCGCTGCTCGAAATGGATGTTGCGTTTGGTTTCACTGCGCAACGTCTTTTGCAGCGCGCCCAAGAGGGCTTTCGTGTTCACCCCTTCACGAACGGTCCAATCGCCTTCCAACGCCAGCTTCAACAAGTCGTCCGGGCCTTGGATTTCGTATCGCATCAGCCGAGACACATCTTGAAGCGCGCCGCGCAGAGTGTGTTTGTGCGAACCGCCGAAGCCACATCCCCATTGGCGCACTCCCTTGTCATTTTGGTGGAAGGTGATGTAGTTCGGCAGGCACGGGGGGACTTGCAGGGCAAGGTGGCGCGAGGTCCCTTCGTTCAGGCAGTACTGCGTCCGCTCGGGGAGATACGGCGGCCGGATGTGCCTGACGAGTTCTCCGTCGTTGAGCCGATAGGCGGCCTGAAAACGCAGCAGCCAGGCGGGATAGTCATCGGTGCTGGGGCGCGATCCGCTGGCGGCGGAATCGCCCCACCAGTCCCACCGCCCGACAAATCCGCCTTTCTCGCGATCCGTTCCGCCGATGAACAACGCATTGCCTTGCGGCAAGAAGGCCAGGGAGAACCAACATTGGGTCCGGAATGATTCGCTCTGCCGGATTTCCCCTTGCGGCTTTCCGGTGTTGGAATCCCACAGCGTGACCGCGTTCTTCGCACTGCGGGCCGCGATGAACTTGCCGTCCGGTGAGAAGGCCACGGGCCCCACTATGTCATCCACCGGCCATGCGAAGTCCTCGTTGCCGGAATCCACGTGCGCGACGTGGATCATCCCGCTCGAGAGATCTCTGTCCTCTCGGTAGCGGAGGTAGCCGACGGCGATCCGCAGACTGTCGGACGCGAAAGCGAGCGATTGTGGGTAGCCGCTGCTCCGAATCTGAATCATCCGCTTCATCTGCCATGTCTGCGCGTCCCATAACTTCACGCCGCTGTGGTAGTCGGCGTGCGAGGGAGACCAGAGGCCCTCGCTGGCGAGCCACTTGCCATCGGGCGAAAATGCGACGGCGACGACCTCCGCGTGCCCGACCAACTCGTGCCGCGGCGCGCCGCTGGCCACATCCCAAACCCGCAAGTTTCCCGGCCTGGTGGTGAGATCCGACCCTTGAGGTATCGTGGAAGGATCGGGGATCGGTGTCCCGCCCGTGGCCAGGAGGCTGCCGCCGGGTGAGAATGCCAGCGAGGCGACGTGGCCAAGCGCGCGAGGCGGCCGGGGGAGTTTCTCGTTCGCGTTGCCGTCTCCGCTCTTCTTGCTCGCATCGCCCAGCGACCGCAGAAAATCACCCGTCGCCAGGTCGAACAGTTTCACCTGGCCGAGTCTGCTGCCGGCGGCCAGCACTCGCGAGTCGGGTGAAAATGCCAGCGTCATGACTGCCGCGTCAGCCTCCTGCACGGTCTCGTTGCGGAGGAGGAGCGTCTCCTCTTCTTTGCTGAACAGCTTCAAGGTCCGGATGGTCCTGCCGGTCTTGGCGTCCAGGAGACTCCCCACCCCAGCGCCTCCCGCAACGGCCAGCGTCCGCCCATCCGGCGAGCAGGCGATCGTATACACGCTGGCTGCGGGATAAACGTCGAAGGTCCGCCGAAGCGAAGAACTGAGCGATCGCGCCGGGTCTTGCACCAGCTTGTAGCGGAACTTCATGCCATGCCCTTTGTCATTGCTGTCGGGCTGGCCGCGCCAATCCTCGACGACGCCGATGATTTGCAGGATGCCCAGCGCGCCGCGCGAAGTCTTGAAAAGGTAGGTGGCGGGGAAATCCTTCGTCCTCGGTTCCACCACGCCGTAGCTGGAGCGCACATGCTTCATGGCCTTCACCACCTCCTCGGCGGCCAGGCTATCCCATTTCAGGTCGTGGACATCTTGCGTGAAGACGCACCCCTTGCCGACGAGTCGCGTGCCTTCGTCAGTGAACGTCACGGTCATGTCTGCGCCGCCCGCGTATTCGACTTTCTGCCGATCCTTTTCAAACTCCTCCTGGGTGGTGTCGGGGCCGTGGCCGACCATGAATGTCCGGCCGTTCTGGAACTGGAAGTATTGCTGCTGGCAGTCCACCCCGGACGGCAGCACGCGCTCGATCACCGGGCCGAATTGCAAGAGTGAGTCGGACGCGGTCCGCATCACGCCGGCTTGTTCCGGCCGGCTTTGCGCCGCCTTGGCGTCTTTCACTCGATGGAAAACCATCCATGCCAGCAGGCGGCGGCCCTTATCTCCCTTGCCGACGTCAATGACCACGGGCTGGTCCAGCCGCGCATCGCCGCTGTGGGCGAGTTCCTGAACGGTCGTGCGCTCGTCCTGGCCGGGAGGCTGCCGCAGGCTGATCGAGAGTTTCACCGCGTAGTGGACAGTCTCTCCGTCGAGCGTGGGCCGCAGATGTGCGGTGACGCCCGTGGGCGCGGGAGCAAGCGCGTCCGCCGCCGTGCCGCTCACGCACTTGATTTCACAATCCCGGCCGCTCGCTGTGATCACTTTCGGCGCGGAGAGGATTTCCACGCCGGGCTTCTTCTGGATGGCGGCCAGATCGAGTTTCGCCAAATCGACGGGCAATCCGCTGGGCATTTCGATAAGACAAATCTCGGCCAAGACCGTGGGCGCGGATGCCATTCTACTTTTCGCAGGCGGCTGCACCAGCTTGTAGCGAATCTTCACGCCGCGCGGGTTGTCGGTGAAGCCGGTGACTTGAAGGATGCCCATCCGGCCGGCGCGAGTTTGGAACAGGTAGGTCGCGGGAAACTTTCCGTCGGTAACCAAGTCGGCCACTTGAGGAATGAATCCCCACCCGGAGAGTCTGCCTTTCAACTGTTCCGCGAGTTGCGTGGTTGTGATCTGGTCCCAAACATCATTAGCAACGGGGATGGCCGGCAAATCCAGGCCTAACACGCCCCCCTTGATGGGCTTTTCCTTGTCCATCGTGACCGTAGCCACGGCATCGATGTGATTGCTCCGCGCCCAGGCCATGGCCTCGCGCAGCTCCGGAGAGTCTGTTCTCGTCTTCAGTGTGATGGCCGCGGGAAGGGCCGTGAGTTCCCCGGAATCGAGATTAAGAGCGCATTTCTCGCGCGTGGCTTGCGGATCATTCACCACTCGCTCGATCACCGGGCCGAAGGAAGGCTGCTGCGCAGCGACGGGAGCGGCGGGGGCTTTCACGTCCACCGTGACCGGCGCGGTTTCCAGGTCGCCTCGCCAGTCAAGAGGATACGACTCGTCGGGCCCTCCTTTTATATCCGGGAAATTCAGGCCGAAGCGAATCGTGAATTTGCCCGGCTTGACCTTGACGTAGTAGGCCACCGGGGATGCCGCTTCCTTGTCATTCGCGTCCTCGGCAAGAAACTCCAGACTGCCGCTGTTAAAGACCGCCTTATCGCCGGGTTGCACAATGGCTCGTAGAATCGCCGGCTCTCCGGTCGAAAGAATATGTTCAACATCGACCTTCCGGCCCTGATCATCCTCGATCGTGAGATTGTCATTCTGTCGCCAACTCAGGCCCGCGACATAGACGCCATTGGTAGATCTGTTGCGGATGTGGAACACGACCCCGATCGGTTCGCCCAGCCTGAACGTGCCGCTGGCGGGCTTGAGTTCGACCGCCGCCTGCAAGCCGTTCACCACCGGGCCGAAGGAGAGATTCTGCCCGGCGGCGGTCTCTGGTGCGCCGCCCTGCACCAGCTTGTAGCGGAATTTCATGCCACGCCCATTAGAGCCGCGTTCGTCCTCGACGGCGCCGATGACTTGCAAGATGCCCACCTCGCCGCGCGAGGTCTTGAAGAGGTAGCTGACGGGCAACTCCTTCGTCTTCGGCTCCACCACGCCGTGGCTGTCGCTCACGAGCTTCATCTTGTGCGCCGCTTCCTCGGCGGCCGTCTTTTCCCAGCTCACCCCGTAGCGACTGTACCGATCTTGCGTGAAGATACACCCCTTGCCGGTGATCTCGATGCGCTCCTTATCAGACCATGCGAACATGTCCACGCCGCCCGCGTCTTCGACCTTCTTCCAATCCTCTTCGGCCTCCTCCTTGGTCGTGATGGGGCCGCGGCCGACGATGAAAACCTCTCCGCTGCGGAACTGGAAGTATTGCTGCCTGCACACAACGCCGGACGGCAGCACGCGCTCGATCACCGGACCGAAGGTCGCCTTGGGCTTTTCCGCGGGTGGCGATCCGGCGGGCACCACCAGTTTGTAGCGAATCTTTATGCCGCGCGGTTCACCGGGCTTCTTGTCGTCGACGAAGCCCACGATCTGTAGAACGCCCACGTGGCCTTCGCGGGTCTTGAAATAGAAAGTAGCCGGCAGCTCCTTGCCGGGCATGAGAACCGCCGGCGTGGCCCCGGTTGCCTGAGCCATCACGTCCAGGAGCCCCGCCGCCGGCAGTTGGTCCCACTCCCGGCTGTCCGGCCTGGGAAAGATCGCCAGATCGATGCCGACCGGGACGTCCTCGGCGAGCAGGTCGATGCCCTTCTTTGCCGCCCACGCCCTCACGTCCGCGACGTTGCCGGGATTCACCTCTTGCGGACTGGGCGCGTCGTAAAGTGTGCCGGTGTCCAAATCGAGAAACCGATCGTGTTGGCGGTCCGTGGGATTGAGTGTCCGCTCGATCACCGGGCCGAATGTCGCTTGTGACGGGGCTTTTTCGGCCGCCGCCTGCCGGAGCATTTTCAGCGCCGCCTGCGCATTCGCCTGAACCAATGCCTCGGGATCTTTGAGGGCCTTTTCCAATACCCCGGTCGCGGCCGGATTGCCTAAGAAGCCCAAGGCAATGGCTGCGCAACGCCGCGCGTAACCGCTCCGGTCGTCGGTCGTCATTTTCGTCAAGACCGCCAGGCTGCTCGCAACGCGATTTCCACCGAGAGCCAGCGCCGCCATCCCCCGCGTGAGGTCTTCCTGGTGTGCGCAAAGCCCCAACAGCCGCGGAACGGCCGGCGCGATGGAAGCGAACTTCACTTGCCACAGGATGTAGATGGCCGCACGGCGGACCGTGGCCTCCTGAGAATCGAGGAACTTGCAAAGGTTCCCCACCACGTCCGCCGGGTTCAGTTGTAAGAGCGATTCCATCGCCTCGGACACGCGCGGATCGCCTTCCGCACAGGTCGAGATCGTCTTGACGGCCTTTTCCACTGCCTCGGGCACTGTCCCCGTCGCGGACTGGCGAGGGGGCGACACTGCCACACGGATGGGAGTTGTCTCGCCTGACCTTGCCGTCCACTGGCCAATAGTCACGCTGCAAGTGCCGTCACGGCCGACCTGCGGTTGGCCGGCGCGGAAGACGAGTTGGCCTTCCGACAACGCCGCGGTGCCGATTTGTTTTACGCCGTCGAGGGTGAGTGAGCGACTCGGTTTGCAGTATTCCGGCTCGACGCGGCAGCTCAACCCCTGCGGGCCCATTTCCAGCGAGGTTGTAAAACGCGTCGCTTTCAGAAACCCATTGCCCCAGCCGTTGTTGCGATTGTCACCGGCATAGAAGTGAATCCACGCATGTGCGGGGGCCTTCCCTTCGATGACCACTTTGTTTCCGGTGACTGTCACGCGCTCGATCACCGGGCCGAAGGAGGCCTTCGTTGCACTCGGCAAAGCGACCTTGCCAACCGGAATGAATTGCACACTCTTCGCATCTCCCTGGCCGAATGCGGTCATAAGAACGAGTGTGCCGTCCGCAGCCAGCGCGCCGTAACGCCCGCCATACTCCAAACGCACCGACTTGTCAGCGGGATGGGCGTCGTCATAAGCCGCAACGGCATCTGCAATCTCGCGGCGCGACGTGTAAGGGAGGGCTTTGCGCATCGTGCGCTGGTCGGCAGGAAGATCATTTTCCGATAATTTCCGGGAATTGAGAGGGGCGAGTCTTGTGCCCCGCACAGGAACCAGATGGTCAAGGTCGGGAGCGTAGAGATCTCCCTTGCCTGTCTTCGCCGCTACCTGTTCCCCGGAGGCGCTGGCGGGAAGACCGAGTTTCAGCGGGTCCACCCAAGCGTCCTCTTCAGGATTACCAAGGCTCATGAAGGCGAACCCTGCGCCGGGTCGGCGGTTACGGGCGTAATGACTAATCGGTTTGTTCCAGATTCCGTGGGGAAAAGCGGTCAAAATCTTATTCAATTCATTCGGTGATTCGCCCTCCGTTGACGAAACTGCGCTGGCCTTGATCCACGTCAGATCCGCCAAGCGCGGCGTGGCGGGGGTGATTTTGGACTTGGGATCAACGGTCAGCGCGCCGCGAATCTCGTCGCCGGTCACGCGCAGGGATAGTTCCCCGAAACGGTCTTCCCCCTCGCGCCATGTGCCGTTGAACCGCCGCTCGATGCGCGACCACTTCAGTTGGATCCCGCCCGGTTGTTTGCCAACGGTTTCGCTGTACGTGCCCGTGTATTCCGCGTCGCTGGTCTTTTTCAAGACAACCTGACCCCAGTCCTCGCCCGACCACTGGCCGGCGATGTCCGGCGGCGCGGCGGAAAGCAGAAGCATTCCCAACAGGCCGACTCCCAAAGCGGCGAGCATGGCAACGACTCCTTTGAAACGCACGACGGGCGGACGCCAAAGACGACGAAGGGCGGACGGCACACGGATTGTGCCTGCTACCTTTCTTGCCGACTTGGGCAATGCCGCCGGCAAGGGCACGCTGCTGGGCTGCTGGACGTGGGCCAGGCAGCCTTCGAGCAGTTCGCTGACTTCCTTCGCCGAGTTGAATCGCCGCGACGGGTCCTTCTCCAAGAGACGCTCCACAATGGCAATGAACCACGGCGGCAGCTCGGGATTGAGCGAGGCCATGGCCTGCGGCGAGTCATCGACCAAGCGCCGCATGGTGGCCATCACCGAGTCGGTGCGAAACGGCGAAACGCCGGTGGCCATCTCGTACAACACGCAGCCCAGGCTGAAGAGATCGGAACGGCCATCCAACGGTTCGCCCCGCGCCTGTTCGGGCGACATGTACTGCGGCGTGCCCGCAATGATCCCCCAACGGGTCATCGACACGTCGTCCGCCGCACGGGCCAGGCCGAAGTCGGTGAGCACGGCGCGCTCGACTCCCTTCTCCAACAGGATGTTGGCGGGCTTCACGTCGCGATGCACGAGGCCCTGCTCGTGGGCCGCCGCCAGCCCGGCCGCCGCCTGCATGCCGATGCGCAAAGTCTCCTTCAGTTCCAGCCGGCCCTGGGCCGTCAGCCGCTGGGCCAGCGATTCCCCGGCCACCAGCGGCATGACCAGAAACGGCAACCGCCCGCCCGGCTGCACCTGATGGATTGCCAACACGTTCGGATGCACGATGGCGGCGGCCGCTTGGGCCTCGCGGGCGAACCGTTTCTTGGCCAGCGAGTTCTGGGCCAGGTGCGGCGAGAGCACCTTGATGGCCACGCAGCGCTTCAACTCGGGATCGAACCCCTTGAGCACGACCCCCATTCCGCCGCGCCCGATGATCTCCAGCACGTCGTAGCCGCCGAGCCTGCCCAGCACGCCGGGCTCGTCGGAAGGCTCCAGGTGTTCGACGGTGAAATCGACGTCCGACCATTCAGTGCGGGCCGACAGGGCATCGTCGAGTTCGTCGCTCTTGAACATCGCCGCCGCCTCCCGACAGCCGGCCTCGCCGCCGGCCATTTGCTCCAATGCCGTGGCGCAAGTCTCGCATTCTTTCAGGTGGCGGTGCAACAGTTCCTCGCGCTCCGGCGGCAGTTCCCCGGCCAATGCCGATTCCAGCAGTTCAACCGAACAAGGAGTATTCATCTTGTTGTCTCCCATTCCGCCACGACATCCCGCACACGGGCCAATACGCGACATTTGGCGACTCGCACCGCCTCGGCCGACATTCCCAATTTGGACGCGGCGTCTGCTACCGATGTTCCCATGACGGCGGTTTCCCAAAAGGCCTCCCAGGTTGCCCGCTGGACCTCGCCCCGCACGCGCTCGCCGGCCCGATGGAACAGGACACGACGCAACTCGCGGTCGAACTCGATCGAATCCGGGTCGTCGGCCGCGGGCAGCATGTCCAGCAGCGCCCGCAGGTCGCAATCGCCTGCCGGCACCGCCCGCCGCGGGCACTGTCTCAGCCAACTGACGGTCAGGTTGCGGATTACTCGCCGCAGCCAACAGCGAAACGAGCCGTGCTGTTTCTTGGGCTCCCAGCGGTCAATGCTCCGGCTGACGGCCAGCAGCAATTCCTGCATCACGTCCCGGGCGTCGGCGTCCTGGAGCCCGCGTTGCCGCAGCGCGCGGTAAATCACGGGCTCATAAAGGTTGACGAACTCGACCCAGGCTTCGTGATCTTCCGAATCACAAAGGCGGAGCAGCAGGCTGGCGCGGGTGGTAGGGGTGATTGGCATCGTCGTCGTCCTCTACCATTTAATCGCTGAAATCTCTGGGCGTTACACGGAAATCGCCCGAGCGGCCGCGGCCGAGGGCAAGATCGCATTCTAAGTATTATCGCAGCAAGGGGTTAGGAACTACAGATTCTGGAACTGCACGGTCGCCGTTTGGCAGGGCTCGCGCTTGCGATCCGGGTTCTCAAATTCGACCACAGCCGTATCCATCTCCGGCCCAGAAGCCGCGAGGAGTTTTCGCGTGCACTCCGTTCCCGTGGGTAGCGCGAACCATTCCGTCGCGACCATTTTACCGCACTCACAGGGGGGGGCTTGCTCGAAGCCTTCCATTTGCCCACTCACAACAATTAGACTGCCGGCGAGTTCCGCTGTGCCACTGCGGCGCTGCTCACCCGGCCTTTTCCGCCCGGCGCCGCACCAACAGGAATCGGCCGGGCGCGGCGGCAGCCATCGCACGATGAAGGGTCACAGGTCATCGATTCCGGTGTTGTAGTCGCCCTTGGCGATCTTCGCGATGACTTCGCGAATCGCCTTGTCTTGTTGGTCCAGGCTGTTCGGCTTGCCGGCAGCCGCGTACAGGATTCCGATGAGCTTGTAGACCGACCCGTCCTCCGGCTTCCCTCGGGGCCCGATGAAGAGAATCGCCTCGCGCCCCGGCGTCAGTTCGTCTTTCAGGAGGCGGGTGAACTCGACCTGGATATCCTCCTCCTTGACTACGGCCCCAGGCTGCTGGGCCACGCGGTAACGAACGATGGTCTCCGCGCGTGCTCGCCAGGTGGCCAGCTCAACGGATATCGTCGCGGGTTTCTCCGGCTGCACGACTTTGGCCGGACGGTTTCCGGCGGGCGTGCTGCCGGGCCGTTGTCCGGGCGGCGGGGCGACGTACAACAGTCCGCTCACCTGCCACTGGGCGGACGTTTCGCCGACCTTCACCACCCGAGCCCGCACCACCCTTTTCGACCTTTCGAGATACCGTTCCGGCGCGACAAGGGGTCTCAGGTGCTCGCCGGTTCTTATGCCCTCCACAACCTCCTTCTCATCCTTGTCCAAAGAATCCTTCCGCGAGGGCGAGGTGTCGAATGCCATTGCATTACACCACCAGACCTTGGGCCCGCCCGCCAGATAGATGATAACGTCGCGACCAACCGCGAAGTTGTTCCGCCGCACTAGCTCGGCGTGAACTTCCTCGGCGCTCGGTTCGTGAAACTCCTTCTTAGACTCTTGTGCCAGTCGACGAAGCCGGTCACGAGCTTCCTTTTCGGGAGGAACCTGGGCGCGGACATGCACGACCTTGCCGTCAACGCGACCATAGATCACCCGGGCTACCTCAATATCCAATTGGCCGTCCTTGAGCGCGAGCATTTTGCCGCGGACGATGGCCGGAGTTCCCGTCGCGCCCACCCATTCTGCTCCTTCAATGGCCGAAGACTCCTGCACCGGCATCAGGTTGACCCTTTCCGACTCTACATTGACCTTTTCCGACATAGCCAATTGTCTGCCACTTGAATCCGGAGTCGTATCGACGGGCCTCAGGTGCGCGCCGGTCTTGATGACCTCCACAATCTCCTTCTCTTCGTTGTCCAAAAAATGCTTCGGCGAGGGCGAGGTGTCGACTGCCATTCGTGTATACGACCAGACCGTGGTATTTCCGCCCTGATGCCACTCTTTCAGAAAGACGATAACCTCGCGACCAACCGCGAAGTTCATTCGCCGCACTAGCTCGGCGCGAACTTCCTCGGCGCTCGGTTCGCGAACGTCCTTCTTAGACTCTTGCGCCAGTTGGCGAAGCCAGTTACGAGCGTCTTCTTCGGTATCCCGGGCGCGGACATGCACGACCTTGCCGTTGACGGGCCCATAGATCACCCGGGTTACCTCAATATCCAATTGGCCGTCCTTGAGGGTGAGCATCTTGCCGCGAACGATGGCCGAAGGTTTCGTCACAGCCATCCATTGTGGTAATGGTAGTACCGACGCCCGACGACTGCTTTCTGGGTTTGGAGTCCTGCTAACCCGCTCTGGAGTTGCCGCCAGCAGCGGGGGCGTTTCGACCTTTGCTGTGCCTTCTGTTTCGACCTCTGCTGTGCCTTCTGGCAGCGTCTCGCGTGGGGCGCCGCCGGTTGAAGCTACCGACGGCGTTTCGGCCGGTTTCCCACCGTGCGTGAGAATCCACGTCGCGATCGCCAGCGCCAAACAGGCGGCTAGGCCCGCGACGGATGCTGCCAGCAGCTTGTGGACACGGCGCCGCCCCGACAACGCCGCCGCCGCGGCAGACCACCGAAACATGGCATTACTCATGATGAATCTCCTTGTATTCAGTCCCGAAATCATCGGGGCTGACGCTCCGGCGGATTCCACCATTGCCAGCACTTGCTTGCGAAGCTGGCGACGGTGCTCCTCTCGGGGCGCATCGGTATTCCCAATGCTGTCCACGAAACGCTCGAACTGCCGTTCAACGTCCATTGCTGTCCTCCCACACGTACTCATCATCCAGGAGGCGCTGAAGGGTCGGCCGAAGCTCTTTCAACGCCCGATGGATCTTCACTCGTACTGCACCCGCGCGTTTTCCGACGATACAGGCGATCTCATCGTGTGAGAGCCCCTGGAAGAATCGCAGGCTGATCAAGTGCTGCTGTTGCTCGTTCAGCGTCAACAGGGCCCGGTACAGGGCCACCCACCGCATTTCACGGCTGCCGCGCTCGCGCTGGAGCGTCTGCTCGGCCAGAACATCGAGCAGCCGTTTGTCGCGAAACTTCCGACGGATGAACTGGTTGACGTGGTTGGCCGCGATGATGTAGAGCCAAGCCCGGAAGTCCCGCAGACACTTGCCGCGGAATTCGCCGATCCGCCGGGCCATTGTCAGGAATATCTCTGAAACCGCATCCTCGGCAACATGGCGGAAGTACAGCCGCCGCAGGCAATAACGATAGAGCGTATCGTAGAATGCGTCATAGAGTTCGGCAACGGCCGCCAGATCCAGCGGGGTCTTCAGGACCAACGGCCCCGACTCATCAACCACGGATGCTCTCCAACTCGTCGCAGCGCGCCTGACTACCCGGAAAGATGCGCGCCAAGCCAACATGTTACATCCGTGTGCGTTTTTATTGGCGGTGGCTTTCGCCAGGGATCGTGGACGCCCGGAAGAGAGTGTATCTTACCACGATCCCTTCTGCCCGGCGCTCAGGGCTCGACCGGGGGTATTCGCTGGCCGGTCTGGGCCTGGCGGAGCCGCCACCAGACGCGGTCTACGCCCATCCACGCCCGCCAGTTCTGGGAGGTCGGCTGCCCGCCTTGGATGCCCCAGGAAGTTTTGGTCAGCACTGTCCGGCAGTCGAGTAGCCGCGTGTCGGCACGGCTGCGATTGAGCTGGTCGAGGGCTTTCTGGGCCTCGTCAAGACGCTTGTGATCGATCAGCCAGTCGATGATTTCCACGCGGGCGCCCCTCTTGAGGTAAAGGCCTTCCGACCTAGGCGATTCGGCCTCCACCCGGTCAGCGGCCGCCTTGGCCTCGTCCAGCCGGTCAAGGTGCAGCAGGCAACTGATCGGGCGAGCCTGAAGACTCTCGCGGATATAGTCGGGAACCGTCTTGCCGTTTTGGGCGGCGGCGGTCGCGGACTGGCGCGGCCAGGAGAGCATCTCACGGTAGGCATCCAGCGCGGCGGCGTACTGCCCGGCATCGAACAGCCGCTCCGCATTGTGCCATGCCAACCTAAACGGCGAGGGGGCGCCCGAATCGCTCATCCCGGGCCCGCCGCCCGGAAGCCACTTGGGCCGATAGGGGGTCAGCTCGCGGGCGGTTGCCACCATGGCCGCGGGGACCTTCACGGTCATCGACCAGCCGATGCGGTTGTACGAGTTGTACCACTTCTCGCCCTCGTTCACCACCAGCGGCAGGATCATCACGTCGAAGTCAAGCTGAATCGTATCACCGGAGCCTTTGACCTCCAGAAAGACTTTGTCGCCCACCGCCCAATCTCTCACCAGCGTCCAGGGACTGCCCTTGGGTACGTGCGGCGCCGACCAGCTATGGTCCGACGAATTATGGTTGCGATTGGGCGGCCGGACCACCGAGAGCCATAGCCAGCCGTCGCGACTGCGGCCGAGCACCTCGACGGTCGGGCGCGGCCCCCTCTCGATGGCCGCCAGGGCCTTGGAAATGGCCAGGGCGACCGGAAGGCTGTTCGTATAGCGACGGAACGAATCCTGACTGCTGCGTGCGTTGGGGTCCGTCGTCGAGGCCAGGAACTTCTCCTTCAAGGGTTCCAACTGCTTGACGAGGGCGTCGAACTCGCCGCGGCGGTCGGCGTTGAAGAGATGGATCAGGTAATCGCCCAGTATGTTGCCGAGCGACCAGTTGTCAAACGCGTCGGCCAGCGCGCGGTCCTTGAGCGTCCGCTCGAAGAGCCAGAAGCGGTCCTCGTCCAGATTGTAGAATCTCAGGATGTCGAGTTTTTCGTAAAGCAGGCGGACGTCGTCGGGCTTCTTCGCCAGGAGCGGATCGACAGTGCCGAGTTGGACCCAGATCGGGCTCCTCGCCCAGTGGAACTCGTAAAGCGCATGCGCTCGCTCGAGTGGATCGCGCGGGAGGTAGGGTACGATCCGCTCGTGCGAACCGTCCCCCCTGTTCACCACGGGCCAGCCCTTCGGGATGCCCTTGACGACCGGCTGCGGCACCTCGACGGTTTCCTCGCTCACGATCTTGTCGTAGTTCATCTGCGATCCTTCATCGTTTCCCCACACGCAATAGCGGAGCGTGATCGTGTGCCGTCCGTCTCCCGGATGGAACGGCGGGACGGCCAGATACACTTGCCGCAGCACCTTCTTGTCATTCAACTCATCCGGCGTCAGCCGCCAGTAGGTGTTCCCCCAGTTGTCGAAAAGCTGCTTCCAGTACGTGCCGATCACGGGGTGTCCGTCGGGCGTCCGGTTGCGCGGGTTCTCCGAAGTGATCAGGAGGTCGCCCATGTCGTCCGACTCGATGTTCGTCAAGACGGGCACCTTGTAACCGCCCTTGAGCTTGAAGGCCTGCCGGCTATCGATCGGCTTTCCGCCCGCCGGCCCGGCGCCTTCGCGATAGATTTCCTCCGGGGTCGCTCCGGGTTTCCCGGCAACGGCCTTTTCGAAATTCCCGAGGTCGAAGAACTCCTCGGGCTGCGCGGTCGTGTAGTCGAAGACCACGAGCATGAACTCCTTGTGGTCGGGCTGATAGACGACCATGTGGATCGGCAGCCGCGACTCCTTGAGCACCCAGATCCGCACCCATTGCTCGCCGGCGTCGTGAGCGTAGTCGAAGACCTCCATGCCTTGGCCGGCGATCGCCTGCTCCGACTTGACCGGCTCGCCGGCGGGCGGCTTGCCGTTGAACGCCGGGACGGCGGCCAGCACGGCGTCGAGCATGTTGCCCTTGTCCATCATCGCGGCAAATGTTTCGATCTGCGATTGTTCGCACGCAACGAGCTTCTCATGACGCACGACCGAACCATCTTTGGCGACTTCATAGATAGCGGTGCCCTTGGGCGTGACGAACGTCACCTGCCCTATCCCCTGAATTCGCCAGGTGTTCGGATGGCGGTAGTAGAAATCCAGGCGGTCGGACTTGCCGTGACTGTCCTGGTAAACCGTGGCGTGGAAGAAGCGGACCTCGCTGACGGCGCGAACCACGTCGCACCAGGCCATGGCGCTTTGCGAGCGCTGGCCGCCGGGCCAGAACGGGCCCAACAGCCCGAGAACCAGCAGGACTGACGCAGCCGCGGCCAGCGGTAATGGGGCCAAGAGCCAGAATCGCCGTCGGCGCGGAGCGATCGCCGTGGTGACCGATTCAGCCCGCAGCCGCCGCCGAAGCCGGTCGTTGAAATCGCCGCTGATCTTGGCGGTGCCTTCGGCCCGTACTGCCGCCAGGGCTGTTTCAAGCCCTTCGGCGGCAGCAGCCAACTCCGCGTCTTCCGCAACCGCCGCTGGCACTTCAGTCTGGCGGGTAGCGTCCAACTCGCCGAAGACAAGCTCAACCAGTTCTTCGTCGGAAACGCGCTTATCGTTCATGGTTCTTGCTTCCTGTTACGCGCAAGCAGTGCTTCGATCTTGCGCAGGCCATAGAGCAATCGGGACTTGACGGTTCCCACAGGGCACCCGACGACCGCGGCGACCTCGGAGAGCGTCAGCCCACCGAGGATCTTCAGGGCGACCACGCGACGTTGTTCTTCCGGCAAGGAGGCCAAGAGGGCGTCGGCACGAACTTGGCTTTCGCGGTGTGCGGCGGCGTCGGCCGGGTCGACGTCGGCCGAAGGAAAGCGATCGATCGCGCCCGCCCGAGCATCGCCCGGGTCAGCCCCCATGTCGCTTTCCAGCGCCAAGGGCTGCCGGCCCGAGGCCCGCAGGTAGTCGGTGGCGCAGTTGTCGGCGATGGTAAACAGCCAAGTGGAGAAGACAGCCGCCCGTCCCGAATAACCGCCCATCCGGGCAGCCCGAAACATCCGCAAGAACGCCTCCTGGGCAAGGTCCTCGGCATGGTGGCGGTCCGGCACGCGATGGCCGAGATAGGCGGTCAGTCGGACCTTGTAGCGGTCGACCAGGACGTCGAAGCGGCGGAAATCGCTCCGGGCAACCTCGGCCAGGATCTCGGCGTCCTCGATGGATGACGACGGCCGGTCTGGCCAACGTTTTTGTGGCGGGGGAGCCATGGCGCTTTCGATCATACCTTCTCCTGAAGAAACCGTCTCTTTATACGACGGGACGGCGAAAAGTGATTCAATCCCGCCGCGATTAGTCAGAATGGTGCAGATCAGTCCAGCCATTGGGTGCATTTTGCATCGTCGTGGCCGCGGTATTGGTGTTATCCCGCGGGGGGCAGATCGACGGCTTCAAGAGCCTCGTTGTCCGTTATCCCGATGATCGTCTGTCAGTGGTCGTGCTGACCAATGCCGATTTCTGCACGCCCGAGGTCATTTCCTGGCAAGTGGCATCCCTCTATGAACCTTCGCTTCCTGCCCAGTTCCACAGGGCCAGCGGCAAGAAAGCCTACAGCAAGACACCGGAATCCTGAAGGTGCTTGACGCGGCGGCCGACCACGGGCGGCCAGCGGCCGGCAACATCGGCAAGGCGGCCCAACGCATGACCGGCCGGGCTCCGGCAACATGCCCGGCGCCGCGGCGGCGATCGCACCAAGAAGGGTTACAAGTCTTCAAGTCCGATGTTATCGTTGCCCTTGGCGATCTTCGCGATGACTTCGCGAATCGTCTTTTCGTGTTGGTCCAGACTGTCCGCCTTTTCGGGATCACCGGACGCGATTCCGACGAGTATGTAGACCGCCCCGTCGCCCGGCTTCTCCCCGGGCCTGACGAAGAGAATCGCCTCGCGCTCCGGCGGCAGTTCGTCTTTCAGGAGACGCGCGTACTCGGCTTGGATGTCCTTCTCCTTGACTGCGGCCCCAGGCTGCTGGGCTACGCGGTAACCAACGATGGTCTCCGCGCGTGCTCGCCACGTGGCCAGCTCAACGGATATCGTCGCAGGTTTTTCCGGCTGCACGACCTTGGCCGGACGGTTTCCGGCGGACGCGGTGCCGGGCTCTTGTCTGGGCCGCGGGGCGCGGTACAGCACCTCGGGCGCACTGTAGGGGTAGGGCTCGGGTGGCGGGGCGACGTACAGCGTTCCGCTCACCTGCCACTGGGCTGACGTTTCGCCGACCTTCACAAGCCGAGCCCGCACCACCCTTTCCGAACACCTGATACACGGCAGCAGTTCACACGCTCCCGGTCTGCTGGGCATGCCCACGGGCCTCAGGTGCGCGCCGGTCTTGATGACATCCACAACGTCCTTCTCGTACTTGTCCAAGGGGTAAAACGGGGTGTCGTTACACCCTCCGCAAGCCGGCCACACCGGGGGATTTGTGCCCTGAGGCCCACCCCTCAAAAAGACGATAGACTCGAAACCAGGCTTGAAGTAGTTCTCCCGCACCATCTCGGCGTGAACGTCCTCGGCGCTCGGTTCGCGAACCTCCTTCTTAGACTCGCGCGCCCGTCGACGAAACTGGTTACGAACCTCTTCTTCGGTATACTTGGTGCGGACGTGTACAACCTTGCCGTCAACGCGACCATAGATCACCCGGATTACCTCGTACTCCAATGCGTCGCCCTTGAGCGCGAGCATTTTGACGCGCACGATGGCCGACGCTTCCTGCACTGGCATTATGTTGACCCGGCACTGCTCGACTCCTAAGAGTGGAGTCGTAGCGAGTTGACTCGGTCCTGGAGCGGTCGCCGTGAGCGGAGGCGTTTTGACCTTCAGTGCGTCCGGCTGCGTCTCGCGCGGCGCTCCGCCGGTTGAAGCTATCGAAGCCGTGTCGGCCGGTTTCCCACTGTGCGTGAGGATCCACACCGTGATCGCCACCGCCAAACAGGCGGCCAGGCCCGCGACGGACTCTACCAGCAGCTTGTGAACGCGGCGCCGTCGGCGGACCGTGAGCGGCTGTTGCATGACGCGGACCATGACATCCTCCACGATCGAGTGCATCGATGAGACCGCGGCGCCAAACCGCTGCAATTCTTGTTCCAGTGCGTTGTCGGCATTCATTCCTGCACCTCCCGGAGAGATTGACGCAGTCGGGCGTATGCCCGCGAAAGATCCTTGGTTATTGTACCGACAGGCGAACCGGCCGCCTGGGCGATCTCCTGCACACTGAGTCCATCGCAATATCGCTGCAGGACCACGCGGCGTTGACGCTCGGGAAGACGGTCGATTGCCCCGATCAACTCGCCCATCCCGTCTTCGGCGTGGCAGCGGCCATCCATGGCGATCTGCTCCAGCGGCGTCGAGTCGCTTCGTATCTTCGGCCGTTTGCGGAGGGCCTCGATGGCACGGTGGCGGGCGATCCGCAAGATCCACGTAGCAAACTGCGAGCCGTCCCGCAGACTGCCCAGCTTCTGGTAGGCTGCCACAAAGGTCTCCTGGGCCGTATCCTCGGCCGCGTGGAAGTCACGCAACACGGCCAGGGCTGTCCCCAGGACCGCGCGCTGGTAGCGTCGCACGAGGACCGCGAACGATGCGCGGTCTCCGCCCAGCACCACTTCCACCAGCTCCGCATCGGATTGCATTCGGACCTCGACACCCGGGGGCCCGCGGGCGGCCCCATGTCGTCTTCTAATAGTAACAGACGTTGGCCGGGCGAAGAATGCGGCAACTATTCCTGGAACTATCCCGGAATCTCGCTTTTCTCCGAAATCAGCGGAGGCAACCACCTCGGGTATAGCCTTACCGCCATTGGATGCATATTCCATCGCCGCAGCCGCGGTATTTGCGTAACCGTTGAAGAATCGCCGGTCCGAATAGAGTCTCGCACCTGGCTGGCCCTCCCGCCTTAGCGACGCCGAGCAGCGAACCCGTCAATTGCGGCAGAAGATCGCCCAAGGTCCGGCGGATGAAACAGCCGGGCGGGCAACCGATGGTGCGGGAATTGTGCCGGGGCTTGGCAATGACTACGAAGGGATTGATCCTCGATCTGCGATTCAACGGTGGGGGCTCCGAGCCGCTGGGCTGCCAGATTGCCGGACGGCTGCTGGACCGCCGCCGCGTGTACAGCCTCTCGCAGTACCGCAACGGCCCCAGGCACACCGACCTTGGCCCGAAGAGCGAACGAGCCGGCGGGCCGGCCGGCCCGTGGCATTACGTGGGGCCAGTGGTCGTGCTCCAGGGCCAAAAGACGATGAGTTCGGCGGAGTCGTTCGCGCTGGCGCTCGCCCAGTGCCCCCAGGCAACGACCGTGGGCGACCGCACGGCCGGATCCAGCGGGAACCCGCGGCGTGCGCACGCGGGCGCTGGAATTGCCGTTAACCTGCCGCGCTGGATCGACATGGAACCGCAAGGCAATCCGATCGATTCGGTGGGGGTGTCTCCTCGGGTGAAAATCGACGCCAAGCCGGAGGATCTCAGCGATAACAATGACCCTGTGTTGGCGGCAGCGTTGGAGAACTTACGGAGCCGCGTGAAAGACGATGGCCCGCCGCCGGGCGGCGTTCTACAACATCGGTCCGGCGCCCCATTGCCCAGGGATCGCCCAAGGCTAACTTCAGTATCTCCGGCCCCAGACGCCACCGAAGAGCAGTAGCGCTGGCCACCACTCTCGATGTCGCTGGCCCCACGTCGCCATCTAATAGTAATAGACGTTGGCCGGGCGAAGAATGCGGCGATTATTCCCGGGACTATCGCGGAATCTGACTTTTCTCCGAAATCAGCGGAGGTCACTGCTTCGGGGCGTCTGTGCGATTGGATGCTGTGGAGCCGTAGTTCCAGCAGTTCCCGGTTGAGGGCCGGCAATTCGACTTCGGTGATCCTGTTATGCTCGTCGAGCATGTCACGGGCCTTTCTCAGCTCGGACAGCTTTAACCCAAGAACCTTATACCGGGAAACATCCATTGTCACCGTCACCTCGATGTGGAGTTCGTGCGCCTGCTGCGCCAATCGACCCGCCTCGGCAGTGGCCTGCGATTTTGCCAGGTCCTCCTTGCGCAGCTCGGCGCGAATCTCCGCTTCGGCCAAATCGGCCTCCGTCTGTTGCACGTCGGATTTCGGGATCGCAGACTTCGTCTCGTGCAGTTCCTGGGCTCGATTCAAGGCGGCTTTGCGCACGGCGATAATCTTCTCGAGATGCTGCAGAACGGCGTCCGATTTAGTTGGCTTTCCCGTCTCGGCGGCCGCCCTTGCCAGCATCGCCTCAATAGCCCTTTCACGTTGTTCCTTCATCCTATGCCGAAAATGCGGCAGAAGAAATCGTATCGAGCGCAGAGGAGGACTCGGCGGCGAAGAAATCGCCCCGTGGACAAGATGGCGTAAGGGGTGTTCTGGCAACGGGTTACAGCCGTTCTCGCGGCGCGTTAGATCCCCCCAATAATCTCCCATCGATCCGGCTGTCCGTACAGTGGTCGCGCCAACGGCGAGAATGGCCTGACGGCTTTCTTGCCTTCGAGCTCACACTCCACCTTAACCGGCACTTGAAGCGATCCGGTGTAGGCGTGCGGAGCAGGCTTGCCGATTTCGACAATGCGGAGGAACTTGTAGCGTCCAAAGCTTTCCTTCATCTTTTCCGCAGGCATGCCCGACAAGATCATCCCGACCTTCTTGTAGTCTTCCGCAATGAGAGCCTCGAAGAATTCTCTAACTACCTTCGTCGCTATCTCGTTGTCGGTGAGATTGCCTTTCGCAAGGCCGATCTCTTCATGGATTTGGTCGATCTTGATCACGTCTTTGGGCAACTCCGGTTGGAATACCCTCGGATCGATCTCCTTGTTGTAGTCGAGGTACTCGCGCTGCTCGATTTGCTCCCACCGGTCGCCATGGCGGCGGTAGGTAGTCACCCGTTCCACAAGCTTGGTCTTGGGGTCTACCTCGTACACCTCCCGGCGATCAGGCGTAGCTTTGGATGTTACTGTCAGCATGACAAGCTCGCCCTCCTTGGCAGGCTCCTTCGTTACTACTTGCGTTTTGCCGGCATGTTGCTCTGCCTGAAGTTCCTCAAACGCTAACTTCGGGTCAAAAAGGGCTCGCATCTTCATCAAACCCTTGAGGGCATCCTTGTCTCTGACGATCAGAAAGGTGTTCTTTTTCTTGAACCACACCTCGCCCTTCTCTCCCGAAAGGATAACGACCTTCGGGCCATCGTCGGGGCTTAACAGATCCATCCGCGCTTGCAGTGGGCTGCCGTCCGGCTTCAGTTGTACCCAGGCTTCGCCCAGTTCCGCCGCAGGGGTGACCTTGGCGTGGTAGCTGGTGATGTGATTGTTGGCTTGCACGGTTTGTTCCAGGGCATATGCGCGAGCCGAGAACGAGAACATGGATACGTAGAGGATCACGCTGGCTGCCGAGGCCATCGCCAGCGCCGCCGCAACGCTCAACCGTTTATGTGCGAGAATCATATTCTTCACCCTTTCAAGGAAATGGTTGTGGGACACGTCGACACGAACTCTCGATGGGTGCTGTTGCTGTCTAAGCACCGCTTGCTCGACCGGCCCAAGGCTGCGCGCAAGCGCCTCGAAACCCGATCGGACCTCGTTCTCCTCTTCCATCAAAGCATCATAATCCGCGCGGCACCTGCTACAAGCGTCCATGTGCCCTTGCAACTCCCGGGCGGCGGGCGGATCCAACTCTCCGATGACGAGGGCCACGATGTCTTCGAACCGGTCTTTGCACTCTCGTGGAAGTGTCATGGTCGTTCCTCCCGCAAGAGATCGTGCAGCATGGCCCTGGCACGCACCAGGCGTTGCCTGACCGCCGCTTCCGTGGCGCCCAGGGAAGCCGCCACGCCCGAACAGTCGCGCCCATCCAGGTAGTAAAGGGCGATGGTTTCACGGTAGCGCTGCGGAAGTCTTTGCACGGCCTCGTGCAGGCGCTCCCACGGCACACTGCCGCTGGCAGGCGAAATCTGCGGCTCCGCCCGGAGCGGCTCGGCCCGTTTCCGCCGGCGGTGGAAGTCGATGCACTGGCGGCGGGCGGCCTGCAACAGCCAGGCACGGGCTCGGCCGGGCTCGCGCAGGCTTGACATCTTGGCAATCGCTTTCAGGAAAACGGCTTGCACGAGGTCTTCGGCGTCGTGATAGTTCCGGGTATTGGCCAGGCAGACGGCGAATACCGCCGGGGCGTGAAGGCGGAACAGAGCGTCAGGCGTCGCCGTATCGCGATCATCCGCTGCCGGTTCAGCCCCGGGCCTGTTTGGATCCACCTGCTTCCTCCAAGAACAAGACGCAACGAGGCCCCGCAATGTGACATCTCGTGCGTCTTCGGCGTAGATTATGGAGCGACTTGTTGGCCGCAATTCATTATGCTGCCGGGAATTGCGGCCGCAAGCCGGACTGCCACCGAGAGCGTGACCGTTTACGAAGTCAGAACCGGAAAAGAGACTCCTATCGATTTTTGGTGTCCCGAGAAGTGTAAATCAGTGGGAGTCCCCATTTCCGGCCCGACCTATCAGGGCTGCGGGGCCGGTTGGGCCTTGTGTCGCATGGCAGCGGCGTAATTGCCCACAGCCTCGACCACCGCCGCGGGCACGACCAACTCGATCTGCAACTGGCCGGCCGACACCTCGGCCGCCAACCCGATCGGCTGCGTGGCGGGGAACGGGGGGATCTGCGGCAGGGCAACTGCCACTGGCACAACAAAAGCGATCACGCGACTGGCGAGGCTAACGCACCCCTGCGGGCTGATGCAGGCCACGAGTTGTGCGCCGCTGGGGAGCAAGGCCAGCGTCTTGGCCACTTCGGGCTCCGCGGCAATGCCGCTCGCTGGCTGCTCGATCACCCGAAGGCCCTGCAGCAGCCGCTCGCGACTGGTGTTGGCCATGATGATCGTATGCTGATCGGCGACAGCGAGATAGGTGGTCATCTTGCCGCCGTGGCCAATCAACTTGCCCATCAGTTCCGCGGTGTCCGGCATACCCGGGGTCTTGATCCGCGGCATGGTGGTCTTCACTTCCAGGCCCGGCTTGCCTTCCACAACAATCTTCTGCACCTCGGTCGGAGCAAGGACCGTGTCTTTCGCGCCACGGATAATCTTGTTGGCTTCCACTATGCTCGCTTCATGCTCGGCCAAGTATCGCGCGGCATCGTCCACGCGGAAGCGGGCCGTTGTGTTGTCGTATAACCCGCTCTCCGGCTTCCCCACGCCCAGGATCATCGCGGCTTCGCGCAATTGCCTGGAGGAACGGAGGGTCACGGCAGCGAACTTGTCAACCTCTTCCTTGGTGAGTCCATAGAGTTGCGAGTTCTGTCTCATCATGTCGAGGGAGAACTCGGTTGCGGCCTGCATGAAATCGGCCGGCAACACGACGCCGCTGGTGACCACGACGGGCTCGGCGGGCAGGCCGGCGAGGAGATTTCCAGTGGCCGGCTGGATGCGGGCCGACCATTGGGCCGCCGCTTGCCCGGGCGTGAAACGGAGTTGGCTGCGGATGCGGATCTCGCCCTCCTTGCCAAGCTGGGCCGCGACGGTCAAGACCTGCACTTCTCTTTCCGCCGCTTGTAGGATCTTGCCATAGACATCGAAGCCCGCCGTGGCGCGTTTTGCCTGCTCACCCGTCATGCTCATGGCGACCTTGTTGCACTGATCCAGTTGCTTCCTGGCCATGCCGGAGAAAAGCTTGACGCCGCGGGCGGTCGTGATCGCCACTGCGTCGTTTTCGGTCAGCCACGGCTCCCACTGGGCCAGTTCCGCGGCGATGCTGCCTTTGGCGTCCAGCACTTTCTCCAAGGCCGTGCGATGCCGCGGTTCGGCGAAGACCGCATAGGCCCCGCGCTTGCCCATCAGGGCCTCACGTCCTGGCACCCAAGGCCGCATCGGCACCGACAGCCGCGGGCCGGGTTTGCCCTCGCGCTCCCGAAACCGGACCTCGACGATCTTCTCCGCCGGCTTATCGGGCCGGAGGCGTTCGAGGACCCGTTGATAATCGCTGACGGGCAGGAGGAGAACAACTGCCGGCTGCGCGGCCTCGCCTTCGCCGGGCATGACGACAAGGATCGCGCTGCCGCGGGAATCGAAGGCATTCCCGATGCCGGCGCCGGCCTGCAACTGCTCCAGCAAAGGCGGGATGGGAGCCTTCAGCAAGCGGCCGAGGTTCTGCATCTTCGCATCAAGCTGATCCAAGCGTTGCAGGACCACCACCTGCAGGACGTCGTCGGGAATAACCTGAAACACGCTGTCGGCGGCTTGGGCCGAGATCGTCATCAACACCGCCAGCACTGTGGCCGGCACCATGGCAGCGAAATGGCTTCTAATCATGGATTGTCCCCTTTTCACGAGGGTCCTTGCTTTTGTCGCAGTCACCTGGACCCCGCCACGATGGCGCGACGAACTTACGTTTCGTTCTTTGTTTCCTCGGTCTTATTCTGACTATCGCGGCACGGGCCAGGTTCCGGCGAAGTGGTCCGGCAGGCCGCGCTTCGGCAAAGCCACGGAGAGAACCGTCAGCCCGCAATATAGCCCACAATACAGCCGGAACAGCAAAGCATGAGACGCTACGGGGTCGCGCTCGCCGGAACAGAGCATGAGACCCAAGAAGAGTGCCAGCCATAAGGGGCTCCATGCGGCAAGTCCCCGCCAAAACACGCGCAGGCGGGAGGCCGGCCGGCCATCCTGCCGGACGAAAGTCATGCCCGCCATGCGCAATACCAACCCGCCGCGAAACAGCAGTGCGGCGATCAATGCCGGAATGCAGACATAGGCCGTCAGCATCGCCATCACGATGAAGAGCGGACGCGGACGCGAGGCTTCCTCGAACGTGCGGAGGTGCGGTTCCAAAGCGGCATCGGCGTCGGCGATTTCTGCCTTCGTCGGCGAGGGATGCTCGGCAATGCTCTGCTCGGCAAACCGCCGCGCATCTCCGCAGATCAACGATGACGCAATCGGGTCGTTCCAAGAGTCGTTGTTGGCGATGGTCGCGCCGTAATGGCTGGCAATGAAGATGGCGAGCTGGCGGTCGGTGAAGGTCTTCTTCTCGTGCCCGGCCCTGTTCGCTCCGCCCTTTTCCACGGCCCAGTAATGCCGCGCCTGCAACAAATGGGAGAGTTCCATGATGCCGGGGTGGCTCTGTTGGAGCATGGTCAGGCTGAAGGACATAAGAACACTCGTCAGCACGGGAAAGGCCATACACCCTGCGACAAGAGCGGCACGCCGCAACCGTGAGACCGCGGCTACGCGCCGCAGAAGCGGCTGGATCGCGCCGGCGACGGCATCCGCGGAGGAAAGCTGGGGCAGGTTCTTCAGATAATTGCGGGCGTGCAGCGGCAAGGGAACGGCCGGCTCGCCGGCGGTTCTCGCGACGGCGTCCGCCCGGCCTTCCAACGCGGCAACGGCGACTTCGCCGAGAAAGCGTTGTGTCCGTCCCGTTTCCGGCCGGGAAAGGGAGTCGGGGGTGATGGCGGCTTGATGAAGACTGGCCGTTGCAAGGCCCGGGGCGGGAAAGTCGAGCAGCTTGGCCCGGCCGTCGCCGGTGATCCACACGCGATCCAGCGCCAGCACCGGCGGCAGCGTGCCGTCCTTTTCCGCCGCGCTGAGTTCTCTGGCCAGATCATGGAGCCAGAACCGCACCTGGCTCCAGGGCTGGCGGTGCTGGACCAGGCCCACGAGCGGCTGTCCGCTCACGCCTTCGAAGGCATCCCAGTTCTCCTCCGGCGAGCGCCGCCCCGTGAGCCAGCGCAAGCGGCCCACACGGCCGATATTCCGCAAGGGCGCGGCGACGGGCGGAGTGCCGGGCGGCACCGTGCGGATCCACACCTTGCGCAACAGGCGGAGGTCATAGCCCAATAGCCACTGCCCGCCGGCGCTTGCCTCCCATGTCTCCAACACGTGGTACGGCCCGACCGCGGGCTTAGCCTCAACGGCCGGCGGCGGCATTTCGGCGGCCGAAGGCACGAGCCGCGATTGGAGTGCCGCCCGGGAAATCACGCGCGTCTTGGTAACCAGATCCTGCACGGCGGCAAAGCCGTTCCGCCGGCGGGCCGTCGAGAACAGCAACGCCAGCACGAGATAAGACGAAAACCCGATCAATACCTGAATTGCCATCGAACTCTTCATGACCGCCATTGGATTACCGCCGGAAGCGATCCAGGACGGCAACGCCGGCAACGCAACATACAGCAAGGCCCGCAACAAGGCCCGCGGGAAGCCGGGCGGATTCTTGTCCGGCCTGACGACGCGGAGGCCGCAGAGGGCCTTGCCAACGGAAGCGCCCCAAATGCCCTCGAACACCGCGTAATAGAGAAGGGCTGCGCACAGACCCCCAAGCATCCAGAGCCACCACTGGTTCGGCGAACCCTCATGGGCAAGCGCAAAGTAACCCATCGGGCTTCCAAACCACAGCCACATGGCCGCCGCGCCGACGAAAGCGATGGCAAAATGGTCCAGCGCGCCGGCAAGGAAGCGAAGGCTCAGGGTCGCCGGCGTGGGCGCGGCCGAGCCATAGGGGGCCAGCGCCTGGCGGAGATCGTCGTAGCTCTTGAAGCGATCCCCCGGCTGTTTGGCCAGGCAACGCTGGATCACGCCCGAGAGGCCCTTGGGGATTTCTTTTCGGAAGGTGCGCGGCAACGGCACCGGCTTTTCCAGCACATTGGCGGTGAGCTGCACAATGTTGTGTCCCTCGAACGGCACGCGGCCGGTGAGCAGATAGAAGAGCGTCCCGCCGACCGAGTACATGTCCGCACGAGCGCTCAGCTCCTCGCCGCGAAGTTGTTCCGGCGCGCAAAACGCCGGGGTCCCCACCATCGTGCCGGCCGCCGTGAGGTTGCTTTCGGCTCGCGCCGCCGTGGAAATGGAGAGGCCGAAGTCGCCGATCTTGATTGTGCCGTCGGTGTCCTCGAAGCAGTTGCCCGGCTTGATGTCACGGTGCAAGATGCCGATCGCGTGCGCCGCTTCCAGGCCGGCGATGATTTGCAGGATGGCGTCGACGGCGGCGGGCACTGGCATCGGGCCGTGGTCTTTCACCCGCTGCTGCAGCGTGCCGCCGGAGACGAGTTCCATGGCGATGGTCGGCGTGCCGTCGATTTCCTCGGTGCCGTAAACGTAAACGCTGTTCGGATGGTTGATCGAGGCAGCCAGTCGTCCCTCGCGCAAGAATCGGGCGCGGTCTTGAGGCGAGTCAAACTGCCGACCTAGCACCTTCAGTGCCACCCGCCGACCCGTGTCCTGCTCCTCGGCCTCGTAGACCACGCCCATGCCGCCCCGGCCCAGTAGGCGGAGGATGTGATACGGGCCGAACCGCTCGCCGGCCTCCGGCAAGGCGCGCCGGCGTCCGGCTCCCCCGGCGGCAGTAACGGTCGCGTCCGGGTCTGTTTGGCTGCCCAGGCCGGCTTGCAGCAGGCAGCGGGGGCACAGACCACGCACCGCGTCGTCTGCCAGTTCCGCTCCGCATTCCGCGCAGGTGTTGCGTGGTTCGTCCATAGGCTCCCTCGCACAAGGTTTCGTCCCAATCTTTACAGACAGAAACCGACGCGAAGGTTACAGCGATTTGCTGTTTTATTTTCCCAGCGCAGAAAACAATTGACGGATCTCGTCGTCAATCTCCGCCGGGGCAGCCACGGTTTGCGCGATTTCATCCCGGAGCACCCCCCGATAGCGTCGGCGCAGGCGATGGACAGCCACCCTGACCGCCCCTTCGGTCATGCCCAGCCTGGCCGCCAGATCGGCGTAAGGCAGCGCGTGGCTGTCGCCCGTCAGGCAGTCCTGCAACTGCTCGAGAATCGCCCGTTTGCCCGTCGTTTCATACTCTTCGCTCAATCGCGTCAACACCTGGTCGAGCAGGGTCAAGGCCCAGCGTCGCTCAAAGAGTCTTTCGGGAGTGGCATTGTCTTGCGGTTCCCGGCGGTAACGGTCCTCGGCTCCGAGGGTGTCCAGCGGAACCAACGTGCGCCCGCCGCCGCGCTTCAGGGTCTTGGCGCGGGCCCACTCCTTGGACAAGAAGTGCTTCATGGCCGCCAGGAGAAACGAGCGGAACTTGCCCTTCGAGCGGTCTACGTCGCCAAGATAGTCCTTCTCCAGGAGCCGCGTGAAGAATTCCTGCGTCAGATCCTGGGCATCGTGCGGCCCGTGACCGTGCCGGCGGATGAAGGCGTAGAGCGGATACCAATAGACCTGGCAAAGCTGGGCAAGCGCCTCCCGGCCGTGGGCATCCTCGCTGCCGGCCGCCGCCAGCACGAGACTCCAATGGGTTGTCGTAAACCGGCCGCCGCCAGCGGAAGAAGGATCTTGCGCGTCGTTGGCCATGGCGCCTCCTCGAAGGGAGAGCGGAGAACGTCGGTTTTCGGAAACCCCCTAGAACTCTGGCTCCGCAGGATTACCCTCAACATAGCGGGGGTCCGCAGGGTGTCAAGAGAAGCGGCTATTGCTTCGACTTCTCCGTGCCGGACGGCGGCGGCTGACGCAACTGGGCCAGCAGATCGGCGATCTCGCGGTGCACCTCGGTCGTCTGCTCGACGACCAAGGCGTCGGCACAGCCTTTGATGCCGATGACGGTTCCCGGTCCGCCTGTCTCTTCCCACATTGTCGGGGCAACCGTCTGAGTCAGCATCTTCACCAGGTTCTCGACGCTCCGCCCCCGCGTGACCAGATCGCCCGCGGGATAGATGGCCGCCGACAATCTCGACGATGCGGTATCTTCGGAGGTGATGACCAGGCTGTCTGCCTCGACGCTATAGGTCAGCCCAAGACCCTTGAGCGTCATACCGAGCAGGCGGTCCAATGGAATGTCGGTAAACCTCTGCGCAACCGGCACTGACGGTTTCACGCCGATGCTCGCCAGGCCACCGCGGTCAAGGAACACATTCACCCGGCTTTGATCGCGGACGTAATCCACCACGTCCTGCAGGGGCGTCTTGTCAAATTCAATTGTAAGCTTCTTTTGCAATGCTGCGCGGACTGCCTCGGTCTGGGGTGTCTGCCGCCAATAGCCTTCGTGGGAAACGGCCACCGGCAGTTTCGCGGCGGGCTGAGAAGCCACGGTCCGCAGATCGGCCAGGAACTCTGCTACGCGGCGATGCGCCTGCTGGCTCTGGGAGATCACCAGGGCCTCTCGGCCGGCAGCCCGGTCGGCCACGACCGAGCCCATCCCGCCGTTCTTGTCCCAACTTTTCGACGAAACGATTTCAACGATCAACTCGCCTAGCTTTTCGCTGTCGGTTGTCAGATCCGAAACGGGATAGACCTTCGTGGTCAAGTGGCTTTCGACCGCTTCGGGCGTAGTGATCAGCAGGCTCTGGTCGCGCACTGCCCACGTCAGTCCCAACTGCGGCAGCGTCAGGTCCAGGAGCGAGCGAAGCGGGATGCCGCGCAGGTTCATCTTCACAGGTATGCTGGTGGCGATGTTCGCGTCCTTCAGGGCCTTCTTGTCGAGGGAGACATTGATCTTATGGTAGTCGGCTATAAAGTCGACGACGTCGGTCAGCGGCGTAGCGACGAATTCGATCTCGGCTATCGCCGAAAGTGCCTTCTCGACGGGGCCCTCCGCGGCCGGCGGCGGCGTGTGCCGACCCGGTTGGCCTGGAGGCAAGGTGACGACCGCCGAGGGCGATTCCCCGGGCTGGCCGGCCGGCGGCTGACTCAATGCCGTCGCCTTCTCCGGCCTGACGATCATCCCGGGGTGCGCGCGCTGCAAGCCGGATACGATCACCCAGTCCTCCGCCTTCAAGCCCTCGGTCACGACCCGCAAGCCGTCGTCCAGTTGTCCGGGTTTCACCGTGCGGCGCTCGACGATGTTTTGATCGCTCACGACGAAGACGAACGGCTGTCCCTGATCGATTCCCAAAGCTCTCTCCGTGATCAGCAGTGCCTTGTGCGGAGCGCTGATGACCAGGCGGACGCGGGCGAACATTCCAGGCATGAGGAGCCCCTGCTGGTTCGGCAGCATCGCGCGCCAGAGGAGCATACCCCCAGCCTCAACCTGGTTGCTCACCGACTCGATCTTACCGCGGTAGGGAAAGTCTTTGTCATCGGTCCGGCCGCAGAACACCGGCATGGCGAACTCCCAGTCGGGCTTGCCGTTGGCAATGCGGCGGAGTCGCACGACGGTGCGCTCGGGGACGTGGAAAGCAACACATACGGGATCGACCGGCACGATCTTGGCGAGGAGCGCGTTGTTGGCCGTTATCGTGCTGCCGACGCCCAGCAGGGGCTCGCTGATCCTGCCGGCAATGGGCGCTGAAATGCGGGTGTGCGAGAGGGCGAGCGTGGCGAGCTGGATCGCTGCTTCGGCCGCCTGCACGGCTGCCTTGGCCTCGTCCCGCTCGCTGGCCGCCTTGTCGTACTCCGCCTGGGAAATGGTCTGCCGGGGGAGGAGTTCTGCCGCCCGCTTGAAGTCCGCGTCCAGCAGCGTGAAATGGGCCTTGGCTTGCTCCAGCTTGGCCGTCGCGCGGTCGTATTCGGCCTGGTACGATCGGGGGTCGATCTCCAGCAGCAGGTCCCCTTGCTTGACCTTCATTCCGCCCTTGAAGTGGAGCTTGTCGATGTTGCCGGTGGCTTGGCTGCGAATCTCCGCTTCCCCGGATGCCAGAATCTCACCTATGAACTCTTCATAATCGCTGACGTCGCGGACGATCGGCCGGCTGACGGTGACCACTGGCGGAGCCGACGCTTGTGGGGCTGCCTGGCCCCGCTCTTCGCCTGTGGCAGAGGCACCGGACTTCTTCTCCTTGGGCGGTTCCGGAGGCGGTGGTTGGTACTGCCGAGCGGCGATCTGGAACTGGAGGTTTGCCGTCATGTAGGGCATGAGCTTGCGGTCCGCGTTCTCAAAGCCATCGACCACCACCGTATAGTATACGACGTTCTGCGCCCTCTGGGCATTCATGTGGACCTGCGCCACCTTGCCCTTGAAGAAATCGCCGGGAAGGGCATCGACAGTGAACCGCACTTCCATTCCCGGACGGATCCGGCCGATGTCCGCCTCATTGACCGCGGCCCAGACTTGCATGTTTTTCAGGTCCCCGGCGATCAGAAAGAGGCTGGGGGCGTTGGCGTCGGGGGCCACGGTTTGGCCCACGTTGACGCGGCGATCGATGATGACGCCCTTGATGGGCGACTTGATGATCGTGCTCGCCAGGCTGACTAGGGCCTGATCCAGGGCGACTTGACGCTGGACGACGGCCGCCTCGGCCGCGGGGACGGAAGTTTTCCCCATCTTCGCCGATTCCAACTCCGCCCTGGCACGGGCGAGACTGGCCTTCTCCTGCTCGACGCGGAGCTTGTAGAGCGTGTCGTCGATCCGCGCCAAAATCGTGCCCGGTTCGACCGGCGAGCCGAAATCGATCGACTTGCCCTTGTAGCGGGGATCCGTCTTGCCGCGGGGGTCGTCGCCGAGGCTGATGATCCGGCCGGACACTTGGGCCCCGACATCCAGCATCTGGGCCGGTTCGAGAGTTCCGGTAGCGGAGACCGTGGCTGCCAGATCGCCACGTGTTACGCCGGCCTTGCGAAATGCCGGCGCCACGAAGGGCGACGCCGATTTCGCCGAGGCGGGCAATTCCACGTCGACCTGGCCGTCGGCGCCGATCCGCGCCGTGCCGCCCGGTGGCACGTCGACCGTGGTTTGCTGGCCGTCTTTCACAATGCGGATCATGATCCCCAAGGCGAGCCCCAGGCCGCCGACGAAAAGTAGGACGGCCAGGCGGATGACGGACTTCCAACGCTGCGAAGCCGCGAGCGGCTTCACTGAATCACCGCCCTCACCCTGGCCCTCTCCCGGGAGGCGCGGGGACGGAGTCGATGCCTCCGCCCGCCGCAGCAGGCCCGGCAGGTCTGCGCCCGCGCACCACGGCGTCACTGCCTCAGCCACTTCAGCCGGGGTGGCGAACCGCTGGCCGGGATCCTTGGCCAACATGCGTTCCGGCACGGCGGCGAGCCCGGCGGGAATCTCCGCACGAAGCTCGCGGATGGGAGGAACCGGCTCGCGGCGGTGGGCGACCATCTTGTCCAACGACGTTTGGTATGTTGCTCCGGCAAACGGGGCCCGGCCGCTCAGGAGCTTGTAGAACGTGGCGCCCAGGCTGTACAGGTCGGCGCGGATGTCTACCGTGCGGCTGTCGGAGGTCTGTTCCGGGGCCATGTAGTCGGCCGTGCCCATCGCCTGTCCCGTGCCGGTCACTTCCTCGCCCGCGGCTGCCTCGGCATAGAAGCGGGCCAGGCCGAGGTCCAAGAGCTTCACCTCGCCCGGCCGGGCGAGCATGATGTTCGAGGGCTTGATATCGCGATGCACCAGCCCGTGCTCGTGGGCGCATTGCAGGGCCAAGGCCGTCTGGCGGACCAGCTCGCACGCCTCGGCCAGCGGCAGCGGTCCGCTGCGGCGCACGATTTCCGCCAGGTCCAGGCCGTCGACGAACTCCATGATCAGCAGCGGCGTGCCGTCGATCTCCCGCGCGTCGTAGGCCTGGACGATGTTCGGGTGGGCGAGTTGGCCGATGGCCCGCATCTCGCGCTCGAAGCGGGTGATGGCCTGGGGGTCTGCCAGGCGGCCGCGGGGCAGGACCTTCACGGCCACCACCCGATCGAGCTTCGTGTGCCGTGCCTTGTAGACCCGGCCCATGCCGCCGTGGCCCAGCTCTTCCAGGACCTGGTACTCCCCGAGCGTCTGCGGCATGGCCGAAGCGGGCTGGCCGTCGCCGGATTCTTCCCGGGACATCAGGCCCTGCGGGGGCACCGCCAGGGCCTCGGCCACGGCGGCCTGGAACTGCGGTTCCGCCAGACAGGCCTCGCTGCCAGGCGGCATCCGCAAGCGGCGGATCAGCGTATCCTCCGCGTCCTCCAATCCCGTGATCGTGGCCTGACAATCGCAGCAGGAATCCAGGTGCCGGGCCAGATCGGCCGATTGCTCCTCGGAAAGCATGCCGATGGCGTACTGCGAAAGCATCTCCCGGCTTGGGCAACTTGCAGTAAGCATGGTGGAAGTCCTCCTCATAAGGAAGAACGCGGGCGTCTAACAGCACTTTTGCACCGCCTACAGCGGCAACTCGCCCATGGCCTGCCGCAGCCGGCGGAGGACCCGCGATTTGGCCATGTAGACGGCCGCCGTGCTTATCTGCAAGTCGGATGCGACATGGGTCGGCGAACGCCCCTCGACGATGGTCTGCCAGAAGGCCTGCCAGGTATGCACCTCGAATTCCGCCCGGATCGTCTCCAGCACGCGCCGCGACAGCCAGGCGGCCGACTCGGCGTCCGGCTGGATGGATTCGGCCCCCGGCTCGGAGGGCTGCGGGATTTCGGCCATCTGCCGCTGGGCGGTGCTGCCCCCGCGGGCCTCGGCCTTGCCGTGCCGGCGGCGGTAGTGGTCACGGACCTTGTTCCGCGTGATCGTCGCCAGCCACCCGCTGAAGCTGTCTTGCGAGCGGTCGCGGCGAAAGTCGGTCAAATGAAGCAGTACCGCCGCGAGGACCTCCTGGAGCACATCCGCGGCATCTTCGGCAGCCAGGCCCGACCGGCGGCACCAACGATAGATCACCGAACTGTAGAGCCGCACGAATCGCTCCCACGCCTCCGGCCGGCCAGAGCGTAGCTGATCCAGGAGCGTCGAGGAGACCGAACTGGACGGTGAAGAACCAGCCTGGTCTCTGCTCATCGTGCTACCCGAGCGTTGGCTGCACCGAGAAATCACCCTGCGAGGGTCATACCTTGCCCATCATATCACCTGGTGTTCGGTTTGAGAACCCACCTGCTTTGTTGCGGCTGCCTACGGCTTGGGACTGCCCTCCGCCTGCGGGGCCTGCGGCGCCTTGTCCGCCGGAACCTCTTTGATGCTCAAGTCGGCGTAGATCACTAGACTTGGGGCGCCCTTCTTCTTGAGTTTGACCCATTCTTTGCGCCAATATCGCCCTCAACGCACTGGGCAACGTCCATGCGCACCAGGCGGCGGTGGGCCGGACGCCGGGCACGATGGCGGTGCCCAGGCTGGACTACGCCGTCTTTGGGAATTATGGGGGCCTGGCGCTCGGACCGTCGCCCCGCGGGGAGCCAGTGCCCGTGATGACGGTCGATTCCCTGCGCCTGCCGGCCTGCCAGATGTTGAAGATCGACGTCGAGGGCATGGAGGGCGAAGTCATTGCCGGCGCCGATGAGACCATCCGGCGGTGCCGGCCCGTGATCTACGTGGAGAACGACCGGGTGGAAAAGTCGGCCGCACTGATCGGACAACTCCTCGGGCTAGACTATCGTCTGTATTGGCATCTTCCGCCCCTCTACAATCCGCAGAACTACTTTGCCGCGGCGGAGAACGTCTTTGGGACCATCGTTTCCGCCAACATGCTCGGCTTTCATGCATCGGCGGCGCAGGAGGTTCCCGGCCTGCGGGAGATTGTCAGCCCGTGATTATCGCAGGGTGGCACGCCCTGAGGGACGAAGGGCGTGGCGAGGCGCGAAAAACCACGCCCTTCGCTGCGCTCAGGGACGTGCCACCCTCGCTGAAATGTGCTCAAGTTATTCTCTTGGGGTTCCTTAACCCGGATTATTCACCCATCGTTCGTAGTGACCGCATTCATGCGGTCCTTGACCTGTTCACACTCTCCAGACCCGATAAATCGGGTCACTACGAGCCTCGGTGAATAATCCCGGCTAACGGGCATCCACGAACGGATCGCCGACCAGCATTTCCTGCCGGCCGCGCAGCACGCCCGCGTCACGGGAGTCCTTGTCCTGCTGTTTCAGACGCGCCAGATGCGCCATTCCCAGATAGCCGCCTGAATACATGTGCGCAAACAGCGGTGTGGCGTGCTCGTCGTCCACCCGGTTGTGCGGCGTGCCCAGCGCCGCCACGAAGGCCGAGCGGCCGTAGACTACGCTGACCAGGACGTTGTTCTCCACGGTGGTCGGTGTATCGACGTACGATCGCGACCCCGGTTGCCTGAACCCGCCCACGGCACAGCCGTTGAGCAGGGCGATCAGGCCGCCGTTGCTCATGGCCAGCGCCTGCTTGCTGGAAACCAGCGAGAGTTCCGGGTTGGAGTGCACGTTCCACCAGACGAACCGCCGCCGGGCCAGTTTCATGTGCCCCAGAAAAACATCCGCCGACTGCCATCCTTCGTCCATCCAGGGCAGTTTGCCCGCATAGGCCAGGAAGTCGTCCAGCGAACGATATTTCGCCAGATCGACGCGCACGTAGCCCGCGGGGTTATTCTTGAACACACCCGGACTCTTCTCGTTGATCGCGTAGAACTCGATCTCACGGGGCCCCAGGGCGTCCCATACGGGCTTGCTCCTGGCCAGGCAGCTAACGTCGTTCGATAGCAGGTACAGTCCACGGCCGTAGGGGGCGCCTTCATAGAACGCGCGGGCTTTCTTCAGCAGCGGTCGCAACTGCTCGGCCCAGCCCTGGTAATTGTTCTTCGCGTCGTCTTGGTAGCCGACCGGCAGGAAGGCTGCCCAGAGTTCCGGCCCACTGGACCGGCCGGGGGCCAGGTCGTCGAAGTCGTGCTCCGGCACCTTGAACTGCTTCATGCCCGCCACACATGGCCAAGGATTGGCCGGCCCGCATTCCTTGAGGACAGTGCCCGGTGGGATTCGTCGCTGGGCGGTCATGTCCAGGTCCTCGTAGTAGCGCGGCCAGAGCCTGGTTGAGGGCGTGTCAGCCCGGGGCATGAAGAAGGAGGGGAGCTTCACGTTGCCCACAAACAGGATGCCTTCCAGCCCCGGCCGGGCGGCGTGCCAGCCTTGAATGGCCCGGCGGATCTCGGGCGGGCGATAGTCGTCCAGGTCGACGATCGGCAGCAGCGTGATGCGGAATCCCCGCCTGACGGACGCGGCTTTGACATAGGACGACAGCTCCGGGGCGATCAGCTTGTAGAGTCGGCTGTCCAAGAGCACCACAGCCCGTGTCTGCCCAGAGATTTGTCGCAGGGCCGAGTCCAGGGTGATGGGCTGCGGCGACGCAGGCGCGGGTCCGGATTCTGCCAGCGAAGGCCGGGCCGCCACGGATTCGCCCGCGGCCGGTGCCGGCGGCTGTTCCGGGCTGCCCCGGATTCCGCCGGGCATCAGGACAATCACGACGATCAGAATGCCCCGCACTGCCATGACTTGGGACTGCACAGCAATAGCCTGTTCAAATTGCACTCAATTGGTCACCTTTGTCTTACGAGCGTCTATCCCTCGCAACTGGAACTTTTCGAGTGCCTAACACTTCACCCTTGGTGCCGGTCTTGATCCGGCAGAGATACTGATTGGCCGTGACGTACAGCACGGAGCCGTCTTCGCCGAAGGCGCAGTTGGAGGTGGGCTGATGGGGATTGATTCGGCCCAGCAGCGTGCCGTCCGGCGAGAAGACGTTGACCCCGCCCGGCCCGGTGGCGAACAGGTTGCCCGAGCGGTCGATCTTCATGCCGTCGGGCAGGCCCTTGAGCGTCTTCGTCCAACGCGTGGCGTCGTAGAAGACGCGGCCGGCGCCGAGGCCCCCATCCGCCTTGACCGCAAACGCCATCCACACCGCCCGCTGCGGATCGGATTGCGAAACGTACAGGATCTTCTCGTCGGGCGAGAAAGCGATGCCGTTCGGCCGCGTCATCTCCTTGGTCAACAGCGTGACCTTGCCGTCGGCAGCCGACACGCGGAACACGCCGCAGAAATCCAACTCGCGGGTCGGATCGTCGGCGCCCTTGGGCAGGCCGTAGGGCGGGTCGGTGAAGTACAGATCCCCGTTGGACTTGAACACCAGGTCGTTGGGACTGCTCAATCGCTTGCCGTCGTAACGATCCACCAGCGTGGTCCAGCGGCCGTCCGGCTCGCGCCGCACGATCCGCCGATCGCCGTGCTGGCAGAGCACCAGCCGGCCCGCCGCATCGAGCGTCAACCCGTTGGAGCCCACTTCGCCGCCCCTGGGCGTTGTGCCCGTATAGCCGCTGGGCTTGAGGAAGACGCTGACCGCCTGGCCCTCCTTCCATTTCATTACCGTGTTGTTGGGGATGTCGGAGAACAACAGGTAGCCGCTCTTGGAAACTTCAGTGGGCAGAGCGGCTATAGGCCCGCCGATCGCACCGCGGGCATGACCGGCGTCGCTCGGCCAGGCAATCCAAACCGGCCCTTCCGACCATTTGAATCCTCCGGCCAGCTTCTCCAGCACGGCGCCGGGCGGCACCAGTTGGTCGAAGCGGGGATCGAGCCGCTCGATGGTTCCAAGGCTCGGATAGGTGGCCTTCTTCTCTCCGGCCGCCCGCTCGGGCGCCGGCTGGGCTAAGCGACAATCGTCGGCTGGCGCCGCGGCACGGCAAGGGATGGTGCCGAGCAAGAGAACCACGTTCAGAAGCGAGATTGTTCGTCGCATCGAAGCATCTCCCGGGGGTATTATGGCCATGCCAGCGGCACTTAGCCTACCAGGTTTCCGGCCGTATGCAAGCACGTTACAACCTCGCCCTCGGCCCGAAGTTGACGGGGGCCGGGGACTCGATTCGCACGAGCCGGAAATCGTGCCGCGGCAGGGTCAGCTTGAATCGGCCCGGACCCAGCCGTTCCAACCGTTGGCCCGTCTCGACGTTGGCCGCCACGACCTCTTCGGAAAGCCCCAGCCGCTTGAGGTCGAGCGCCAACTCTACTTCACCCGTGGGCCCGAAACTGGCGACGACCACCATGGCCTTGCCGCCGCGGGCCAGGGCCAGGGTTCTCACTGGCGCTCCCGTTGTTCTTAGCGGCGGCCAGTCGTCCCAGTAGCGCCAGACGCGGCAGTCGCTCAGGCCGTAGCCGAAGCGGCTCAACTGCTCGGCCATCTCCTGGCCGATCCGCTCCTGACCCACCCCCAGCTTCATCTCGTGGGTCAGCGCCACGCCCAAGGCGTTGCGGTTGATCCGCTCGTCGCCGTGGAACAGGTTGTGGAGCACGCCCAGGCAGCCGCTTTGCAGGCCGGTGCTCTGGGCCAGCAGCAGGCTGGCGTCGTCGTCCAGGTACAGCCGCTCGCAGAAGTCCTTAGTTTGGAAGTCCCCCTGATCCCGCCACTCGTGGTCCAGAATCATGGTGCCGAACGACAGCATGGGGACGATGTTCGTGTTGGTCATGTGCAGGAACACCAGCGGCCGGCGGCCCATCTGATGCTGCATTACGGCCACGCGCTTGGTCAGCTCGTGGAAGCCGAAGATGTTCACCCCGGGCCGCACTTGGCCGTCGTCGTCCACGTAGCCGGGGCCCCCTGGGCTGTAGTTGGGCACGAGGAAGTAGTTGTCGAAATAGATGCCGTCGGCGAAGCCCTCCAGCATCCGCTTGTGATAGTGCAGGACCATGTCCTGCCAGCTCGGCACGGGATCGGTGGCGTAGGCAATGCCGGATGTCTCGTCCGGCGCGGCAACCTTCCCGTAGGCCGCCAGCCGGTAGCCGCCCTGCTTGGCCCTCACAAAGCGTTCCTCGCCCGGCCAGCGGGGGTCGGCGATGTCCATGGTGCTCCACTCGTCCATGAAGGTGCGGGCCTCGTCGCCCCAGTTGATGGCCCGGGCATTGGTATAGGGAATGACATAGGCCGTCTGCCTGCTGCCGGGTGGCGGGCGCCACCGGCCGCCGCTGAAGAAGTTCACCGACCAGTTGACGTGGGCCCGATAGGTTTTCAGGAGCGGCTCGAACTGCGGCGCGCTGAATTGCGTCAGCCACTTGTCGGTGAAGCCGGGGTCGGCCGGGCCCAAGCGCCGCAGACGGGAGAACTCGTCGTAGATGCTGAAGTTATTGAAGGCCGGATAGAAGGCGAAGCAAGGGCCCGCCGCGCCCCAGTAGTAGCAGGCCCCCATGAAACCCGTCGCCGCCACGTCCTTGATCTTTGCGTCGACAAAGCCGGTCCACCAGCGGCGGAAGCTGACGGGCACGTCGGGCATGGGCTTGGCGGGCGTGGCCATCAGGCCGAAGACCAGCCTCCGCGGACGGCTGAGCACGACCGGCCTGGTGACCAATCGCACGACGAGGGAAGTGACCGCGCCCTGCCGCCGGATCTCCATCGTGGGCTGCTGGGGGTCCAGGCTCCAGTCCTGGTCGTTTTCGGCGAACCAGCAGATGCCGCGTTCCGGGCCGCCGAGCCAGATGTAGGGGACGAAGGGGCCGGGCAGTTGCCAGCGCCCCACGTGGCTGGAATCCCACACCTTGCCGTCGGGGTCCGGCCGGCCGTTGGCGGTGTAACGCACTTCCTGCAACTTGCCGCCGTAGTCCCACAGGCGGCCCTTGCCGCTGGGGATGCGCCCGGCGTAGTGGAACCGCAGCAGATCCGTGACGGGGTGCATGAGCCACGTCTGGGCCGTCTTCAGGGGGATGACCAGTCGCAGGGCGTCTACCCGCACGCCGGGCGCGCCGAACTGCAACGTGATTCTGGCCAGCCCGTCGTAGTCGAACTCGAACTCGGTGCGGCCTTGTACGGCTCCGGCGGTCCACGACGAGTGGCCCCGGACGCGGTCGGGGGCCTTTTCCGTGAACGTTAGCGGGCCGCCGCCGGCCAGTTCCGTCTTGCCGCCGAAAGCGAACTCCAGCCGCATGGGCGACGCGAGCAACTCGTGTCCTTGGCTGGACACTTGCCGCCACAGCCCCGCACCGTCGAGCTCGTGCCGGCGGAGCACGCAGGCCACGTCCGGCGGCTGCTCGGTTACCACCAGCGGCGTGAACGGCGGCACGACTACCCGATCGTGCCCGAGCCGGTTGTTCTCCCACGGAAAACACATCCGCTCGAAGGTGCGCTTGATTTCGCGGCGCGTGCCGTCGGCAGCCAGCAGGGCCAGGCGGACCTCGTAGGTGCCGTTGCCGAGCGGGGGAAGAGCTAGAGTCTGGCCGGCCTTCGGCAGCGGCAAGGCGCCGCCGCCGCGGGCCAGCACGTGGTCCTTGCCCGCCCCCCGGAGCAGCACCTCCCATTTCGTAAACTGCCGCGGCGATCCAAGGATCAGCAATCGCAACTGGTTGTGCGAGGGGAGGTAGCCGAACCGGAACTCGCTGCCGTCGGCCTCCTTCAACAGGTCGCCAGGATTGGAGATTTCACCGGTGGGCGCCCGGGCAGGGTCGGTCTCGGCCGGCCAGGCAGCGGCCACGGCCAGCGAGAATGCCCATAAGGCGCCAAACAAGGCCAGCGGCCGGCTCGGCGACAACGGCCGGCTTTGCGGGGGGCTGAGAAGTGCGTTCATGGCGGCTCGATTATCGAGTATCATGGGGCGAGAGGATGTAGTGCAACTCCGTTTCTAAGCATTGTGCGCTCTGGCGCCCGCCTCCGCAATGGTAACCGTTCACGGATCGCGCTAGAGTAGCAGGCGTACTCGGTGTGCCGTCCGCCATGCCTCTTTCCGCTTCAGCGGACGGCACACGGAGTGTGCCTGCTACATTCCATGCCGTGAACGGTTACCCGCAAAGGATTCGGGCCGGGTTGACGGGGGCAGGGCCGGCAAATAGGCTTAAGTATTGGCAGGCAATCGCCCGGCGCGCCGCTATGTTTCCCATGTCTCAAATCCGGACTCCGTACCGCGTACTGGCCGTCTGCGGCCTTCTGCTGCTGGCGGTCGGACTGGTCTTTGGCCAGACCGCGCGGTTCGACTTTGTCAACCTGGACGACGACCAGTACGTCTACAACAGCGCCGAAACTCAGCTCGGCTTGAGCGCCGCCGGCATCGCCGGGGCATGGAAGCACAGCCAGGTTGGCGCCTGGCACCCGCTGACCACGATGTCCTTTATGCTCGACTGGCAGTTGTTTGGCATGCAGGCGGGCGGATACCATGTCCACAACGTGCTCCTGCACGCCGCTAGCTCGGTGCTGCTCTTTCTGCTGCTGCGCCGTATGACGGGCGCCGTCTGGCTCAGCGCTATGGCGGCCGCGCTATTCGCCATCCACCCGCTGCGCGCGGAGTCCGTGGCCTGGGTGACCGAGCGCAAGGACGTGTTGAGCGGCCTCTATTTCGTGCTGACCCTGTACGCCTATGCCGTCTACGCCGCCCGGCCCTCGCTCCTGCGCTACTCGGCTGTGCTGGTGCTGTTTGCGCTGGGGCTGATGTGCAAGGCCATGCTGGTGACTCTGCCGGTGATCATGCTGCTGTTGGATTACTGGCCGCTCGAGCGACTCGGACGCCCGGCGGGCGATTCCGCCGAGCGCCAGCCGGGGGCGCGCAGGCTATGGCTGAGGCGTGCGCCGCGGTTGGTGGCGGAGAAACTCCCTCTGTTTCTCCTGGCGGCCGCGTTTTCCGCGGTTACCGCGCATCTGACGCTCTCCGCCGAGCGGGCGGTGGCCGTTCTGCCGCTCCGCGTGCGGATGGCCATGGCCCCCGTCTCCGCGGTCACTTATCTGGGCCAGATGTTCTATCCGCACAACCTCTCGGCCCACTATCCGTACTCGGAAGACGGCCCACCGGCCTGGCAGGTTGTGGCCGCGTGCGCGCTGCTGCTGGCGATCTCGGCCGGCGTTCTGGCTGTTTGCCGCAGTCGCCCCTATCTGCTCGTCGGCTGGCTGTGGTACCTGGTCACGCTGCTGCCCGTGATCGGGCTGGTGCCCGGCGGAAATCAGCTCATGGCCGATCGTTACAGCTACATCACGCACATCGGGCTGTATGTCGCCTTGCTGTGGGCGGCCGCCGATCTGTCGGCTTCCTGGCCGCAGCGGGGCCGCCTTGGCGCGGCCGTGTCGGCCCTGGTGCTCGTCGGCCTGACGACCTGTGCCTGGCGCCAAACCTCCTACTGGCGAGACAGCGAAACCTTGTGGCGGCATGCCTTGTCCTGCACTTCGGACAACGCCATTGCCCATGAACATCTGGGCACCGCCCTGGAGCAACTGGCGCGGCTCGCACAGGAGAAAAACGATTATCCGCTAGCCCGGGACAGAATTGCCGAGGCCAAGGAGCACTACCAACAGGCGCTGACGATCATGCCGCGTAGTCTGCCGGCGCTGTGCGACCTTGGCAACCTTCTGAACGAGGAAGGCAAGGTTGACGAGGCCATCGGCCTTTATCAGCGGGCCATCGCGATCAATTCGAAGCTGGCCGCGGCCCACTACAACCTGGGCAATGCACTGCTGCACAAAGGGCGCGTGGACGACGCAATCGCGAGCTATGAACGGGCGTTGGAATTCGCGCCGAATTTTGTCCAGGCCCATAACAACCTTGCGAATCTGCTGGGTGAAAAAGGGAGAACCGACGAGGCCCTCGACCACTATCGCCAGGCCATCGAAGCCAGCCCCGGTTATGCGGAGACCTACAATAACCTCGGCAACGCCCTGCGACGGCAAGGAAAGATCGCTGAGGCCCTGACAAACTACCACCGGACATTGGAAATCGATCCCAAACACGCCGGCGCGTACACGAGCCTCGGCGACGTCTCACGTCAGAACGGACAACTGGACACCGCCGCTACGTACTATCAACAGGCATTGCAGGCCGATCCGCGCTGCCTTGTAGCCTGCAACAATCTGGGAGACATACTAATCCGGCAGGGGAAAATTGACGAGGCCATCGCCGTCTACCGGCGGGCGGTGGAAATTGCCCCTCAAGGGGCCATCATTTGGTACAATTTGGGCGTTTGCCTAGGGCAGAAGGGAAGGCTGGACGAAACAATGGTCTGCTACCAGAAGGCCCTCGGCTTGGCTTCCGCCCGGAACGACAAGGCCCTGGCCGACGTTATTCGGGCCCAAATCAGGCTCCAGCAGTCAGTCGCCCCTGCCGGCAACGCGCGGTAGCCCACTCAGCAGTCGCCGCACCGGGGTTTGCCGGAAAGAACAAGTGAGGTTTCGTTGCGAGTCTTCAGCCTGGGCATCCCCGCTTTGGGTTTTATCGGCAAGGTGGGGGTGTTCGGCCTTCTCATGCTGCCCGTCGCACGCGGCGCGGAGCCGCCCGGTGAGGCCGCATCGGTGGCGGGCACTGACTCCGCGTTGTGGCCGGTCTCCGACCGAGCCACACGGCCGACCGCAGGTCTCCTGAGCCCCGGAGACCCTCGGTCGGGCGACAGCGGGGTCGGGAGACCCGCGCCGAACTCGGAGTTCGGCCTTCTCATGCTTCCCGTCGCACGCGGCGCGGAGCCGCCCGGTGAGGCCGCTTCGGTCGCGAGCGCCGACGCCGAGGCCGACGCGGACGGTCCTCTTGCCTCGCCGGAGCCCGACTGGCCGCAATGGAACGGCCCGCGACGCGACGGCATTTGCCGCGAGCAGGGCCGCCCGACCACGTGGCCGGAAGCCGGGCCAAAGCTGGCTTGGAAGATCGCAAAGCTGGGCCGCGGCTGGTCGTCGCCGATCATCGTCCGGGAGCGGCTGTACATTACCGGCGATCGGGGCGACGAACTGCTCATCTTCGCCTTCGACCTGGCCGGCAGACCGCTGTGGCAGGTCGCCAGCGGCCGCTCGTGGACGGGCTCCTACCCGGGGGCCAGGGCCTGCTGCGCATACTCCCAAGGCAAACTCTATCACATGAACGCCCACGGCCGCGTGGTCTGCCTCGAGGCCGACACGGGCAAGGAACTCTGGGCGGTCGACGTGCTGGAGCGCTTCCAGGGGCAGAACATCACTTGGGCCATGAGCGAGTGCCTGCTGGTCGATGGCCCGCGGGTGATCGTGACGCCCGGCGGCCGGCAGGCCCTCATGGCCGCGCTCGATAAGGAGAGCGGCCGCACGCTCTGGACCACCGAGCCCCTGCGCACGGACCGGGCCTCGCACTCCTCGCCGCTCCTGTTCCGACATGCAGGCCGGCGAATCCTGGCCAACTGCTCGTCGGCGCACGGATTCGGGGTCGATGCCGATAGCGGAAAGTTGCTGTGGACGGTGCCGCTTGCGAGTCCTTTTGGGGTCAACGTGGCCACTCCGGTTTACGGCGCCGCCAGGGTCTTCTACACGACTCCCTACGTCTACGGAACCTGTTACGCGCTCTTGCCGGCAGAGGCGGGGCCCAGGCCGGAAAAGGCCTGGAGCACGACCCTCGATACCTGCACGGGCACGGCGCTCTCGGTCGAGGGCCTGTTTTACGGCAGCGGCTACAAAAAGCACAAATCCTGGCTCTGCCTGGATTGGAAATCCGGTGAAACCCGCTATGAGTCGAAGGGCCTGACCAGCGGGGCCGCGGTTTACTGGCAAGGGCGGCTGTACTGCCTGTCGGAGGATGGCCGGGTGGCCCTGCTGCGGCCCACGCCCGAGCGGTTCGAGATCGACGGCCAGTTCCGGCTCCTGCCCGAGCGGGTCAGCGACGCCTGGGCGCATCCGGTCCTGCTGCACGGCAGGCTGTACCTTCGTTATCACGATAACCTGTGGTGCTACGAACTAGGAAGGGGACAGTCCCATTTTCGGCCTGCCCGCGGCGGACAGGCGGACGAAAACTGTCCGCAGTCCCGCGCCGCCCTAATCCCCAATCCCTAATCCCGGAGCATTCGGCGGAGGAGTTTGTAGTCGGTCTTGCCGGTGCCCAGTACGGGAATGGCCTCGACGCGGCGGACTTCGTCCAGCCGCATGACGCCGCGGAAGCCGGCCTCGGCGAGGATGGCGTTTGCGCTGCGCAGGGGCAGGTCTTGCGTGGTGAAGAGCACGATGCGGGCCGTCCGGAGGGGGACAGTCCCAGTCTCGTCGGACGAAACTGGGGACAGTCCCCGCGGCGTTTCGAGGCCTTCCACGGCCACTTGCGGGCCGTGTTCGCCGGGCGGGTAGCGGGCGGCCAGCGGCTCCTCGATCGCCGGCAGCGAGACCATCTCGCCGCCCACCTTCAGGAATCGCTTCAGCCGGCCGCAGAACCAGATGTACCCGTCCTCGTCCAGCCGCACCAGGTCGCCGGTGACGTACCACCGCCGGCCGCCCACTTCCACGAACGGCTCCGGGCCGGCATAGTTCAGGTAGCCGCTGAAGATCGACGGGCCGCGGAGCAGCAACAGGCCGATGGCGCCGGCGGGCAGCGGCTCGTGCGAATCGGGGTGCACCACGCAGACCTCGACGCCGGGCAGCGGCGGGCCCACCGAGCCCTGCTTGATCCGCTGCGGAAGATTGCCGGACACCACCGGCGAGCATTCGGTAATGCCGTAGCCTTCCAGGATCACCGCCTGGGGGGCCATCTGCTTGGCCTGGGCGAAGAGGGCCTCCGGGCATTTCTCGGCGCCGGTAATGATGATCCGCAGCGAGGCCAGATCGGCCGGCGCGGCCAGGGCCAGCATGTAGCTGAGGAAGGTGGGCGTGGTGACCGCGATCGTGGCCCGGTATGCGGCGAGGGTTTGCACCAGGCCGGCGGCGTCGGTGGGATCGGGGTGATGCACAACGCGGATGCCGCCCAGGACGGGGGCCAACAGGTTGCCCATCAGCCCAAAGCTATGGAAGGGCGGCAGCAGGCCCAGAATGGCGTCGGCGTGCGTAAGGCCCATGATCGCCAGGCTGGCGCGGACATTGGTGATCAGGTTGCGATGGCTGAGGGGGACGGCCTTCGGCGCGCTCTCGGAGCCCGAGGTGAACAGGACGACGGCCGGGTCGTGGGGCTCTGGCCGCGGCAGCCCGCGGAGCAGGCGGCGGGGAAAGAGATAGGTGCCGGCCAGGGCGGCCGCGGCGGCCAGCTTTCCGATTTCGGCGCGGACGTCCTCGAGGAACACGTATTCCGCGCCGCGGATCTCGATGCCCAGCCGGTCGATCAGCTTGCGGGATGTTACCACGTGGGTGATGCCCAGGGTTTGGACGGCATGGGCCAGGTTGGCCGGCCCGGTGGTCCAATTCAGGATCGCCGGCAGCTTGCCGGCCGTGTGCAGGGCGAAGAAGACGAGGTCGGCGGCCACCGAGGCGGGCAGCAGTACGCCCACCGCCGCGCCGGGGAGCTTGCCCAGCCGCGAGCCCAACAGCCGCGTGCCGACCAGCATCCTGCGATAGGTGAGCACGCCGGAGAGGCGGTCGGCGACGGCCACGTCGTCGGGCTGCTCCAGCACGCGAAGGAGGAAGGCCTGGGCCAGCGTCTCGGCCAGCACGTCGGGCGCGTCGGCCGTAAGGGGACAGGCACATTTTTCGGCCTTCACGCCTCTGCCGATCAAGAATCGCAACGGGCCGAAAAATGAGCCAGTCCCCGGCGGCCGATTCCAGGCCGCCGGCACGGGCGGCGGGCCCTCGCCCGAACCGGTCAGCAGGCCCTCGGCCAAGGCCCACAACTCGCCCAGCGTGTCGGCGATGCGATCGGAATGAAAGCCGAAGCGGTCTTCAATCTGCAGGGCCACGTCCATGCGGTCGAGGCTGTCCAGCCCGATGCGGTCCAGGAGGGCGTCGGGCCGCTTTTCGTCGTCGCCCAGCGGGCGTGAGAGACGCTCCTCGATCAGCTCGTTTACGGCCCGGATCGTGGCCGGCTTGATGCGGTCGGTGTCGATGCGGTCGGCCGAGAGCGGCGTGGGGAAGCGGAACTCCCGCCGTCCGAAGAGATAATTATAGCGGACGAAGGTGGGCGGCTCGGGTCCGCCGCGGTTGTACCAATCTTCCAGGAAGCGGTTGAGCTTTTCGCGGCTGAGCTCGGGCAGCTTGCGGCGATCGAGCACCTCGACGGTCATCACGACCTTGCGGCGGGGAACCAGCAACAGCAATCCGGCCAGGAGCCAGCCGATGGCCCGCAGCGCGCAGCGGCCCAAGGCGGGCGGCGCGGCGGTGGGGGCGTAGCTGAACATGCTGCCCCACACGCCCCGCGTGCGAACCAGCACGACGTTGGCTTGGGGGCAGCGGGCGAGGATTTCGGCGGCGGCCCGCGCACCGCCCAGCTCTTCCAGCCCCCGCCGCTGGGCGCGGCCCGAGGGATACAACAGATAATTCTCCCCCCGCTCGAGCCCGGCCACGATGGTGTCGATGGTGGTCAGCGTCTGCTCGCGGGCACTGCGGCTCTGGGCGCTGAGGTCGGGTACCTCCAGGGTCCCGGCCAGCCGCATCATGGGATGCAGGAACGGGTTGCGGAACATGGTGGAGACCGCGGTGGGCCGAATTCCACCGGGCAGCCGCAGGCTGGACATGACCAGCGGCGGGTCGATATAGGCCGGATGGCTGGGCATGACGAGCGTGGGCCCGCGGAGCGTGGGCAGTTGCTCCTGACCCACGACCTGGACGCGGTATCGCAACCGCAATGCGCAACGCACCAGCCACCAGAACAAGGTCTGTGCCACGCGCGGCATGTCGTCCTCCTCCGCAGGGGACAGTCCCGTTTTCGGCCTGTCCGCAGCGCAAGGGGCGGACGAAACCTGGGATAGTCCCCGTGAATTGGCCGCTACTGGTCGGGCCGCTCCAGCACCAGCTCTATGTCGAACCGGCGGCGGGGCTCGCTGGCCTTCAGCACCGCCGCCGAGCGGATCCGCAGGGCACTGGCCGGTTGGTTGCCGGGGCGGACCGCTTCATAGACCATCAGGCCCGGATCGTTCGTCAGTCGGCGGGTCAGGTGGAACTGGGCCGACAGCAGCCCGATGAGTCTGCGGGCATCGCCCGTCGTGCCGGAAAACGTAATCCGCTGGAGTTGCTGTTGTGCGTTGAAGTAATAGGTGAGGGCCCCGGCCAGGTCGCTCTCGGCGGTGCCGGTGACCAGCGGGACGCGATAGCCCTGGAGTTGCAGGTTTCCCAGGCCGGCGGAGACCCGCGGAAAGCGATGAACGATCCAATCGGGGGTCAGGTCGAAGCGGAGCAGCTCGTCGAGGTTCTGGTTGGGCGCCGGTTCCAGGAGGGCGCCGTCGGCGGGCGGCGTACCGCTGGCCGAAGACGCCTCGGGCCCGGCCGCGGCCGGTGCGCCCGCCGGCGACTTCGCAGGGTGCTGCCCGCCCTTCCAATAATCCGGCGCGCTGAAGTACGCCACCGGCAGCGCGACGGCCGCCGCCAGTCCCATTGCGCTCCACAACAGCTTCTTGATCATGGGCAGCTTCCCGATCAATGGACGATTGCCGCGGCCCCTAGGGACTGTAAAACAACAACCTGTTCAGATTGCACCAAGTGTGGCACGCCCCTGAGCGCAACGAAGGGCGTGACTTGCCGGTCCGCCACGCCCTTCGCCGCGCTCAGGGCGTGCCACCCAATTGGTCAACTTGTTTTCTTACGAGCTCTCAGTTGCCCGCCGCGGCTCGCGCCGCGACCCTGGCTTCCGCAGGCAGGAACTCTTCCGTCGAGCGGCTGCGATAGTGAATGCTGCTGGCCTCGCCGCGGAAGCCTACCACGCCCTTGTCGACGTCCGACTGCTGGGCCAGCAGCCGTCCGGCCTCGATGTCCAGCCGCGCCGTACCGGCGGCCTCGTACTGCAACAACTGCGATTGGAGGGCCGGGTCGTGCACGGGGGTCAGGATCTGGGTTGCCATGCGGATCACCGCCACCCCCGTCTTGACGCTCTGGAGCGTAAAGCTCTGCCGGGCCTCGATCCGCCGCACGCCGCCCTGCGGACGCGGCAGCTCGATGTCGGAGGGGAACGACCACGACTGCCCCACGGCGATCGGCTCTTTCGGCAAGCGGACGGTGATTTCGCCATGGCCGGGAACGGCGGCCTTGACCGGGTTCTGCTGCCGCGCGAGGACCTTGCCTTGCGCGTCGATCGTCACCGTGCACAACGGCACTCCGACGGCCCGGGCGATGTCCTCGAAGCCGGGCGGGGCGTGCAGGTCCGTGCGGCTGTTGTAATGCACCTCGTCCCGCCCGGTCAGGCGGTGACGCATGTCGATGTCCTTCACCGAGTGCTCGAGCGTGGCCGCGCCGTCCGGCCGGACCGCTTGCACGCGCCATACTTTGACCGAGGCCGTGGCCGTATCGGCCGTCTGCTCGCTGCCGGCCGCGACCGTGCGAATCTGGCAACAATGGACCACGTTCCAGCACAGGATCTCGCCAGGGCGGAAGCGGTAGCGGAGGAGGTATTTTTCCGCACCCGGCGGAGCGGCGGCCGCATCAGCGCTTCGCGCTGCGGGCAGGGCCGGGCAGAGCACGCACCACGCCACGGCGGCGAGCTTCCACAGGCGAGAGTCCCGGGTCTGCCCGGCGAAGCCCGGGATCGTCTTGCAAATGATTCGTGGGCCGCACATGACTCGCCTCCTTTCGAGTTTCCTCCGCGCTACGACAAGCCGTCATTGCCGCGGCCGTCGTTGCGCCGCAAGTGGCCGCTCCAGCCCAACTTTTCCCGCAGCGTATGGTAATAACTGTGGCCGGGGGCCGTTACCATCCTGAATCGGACCGGGGCGCGCGTCACGCGGACACGCTCCCCCGGCTTGATCCGGCCGAGCACCCGCCCGTCGACCACGACCGAAGCCTCGGGGCACGGCGGAAGGACTTCCATTTCGAACAGGCGATCGGCCGATTCCACGACCGGCCGGTTCGTCAGCGTGTGCGGGCTGAGCGGCACGATTACCAGGGCCTCGAGGTCCTTGCGAAGAATCGGCCCCCCCGCCGACAGGCTGTAGGCGGTCGATCCCACGGGCGTGCTTATGATCAGGCCATCGCCACTATACGTCGTCACCCATTCCGAGTCAACGTAAAGACTGATGTCCATCAACACGAAGGGCGATCCGGCGCGGACGGCCACTTCGTTGAGAACCAACTGCCCCAGTTCCGGCTGGCCGGCCGGCAGCACCCGGCAGTCGAGCATCAAGTGCTCGACCACGCTGAGCTTGCCGGCCCGCAGGTCGCCGAGGATGTCGGACAGCTCCTCCGGGGCAACGTCGGCGAGGAACCCCAGTCGGCCCAGGTTGACGGCGACGGCGGGCAGTTGCCGGTGGCCCATCTGATGCGCGGCTCGCAGAATCGACCCGTCGCCTCCCAGCACGATCGCCACGTCGGCGTCGATCGTGGACATGTCCTCCTGGCCGGTGAAATCGACGCCGACGATCTGGGCGTGCCGGGTGATTATCGCCCGCAAGCGCTCGGCCTCGGCCGCAACGTGTGGCCGCTGGCCGGCGCTAAGCAACACGACCCGCAACGGTCGATCGGGCGGCGGGGCGACCCAGGGGCCGGAGACTGGATTCATGCCGTCAACTTTCTGCCTTTCGCTTCGCGTGGCCGGGTCCGTCCGGCGGCGGCCGCCCGCCGGCAGGCGTCGGCGATGCCGCGCGCGTCCAGCCCCAATTCCGCCAGCAGCTCCGAGCGCTCGCCGTGCTCGACGAACCTGTCGGGTATGCCCAGCCGGTGGATGCGGCTGGCATCGATGCCGGCCTCGGCGGCGGCCTCCAGCACGGCACTGCCGAATCCGCCCATCAGGGCCCCCTCCTCGACCGTGACGGCAAACGGGCACTCCCGCACGGCCCGCAGGATCGTGCGGGCATCGAGCGGCTTGACGAACCGGGCGTTGATCACGCTCAGCTCCAGGCCCTCGTCGGCCAGGCGCTCGGCGGCCTCGACGCAATCGGCCAGCACGCTGCCGCAGGCGATGAGCACCCCGTCGGTCCCCGGGTGGACCAGTTCGGCCTTTCCCAGCTCGAGCGAGGCCACGTCCCGCGCGACGCGGGCGGACGCCGCCTTCGGGAAGCGGATCGCCGTGGGATGCTCGTGCCGCACCGCCCAGGCGATCATCCGCTCCAGGTCCGCCTCGTCGCCCGGGGCCATCACGACCAGGTTGGGCATGGGCCGCAGGTACGTCAGATCGAAGACGCCGTGGTGCGTCGGGCCGTCGGGGCCGACCAGCCCCGCACGGTCCAGCAACAGCAGCACCGGCAAGTCCTGCAGCGCCAGCTCCTGGAAGACCTGGTCGTAGCTCCGCTGGAGGAAGGTGCTATAGATATCGACGACGGGCCGCAGGCCGGCCTTGGCCATGCCCGCCGCCAGGGCCACCGCGTGCGACTCGCAAATGCCGACGTCGAAGAAGCGCTCGGGAAACTCCTCCCGGATCGGCTCGAGCATGTTCCCCTGGCACATGGCCGCGGTAATGACTACCACCGGCGAGCCCTCGGCCCGCATCTGCCCGACGAGCGATTCCCGGGCCGTCAGGGTGTAGGAGCGGGGGTCGTGGTTCGTAAGGGCGATGGCGCCATGCTCGCGGTCGAAGGGGGCGGGCGTGTGGAAAGAGGCCGGGTCCTCGGCCGCCGGCTGGAAGCCGTGCCCTTTCTCGGTCACCACGTGCAGCAGCACCGGGCCCTTGGCTTGCCGCGCCTTCACCAGGTACTTCTGCAACTGGCCGATCGAGTGCCCATCGACCGGGCCGTAGTAATTGAAGCCCAACTCCTCGAAGAACATTCCGCCCACCAGGCCGGCCTTCACCGCGTCCTTGACCTGGCGCAGGAAGCGCTCGACCGGGTCGCCCAGGACCGGCACGCGCGTGAGCAGCTTCTGGACCTCGCTCTTCAGGCCGGTGTACAGGGTATTCATCCGCAGCCGATCCAGCGACTCGGCCAGACTGCCGACGCGGGGGCAAATCGACATCTTGTTGTCGTTGAGGATCACCAGCAGGTTCTTCTTCAGGCCGCCGGCATGGTTCATGGCCTCCAGGACGATGCCCGAGCTGAAGGCCCCATCGCCGATCACGGCCACGACGAAGCGGTTCTCGTCCGGCCGGAGCAGATCGTCGCCGCACTTCATGCCCACGGCGGTGCTGACGCTGCACCCGGCGTGGCCGGTGAGAAACAGGTCGTAGAGGCTTTCGGCCGGGTTGGGATAGCCCATCAGGCCGCCCTTGGCCCGCATCGTGGGGAACGCCTCGTAGCGGCCGGTCACCAGCTTGTGCGGGTAGACCTGGTGACCGGTGTCCCAAATCAGCCGGTCGCGGCTGAAATCGAAGGTGGCATGCAGGGCCAAGGTCAACTCGACCACGCCCAGGTTCGAGGCGAAATGAGCAGTTCGGCGGGCCGCCAACCGGCAAATGGCCTCGCGAATCTCGCCGGCCAATTGCACCAACTGCTGCTGCGTCAGCCCTTGCAGGTCGCGGGGCGAGCGGATCGTGGCAAGCAGGCGTAGGCTGTCCATCAGCGATCTCTTTCCAGCACGTAACGGGCCAGCCGGGCGAGGCCCTCGCAGTGCGGCCCCAACGGCCCCAGCGCCTCGCTGGCCTCGGCAATCAATGTCGTAGCATAGGCGGCACTGCGGTCGATGCCCAGCAGGCCGGGGAAGGTGATCTTGCCCCGGCCGGCGTCCTTTCCGACCCGTTTGCCGACGGCCTCCTCGCGGCTGCGAACGTCCAGCAGGTCGTCGGTGATCTGAAAGGCCAGGCCCAGCCGCCGGCCGTACTGGTCCAGGGCCGCCAGTTGTTCACCGCTAGCCCCGGCGGTCAGTCCGCCCAAGGCGAGCGAGACGCGGATCATGGCCCCGGTCTTGCGGTGGTGAATGGCTTCGAGCCACTGCCGATCCGCGGCGGCGCCGCTGGGCCCCGCCACGTCGTCGGCCTGCCCGCCGACCAGTTGGCAGGGTCCGGCCGCCTGGGCCAGGGCCGCGGAGCACGCAGCGGCCACTGCCGCCGGCTTGACCCCCTCGGCCAGCACTCCAAAGGCCAGGCTCAACAGGGCATCGCCCGCCAAGATCGCCATCGCTTCGCCAAAGACCTTGTGGCACGTCGGCCGGCCACGGCGAAGATCGTCGTCATCCATGGCCGGCAGGTCGTCGTGGATCAATGAGTAGGCGTGAACCATCTCGACGGCACAGGCCGCCGGCATGGCCGCCTCGACGCTCCCGCCACAGGCCTCGGCCGCCGTCAACACAAGTATAGGCCGCAACCGCTTCCCCGGCGCCAACAGGCTATAGCGCATCGCCTGCCGAAGTCGCTCCGGGCACCCCGCCGATAGGACCGTACAGGCATCCAAGGAGGCGTCAATCTGCGGAATCAGCCGGGCCGTTTGCTCGACCAGGGACGGCGTCACGGTGTTGACCATGGCACGCAAGGCCACCAGACTGCATTGGACTCGGCCGTCCCTGAACACTCGCCAGGGGGCGGACCACTCACCCTCTATTGTAAGCTAAGCCCCGAAATGCGCCTATGCCGGGAACGTCGAGGCATCGTCAAGGGGCTGAGTTACCGGGTTTCCCTCGGCATCGACGCCGCTGAGGATCTCGATCCGCCGTTCCGCCCGCCGCAGCGCCTCGAAGGCCTGCCGCAAAAGCCCCACGCCCTCTTCATACCGGGCCAATGCGTCGTCCAGACCGACCTCACCCTCCTCAAGCAGGTGGACGATCTCATCCAGACGCGCGAGCGATTGCTCGAAGCTCGGCGGCTCAGCCGATCTTTCTGGGGGACCGCAAGTGGTTTGGTCGCCGCCGGTTACTTGCGCGGCAGCGGATGTTTGGGCCCTGCCGGCCTCTGGATCGCTCTTAGCCATGGTTGGGGATTTGGGGATTTAGGGATTTGGGAATTTAGGGATTTGGGAATTCGGGCCCAAAGCCCTAAGACCCAAGTCCCAAGACCTAAGACCCAAGACCCAAGACCCAAGACTGACGATTCTACCCGAATTCGCCATTGACGCCATCGAATCTTTCCCCTTATGTTGCGCCGCTTTTTTGGCACTTCGCGGAGACGGTCTGGAATTGGGCCGGCGGTCTGCCTAGCTTTCCTAGTTTAGTTGACTTAATGTTCGTTTACCAAGTCCCGTCGAGCATTGAGAGACACACCCGGCGGTCCGGGCATCGAGCCGCCTGGCGGATAATGCTTGTTACGGGGTTGCTCCTCTCCGCCGGGGCCTGCTCGCAACATTGGGTGACGCTGCGTCCGGTGCCGCGGAACCCGCTGGGCGAGGAGTTGCAACTGTTTTCGCCCCGCGGCCCGCAGCCCAGTCCGCGTACGATGCAACTGTTGCGGGTCTACAACCTGGCCGACGACCTGAAGGGCGACTCGCGGCCGCTGTTGGAGAAACTTCAGCGGGTTACGGATATCGAGCCCACGGCCGAAAAAGTGTACGCCATGGCCGAGTTGGCCTACCTGGCGGCGCGGAAGGCCGAGCAGCAGGACCCCCGCCAGGCCATGGACCTCTACAGCGCCTCGGTGCTGCACGCCTACGCCTACCTCTTCGACGACCGTTTTGCCGCCACGCGCAACTGCTACGATCCGCACTTCCGCGGCGCCTGCGACCTTTACAACGGGGCGCTCGAGGCGTCGCTGCGAATCCTCTGCCGTAAGCGGGAGCTGATCCCCGGCACGAGCAAGACGGTCCACACGGCGGCCGGCACCTGGGACATCACCTGCGTGCTGCGGGGCGGAATCTGGTGCCCCGAGGATTTCGATCACTTCGAGTTCGTCTCCGATTACGAGATCAAGGGGCTGAAGAACGAGTATCAGACGCATGGGCTGGGCGTGCCGCTGGTGGCCGTGCGGCGGGGCTACGCGGGGGAGCCGGCCGCGGCCCGCTACTACCCGCCGGGCTTGAGCTTTCCGGTCACGGCCTTCCTCCGCCCGCTGCCCGGCAGCGGCCAGGCCGGGCGCTGTCAGGGACTCCTCGAGCTTTACGACCCGCTGGCCATCAACGACACGCGGGTGGGCAACCTGATCGTCCCCCTGGAAAGCGATCTGACCACGCCCCTGGCCTATTTCCTCTCCAAGGTGCCCATGGAGTCGTGGGCCACCAAGGGCCTCTTGGACCCCGAAAAACTCCTCGCCCTGCGCCCCGATCGGCAGACCACGATCATGGGTCTGTACATGGTTCAGCCCTACGAGCCGGGAAAAATTCCCGTACTGCTGGTCCATGGCCTGTGGTCCAGCCCCATGACCTGGATGGAGATGTTCAACGACCTGCGGAGCTCGCCCGACATCCGCCGCCACTACCAGTTCTGGTTCTACTTGTATCCGACGGGCCAGCCGTTCTGGCTCAGCGCCGCGCAGTTGCGGCGCGACCTGGCCGAGTTGCGCGGCGTGGTCGATCCCCGGCACCGCGAGCCGGCCCTGGACCAAATGGTCCTGGTCGGACACAGCATGGGCGGGCTGGTCGCCAAGCTGCAGACCACCGAAAGCGGCGGCGACTATTGGAACCTGGCCAGCCGCGTGCCGCTTTCCGAGGTGCGGGCCGCCCCGGAGGTCCTCCAGCGGCTCCAGGAGGTGTTCTTCTTCCGCCCCAATCCCTCGATCCGCCACGTGGTGACCATCGCCACGCCGCACCACGGCAGCAAGTTCTTCAACGATACCGCACAATACGTTCTGGACAAGGCAATTCGCCTGCCCAAGACGCTCGCCGACTCGCAGCAACAGCTTTTCCGCGACAATCGCGAGGCGCTGCCGGCCGGCTCGCTGCTGAAGGTCGAGACGAGCATCGATTCCTTGGTGCCTTCGTCGCCCATTTTCCCGCTCATGCTGGCGGGCCGGCCCCCGCCGTGGGTCAAGTACCACAACATCATCGCCGAGCTGCCGGCCAAGTGGTGGCTCGGCTCGCTGGCCACGCACACCGACGGCGTCGTCTCCGAAGACAGCGCCCGGCTGGCCGGCGCCGAATCGGAATTGATCGTGCCGGCCGATCACATGACCGTGCACGGCCATCCCCTGGCGGTCATGGAGGTGCGGCGGATCCTGCACGAGCATCTCACCGAGCTGCGGGGCCAGCCGGTGCTGGGCCTCAACATTCAGCCGCAGCAGCGATGAGCTGTCAGCTATCAGCTATCAGCTATCAGCCGTCAGCTATCAGCCGTCGGCCGCTGATCGCTGACCGCTGATCGCTGACCGCTCGATCAGCAGGGGATGCTCCGACTGCGGGTCGCCCACGCGGATCGATATCCGGCCGGCCAGCATGTCATCCAGCAAGCGGCCGACCAGCTCGGCCCGCCAGCCGCGGGCCAAGGGCGGCGGCCCGCCGCGCCAGTCGCCCGGCGTGAAGCGGTGCGCGATCCAGTCGCGGATGTCCGCCGGCCCGCCGACCAGGTTGGGCGCGAGCTGCGACTGCCGGCAGAAGCTGCCCAAGGCGGCGAACAGGAACTGCCCCAGCACGGCGAACTGCGGGGGCGGCTCGCGCCGCGGCCGCGGCGGACATTGCTCCTCCGGCAGGTCCAGGCCCTTCTGGATGCACCCGGCCAGCTCGCCCATGCGGCGCAGCAGGTCGCCGCGTTCCATGCCGCGCACGGCCCGGATCCGCTGCACGTCGGCCGTCTGCCGCTTGGCCAGCTCGACGATCAGGTCGTCGCGGAGCACGCGGCGGGCGGGCTGGTCGCGGCGGCGGGCCTCGGCGTCTCGCCACTTCCAAAGCTCGCGGACCACGGCCAGGGCCCGCTGGCCCAGGCCCGCACTGCCCGAGACCCGCCGCCAGCGCTCGCCCGAGACGGCCCGGCGGACCTCGTCGCGGCAGGTCTCGATTTCCTCCTCGAGCCAGCCTAGCCGCCCCAACTCAGCCAGCTTGGCGTGCACAGAATCGCGAATCTCGGGAAGATAGTGCACGTCGTCCAGGGCGTACTCGATCTGGCGCTCGGCGAGCGGCCGCCGGCGCCAGTCGGTGCGGGTCTCATGCCGTTTATGAGATCCGCCCAGGACCTTAACCAGCAGCGTGCCGTAGCTGGCCGGGTACTCGATGCCCGTCAGGGCGGCGGCAATCTGCACGTCGAATAATCTGGGCGGCAGCCGGTCTACGGCCTGCAGGCAGAACTCCAACTCCCCGCGGCCCGCATGCAGAATGGTCTCGTGACCATCGGAGCACAGCACCTCCCAGAACGGTCGCATGTCGTGGACGGCCAGGGGATCGACGACGGCCAGCCGCCCGCCGGCGCTGACCTGCACCAGGCACAGCTCGGACCGATAGGTATGCTCGGAGACGAACTCCGTGTCGATGGCAATCCAAGGGCACGAGGCCAGCTCCCGGCAGAAATCGCGCAACTGGGCGTCGGTGGTGATGCTTTGATAATCCATGGTGCCCAATTGTAACGCGGAAGGGCCGATTCTTGGTAGCCACCGGCTTGGGTCTTGGGGCTTGGGTCTTGGGGATTTGGGGATTGGGGGATTTGGGATTGGGTCTTGGGACTTCGGTCTTCGGCCCTCATTTTGCAATTTACAATTTACAATTTGCCTTCCCCCCTTTTGCCTTGTCGAACAGTCGCCCGCCTCAAGGTACCTTTCAAAACTTACCGCGTTTGACGAATCCGTAACTCGTTTGCTGGTTTGCATTAACATTCTTGCCGGCGAACGTAAAGTCATACGTCTCCAGGGGTACGTGTTCGACTTGCGCCTTCCCTTGCGACGTAACCCATTCGCTGCCTTCCACTTCCGCCATGTTCAAAGGGCCCGATTGGTACCTATCTTTCAAATCTGCGGACAAATGAGCCACCGATGAACACAGATTGACACGGATTCTCCGGGCTTCGCTTCTCACTTTGCACCCTGCACGTTGCATTCTTCGGTCGTGGGAATTGGGTCTTTGGACTTGGGTCTTTGGACTTGGGTCTTGGGTCTTTGGACTTGGGGCTGCCGTGGGCCGCTCTCCGCCTTCCGCCTTCGTGCCCAATCCCCAATCCCTTCACTCGTCGAACGCCTCGGGGGTGTGTTCGAAAGTTACGGCGTTCGACAAATCTGTAAAGTGTTGGCTGGCTTGCACTACCGATTCGGCTGGCGAACGTAAAAGTATACGTCTTGTGAGGTACGTGTTCGACTTGCGGCCTTTCGTGCCACAGACGGGTGGCTAGTGCCGCAAATCACAATTGATGGCCCATGAAGAGCTTGTTTTGCCCAGCTTCCGGCGTTTTCTTGTTTCCCAGACGGCGCATCTTGCCCTGTTTCGATTGCACCGAAAAGCCT
>JBEKTY010000002.1:0-120718 GCA_049515555.1 Thermoguttaceae bacterium
AGGTTTGGGTGGGGCTCGCTGCGCTCGACCCACCCTACTGTCCCGACGCACCCAACCGCCTGACGACAACGGACTCGCGGGTCAATCCGCGTGCTCGAACACCATTTTCTGCACCTCGACGCCTTCGATCTTCGCCAGCCGCGCGAACAGCTCGTGACATACGCCCTCGTCGCCGAACATCTCCAACAGGATCAGGCCGCGGGGCGAGCAGGACCGCTCATCGACGTGATGCAGGCCCACGCGGGTCTTGATGTGGCAGCCGTACTCGGTGAGCAGCTTCTGCACGTCGGGCACCTCGCGGACGCGATCGTTGACGTGAACGCCGAAAATAACGTGATTGGGTTGCATGGAAACGCTCCTTCTGGCGGAATAGCCTTCGCCGGCGGGTGACAGCCTTCGCCGACCGGTACTTACAATATCCGGCCGCCGGGCGGCTGTAAAGCCCGGGGCCAGACGATGCGGCCCCACGCACAGGGGCTATTCAACGGGCCGAACAGCTATTCATTTGCGCTACTTCTCCAACACCCCTACGCCCCAGGTCTCCGGCTCCAGCCGGGCCTCGCTGGGCAGGTCGTAGACCATGGCCGCGCCGTGGCGGCCCCAGTGGATGCGGGCAACGTTGCGCTGACCGGCAGGGTCGCTGAAGTTGATCGAGAGGTCCAGCCCGAACCGCTCCACATCGCCTTCCAGGCCGACCAGGGCGCGGGGAATGGCCGCTTCCAACCGGTAGCCGCCAGGCGCGGTCTTCACGGCCACCTGCACCGCGCCGAGCACCTCGACGCGATCTATCCAGACCTCGCCCGAGGGCGAGCGGAACGGCACCGGCTTGCGGTCCGCAAGGACCTTGGGCCGGTAGGCCACGGCAATGGTCCGGCCGCCTTGGGGGGCCAGCAACACGCGGACGTCCTTGGGGTCAAATGGCCGGCGCCCGGCCGACGGGCCGAGCCACAGGTCGATCGTGTCGCCGGTCTTGAACAGCGTCGTCAGGTCGCTCCCGGCGTTCTTCCAGGGCGAGTCGTCCTGCACGTCGCAACCCAAATACAGGTAGCGGTCGTCGTACATCAGCCGTGCCGTGCCCCGGGCGTGCTCGTGCAAGACCATTTCCGCGGTCGGCGCGGCGGCAAACTCGCTCAGGTCGCCGTCGATGCTGACGGGCCCGCGAGCCCGGCGTACGAGCAGCGTCCGCTCGCGGCGGGCCGAGCGTGAGGCCAGGTCGCGCCGCGCGGCGTCCAGCTCCGCCTGCGTCACGCTGAACTCGCCCTGGAAGCGGACCGGCCGCTGCTCCGTGCCCAGCACCTCGAAGACGTGGATCGCGTCGCTGGCCGCCAGCAGGTAGACCTTGCCGCTCTTCGGATGGCGGAACACGCGGCTGTTGAACAATTCGACCCACACCGTGTAGGGCGAAGGCAGCGGGCCGCGGGAACAATCCTCCAGGAGCGTATCGACGTACAGCCCGTGCCGCACGTCCCACACGTGGATCAAGCTGTTCTCATCGGTCCAGAACAGGTAGTCGTCGATAACGCCGCTGGGGCCGGTCGGGCAGTAGTGCTGGCCCGGGGCGACGAAGGCGGCGGCGCGCTCGCCCGCATGCCACATGGGGCGCCCGGTTTTCGCGTCGTAGCGCGTGATCTGGGCAAACTCCCAGTCGTGGCCGTGGCCCACCCCGGGCAACTGTGCCGCATTGTAACCGCCGTTGAAGGCATACACCGCCCCGTCGTGAAAGAAAGCGCTGCGGGCCCCGCCGGCGCCGTGCGCCAGGCCGTGGCCCAGCGGCAGACCGACGTGCCGGGCCTGCTCCCACAGGTACAGCGGGGCGTGGGGCGTCCAGCGGGCCACGGGAATCTGCCACACGCCGCCCGCCGCGTCGTCCGACCAATCGTGCATGTACAGATCGAAGTTCTCGTCGAAATACGCGCCCCAACTCTGCTGCGGACCGGCGGCCTTCGCCGGGTAGGGCGAGCGGTCGGTTACGTGCCATTCGTCGTTTTGCACGCGGCCGTCGCCGTTGGCGTCGGACCACGTGCCCATCAGGCCGGCCGGCTGGCGGCCGAAAGAGGGCCGATACTCGCCGCTTGGCAGCTTTTCCAGGCCGCCGCCGTAGACCGCCGCCACGCCGCGGACGCGATCGTCCTGAAGCTCGAGGATGCCGCCACTGCCGCTCGACCACCACGTGCGGCCGGCGTTATGGCGGATCCGCGGCCACCATTTGACCGGCGCGTTGGAGTCTTTCTCCACCGGCATGCCCGCGTCCTTGTAGGCCTCGATCCAATAATGGTCCACCTTCCACCGCCCGCTCTCGTAGTCGACCACGTAGCGGATCAGGTCGGCGTGCGTATCGCCGTAGACGTGCTCGGGCTGCTGCTCGTCGATACCGAACATGCCGCTGTAGTAATACGGGCCGTGGAACTCGCGTTGCAGTCTGCCGTCGGCCGACCAGCGGGTGAATCGCTTGGGGGCGGCGCTTTCGGCGACGAACAGTATGCCGTCGCTGGTAACGCACAGGCCCACCGGATCGCGGAAGGCATCGGGGATCATGCGGCCGCACTTGGGGCGTCCGCCGGGGAGGCCCAGGGCCCGCAGCTCCCGGCCGGCGGCGTCGAAGTACACGACCTGGTGCCGGGGCGCGCCAAGGCTGGCCACGATTTCTCCGCCGGGCGCGATCTTGAGGCCCCACACGGGCCCGCCGGCGTCGGCCAAGGTTCGCTCCGGCCGGCCGGCGGCGTCGAGCACCGCGATCTGGCTGCCGCTGCCGACCAGCAGGCGGCCTTGGGCGTCGGCGGCCACACCCGAGACCCGCGGCACCGGCCACGCCGCCAACTGGCGGCCGGTCCGTGCGTCGGCCACGAACAGCGTGTCCTGTGCCGGCGCGGTCAGATAGACCTTGCCGCCCAGCACGGTCAGGTCGGTCACGATGCGCGGCCCCGGCAGGTAGCGGCCGAACATGCACTGCCGCTGTTGATCGGTGTCCGGGAAAGGCCGTTTTTCGCCGCTCTTGGCGTCGACGCGCCACAACATGGGCCGGTTCATCTCGCCGCCGTAGTTGGATTGCCCCTGGGGCGCGCCCAGGGCCGAGGCGGCGGCAATGTAGATCGACTGCCCGTCGCTGGCCACGGCCATCTGCTGGGCCTTCATCCACCAGTCGAGATGTTGTTTCCAGCGGACCGCCCCGTCGCGGCTCATCCGCACCAGGCCGCCTTCGCCTTCCTCGAATGCCCACAGGACGACGATGTCCGAGCCGGGCTGGTCGTTGACCGTGCAGACGTCCATTACATAACCCCAGACGCCGCCCCAGCTTCCGGTGCCGTCGGCCGTACGATAAGGCGGATTGCCGCTCTGGCCGATGCTGGTCACGTAGCGCAGCGAGAGCTTGGGGGCCAGCAGGGCATGATAGCGGTAGCGGCCCGGGGGAACCCACTGGCCGTAAAGATCGCGCCCGTCCCAGGTGATCGGCCGATCCGCGGGCTGGGCGCAGGCCACCTGCCGCACCGTCACGTCGTTCTGGTCATAAACATTGAGGCTCAATCGCCCCGGCTGCGGCACGGTAAGCGGAATCCGCGCGGCGACGACCGGCAATCCTCCGCCGCGCGGAAGCCGGACGATGTCCGGGCGCCAGAGCGTGGTGGCGGCCACCAGCACGCGGCCGTTGCCGTTGTCGGCCACGTAGACGGCGTCGGCATCGGCGGCGATCGCCTGGGGATGGTCCAGGTGGTCCAGGCCGGGGCCCGCTTCGCCCGGCACGCCGAGCCGTGCGCATCGCCGGCCCGTCTCGGCGTCGAGCTTGTCGACTACGCAGGCGGCGGTGTCGCAGACGTAGAGCGCCTCGGTCGTGGCGGCCAGGCGGCGAACGGACTGATAGGGCTGGGCGCTTTCCCAGACATCCGCGCTGCCTTGCGGCCCCAGCCGGACAACCTTGGCGGCCGTGGCCGCGTAGACCGCGTTGGGCGCTACGGCCAGCCCGATCACGCCCGGCCGGCCCGTGCGCCAGGCCGAAAGGCGGGCATCTTTCCCCGCCAACGGCCGGCGCCAGATCGTGCCCGACTGCGGATCGGCCAGCAGCAGGTCGTTGCCCTGCAAGGCGGCCTGGCCGATCGAGCGGACCTCGGGCAGGGCCTCGTCGAGCTGCCGCGGCGGCGAGCCTTCAAAGCGCATGCCCACGCCCTTGGAATTGCGGTAAACGGCGATCATGCCACCGGGCACCGGCACGCAGGCCTCGGCATGAACGCTGTGCAGCGGGGTTCCGACGCGGAGCATCTGACCGATGGGCTGGTCCTTGGGCAGCTCGATGCCGTGTTGCACGTCGTCGTTGCCCGCGGCGGTATAGGCCAGGCCGCACAGCGCGGGGCCGTCGGTAGCGAGGTCCTCCAGATAGACGCCGCCGATGCGGCGGGTGTAGACGAAATTCGTACCGTTCCAGGCGGCCTCGACCGCCCCGCCCCGCCCGGCCAGGAAGTAGCGCTCGCCGGCCTGGAGCATTTGCCCCGCCATGCGGATCTCCGGGGCCTCGGAGCCGCACTCGCCGGGCGCGGCCGTCTGGCCGCTCGGATCCATGCGCCGCAGCCCGCCCTCGTAACCGAAGTGGTAGCGGAAGCCGCCCAGGAGCTGCCCCTGGATCGCGTCGCCCAGGCGGCGGCCGTCGGCCGCATAGCGCCCGCTCCAGTCCACGCCGCCGGAATGCTGAATGCTGATCGCGCCGTCCGGATCGACCTGGATCAGGTGCCGCCAGGGCGTCTGCGAGCCCTTGGGCTCGTCGACTTCAAGGAGCGGCACGAGGCGCCCGGAGTCCGGCTCCAGGGTTAGCACGGAGTAGCGCAGGGCGGCGGGCTGCGATTGGCCCAGCACCACGCGTCGCTTGGGGTCCAGCGTAGGCGAAAGGGCCCAATGGCCGGGCCCCGCCGCGATGCGCGTGGCCTTGAGCCGCGCGGGATCGGCGGCCGCGGCGTCGATGCTAAACAGTGCGCTTGGCGTGCCGCCGGCAGCCAGGGCGACGCCGAACACCGACCGGCCGGCCCGGACCAACAGCGAGCGCGGCACATAGCCGGGCAGGTCGCCCAACGGCAGCACGGTCAGGCACTGTCCGTCCTGATCGCAGACCACAATGCCCTGGGCCGCCCCGGCCAGGAACAGCCGCCCCCGGCCATCCACGGCGATGCCGCTATAGAAGGCATAGGGCAGCGGCCGGTCGCTCATGCCCGACGTATTGCCCAGCACGCCGACCACGCGGAGCGGGTTCTCGGCCGCCGCGGCCGCGACCGCCGTAGCCAGGCACGCCAGCCAGATCAGTGCGCGTGGCCCAAGTTTACTTCCCGGAAGCGTCGCATCAGCAGCATGGCAAAAGAGTCTCACACGTATTCCCACTCCTTGAGCCATTGATAGTGGGCAGGCAGGTTGGCCCAGGCGCGATCCATGGCCCCTTCCAGCTCGGCTTTCTCCTGCACGTCCAGCTCGCGGCGTTCCTTCACCGCCAGGGCCACGTTGTCGACCTGCTGCGGAGTGATCAGGCCGGGGATCGGCGCGGTGATGGCCGGATTGCAGAGGATGTAGCGGATGGCCAGGCGGGCAATCCGGTCGTCCTCTTCCCGTTGCGGACTCTTCGGAGAGCTGTCGCCCTTGAAGGCCGAGCCGCTGGCAAAGGGCTTGATGCCGAAGAAGCCGCAGTTGCACTTCCGAACGCTGTCGAAGAAGCTGTCCTTCTCCAGGACCTTGCTCCTGGCGGTGTAGGGAGTGACGACGACGTCGATCTGATCGGGGAACTTCTCGATCATGTAACTGAGCCAGACGCGGTCGTGGGACGAGACGCCTGTTTTCCGCGCCTTACCCGATTTCTTGGCCTTGTCCAGCGCCGCGGCGATGCCTTCGGATTCGGCCGGGGTGTGGGTCATGATGTACTTGCCGTCGGGTCCCCGGCTGCCGTCGACGCAGCAGGTGATCCGCCACAGGTCGACATATTCCTCCTTGGCCTGGCGCATGCCTTCCTCGAGGGTCGGCCCGAGGGCCTCGACGGTGCGGCGGTCGCCGCGGCGGGCCTCGTTCTCATACCAGGACCAGCCCAGGTGCATCTTGTCGCGCCGCCCCTTCAAGGCCTGGCTGTAGGCCTGGGTCTCGTCGTGCGTGCAGGCATCGATATAGTTAATGCCGCGCTGGATGCAGCGGGTGACGACGTCGTAGCGGTTCTGCTGGAAGTCGGGCCGGGCGATGTTGCCGCCATAGTCGCCGATGCCCTGCCCGCCGATGATTTGCACGATGCGCTTCCAGTGGCCGCCCAGGCAGACCGACGAGATCATCCAGCCCGTCTTGCCGCACAGGCGGTACTCCATGTCCGGGTTGTAGTTGACGATCCGGCTGGTGTCGGCAGCTTCCAGGTTTCCGACCCGCACCAGGGACATGCCGGCGGCCAGGGCAGCCGCGCCGGCGGCCGTATCTCGCACGAACTCGCGACGTGTAATACGCTGTTGGGTCATGCCGGGGCTCCTTTTCACGTGAAATGCTTGTTGGGGACCAAGACTGTCATTTCGGGCGCCGCTGGCGACACTTCTCCCATGGGCGGAAGAGGGGATCGCGCGGTCAGCTTCTCATGTTACCAGAAACCGGCTGCAATTCAACCTCCTGCGCGCCGGCGGTCCCCAGGGACTTGCCCAGGCGGCAGTGCTTATACGCACTCTACGCGGGAACTTGTAGGCCCATCCCGGAGGCGGTAGGATGTCGGGGGGCGGCTTATTTCTTTCCCGGCTGTAAAGGAGGTGCGACGATGAAGCGACTGGTGATACCGTACGTAATCCTCGTCCTGCTGGCATGGGGCGCAAAGGCGTTCGCTCTCGATCTCATTCGGGATGGCCATGCAGTCGGCACGATCGTGGTGCCCGAACAAGCAACCCCGGTGGAAAAGCAGGGGGCCCAGACGCTGGCAAAGTACCTGAAGATGGCCGGGGGCGCGGAACTCGCGGTGCTTCCAGAAGCCCCGGATTTGCCGGCAGCGCTCATTTCCCTCGGCCACACCCGAATGGCCAAGGCCGCCGGGATCAGCGCAGAGGGCCTGAAGTACGACGGCTACCGAATGGCGGTCAAGGGAGGCAGGCTCTTTCTGCTGGGGCGAGACACGGACATCGTCGACAACTACTCCGGGGCCCGGGGCTCGCTGCGGGTGGTCTTTGGCTTGCTGGAGCGGTTGGGTTTCCGCTGGCTTCAGCCGACGCCGATGGGGACCTATGTGCCGGATTCGAAAACCGTGGCGGTGCCCGACGACCTGGACGTGATCTACGAGCCCCCCTTCATGTACGTCCACGGCCGGTTTGTGAACCAGGGGGACTGGTCCATGGCCAACAGTTTTCGCTGCGCCGCGAAGCTATTCAGCGCCGGGGGCCATACCTGGGTCTATGGCGTGCCGGCCAAGCTGTACGACGCGCATCCGGAGTACTTCGTCATGCGCGACGGCAAGCGCGTCAGACCCGCGCAAGCCGACAATCCGCAGTATTGCTCGACCAACCCGGACCTGCCCAAGCTGGTCGCCGATTGGACCATCAAGAAATTCGAGGAGGGCTACGACATCGTCGCGCTGGGCCATTCGGACGGCTTCCAGCCCTGCCAGTGCGAGCAATGCTCCCAGCTCTCACCGGCGGACCAGGTGCACAACGCCCAGCGCAAGATCATCGAGCTTGTGGGCCGGAAGTACCCGGAGCGGAAGGTACACCTGCTGATCTATTCGCCGGCCATCATGCCGCCGACGCAATTCAAGAGCTACCCGCCCAACACCATGGTCGAGGTCTGCCTGACGGAAACCGTGCAGACGCCGTTCGGCAGCCACGACAAGGCGCTGGACTACTGGCATGCCGCGGTGCCCGGCGGCACGACGGTCTACGCGTATTATATGGGGTTGTACTACGACAACGGTCTGGCGCCGCGGTTCATCCCTGCGTTGGCGGCGGCGAAGCTGCGCAACTGGCACAGCCACGGCGTGCAGGGCATCTACTGGTGCGGCGGCAACGAGAACTGGGGCGGCGAAGGGCCCACCTACTACACCATCGGACGCCTGGCCAGCGATCCGACCCTGGAGCCAGCCAAGGTCTACGAGGAGTACGTCAGCCTCACTTTCCACAAGGCCGCGCCCGCCATGAAGCGCTACTACGACCTGCTGTATGAGCAGTTGGAGAGCCACCGCTCCTCGTCGGACGACTGGGTCATGGCCGGGGTCGGATGTGGCCCGGACGAGACCTTCGCAAGTCTCTACTCCGCCGATACGCTGCTGAAACTGCGGGCCTTCCTGGATGCCGCGAAGCAGCAGGCGGCCGGCGACGCGCGGGCCCTCGGTTGGCTGCGCCTGGCCGAAATGTCCTACAACCATTACTCGCTCATCGCCCAGGCATTCCACTTCCATCGCGCGTACCTGCTCAACCCGACCGCCGAGAATCTGAAGCAGGTGCGCGACGCCGTCCAGGCCTATCAGGGCTGGGCGGAGGAGACGATCCGCACGATACGGAAGGACAAGGCATTTGCCGACAACTTCCTTCCCAGCGCCGGCATTTGGGCCGATGAGCAACTCAAGACGAACTACGGCCACCTGCGCTGTGCGCCGTTCACGTGGGACTTCGAGAAGATGAGACCCGGCACGCGGTGAACGCTCCCGCTCGGGATCGGTCTCGGTCGCCGGCAGGTCGAAAGGGTCCCCTGTCCTGATCGAGCAAGACTTGACAACCTTACCGATGGACAGCCGAATCCCATTATATGGGCCGCTACCCCAGGAACTCCCACTGGATGGGCGTGCGTTTCAGGGCGTAGCCGATCTCGCGGGAGTAGTCGCCGTAGCAAGTCATCCAGTGGAAACCGGGCATGCGCTCGGCCAGGTGCAGGCTGTCGCATTGGAAGCGAATGTCGACCTGGTTGCGGCAAATGGGGAGGAAGGGAACGTCAGCCACCTCGCCCCGCACTCCCACCCAACGCTTGGCGGCGAAATCGGAGACGATGTTCGTCGTCATCTGCCCCTTGCGCAACGCGACCTTGGGGGCCGCCCCGTAGTCCGACTCGAAGTGCGTCAAAATCCGCGCCGGCTCGAGATTCTTGCCGTCCATTCGCCGCGCCCCGGTGCAATGGGCCAGGGTGATGACGCCGTCATGCGGGTAGGTCGGGTCGTTCATGAAGAACGGCCGGCCGGCGATGTTCGACAGCAGGGTCCCCGCCGGAATCGCCACGAAGTCCGACTCGCAAAAGATCATGTAGCCCGCGTCGTTCAACGTGCTGATCGGCAGGCAAGCCGTAGTTTCAGCCAGGGGTATGATCGTGCCCATGCAACCATTGATGGTCAACATGCGGCAATCCGCCTTCTGCATCAGACGGCGGAAGATGGCCTCCAGGAGGAAGGCGTTTTCCACGAACTTGCCCTCAGTCTCCAGGGTCGTGCCGGGGATCTTGAGGTAGGCCTCGGCCCTCCGGCGGGCATCCTCGACGGCGGCCTGATCGGCCCGCGCGGCTTGGATCAACTGCCCTAACTCCTTGTAGGTAACCGTCTGGATGTCGAGCTTCCAGATATCGCGGGCCAGCTTGGGGGCGTCGGGGGTGGCCCAACCGCCCGGGCCGCCCACCGCAATAATGCGGCTGCCCAGCGTGTTCTTCAGCCCCCCCAGCGCGCGGAGCCGCCACAGCAGCTCGTCCTGACTGTCGATGACCACGTCGCGGTCGTCGTGGCCGGGGACCTTCAGCATGTCGGTGTGCTGGCGGAGGTAGCGCGGGCTGATGATCTCGTACCACAGATAAACCGGGCCGGACTTGTGGCGGCAGAAGAAGATCACGTCCTTGGCGGTCTTGCCGACGAAGTCGATCGTCCCCCCGCCGGCCGCGTAATAGATGACCACGTCGGCCGAGGCGATTTCATCCTTGGCCGGGGCCAGCTCGCCGACGTTCCGGCCCATGGCCAGGGGGAGGATGGTCACGGGGAAATCTGCGGCGGCTTGGAGCTTGTCGAGCTCACCGCGAATGCGGACTGCTTCGGCCGCGGCGTCCGGCTGGGTTTGAATGCCGCCCCAGTTGCGCCAGCTTCGTTGGAACTGGCGGGTAGGCGTTTCGTAACTCAGCACGGGCTTGACGAGCAGGGGCTTTCGGGCCGAAGCGGTTGGTTGCTCCGCCCCGGCAGCCGCCAAGGCCGACCAGGACAACCCGCCCAACACCGCCCCGCCCAACATCCCCGCCCCGCCCAGGAACTCGCGGCGGCTGACCCCGGCCGTCTGCCGCCGGGCGTGATCGCTGCACGGGCAGCACGTGCGGACGGAAGGCAGCGAACCCTGCGGATGCTCATGTGCACGAGCCATGACGAATCTCCTTTTGCCGTTGAGCCTATGATTGGTTGATTGTGCAACAGGTGACCAAGGGGATCAATCCATGACCTGCTTATGCCTCTTCGCCGTTAAGATCAAGCGTCGGTATCGGAAACATTGTCCCAGGTCATGCCGATCTTGCGGACGGCATAGCCCACCTCGCGCAGGTAGTCGCCGAAGACCATCATCCAGTGGGAATCGCGGGCCTCGGGAATCAGCCGTTTCCAGTTGCCCAGGATCTCCACGTCCTGCTGGCTGCGGCAGATGGCATAGCAGGGGTTGTCGCGCACGACGGCTTTTATGCCGACCCAGCGCGGCTTGGAGTATTCGGGGCTGATTGCGCAGACCTGCTGCCCGATGGGCATCTCGACCTTCGGCGCCGCCCCGAAATTGGACTCGAAATGGGTCATGATCCGCGCCGGCTGGTAACGCTTGCCGTCCATGCGGCGGGGGGCCGTGCAGTGGGCGCAGGTGACCATTGCCTTGTGCGGAAACGTCGAGTTGTGCATGAACACCGGTTTCCCCGCGATGTAGTGCAGCAGGATGCCCGGCGGCATGACCACGAAATCCGACTCGCAAAAGGCAACGTAGCCCTCGTCGTTCAGCCAGCTCAGGGGCATGCAGGCGGCCGTGTTCGACACGCCGAAGATCGTCCCCATGCACGAAGCGACCGTAATGGCCGCGGCGCGGTACTCGGCCAGCCATTGCCGGAACACCGTGTAGACGCCGAATGCCCTTTGCACGAACTCCTTCTTCGTCTCCAACTTCGTGTTGGGCATGGCCAGATAGCGCTCGGTCCAGACGCCGAACTGTTCCTGGAGTTTCGCGTCGGACTGGATGCGTTCCAGCCGAACCGCCAGGTCTTTGTAGTCGATGGGCACGATGTCCATTTTATATCGCGTGCGGGCCACCTGCGGCGCGCTGCCGTCCCATTTTCCCAGGGCCCCGCCCAAGGCCAGCATCCGCCGGCCGATAAAGTTCTTCAGACCGTACAGGGCCCGGAACCGCCACAGCACTTCGTCGTAATCGTCGACTACTACGTCGTCGAGCGTAGTGCCGCCGTGGTTCTCGGCGCTGTTGCGTTGCCACAGTTCGGGCGAAGGGACGTGGAAGTAGCGGGTTCCAAGGCACTCGTAACCGTAGTAGGTCGGTCCCGATCGGTGCCGGACAAAGACCACCGTGTCGCGCTTCGGGTCGGCTGCGCAACACGGATGGAACAGGCCCGCGCCGGACGCCGCGTATAACAACACCGCGTCGAAATCGCCTTTCTGGAGATTCGCCGCCTGATCGGCGGTCGTCACCTTGGCGGTGGGGAGGATTTCCAGGGGGAAGTCGGCCTTGGCCGACAGGGCCTTCAACTCCCCGGCAATCCGCTGCATCTCCTCGGCGGCTGCCGGCTCGTTGATGATGTCGCTCCAGGATCGCCAGGAGGTCTTCTCCCGCGGGGCCATCACATCGTGTGCCAGAACGGGTTGCACGCGCAGCGGACTGCCCGTGACGACCGGCGGCTTGTCCGGATCCCACGGCTCGATGCCCGGTCCCTCGGCTGCCAGCGCCGCGGACAGCCCAAGCATGCCGCCCGCCAACCCGGTGGTCGTCACCGCCGCAAACTCCCTTCGACTCATGCAATGGTCGCACATGATCGGGGCGCCAAACCGTGTATTATCCGTCCGGCAAGGATTATGCTCAAGCTGCCCGCCGTGGGCAAATCGGTGTCAGAAACAGGTGGACCATTGCTTTACGCACGCACCGGAGATAGATTCAGTCTTGGGGCATTTGCTGCAACAACCAATTCGTAGGAGGTAAGCCATGAGCGATTCCTTGAACCGTCGTGAATTTCTGGAGACTGCCGCGGCCGGCAGCGCGGTGCTGGCGGCACAACTGGCGGCCGCCTCCGCGGTGGCGGCTGAGGGGGCATCCTGGACGAAGCTCCCCCCGGCGAAGATCTACAAGGTCTTTGCCGGCCGCACCGGCGATGCCTATCTTACCCATCCCACCGAGGAGCTCGCCCAGTTCGATAAGTACCTGGCCGAGTTGGAGCAGAAGCTCGGCGACGTGAAGTTCATCGGCGGCGACCTGGTCCCGCCGGCCAAGGCGGGCGAGGTGGCGGCGAAGCTGAAGGACGCCGACGCGGTGCTGATCATCCATCTTTCCGGCCACGGGGGCGATGCGCCGGTACTGAGCACGCTCATCGACGTGGGTCTGCCCACGGCCCTCTTCACGCCGCCCTTCAGCGGCCACGGTTGGATGTACTTCCCGCAGTGGCGCAAGCAGGGCAAGAAGGTCATCCTGTTGCCCACGAGCAACTGGGGAGACATCGAAAGGGCGGCCGGCCTGTTGCGCGCGGCGGCCTGGATGAAACATACGCGGATCCTGGCCGTGGGCGGGCCGCACGGCTCGGCCGCCGCCTGCTCGGCCGAGCAGGTCAAGAAGCGGCTCGGCGCGGACCTGGTGACCATTCCCAACCGAGAGGTCATGGAGGCCATGCAAGCCATCGATCCCAAGGCCGCCCAGGCCGAGGCCCAGGAGTACTGGATCGGCCCGACCCGCGAGATCGTGGAACCCACCCCGCCGGAGATCGTCAACTCGGCCCGCATGTTCCTGGCGATCAAGGCGCTTATGATCCACGCCAAGGCCCAGGCCGTGTGCAGCGTGCATTGCATGGGCGATCCCCGGGGCTGCCTGACGTTCAGCAAGCTGAACGACCTGGGACTGGTGGGCGGGTGCGAGGGCGATATCGACTCGACGCTCACGATGCTGCTGTTCGGCTACGCCTTCCGCGTGCCGGGCTTTATCAGCGATCCCGTGGTCGACACGGCGAAGAACGCCCTGGTCCACTTCCATTGTACTTCGGCCACGAAGATGGACGGGCCTTGCGGGAAACGGCTGCCGTTCCGGATTCGCACGCAGACCGACAGCCGCGGCGGCGTGGCCCTGGAAGTCGAGCACCGCGTGGGCCAGCCGGTGACTTGCGCCAAGCTGGTCAATCTCGACACGATGCTGATGGTCTCCGGCAAGATCCTCGAGACCAGCCGCAGCCCGCTGGCCTGCCGCACGCAGTTCGCCATGAGCGTGCCCGATGCGCGGAGGCTGTTCCTCAACTGGGGCGCCGACGTCATCAAGGGAGACACGATGACGCTGTTGCACCGCGACGTGTTCTACGGCGATTACATGAAGCCCATGCAGGACCTGGGCGAGCTGCTGGGCTTCAAGGTGATCGAGGAGGGGGGGCCGGCCTGATCGGAGCACAGCCGCCCGCAGCCCCGAAACGCTGCTTCCACAAATCGTTCGTGATGATATACTGGGAATGGTCGAGAATGACCCTAACCGTTGCCTATTGTCACGGTTCGTGTCATTTCAAACCGCGCAACGTATAAAAGGATCGCATGCCATGTACACATGTCACAATTGTAGTGCGTCCCGCGGCCGTCTGACCCTGAACCGGCGCGGTTTTCTGGCCGGCGCGGCCGGCGCGGCGGCGGCGGAGGCGGGGTTGCTGGATTTCGCCTCCGCGCTGTTCGCCGCCGAGCCCAGACCGGCGGGCAAACCCGTTGTCAACGTGGTGTTCATCCGCTCGGACGTGACGCCCATCGTGAGCTGGCCCGGCGGCAACTGCGACGTCAGTGCCCAGCAGGCCCTGTTCACGAAGACCCTCGAGGATGCCGCCCAGCGACTCGGGGTGCAGCTCGATGTGCGGGCCAAGACCATCAGCAAGAAAGAGGAAGTCGGCGCCTATCTCAATCAGATCAAGAAGGCGCCGCCCGACGGCATGATCGTTTGCGCCATGGAGCTCGAGTTATGGGCGCAAGTCGATCAGGTCGTGCAGGGCCGCGGCGACGTTCCCACCGTCGTTTACAGTAACATGAGCGGATTCACGTCGCATTTGCAATGCGGGCGCAATACGCCCGGGACCTACCTGGGCGCCACGCAGGACGTCGGATGGCTGGCATTCGCCCTGCGGATGCTCAGCACGATTTGGCGAACAAAGCACACGCGCATTCTGTTCGTTGGCGGCAGCGAGTGCAAGGAGGCGACCGTCGCCGGCCTGGGCACGGTGTTCCATTGGATCCCCAAGGCGCGTTTTGCCGACGAGTTCAAGCAGGTCGCCGCCAGCGACGAAGTCCGCGCCATTGCCGATTTCTATGCCAACGCCGCCCAGAAGATCATCGAGCCCACCCCTGCGGATATCCTCGAGGCCGCCAAGAATTACATCGTCTGCCGGCGGCTTATGGAGGCCGAGGGCTGCCAGGGCATTGCCATCGACTGCCTGGGCTGGAAGAATCCCGTGTGCCTGGCCTACAGCAAATTGCGCGACGAAGGCATCGTCGCCTCGTGCGAGCAGGACGCCAACGCCGCCATCGGCATGTTGCTCGTGCACCAGCTCTTCCAGCGGCCGGGCTTCCAGCAGGATCCGTCGCCCAACACGGTGAACAACACCCTGATCGGCGCCCATTGTACTTCCCCGCTGAGACTGGAAGGTTTCGACAAGCCGTACCGCGCCCCGTACCTTCTGCGGAACTATCACACCCGCACGGGAGTCGCGCCGGAGGTGCTGTGGCCGGTCGGCAAGCCGGTTACTATTCTGCAGGCCAACGTACAGCCCCTGTCGATCATGGTGGGCACGGGGCGCGTGGTGTCGAACGTTGCGCAACCGCCCTCGGGCTGCTGCCGCACCTCGGTTGAGATCGAGCTGGACGGTATCGCCGATTCCCGCGACGTGAAAGGCTTTCACCAGTTGTTCGTGCTGGGGAACTTGTCGCGAATGCTCGGCGCCTACGGCAAACTCGCGGGCATCCCGGTGACGCCCATCGCCTGACCACAGCGTTGCCTGTTTCTCGAGGGGAATTGGCGTTCGGCGCATGTGGCCAAAAAGTCGGCCGACGCACAAGCGTCAATGCCGGTCCCCCGTCCGGTCGTCATCGATGGCCTTTGGAATTGTCTGCTCCCGCAGCGGGCAACCACTCGAAAGTGAAGGTGCCGGCGATGGTAGGGGTCAGGCTGAGCAAGGCGGCTTCACCGGCCTGCATGGGCACCAGCATGGACTGCGATTTCATCTGCTTTCCGGCGGTCGAGGAAACGAAGGCTGCCGATTTCCCGTTCCAGCGACATGCGGGCGGAGGGACATCAACGGTGGAGATTCGCAGAATTCCGCCGGCCGGCGCCTGGAGCGGAATGTGCACCTGCGATTCACCTTTGATCTGAGGGGATGGGCTGCAATTGGAAATACGCCAGATCCTCGTTGGCGAAGCCATCGGCGACATACACGTCGTCGGCGGGCAGCGAGAACCACGCCGGCGGGCGTTGGCCGGCCGGATCCAGGCAATAGGTGGCCGATTCATCCGGGTTCAGGCCCGTCAGCCCGCGCTCATCGTAGCAGGGCCAGCCCAGGATGGCGCCTTCCACGGCAGCCCGCGTCACGCCGTTGATCCGTCCGTATTGGAGTTTACGCTGGCCGCCCGAGTATTGAACGAAGGCCGTTCCCCAGGGCATTTGTTCGTAGCGGAAGTCCTCGCCGTTGGCGCCTTTGAAGTAGGTCAACACGTTCCGCGCCCAATTCTCGGGGAAGACCGGCCGCAGACCGTAATGCACGAATGCCAGCGCCCGTTGACGGTCCAGCCAAACCTCGTTGGCACATTGGTCGTAGGGTACGCCGCCCATGAAGAACCCGTAGCAACCCAGCGGAATGGCGGGCAAATCGCCGCGGCGTTCCATCTGGTCCATGCCGTGATGGAAGCGGACCGCGCCGAATTCGCTGTAATTGGACTGATGGGGGAATCCGAAGATCGCGCCGTTGGGCGAGTGCAGGGCGTTGCAGACCGGCGAGGCCTTCTTGATCCGCTGCCGGTTCATGCTGCCCGCCGGGCCGATGCGCCCCTGGTAACCGGGCGTGCCCCAGATGATCCCGCAGCCCAGGCCCATCGACGCGCCGACGTTGTTCACCTCCGTCATGTGTTCCGTGCCGTGGATCGAGCCCGGATTCTCGGTGGCCGCCTTGTAGAAGTAGTCCGCCATGCCCTGGGGCGAGGTCATGCCGCCGGGCGCCGCCGCGCCCCGCACGTCGATCGGACAGCAATAGGACTGGTCATGATAGATGCCGTCGGCGCCGTAGCTCTGGATGTATTCCCTCACCCAGTCCAGGAACCAGCGCTGCCATTGCGGACAGCCCAGGTTGTGCTGGTCGTGCTTCAAGTCCACCGTATCCAAGTTGGCGCGGAACGGCGAGCGCGTGTTGGCCACGGCGGAGAAGGCTACGGCCTGTCGCTCGCGGTCGGTCTGCGGGTTCGGCCCCCACATGATCATGGGTTGGAGGTAAACCATCAGTTTGAGGTGCTTCGCCTTCCAGCCCTGCATGTCCTTCCGGAACCCCGGATAGGGGTCGTTGTTGGCGTGGTTGACGTCGAATCCGGCCCTGCGCACGGCCGGGGCCCAGGTGAGCACGCGGTCCAGGTCCTGCCCCCCGAAGTACTTTTCCAGCATGGCGGTCTCATTCACCGGACTGGCCTTGTCCATGCCGTACTCCATGAAGGCCAGCTTCTTCACCCAGTCCGGTCGTGGCGCGATCTTGACGTTCTTCAGCCGCCAGTCGCGGAAACGCGCCGCCGCCTGCGCCCAACTCTTGTCGAACGCCTGCAAGCGCCAGGTCATCGACCCGGCCGACTTCAACTGGTTGAACGGCGGCCGGTTCATGCATTGCACGGACAGGCTCAGCCCCTGTTCGTTGATCAGGTAGAACAGCGTCTTGTAGACCTTCAATTCCCGGTCCTGGCACCACAACCCGACGGCCCCCGTCTTTTCGCCGTTGAGGGCCGCGAAGGCATAGTCCCAGAAATTGCCCCATTGGTTCACCGACAGGCTCGGCTGCATGTGGCGATCGAGGCGCATGCCCTCGAAGAGGGGCGCCTCCACGGTGACTTGGGGCGCCAAGGCCGTTAGCGTGAATCCGCAACCGTAGACCCCGCCACGCGGGGATTCCGCGGCGGGGGTCACCAGCAGATCGCCGCTTTCCGCATCGATCGCCAACTCCAGCGCGAAGGATTCGTCGGCAAAGCTGCCGACCCCGTTGCTCAGACCCCGGTAGGTGAGCAACGCGCTGCGCTGCTCCTTGGCCTCGAAGGCGAAGGCGCTCGCCGTGGTTGGGTAGTGCTGGTTCGGCCAGCCCGCCGTGGTGGGGTGCTCCCACCACGGCCACTCGAAAAGTTTGCGCGCCGACTCGCGTTCGGAATTCGTGTTCTGCGTGCCCAAGCCGCTCGGCAGGTGCGGGAGGAGCGCGTCCGGCCTTGCGTCCTGGGCGAGGTACTCCTCTTGCGTGAGCTTGTTGAAAAAACTCACGAGCACGCCGTCGCGGATTTCGGCCCGGAAGCGAGCGCTTTCCGCGATTGCCCCGCGCGGTGTTTCCTCGATATGGAGGGGCGCGAGCGGCCCCGCGGCCCGCGCGCCACTCGACTCCTTGATGCGTATTTCCTTGTACCACGCCTCGCTCGGTTCGCCTCCGTGGATCTGCAGGCCAATGATACCCTTCAGCGGGAGCTTCTCGTCCGGCTCGGTGTAGTTTACGGTCTGCCGGCCGTTGACCCAGAGTTGGATCCGCCGGCCCTGGCAGCGGATGACATAGTCGTACCAGTCGCCAAGCTTGGCGACCTTGCTCCGCTCGGCGGGCGGCGGGCCGGCCAGGACCGTGTTACGCCGCGATTCATCGTAGAGGCAACCCCAGTAGCCGTCGCCCATGTCGGCCTGGTAGCCGCTGACCTCGTAATGGTTCGGCACGCGGCGGCTGCGGATCTGCACCCCGCCGTTGGCCCCTGCGCCCAGGAGCCTGAACTTCAGCCGCAGCTCGAAATCGCCGTACTCTTTCCTGTTGCAGAGGAACTCGTTGTGCGGCACGCGGGCCTTCAGGCTTCCGCCCACAATGGCCCCATCCTCGATCCGGAAGGATTGGAGGTTCCCTTCCCAGCCGTTGAACGTCTTGCCGTCGAAAAGCGACGTAAACCCCTCCTCGGCAGCCGTGGCGACACTCGCGGCAAAGACAAGGCACACGGTGACTAAGAAATATCGCATCGCAGAATCTCCCCGACCGTTCCCGTTTGGACTCCGCTCGGATACGCTCCGAGCCACGACTTCCCCCCATGTTAGCCGCTCGTTGCGTGGAATTCCAGGCGGCGCGTGGACGATGTGGGGATTGGCCCTTCCGATGTCCGTCGCCGACCACGCCTTGCAACGCTATAATGGCCTGTTCCATGGCCAGGCGGATAACTTGGTGATCGAGCCGGGACTTGGAAAGGAAGACTACTGATGAACTGCAACATATCGAAAAGCTGGCGGGTTTTTGCGGTCCTGCTGACGCTGGCAGTTGTGGCAACAGGAGCCCCATCCGCCGCCGCGGAAGAAGTCGATGGGTTCAAACCGCTTTTCGACGGCAAGACGCTCGAAGGCTGGGAATCGCCCGACATGAGCTACTGGTCGGTCGAGAACGGGGCCATTACCGGCAAGATCACCCCGGAACACCCGCTCAAGGTAAACCAGTACCTGGTCTGGCGCGAGCCGATGGGCGACTTCGAGTTGAAGATGAAGTTCCGCATGTTCGGATCGCCCGGCATCAACAGCGGTTTTCAGTTCCGCAGCCGCTTGCTCCCCGGCCACGACATGGCCGGTTATCAGATGGACAACAACCTCGACACGCCGTGGCTAGCCCGGCTGTACGAAGAGCACGGCCGGGATACGCTGGCATACCGCGGGAAGAAGGCGGCGATCGACGCCGACGGCAACAGCTCGCAGACCGACATTCCGGACGCCGGCGGCCCCGCTTGGTTCCGACTCGAACGGTGGCATGAATATCATCTCGTCTGCCGGGGGTCGCACCTGATTCTGCATGTCAACGGCCGCCTGGCCGCCGAGGCGCTGGACGGCGACACGAAACAGCGGGCCCTTTCCGGACTGCTGGGGCTGCAACTCCATAGCGGCCCGCCGACCACCGTCCAGTTCAAGAACATCCGGCTGCGAAGGCTGGCCCCGGGCGACAAGCTTTCTCGCCCTACGGCGCTGGCCGCGCTTCCGCCGCGGCGGCTGATTCAAGACAAGACGCTGGTGGCCTGGGTTACGGCGGCCGATCTCGTCCAGCGCGGCGGCAGCGTGCTGACGCTCGACGACCACGCCGGCCATTTCGACGGCATCGTGCTGGGCGAGCTGGTGCCGGGCAAGTGGATGGCCGGCAGCAATTTCTTCCAGCGTACCGAGAAGGATCAGAAGCACTCGCCCGCCGAGACGGCCGATCCTAAGACCTTGCTCCAGCTTGCAATCGTCTATCAGGGCTGCCAGGTGCGGATCTACCGCAACGGGATCCGCTATGCGGAGTACGCGATCGGCGAGCCACAGCAGTTCGGCCCCGGCTCGGCGGTAATCATGGGGCTACGGCATTTCGGCGCCGGTGGCCCGGCGCACTTCGCCGGGACGATCGACGACGCGCGCATCTACGATCGCGCCCTGAGCACCGAGCAGATCGCCGCCCTGCGGCCGGGGCAGCCGTCGGAACCCAAGCCGCTGGCGTGGTTCTCGTTCGAGGGCCACAAGGCCGTCGACCGGATGGGAAAGTTCCCCGTCGTGGACCTGCTGGGCGGCGCCCACGTGGCAGACGGCAAATTGCACCTGGACGGCAAGGGGGCATACCTGGTCGGCACGGAGAATGCCGAGTCGCAATACCCGTCTCCCATTCATTACCGCCCGCGCCGCGGCGTTTTTGCCGACCCGATTCCATTCTTTTGGAAAGGCGAGTACCACGTCTTCTATCTGCGCGGCGCCGCGGGTCCCGTGCCGTGGGAACACATCGTCTCGCGAGACCTGGTCCATTGGGAGGAACTGCCCACCGCGCTGAAAGTGGACGGCGCCCCCGACGGCCCCGACGGCGGGGCCATGTTTACCGGCAGCGTGCTCCATGGCCAGGGACAGTTCCACATCTTCTATACGGGCGACAACGGCGCCAACCCGAAGGGGAACGAGTTCATCATGCACGCCACGAGCCCCGACCTGCTCGCGTGGACCAAGCATCCCGAGGAGATCATCGCTCCCGATCCCACCTACTACAAGAACACGCGCACTCGCGATTTCCGCGATCCGTACGTATCCTGGAACGACCAGGAGAAGTGCTATTGGATGGTGTTCTTTGCCAACGACGCCAAAACGGGCGCCGGCGTGCAAGGACGGGCGGTGTCCAAGGACCTCAAGCACTGGGAGTTTCAACCGCCGCTGCCGGGCGCCGGCGGCCAGGAATGTCCGGACTTGTTCAAGATCGGCGATGTGTGGTATCTGATCGGCGGCGACCGTTACAGTATCGCGAAGGATCCGCACGGGCCGTACGCCAAGCCGCCGGTCTCGGACGTCATCGACCGGCCCTTCGTCTACGCGGCAAAGCGAATGTTCGACGGCCGGCGACACATCTGGACCGGCTGGCTCTGGGACCGGGCGGGCTTCTGTGACAGCGGCCAGTCCCAGTGGGGCGGCACGCAGTGCCTGCCGCGCGAACTATACGCCGGCCCCGGCGGGCAGCTCTATTGCCGGCCCGTGCCCGAGGTGTCGGTGGTCTTCACCAAGTGCGTGCTGGACCTGGCCCGGAAGCCGGCGCTGGCGGCCGCGTCCGGCGGTTGGCACTACACGGCCGAGGGACTGGCCGGCAACGGCGATGCCGCCGGCTCGTCCTGTGCCATCCGCGTTCCCGACCATTACATGCTCCAGTGCAAGCTTGCGTTGGATCCCAAGGCCATCTTCACGCTCACCATGCGGCAGGGCGAGGATACGGGCTCGGGCTACGCCCTGGAGCTTCGGCCCGGCAAGCAGGAGGCCGAAATCTCCAGCGACTTGTTCCGCGAGCCGCGCCGCATCGAGTTGGACGCTTCCAGGCCGATCAGCATTCAGGCCTTCGTTCAGGGTTCGATGATCGAGACGTTCATCAACGATCAATATGCCTTGAGTTGTCGTGCCTACGACTATCCGACGGGCAAGCTGGGCCTTGCCGTCCGCGGCGGTGGGGTCAAGGTTCTGGAGTTGAAGGCAAAAGTTTGCGCGGCGCCGAATCCGCAAGGAACCGTGAAAGAATAACTTGGGCAAGTTCCAGCGAGGGTGGCACGTCCCTGAGCGCAGTGAAGGGCGTGTTTTTTCGCGCCTCGCCGCGCCCTTCGTCCCTCAGGGCGTGCCGCCCAAACGAGCCAGCGACTCCAGGTCGCGGCGCGGCAACTGCCAGGCCTTTTCGACGGCCTTGCGGACCAGCGTGCGAACGGCCTGATAGTCGGCGTCGCTGCTGTCCTTGTAGACCGCCTGGGAACACTTCTGGGCGCCGCCGGAGGGCTTGGCCAAAGGCGCGATGAGAAAGAGGCTGTGGTCGGGCTGCCGCAGGTCGATCCAACTGAGCCGTGTCACGTCGGCCGGCTTGTGGCACGCCTGGCACCGCGTTGCATGTACGGCGGCGATCGCCGATTCCAGTTGCCGATCGGCCGGCAGGTCGTAGGCGGGCCGCGGCTGACGCTTGTTGATGAAGCGGTCATGGTACGGGCCGTTCAGGTCGATCCAAGTGACCAGCCGAAGCCATTCCTCCCGGGAAAGTTTCACTCGCTTGCTGCACACGCCGCTCTGGAGCACCTCGACCAGCTTGCTGCGGTGCGACCCGAAGGCCAGCGGCATGGTGATCCGGGCATCATCGTTGACGTTCGAGCGAGCGACGAGATTCCGGCTGAAGATCGTGTCGTAGGCCAGGTTGCGGGTGCGGCCGCCGGGGGTGCTGGTCAGGCCGCCGGAGAAGTCGAGACCCCCGGCCGGCTTCATGCCGTTGTGGCAGCCCGTGCAGTGCCGGTCGAAGATCGGTTGGACGTCGCGGAGGAAGCTCATGGCCGAGGCGCCCCAGGGCGGCGGCAGGGGATCGACGGGGTCGCGGAGCATAGCCGTGGGAAACGGGCTGTCGGGCGGCGCCATGGCCTTCGTCTCGTGGCAGCCCACGCAGGCCCGACGCTCGCCCGGCTGAAAACTGATGAACGATCGCATCCGCCGCAGCTCCATCTGGTTCTCATCGAGCAATTGGAAGTAGACGGCCTGGTCCACGGGCACCTTGAAGTGCGCGCTGCCGTCGGCCGCCAGGGGCACGGTGCCGATCACGCGGGTGGGGTTCCAGTTCTCGGCGCCCTTGGCGTCGGGTTCGTAGCGCTGACCGCCGTACTTCCGGTCGTAGGGCCACTGGACGCCCTGAAGGATGCGCAAATAACGGGCCCGGCGGGGCTCGACCCCCGGCATCCCGAAGGCCGCCGCCGTCAGGCTGCACACGGCAAAGTTCTTCGACGGATCGGTCGTGTCGGCCAGCAGCGGCGGCCGCGGCCGCGGCCGCAGCGGAATGGGCACGAAACACGAGATGCCCGGGTCGCGGTACAGCAACTCCTTGGCGCCGAACACGTCGATCAGGTAGAGGCCGTATCCGGCCCGCTCGGTCTGGGCCGGACTGTAAGAGTACGAAGCGAGGAAGTATTTCTGCGACAGCGGCCAGGGGGTCATATAGAATCCGCCGCGATCGGTCACTCCCCCTTCGTCGACCGGCGAGCCGGACATGCCGCCCTCGGGCGGATGTACGCCGGGCGTAACGATCCGAATAGCCCGCGGATCGTTCATCCCGTCGCTCGGGGTGATGATGACCACGGGCCCGGCGGCCAGCGTGTGGTGGCCCGCGGCAATGGCCACGAGTTTGTTGTTGTTCGTGCCCGGGATCGAGCGGAAGTCCTCCAGCGCCCAGGGGTTATTCAGATGCTGCTTGAACCAGGCGTCGGCCCCGGTGCCGTCGGGCCGCACGGTCCACAGCGATTGGATGTTGGCCCACCCCCGCTGCTCGTATTCCCAGCGGGTGTAGCCGATCGTGCCGTCGTCCAGGCAATGGGGCAGGTAGTCGCCGTCCTTCGAGACGCTCAACCGTCGGATGCAACTGCCGTCGGACTGCATGGCGTAGAGGTTGCAGGAGGTCTCGTCCTTGTCCATCTCGTTGCACTGGAGCGACGCCCCACAGCGCTCCGAAACCAGCCCGATCGCACCGTTGGGCAGGTAGGTCGGGTCGAGGTCGCTCCACAGGCGATGGTCGGTCAACTGGCGGAGGTTCTTGCCGTCGATGCCGATCTCGAAGAGGTGGGTGGGCTCGTTGTCCAGCCGGTGCTGATGTCCCAATCGGCCGGGGAAATCCTTGACCGGTTCGTTGCTCTTGGATTTCGCGTAGCCGAAGACGACGCGCGTGGCGTCCCACCACAGGTCCATGCCGTGGACGTGGCCGGGCCCCAGGGCGCCGCTGAGGAGGGCCCGCACCCGCGGCTCGCCTTCCGGCCCGGCCAGCGTGACCACGCACAGATCGCCGCCGGGCCGCGAGACCCACGGCATGTGGTTCAGACAGACGTCGGGATACGTCTCCTGGGTGAACCGCTTGCAGAAAACCAACTCCCGGAAGCCTAAGAGCGGGTTGCTGAAGGCCAGCCGCCGCATGACCCAGCGGGTCTTGAGATAAAGTTCCCTCTGCCGCTGGGGCGCGGCGTCGGCGGGCAAGGTCTTGAGTTCGGCTTCAATGGTCGCCAGCGCCTGTTCGCACGGCTGGGTGTTCACGCCGGCCGTCTTCAGGTCGGCCGCCAAGAGCCGCGCCCGAGCGAGGAACGCGGCCGTAGGAAACTTCGTCGGGGCCGGCATCGCGGGCGCCGGCTGTGCCTGCTTCGCCCGTTTGCCGCCTTCGCCGGCCGATGGGTCGGACTGTGCCCACTCGGCCTGCCGCAGCCAGTCGGCCTCGACCATCTCGCGATAGGATTGGGCGAAAACGTGCCCGGTGGTCAACAGCACCAGGAGGGCCATGCATCCGGAAAGGCGGGGGTGACGGCGCATGGGGATGCCTCACTCGGTATTCTTCATTAGAACTTGATCTGCGGGTCCATTAGAACTTGATCTGCGGGTCGGTGAAGCGCACGGCGGCGCCACTGTGGAAGGTCGAGGTCTCGGTGACGATGGCGCCCTCGGGCCCGGCCTGCTGCCAGTGCTTCTGCTCGGGCCGGGTCAGTCCGGTCACCTCGCCCAACTTCAGCGCCTTCTCGCACCGCACCGTGACGTACTTCTGCTGGCAGTCGGGGATCTTCACCGCCAGTTTCTCCGTGGGCTGGCCCTCGCCGTAGGTATAGCTCGAGCCCCAGCGGACGTGCCACGACTCCATCTTCACCGGCACGTTATCGGCCGGCAGCGGCACGTGCCAGTGCTCGGGGATCATCTGGCCCGGCAACAGGAAAATCTCGAGGCTGGCGTAGTTGTCCTTCTGGTTGTTGACCCAGAACATGCCGCCAAAGCCCACCTCGGTGAAGTGGCCCAGGCCGCAATCGGCCATCCACATTTCCTTGCGAAGCCGGTCGGAGATGGGGTACTGGGCCGCTTCGAGGAACCGGAGATAGGCCCCTTTGGCGGCCTCGGGCTTGAACTTGCCCTGGGCGTCGTAGAAGTCGGCGTTGCTCGGCGCGGCCGCAACGACCCGCCGGCGATTCGCCCGCGGGGCCGCCGCAGCGTCGCCCGCCAGCAGTAAACCGCCGCCGACGCCCAACACCGTCGCGCACGCGGCGCGGCGTCCGATCTTCCGATCATTTCGCATCGCATTCTCCTTCGTCATCGGGGGGACTTGATCTCCAAGTATTCGAGCAGCGCACCGTCCCTCTCTTCATAAGAGACTCCTTGAGGTGCGCCGGCAGACGGCCATTATAACTCTCGTGGCGGCGGGCGTCAACCTTACGACCGCAGCCGCTTCCGCTCACGGCCCAGCGCGTTGGCCGCGATCATGGCGTCGACCACGTCGTCTGCGGTGACGGGAAAGGGATGGTTGTGGCACAGCGAGCCCTCGCCCGCGCATGCCTTGCCGATCTCGTCGAGGCGCTGGCGCGTCACGCCTTCGAGGTTGATGTCGGCGAAAGTCACCGGCAGGCCGGCGGCGATCTCAAAATCGACGATGCTGTTTCTGTGCCGCGCGTTGATCTCGTCATCCAGGCAGAGTTGGGTGATGATTCCGAAGGCCACCTTCTCGCCGTGCATGAAGCGTTTGCACTCCGGGACGTTCGACAACAGGTTGCCGACCATGTGGGCGGTGGCAAGTCCGCCGCTCTCGAAACCCAAGCCCGACAGCAGCACATTGGCTTCGATGACTTTCTCGACGGCCGGAGTGAGCGCCTGGTGTTCCAGGTCGCGTTTGGCTTCGAGCCCGTGTTCCATGAGGGTCTCGAAGCAGAGCCGCGCCAGTGCGACGGCCGCCATGGTCGGCCGGCCGCCGGCGAGGTTGGCTGCGCGTGTTTTGCAGGCCGCCTCGGTTTCGACCCACGTGGACAGGGCGTCGCCCATACCGGCCACGAACGCCCGGACGGGGCCTCGGGCGATCACCAGGCTGTCGACCAGCACGATATCGGGATTGGACGGCCAGCATTCGAAGTCGATGAAATTACCCTGCTTGTCGTACCACACCGAGGCCGCGCTGGTAGGCGAATCATTGGAGGCAATCGTGGGGCAGGTCACCATTTTCAGGCCCACGTCGACCGCCACGGCCTTGGCAACGTCCAGGATCTTGCCACCGCCGAGGCCCACCGAGATATCGGCTCCATGCCGCCGGGCAATTTGTCCCACGCGGCCGCGTTCCTCGCGCGTGGCTTCGCCCTCAAACATGGCTTCCACCGCTTCCATGTCTGCTTGGCGAATGCTCTCCAAGACCGTCAGGCCGACAATTCCCTTCACGCATTCATCCCACAGCAGCAGCGGCCGCCGGCCGAGCATCTTCAGGTAATGGCCTAACTCCTTGAGGATGCCGCGTCCTTGAATGTACTTGTGCGGGGCGATGAGCACGGATTTCACGATCTGGTTCCTCCGGTACGAATAGTAAGAAATCCTTCCACGCCTTCCCATCGCACCGGATTGTCCAGCGGCCAGTTGGGATGGTAGTTCTCGCCCTTGCGGTGCATCTCGCCCGTGTTCCATCCGCGCAGCCAGCCTTGGGACGTGAAGGCAACCATGGTGTCTGGTGGCACGAGCTTGGTCAGCGCGGCGATGCTGCCCGGCCGCGGCTCGATCACAATGCGGACCTTGTCAGCCCATAGCCCCAGGCAACCCTTGTTGCTCTGGGCAATGAGCAGCGCCGCTTCCCAAGACATGGGCCAACTCCAGCGTGCGGGGGACTTTTCCCATTCGGCCGCGTCGGCGGCCGCGTAGACCTTGCCGTCGTTGGTGGGCACGATCATCGGCAGCCGCCGGGTCATGGCGTTTGGTCTGGCTTGGCTTCCTTCTTCGCCTGTTTAGGCTTCGGCCGCGAGAGGACCTGGATCTGCACGGCGCGATTCCGCTCGTCGTAGGACCAGGCGACCTTGACCTTGTCGCCGACGTTCAACGCGGCGATGGTACCGACCACACCCTTGTTCCAGCCCTTCGCCGCAACGTCCCAGGAAGGCACATAGCGTTCGGTAAACCCCCGGCCGCTGGGCGTGACGTCGAAGGAAGGCATATTCCCCGCCGCTTCCACGGCCGCAACGGTTCCGACGACCATCCCGAATCTGGCAGGGGAATGGAACGCATGGATGCCGGTCAGCACCGGCTGTTGCTCCCCCTGCCACTGGAGGGCCACGAGGTTTGACACGAAGACCTGCTTCAGCGCGGCCTGAAGGTCTGCCTGTGGTTTGGCGCCCTCTTCGGCCAGGAGATAGCGTTTGGCTTCACTCTCTCCCTCGGCCTTGACCATGATGTCCTTGTCGGTCTTGGCCGTGACGATGCCGACGATCTTTCGGTTTTGCGAGGCGGCGCGGGCCGCCCGCGAGGTCTTCTCCGCCGCCGGCAACGACGGCGTAATCCACAAGCCACCGGCCAGGACGGTCCCGGCCAGGACCCGCACGAACATGCTCTTCCCGCTCATCTTCCGCTCTCCTTTCGGCCCCATAGGAATCGCGTCTGCCTGGCCTTGCCCAGGCACGCTCCGGCCCGTGGACACCCTTATCGTCGCGAAGGGTGACAAGAAAGTCAACACGCCGGCCAACATCGAATTGGCATGCGGAGCTTGCCTCTCGGGGTCGCTGATCACCCCTAATCCGCGCGCCGAATTTCGCCGCAGCGGCGCACCGCGCCGGTGATCCTCAGGGGCGCCGGAAGCGCAAGACCTCTGATTCCCCCGGCTCCAGGGCGATCGTCAACCCGCCGCGCAACTGCCGACCGGAAAGGTCGCGGGCATGGCTGCCGTCCAGTCGGTTGACGCGGTACGCGCCACGCTCGTCGACGCCGCGCAAGCGGATTTCCGCCGCTTTGTAGCTTGATTCCGCGGGCCGCAGGACCACGAGGAACCCCTCACCGGCCGCCGGGTCGCAAAACTCCCAGCCCACCCATTGGCTGAGCTCGTGCGTCTGCGGAAAGAGCGGATAGTAGTCTTTGTTCAGCAGGTGACGCACGCTCTTGTAGGCGGCGATCTGCTCCCGGAGCCGCGCGCGAGTCGGCAGCTCCAGCCGGGTCCAATCCAGCGCGAAACCGAGAGGCCCGCCGAACAGACTGTCGATGTCGAAGCGGCTGGCCCGCGACGAGGCGGGGAGGTTGGTGTTGAGCAGACCGCCCGGCAGGAAGCGGTTGCCTCCCGTTTCCTGAGCGCGGGCGGCGATCAAGCTCGACGTCTCGTCGCTCTTCCAGAAGGTGTGGGCGCGGCGGATGGTCTCCAGGTCGATCCGCCGGCCGCCGCTGGCGCAGCTTTCGATCAACAAGTCGGGATACTTGCGGCGCAGGCGGTCGAGGAGAGCATATTCCCCCTCGAGGTACCGGATCTGCGTCAGTCCCCGGGTCTGGGGCTTGTCGCGCCTCTGCCACCCCTCCAAGGGGTCCTGGTTGTAATCGTAACGGATCCAGCGGACCTGGCCCTCGTCGATGAAGCGGCACATCATCTGGAAGAGCCACTGGCGGGCCTCGGGGATCTCCAAGGCCACCTGGCTTCCGAAGACCCACTCGGGATGCTCGCGTTGCAGGCGGGTGCCGGGGTCGGCCCTACCGGGCTCGAACCACAAGCCCAGCTTCATGCCCTTCTCGGACGCCTGCCGGGCGAGCGGCGCCAAGCCGTGGGGAAACTTGGCGCGATCCAGCGTCCAATTGCCGACGCCCGACGGAAAACCGCCCTCGAACCAACCCGCATCGATGCAGAAATACTCCAGGCCCAGATCGGCGGCCGAGTCGATCTGCCGCTTGAGCATCTCCGCGCTGATGCAGTTCTCGAAGGTGAACCAATGGTTCCACGAGACGGGCGGCAGCGGCTTCTGATCGCCCAGCAGCGCCACGTAATGGTCGTACAGGATCCGCCGCAAGGCATTGGCGCCGTCTTGCCAGTCGCCCCGGTAGCAACCCAGGAGGATGCTCGGCGAGGAGATGCGCTCGCCGGCCGGCAAGGCGATGCAGGCGCCCGGCATGCCCGCCGTGATCCGCCACTGCCCGGCGGTCCGCTCGGGACGGAAATCGGCCTGCCATTGCCCCGACCAACCGACGCCCACGTAGATGCCGCCTTCCGAAATCTGGTCCTGGAGCACGAAGAAGGGCAGATCTCTGTTCGACGACCGGCCGCCCGCGGCTGACAGCGTGACGGCCGACTTCAGGTCCGAGACGGCGACGAGCAGCGCGGCGGCCTCGCCGTTGAAAGGGCCGCTCAACCCCCCGCTACTATGCGCCAGCCGGATTCCACTTCCGCCGGTGCAGCGCAGGTCGAGAGCGCAAACGTCGGCCAAGGGCCTGGTCGGCCCTTTGCCGCGATTCTCGAAGAGCCAGCGGAACTCGATCGCGGGCCGATCCTCGAACACCTCGGCGCGCCAGGTAGCCGTGAGTCCGCCCTCGGGCTCCTGCCAGGTCGCCTCGTGGATGCGGCCACGCTCGCTTTTCACCGGCGGTTTGTCCGCGCGGGGCCAGGTCTTCAGCAAGACTTCCGAGGATTGTCCCCCGTAGACGAAGGATGCCGGCCAACCGGCCGAAGGAAGGAAGGGGGCCGTCTGGACCCCGCGGGGGGCCGCGCTTGGTGATAGGCCCTTGCCGGCGCTTTCCAGCGTGAGCGGTGCCTTCGGCTTGATCGGCGCCGACAAGCCGATGGCTTCCAGAAAGCGGTCGAACTCCGCGGCGCCTTCGTACATCGCCCGCGCATCGCGAGCCGCGCCGAGGCAGCACAGCAGGAACAGCAGCCAACGTGACATGGCAAGAACTCCCTCGCGGCCAGTGGACTCGGCAATGTCAGGGATTCCCGGCGCGGATGCCGTCGCTCCGCGGTTGCCGCGCGACCTTCGACTTATGATGCCGACGCCGCCGGCCGCGCCGCCCTCGACACTATATTCGGGCGGAGTCCAAATGGCAAATGAAGAAGACCGGCCATGAAGGAGGCCGAAGCGGGATGCGTGCACAACCCCACCATTCGGCCCAACATCCGTCCACACAACAACTTGCGGCTGGGAAAGTCCCGAACCAGCCTCGGATCGACTTCCGCCGCTCCTTGACGCGGAACGAGAACTAACTTATTAGTAGGGCTGGCGCATTGGTCACAAATCTGCAAGAGTTCAGCAAGGAGAGACTGCATGCAAGAGCACGGGCCAGGGCAGGCGCGCCGCCGCGGGCGGCGTGATTTCATCAAGACCTCGACAATGCTCCTCGGCGCCGCGGGCGCCGCGGCCGGCACGCGAAGTCTCGCCCTCGGCGCCCACGTGGGCGGCAGCGACCTGCTGCGGATCGGCCTGGTCGGCTGCGGGGGCCGCGGCACGGGCGCCGCCGTCGAGGCGCTGACGGCCGACCCGAACGTCAAGCTCGTCGCCCTGGCCGACCTGTTCCAAGACCGTCTGCTCGGCAGCCTCGCCAACCTGAAAAGAAACCCACAGGTCGCCGGCAAGATCGACGTGCCGCCGGAGCGGCGCTTTGTCGGTTTCGAGGCCTACAAGTCGCTGATGTCGAGCGGCCTGGAGGTGGTGCTGCTCTGCGCGCCGCCCCACTTCCGGCCCGCGCATCTGAAGGCGGCCGTCGACGCCGACCTGCACATCTTTGCCGAGAAGCCGGTCGCCGTCGACGCCCCCGGCGTGCGCTCCGTGCTGGCCACCTGTGAAGAGGCCAAAAGGAAGAACCTTTCCCTGGTATCCGGCCTGTGCATGCGGTGCTACTACGGCTTTCGCGAGATGGTGCGGCGCATTCACGACGGGGCGCTGGGCGACATCCACATGCTCCAGGCCAGCGACTTCCGCGGCTCGGTCTGGATGCGAAAACGCGAGCCAGACTGGAGCGACATGGAGTGGCAACTCCGCAACTGGCTGTACTTCACCTGGCTCTCGGGCGATTGCATCGTCGAGCAGCACATTCATTTCCTCGACGTGTGCGCCTGGATCATGAACGGGCAGTATCCGCTGACGGCCATCGGCATGGGCGGGCGGCAGGTCCGTACCGGGCCCGAATACGGCCACATCTACGACCATCACTTCGTGATCTACGAGTACGCCAGCGGCGCCAAGCTGTTCAGCAGCATCCGGCAAATCGGCGGCTGTGCGAACGACTCCTGCGCCTGGGCCGTGGGGAGCAAGGCCCGGGCGGAGTTCCACGAGCGCCGCGGCGGCATGAACATCGTCACCGGCCGCGACAAGTGGGTCTATCGCGGCGCGGAGAACAACATCTACCAGACCGAGCACGACGACATGTTCGCCGGCATCCGCAAAGGCAAACCGGTCTACAACGGCGACTACATGACCAAGAGCACTATGCTGGCCATCATGGGCCGCATGGTCACCTACAGCGGGCAGAAGATCACCTGGGACCAGGCCCTCAACTCGCAAGAGAGCCTCACGCCGCCCAAGTACGAGTGGGGCCCGCTGCCGGTACCGCCGGTGGCCATGCCCGGGATCACCAGGTTCGTTTGAGCGGGCGGTGGCCACGACAAAGGCAAGGACCCGTGAATCGGAACGCCAGCGGGAAACCCTCGTTCCCGCAAGGAGACGCCGCCATGTCTTTTCGACCCGACCGTAAGCTGCTTCCGGCCACGCCCCCGAGATCCGGCCGTCCGGCAGCCGCGGTTATGGCGGCCCTGCTGGCCGGTCTTCTCCTGCCGAGCATCCAAGATGCACGTGGAGCGACCGCTGCTGCCGCCGCGGGGAAGGAAATCTTCTCCTCGACGTTCCACAACGACGTCGCCAAACCGTGGCGAATCGTCGGCGGCAAGTGGGAAGTCCGGGATGAGTGCCTCCGACAGATGGATGCGAAAACGGATGATCCGAACAAGGCGGTCCTCGTCCTCGGCGAGGCCGAGGACCTGTCGACCGGCGTCATCATCGCCGCCAAGCTGCGCGTCGACTCGTGGAACAACGGCGAGTGGGCCCGCGCCGGCATCAGTTGCTGCTCGGACCCGCAGAGCGGACACGGACTGAATCTGGTCTTCAGCCGCGGACAGCTCCAGTTCATGCACGACTACGTCACCTGGGGTCCGGGCTGTGCCTTTCCCTGCCAGAGCGGCCAATGGTATTGGATGAAACTGGAAAAGACCGCGGTCGCGCTGAAAGGAAAAGCATGGCCCGACGGCCATCCGGAGCCGGCGGACTGGATGGTCACTTGGAAGCAGTACGACCACGAGCTGAGCGGATACCCGGCCCTGGTCGGCTGCTCCGGTCACGTGGGGGCCGGTGCGGCCGGGGTGTCGTTTGCCCAGTGCAAGGTGCAGACGCTCGGCCCAAGTGTGTCTGCTTGCTATGCCAGGAAGGCAACGTGGCAGGAGACGATGGCCGCGAGCGTCGAAGCCCTTGCGCGCCAGGAAGCCGAGCTGGCCGCCAAATCGCCGGGCGGCGAAAGCAAGGCCGGCGGCTCCAAGCGCGACGGGCTGTGGACGTTGCTCCGGCGCGACTTCTCCGATCCCGAGTCGCGGCGGCAGATGGCGTGGGAGCGGCAAGACAACCTCTGGGCCCAGGATTGGCCCTTCGGCACGGTCGGCGCGCTGGCCCAGCGCTATGCCGCTGCCACGCGGGCCCCCTTGACCGGCCGGGCACGCCAGCAGGCCGCCAGTGCCGCACGGGCCGCCGACCTCGAAGCGGTCCGCAAACTCTACTACCGATCCAGGCACATCGACGACGCCGTGAGACGATGGAAGGACGCCAACCTCCAATCTTTGCGCTTGGCCGTGGAAGACCTCGTCCAGACCCACGGCGCCCGGTATCCCAAGGGGCCGGAGTACCTCCGCCGCATCGCGGAGATCCAGACGGCCGTTGCCGATGCCCGCAAGCCCGGCGACCAGGCCGCCGACCTCGAGCGCTTCGCCGACGCCGTCGAGCGCTTCGAGGCCCTTCGCACCGAAGCGCTGCTGGCCAATCCGCTCTTGGACTTCGATCGGCTCCTGTTGGTGAAGCGAAAGGACGCCCGAGAGATCAAGCCTCGCCCGCCGCTGCGCATGCCGTTTCCCAACGATCCGATCGGGCATCTCAACGGCCTGCCCGTCAACTTCCAAAGCACGGGCGTGTTGCGGCAGATCGCATTCGATAACGAGATCGCCGTGCTGTCGCCCGTCCGGCCCGACGGGCGGTTGGCGACGCTCTACCGGCCGCAAAGCCCGGTGTATGTCGGCGACCTGAAACTGCACTTCGACGCCGCCAAGCTGCTGTTCTCCTCGATCGGCAGCCACGACCGCTTCCAGATCTTCGAGATCGGCGTCGACGGCGCCAAGCTGCGCCAGGTGACGCGCGGCGAAGAAGACGACGTCGACAACTACGACGCCTGTTATCTGCCCGACGGCCGGATCGTGTTCGGCTCGTCCTCCTGTTTTCAGTCGGTGCCCTGCGAGCGGCGGCTGGACGAAGTGGCCGTCCTGCACGTGATGCACAGCGACGGCTGCGGCGTGCGGCGCGTGTGCTTCGATCAGGATCACAACTTCTATCCCACGATGATGGACGACGGGCGCATCCTTTATACCCGGTGGGAGTATGCCGACATCGCGCATGCCTTCAGCGCGCGGCTGTTCACAATGAATCCCGACGGCACGCAGCAGAAGGCCTATTACGCCAGCAGCGGCTACTGGCCGAATCGCATCTTTTATGCGAAGCCCGTCCCGGGCCACGCCACCCGGTTCCTGGGCGTGATTTCCGGCCACCACGGGACCGCACGGGCCGGGGAGCTCGTGCTCTTCGACGTCGCCCAGGGCCGGCGCCAGGCGGAAGGCGTCGTGCAGCGCATCCCCGGCCGGGGCCGGAAGGTCGAGCCCGTCATGGTCGACGGCCTGGTCGACGGCTCCTGGCCGAAGTTCCTCCACCCCTATCCCCTCAGCGACAAATACTTCCTGGCGTCGTGCCAACCGGCCCCCCAGTCGCGCTGGGGCATCTATCTGGTCGACGTGTTCGACAACATGCTCCTGCTCCACGAGGAAGAGGGCGGCGTGCTGTTCGAGCCCGTCCCGCTGCGCCAGACGCCGCGTCCCCGCGTGATTCCCGATCGGGTCGATCTGGCCTCGCGCGAAGCCAGCGTGTATCTCTTGGACGTCTATGCCGGCGGCGGGCTGCAAGGCGTTCCCCGCGGCACGGTCAAGAAGCTGCGGCTGTTCACCTACCACTTCAATTACTACGGCACCTCCGGCATCGAGGACTACATCGGCATGGACGGGCCGTGGGACGTCCGCCGCGTGCTGGGCACCGTGCCCGTGGCGGAGGACGGCTCGGCCTACTTCATCGTGCCGGCCAACACGCCCATCGCCGTGCAGCCGCTGGACGCCGAGGGCAAGGCCCTGCAATTGATGCGAAGCTGGTTCACGGCGATGCCGGGTGAGAGGGTGTCCTGCGTCGGTTGCCATGAGGACGCCAACCGCGCGCCGCCCGCCCGCGCCGGCGCACTGGCCGGCGCGCCGTCGCGGATCGCCCCGTGGCATGGCCCCGTACGCGGCTTTAGCTGGGACCGCGAGGTGCAGCCGGTCCTGGACCGCTACTGCGTCGGCTGCCACGACGGCCGGGAGCCGGCCGGCGGGAAGACGCCGCCCGACCTGCGGCGGGCCGCACCCAGAAAGATGCCGGCCTCGGATGCCCCCTTTCCGCCGTCGTTCTATGCCCTCCGCCGTTTCGTTCGCAGCCCGGGCCTGGAAGGCGATCCCCGCATGCTCCCCGTGGCCGACTACCACGCCGACTGCAGCCCGCTGGTGAAGATGCTCCGCAAAGGCCATCACAACGTCCAATTGAACGATGAAGCCTGGGACCGCGTGGTGACGTGGATCGACATGAACGCCCCGGCCTACGGCACGTGGCTGGAGATTCCTACGGCCTGCAACAATCCGACGGCCCGGCAGTGCCACGACCGCCGCATCGAGTCGCTGCGGCGCTACGGCCGTGTCGAGGGCGATCCGGAAGCGGTTCCGGCCGCCAAAGGCCAGCCGGTGACCCCCGTGATGCCGCCGCCCGAGAAAGCGACGGAGGCCGTCCAGCTTGCCCGCTGGCCGTTCAGCGCCGATGAGGCCGCGCGGCGCCAGGCCGGCGCCGGCGCGGCGACTCGGCTGGACGTCGAGCTGGCCGCGGGGATCAAGCTCCAACTGCTGCTGATTCCGGCGGGAGAATTCCTCATGGGCGACGGGGCAGGTTACCCCGACGAGAAACCCGTGTGCAAGGTGAAGATCGAGCGGCCCTTCTGGATGGGCAAGTGCGAAGTGACCAACGAGCAGTATGCGTGCTTCGATGCGGGGCACCAGAGCGGCGACCAAGGCAAGCTGTGGCTGAGGTGGAGCCGGGGCGACTTCCAGCCTCTGAACGAGCCGCGCCAGCCCGTCTGCCGCGTCTCTTGCGACGAGGCCGGCGCCTTCTGCGCGTGGCTCTCGCAGCGGACCGGGCGGCGATTCACCCTGCCCACCGAGGCCCAATGGGAATGGGCGTGCCGCGCCGGCACCGACACGCCCCTGAATTACGGCCCCCTGGGCGCCGACTCCTCGGCCTTCGCCAACCTGGCCGACGCCTCGCTGTTGCGCCTCTGCCAGGGCATGGAGAAGGTCCGGCCCTTCCTGGCCGTCGATCCCGTGGACGACAAACACACGGTCTCCGCCCCGGTGGGATCGTACCGCGCGAATGCCTGGGGACTCAGCGACATGCACGGCAACGTGGCCGAATGGACCGCCAGCGCGTACCTCCCGTATCCCTTCCGGGCCGACGACCCGCGCCACGCCGCCCGCGACGTGCGAAAAGCGGTTCGCGGCGGCTCCTGGTACGACCGCGCCGACCTGGCCCGCTCCGGCTGCCGCACCAGCTACTGGCCGTGGCAGCGGGTCTTCGACGTCGGCTTCCGCGTGGTCTGCGAAGAATCGGCGCCGCATCCGCAAATCCAGCCACGCGTGGCTGGACTTGCCGGCTCCGAGGCCGCGGGGACAATCACGGGCAGTGCAGCCCGTGCGGTCAAAGTAATCCGCCGAAGTGCAAGCGCTGGTGCTGATTGACGTTGGGAATGGTCAGCGAAAACCGATTTGGGTCGATCCTGAATTGGCGTCAGCACTCGCACTTCGGCTGATTATTTTGGCCCTACGGGACTTTCATCGGATAATACGATGACACTAACCACTCCTCGACAGCGCGTATGGCAGGCCATCCGGCACCAACAGCCGGACCGGGTGCCGTGGCAGTTCGGCTATACGGTTCCTGCACGACAGAAGCTGGAACAGCACTTTGGCACGGCCGGCCTGGACGTGGTTTTGGGCAATCACCTGGTCAAGTACCGGCCGCGCGCCCCCGACATGCCGGTGGAGGTGCGGCCCGGTTTCTGGCGCGACGAATTCGGCGTGCTGTGGAATCGCACGATCGACAAGGACATCGGCACGGTTGTGGACTATCAGCTCAAGGACCGCTCGCTGGCGGGATTCGCGTTTCCCGATCCGCACGATCCGCGGCGGTATGCCAACCTGCCGTCGTTCCTGGCAGCCCATGCCGACCGCTTCCGCTACGTGAGTATCGGCTTCTCGTTGTTCGAGCGGGCGTGGACGCTGCGCGGCATGGAACAATTGCTGATCGACATGCTGGAAGCCCCGGCCTTCGTCGACGAGCTGTTGGACGCCCTCACCGCCTTCGACCTGGGCATCCTCGAAGAAGTGCTTTCGTCGGACATCGACGGGGTAATGTTCGGCGACGACTGGGGGCAGCAGAAAGGGTTAATCTTCGGCCGGCGTCTCTGGCAGCGGTTTATCAAGCCGCGAATCACCCAACTGTATGGCGCCGTGAAACGTGCCGGCAAGGCGGTGCTCATTCATTCGTGCGGGCAGGTACAAGAGTTGTTCCCCGAGCTGATCGAGGCAGGTTTGGACGTCTTCAATCCCTTTCAACCCGACGTGATGAATCCGTACGACATCAAGCGCGAGTTCGGGTCGCGCCTGGCCTTCCTGGGCGGGGTGAGCGTGCAGAAACTCCTGCCCTTCGGGACGCCGCGGCAGATTCGCGACGAGGTCCGACGCTTGATGGACGGCGTCGGCGCCAACGGCGGTTTTATCATTGCGCCGTCGCACGACATGCCGGGGGATATCCCGCTGGAAAACCTGGTGGCCTTCGTGGAGGCCGTTCATGCCGGATGACCTGCGGATAGCCGCGCATGCTCGCTTCTACGATCGAGGGCGGTGGCCCTGCTGGGCCCGGAGCACTTCCTCCGGCCGCAGCGCCCGCTGATAGATCTTCACGCCCGCGATGCGCCCCTGCACCTGGTAGCTGGGCGACGCCGAGGAGTACTGGCCAACCACCAGCGGGCCGGGCCAGGGGGCCTTGCGGGGCATGCAATCCGTCCGGGCGACTAGCTTGCCGTCCTGATACAGGGCCGCCTTGCGGCCGTCGTAGGTGCCCACCAGGTGGACCCATCGCCCCGGGGCCTGGCGGCCGCCGTCGCAACACTCGCCGCCCAGGTACCACCGCCAGCCTCCGCCGATCTCTTGCAGAAACCATCCCGACGAGCCGAACGCCCCGCAACTTATGACCACCGGCATCGGGCTGGGCTTCTCCATCAAGACCCAGCACTCGACCGAGAGGGCCTTGGTCAGATCGAACTCGCCGCGATGATCGAAGGCCAGGAAGCCGTGTGCGCCGAGCCGCAGCACGCCGTCGGCGATCTTCGCGTCGCCCGTCAAGGCGCCGCTCAGGAGGGAGCCGCCCAGCATTGCCGCGTCGGGCCCGGCGGCCAGCGCGGCCGTAAAGACCGGCTCCTGGATCTGCGGCAAGGGCACGGCTTGGACGCTGCTGGAGGGTGGGCCCTGCCGCCGGCGGCGATCGACGGCCCGCACCTGGTACAGGTACGCCTTGCCCGGCTCCACCCCAAGATCGTCGTAGTTCAGCACGACCAGCGACACGTCGGTCAGCTTGTCGAAGGCCGCGGCCCCCGCCTGCTTGCGAAACACGTCGTAGCGGAGCGAGGCGCCGCTGGAAGGTTCCCATTCCAGGGCTACCGCGCCGGGCAGCGGCTGGGCGACCAGTCGTTGCGGCGCGCCGGGGGCGGGCAGGTCCGGCACGTCGACCGACGCCCACACCGGCCGGCCGCGCTTCTCGTCCGACGTCACCAGCAAGGCGTAATACTGCCGGCCGGCGGGGGCCGTGCCGTCCACGAACGTGCCGGCCATGGTGAGCCCCAAGCGCGTCGCCGCGCCGGGATTGAAGGCCGCCGCGGGCCCGCGATGGATCTCGTATTGCAGGCCCACCGTCTCGGCCGTGCGCTGCCAGCAGAGTTCCACGGCGCCGTCGGGCGTGAGCCTTGCGCCCAGCGCCGGCGGGGCTTCCGGCACCGCAGGCGGCACCTGCATGCGGCACTCGCCGGCGACAACCTGTGCCCCCGGCATGTCGATGCGGGCTTGCGCCAAGCCTTCGGCCTGCGCGCGGCGGATCGCGCCCAGCATGGCCCGGTAGGTCGCATCCTCGACGGAGGCGAAACTCACCTGCGGCGTGCCGCCGGGGTCCCACGGAAACTGCCGGCTGCCGCGCACGAAGTCCGGCGGCTGCACGCTTTGATCGACCAGGGGATAGCCGGGCCGGGCCGGGCGCTGGCGGCACATGGCCAGCCCCAGCCCGCCGCCGCCCTTGCCCAGCGGGGCCCGCAGGATGCGGCTCCACGCCGGTGTTTGCAAATTGACCCAATCGTTGCCAATATGTCCCCGGGTGTGGCACACCGTGCAGCCGGCCTGGTCCATGAGGTTTACCAGCGGCCCCTTGACGCCGAGGATCGCGTCGCACGTGGCATGCGGCGTGTAGTCCCACGAGCCGTGGTAATTGCTGTTGGTGTCCATCCAGGCGAAGATGAGGTCGCGTTCCGGGCGGGTGAGGCCCGGGATGCGGCCGCCATGCCCGGAGATCAGGAGGTCGGCGAGCCGAGCCCCGCCGGAGCCGATCGTGCAGGGCCGCAGCAGCTCCGAGGTGTGGACGCTGCCGTTCTCGCAATTCAGGAAGCCCACCAACTGGTTCTTGATGAGCGTTTCATAGCTGATGTTGAAGGCCCAGGTCCAGCCGCCGCTCAGATCGAGGCCGGCGGCCATGCCCTCCGGGCCGCCATGGCAGGCCACGCAGCGGCGGTCGAGCACCGGCTGCACCATGCCGGGGTAATCCAGCAGTCCGCTGCCCCACGACTCAGGTTGCGGCCGCTGCGGCGGGTGCTGCACGGCAAGCAGCAGATGCTCGCCCCGCGGCGGCGCCGCGAATTTGTGCTCGTGGCAGCCGATGCACGAGCGGGTCACGCCCGGGGCGGCCTGCACGAACGTCCGCATGCGTTGCACGGCGCGGCCTTCGGCGTCGAGGGCCTCGAAGTAGACCGCCCGCCCCGCCGGGGCCTCGAAATAGGCCGAGCCGTCCTCCTCGACGGGCACCACGCCCAAAACGTTCTTCACGACGTATGAACCCTGCCAGCTCACCAGGAAGGCCTGGTTCCACCAGCGGCCGCCCGGCGGCACCGGGCTGGTGCGGGCCGTTTCCTCGATGATCCGCAGCCGCCGCACCGTCCCCCGCGGTACCCCCTCCAGCCCCTGATAGACGTCGGTCACCAGGAACTTGCCGCAAGATTGCGGCCGGGTCTGCGGGCAGATCACCGGCGGGCGCCGGCGCGGCTTGACCAGCATCGGCGAATAGCAGGAGATTTCCGCGTCGCACTGGACCAGCTCGCGGCAGCCGAACCGATCGGCCAGCTCGATGATGCCATGGGCGCCGATGGCGTTGTTGGCCATGAGCAGGTCGTCGGCCGAGAGGGGCCAGGGGTGGCACGGCCCGACCATGAGCCCCTGGTCCATGCGGATCGGATACTCGTCGGTGAAGCTCGTTACGCCCTCCAGGTTGTTCTTTCCCTTGCGCGGCGCGATAGTGGCGATGGCGCCCACGGCCTGACCGTTGTGGGGCGTCAGGGCGGCTACGACCAGCGGCTCGCCGGGCACCGGCCGCGCGCCCAGCAGGGCCGTCGGCCGGGCCAGGTTGTTCTTGAACAAGGCCTCTTCCCCGCGCCCGTCGGGCGACACGGTCCATAGACTTTGCATGTACAGGGCCGTCTTGTCCACGTACTCCCAGCGGCCGTACAGGATCCGCCCGTCGGGCAGGATCGCCGGATCGAACTCGTTGACGTTGTTCACCGAGATGCTCCGCAGATCGCTCCCGTCGCGGTTCATCGTGTGCAGCGTGCCCACGCCCGTGTTGTTGCACGGCACCAGGGCCCGCGGCCGCGTGGACAGCAGCACGATGCGGTCGTCGGGCAGATAGGCCGGCTGATAATCGGCGAACTGGTCGCTGCGGGTGAGGCGCCGCAGCCCCCGCCCGTCCAGGCCTATCTCGTAGACGCTCGTCGCCCCGGCCGGCTCGGTCTTGGCCGCAAACACGATCTGCCGGGCGTCCCAGTGAATCTCCGGATCGCGGTACACGCTGAGGCCCAAGGTTTCGTTGGTCGTGGCATCGATTACCGGCCGCGCGCGGTGCGGGGCCGCCGGCCGGTGCGGCGCGTCGAGGACGTAGATTCCGCCGCCGGGATGCCAGGGATAGAAATCGTCGTAGATGTGCCCGGCCAGGTAGGGATGCTGCTTGACGAACAACAGCGGCGCGTCGAGCAGGCTCAGGTGCGACCGGGCCCGCAGCTCCCGGGCCCGACAGTAGATCGCCCGCCAGGCCGCCCGATCGGTGGCCGCGGTCGTTCGGGCTTCCGACTCCAGCTTGGCGACCTCTTGGGCCGTGGGGGCTTCCGCCGCCGCCTGCGAGCCCATCCGGCGGCTCCGCTCGGCGATCGTCCGCGCCTCGGCCAGCAAGCCCCGCGGCGATTCCACGTATTGGAACCCGTCGCTGCCGAACGTCCGCCCGGCGACCGTCGCCCGCCAACGATACGGATGAATTCCCGGATCAAGACTTTGCCCTGCGGGTGGAGCGACGACCTGCGCGCCGGCGGGCGCCGGATCGAGCCGCACGATGATCGGCTGCAGCCAGAGCGTGGGATGACGGAAATGACCTGCATCCGTGTCCGCCAGGGCTAACTGCGGAAGGCCCAGGCAAGCCGCCTCGAGCGGAAGCTGCTTGCCCACGCGGCGCAGCATCTCCACGGGAAACGTGAGCGTTACCGGACCGGCCAACGGAAGAGCCAGCTCGATGCTCTGCCCGGCCGGCGTCGTGGCCACGGCCTCGGACGGGATTCCGCCCTTGGGGCCGAGGAAATAGGGCGCGCCGTTGACGGCCAGCAGTTTGCCTTGGGCCGACAGGTCGCCCAGGCCCGTCAAGTCGCGCGGCGACCGGATGGCCAGGTAAACGTGTTTGGCGTCGCGGCACGCCTTGACTGCGATGGAGAACGGCCCGCGGGCCCAGTCGTCGAACAGCGGGCCGACGGTGAAGCGGGTTGCGCCGTGCCAGGCGGATTCTTCCAGCCGGCCGTCGCTCCCGGGCCGGCCAGGCGTCGGCGGCAGCGGCAAGGCGGCCGTGCCTGCGGTCACGGTCATGGCCGGCCATTGGGCCACCTGGCCGGTGCTGCTCTTGCCCAGCGCAGCGGCCACGGTGCGCAGTTCGTCCTGCCACCAGTACAGGGCCTGTTGCGGCGTCGGCTCCGCCCGCAGGGCCGCCGCCACGCCAAACCAGCCCAGGCACAATACTGAAGAAAAGATCTTCTGCCGAAGACTTCGGGCCATGATCGCTCGCCGGAGATTCGTGGTTGGAGACGCCAGGCCAGGCGGGAAACACGGTGGGTACAAGCACGTCTATTGTGGCGCCTCGGGCAACAAGAATCAAGCGGCAACCAGCCCGACTGTTGAACTACTGCTTTCCGGAGACCCGGCTTCACGGCCCGGGGGCCTGGAGCGTCTCCTTGCAGAAGGGCTTTCACGAGTTCATAATCGTATATGTATATAGGGAAAGAAGCCGTGAAGAACCAGGTTGTTGTCGTTCTCCTCCGGGGCTTCCTGCTGTTGGGCGTCGCAGCAGATGTCGACGCACTGTGCCCCTCCGCTGCCACGACCGCCGAGCCGGCCGTCAACTGCCCCAAGCCCGAACCCAAACCCGTGGTCTGCGGCGAAATGGCGCCGGTGGGCTACGTCGGCGACCTGGCCGGGTACGTGAAGCGAGACACCTGGGTCGAGACCCTACGAGCCGCGCGGGCGGCGCGGCAAAGCGGCGGCCGGCCGCTTTTCGTCAGCGACGTCGTGCGGAGCGGCCAGCCCTTCCGGCACGTTTCGATCAACGTCGCCGACGTAGAGGATCTGTGGCTGATGACCGACGACGCCGGCGACGGCAGCGAGGACGACGGCGCCGTGTGGGGCGAGCCCCGCCTGATCGGCAAAGACGGCAGCCAGACCCGGCTGATCGATCTTACGCCCACCGTGCTGGAAGTTGGCCAGCGCTGCCAGGGGGTCAGCCCGGGACTGTTCATCAACCGCGGCTGGGCCGGTCGGCCGCTGCGGGCCCCCGACCGGCCCGTGCCTTACGGCCTCTGCGCCTGGGCCAACAGCGCCCTGCGTTACAGGCTCGATCGAAAGTACGAGCGGCTGGAAAGCGACCTTGGGATCGACGCCAACACGGTGGGCCGCGCGGGCAGCGTGCGGTTCAAAGTCCTCGACCGCCCCGACGCCCGCAGCCTTTGGCGAAAAATCGACGCGGACTTCCCCGTCGAGATGGACTGGCTCTTGCAGGATGCCGGGCCCGAGGCCTTCCGCTGGCTGGAAGCGGACAGCGGCGCCGAGATGGAACGCCGCATGATTGCCCGCGTTTTGGACGAGTTGGGGCCCGACGGCCGGCGGTTCCATGCCGAGCGGGAGCAGCTCGTGAAGGCCGACGCGCCGCGGGGCGATCGGCGGTGGCTGGACCTGTACGAGCGGGCATGCCGGGCGCGACGCCAGGTGCGCTTGCAGCCGCTCTTGGCCCGCTGGCGGCAGATCGTCTTCGCCAAGCATCACGTCATGGGCGGATCGTTCTTCGCCTATACCGAGGGCCAGTCGGATGCCCAGGGCGAGCGGGACTTTTTCCCCGGCTCGGCGCTGTGCCTGGCCGAACTCTCCGCCGATCCGCTCTGCAAGGTCCGCACGCTGTTGGACGATCCCACGGGCGTCATCCGCGACGCCGACGTCTCGTACGACGGCCGGCGCGTGCTCTTCGCATGGAAGAAATCGCCCGACAAGGACGATCTGCACTTGTACGAGATGGAGGCGGCCTCGGGCGCGGTTCGGCAGCTCACGTTCGGGCTGGGGTTCGCCGACTACGAGCCGGCTTATCTGCCCAACGGCGACATCGTCTTCAGCTCCACCCGCTGCGTGCAATCGGTCGACTGCGCCGGCACCGACGTGAGCAACCTCTACACGTGCGACACCGACGGCAAGTATCTTCGCCGGCTGGGGTTCGACCAGGTGCACACGATCTATCCGACCGTGACCGAGGATGGACGCGTGCTCTACACGCGCTGGGACTACAACGACCGCGGCCAGATATTTCCGCAGAAGTTGTTCCAGATGAACGTCGACGGCGTGGGGCAGACGGAATTCTACGGCAACAATTCGTTCATTCCCACCACGCTCACGCACGCGCGGGGCATTCCCGGCACGCAAAAGGCCGTGGCCATCGGCACCGGCCACCATACGAAGCAGCCGGGCACGCTGATCCTGATCGATCCGGCCAAGGGTCGCCAGGAAGACACCGGCGCCCAATGGATCGCTCCCGTTCGCGCGACGTCGACGAAACACAGGGACGACTATGGGCAGGACGGCGACCTGTTCCAGTATCCCTATCCGCTCAGCGAGCGGCAGTACCTGGTCAGCTTCCTGCGCGGCGGCTGGGCCCGGCAGCCCGCGATCTTCCGCATCTATTTCATGGACATCGACGGCCATGGGGAGCTAGTGGCCGACGGCGGCGCGGTGTCGTGCGGCCGGCCGCTGCCGCTGGCCCCGCGGCCGCGGCCGCACCTGCGGCCCAGCCAAGTCGACTACCGCAAGACGACCGGGACTTATTACCTCCAGGACATCTACAGCGGGCCCGGCCTGGCCGGCATTCCGCGCGGCACGATCAAGCGGCTCCGGGTAATTGCCCTGGAGTATCGCACGTCGAACATCGGCGGCAACACCAACCAAGGCCCCGCCGGGGGCGCCGCGGTCGTCGAGCCCATCTCGATCGGCAACGGGGCCTGGGACGTGAAGGCGGTGTTGGGCGACGCCACGCTCCGCGAGGACGGCTCGGCCTTCTTCGTCGCCCCCGCACGCCTGCCGCTCTACTTCCAGGCCCTGGATGCCGAGGGCTGCATGGTCCAGAGCATGCGGAGCTGGTCCACGCTCCAGCCGGGCGAGAACGCCTCGTGCGTGGGCTGCCACGAGTCGAAGAACTCGACCCCCTTGAGCGGCAAGAACTCCTATGCCGTGCAGCTTGCCCCCGAGAGACTGCGGCCCTTCTACGGGCCGACGCGAGGCTTCAGTTTCCCGAAGGAGATCCAACCGATTCTGGATCGCCACTGCACGGCCTGCCACGGCGATCGCCTGCACACGCTGCCCGCCGGAACGATCCGCCAGGATCTCTGCGACGTGCTCTCACCGATCCAAGCCGAGTGGCGCTATGCGACCCAAGACCCGGGCAAGGGCTGGGAGCAGCCCGCCTTCGATTCCTCGTCCTGGAAAAGCGGTTCGGCGCCGTTTGGGCCCGACGGCGCGACGCGGCTGGGATTCGTCGCCGACGTGTGGCTCCGCCGAACCTTTGCGGCGCCCGGCGGGGGAAGCCTTGCCAAGCCGTTGCTCTGCGTTCGGAACGTGGGAATCGTGGAGGTGTACCTCAACGGCCGGCTGGCGGCCAAACCGCTCGACTTTGCGTATCAATTCCGAACGACGCCCGTCTTGCCCGAGGCGGCGGCGTCGCTGACAGCGGGCGTGAACCTGCTGGCCGTCCACTGCCGGCACGACCGCGGCGAGGCGCACGTGGATGCCGCGCTGTTGGACGACGGGGCCGGCCCGAGCCGGGCCGCGGCCGGCGACAAGTCCTTGGCGTTCAGCCTGCTCGGCGACGCGGCCGTCGACCAGCGGGCCCTGCGCCGCTGGAGCGACGCCTACGTGGCCCTGACCGAGGGGCAGGTCTCGCGTGACGCCTCCGCCGCCGCCATGGGAAAGTCCAACGACCTGGTCAACTGGATTGATCCGCAGTCGGCGCCTACGACCCAGCCGCCCTACCTGACCGGCGCGGCGAAGAGCCGGCTGCTCGTCTTGCTGCGTCAAGGGCACTACGAAGTCAAGCTCTCGCAGGAGGACCTCGACAAGCTGGCCTGTTGGATCGATTTGGCCGTGCCCTACTGCGGCGACTATGTCGAGGCCAATGCGTGGGACCGCTCCGCGCAGTCGCGACACGAGCATTACGCGAACAAGCGCCGCACGATGCAAGAGATCGAGCGGAAGAACATCGAGGACTTGCTGGAGAGCCGGTCCGGCGTGGCGGCTGCGAAGGCTGCGGCCCTTGGCTCACGAAATTGAGCCGAACCGCAAGTGCCAGCGGGAAGGCGAGACCATCATGGGGGTGATCCGCGCGGCGCCGGCAGCGTCCGCTCCGATGCGCTAAGGACCGGCTCAACCCGGAGATCGTGATGATCGGCGACTCGATCACACATTTCTGGGCCGGCGTGCCGCAAGGTCCCGGGCAGAACGGTCCCCAGTCGTGGAAGGCGCTTTTCAGCGGCCGCCGCGTGCTCAACCTGGGCTTCGGTTGGGATCGGACCCAAAATGTTCTTTGGCGTCTGGAGCACGCCGAGTTCGACGGCCTGCACCCGCGGTGCGTCGTGGCGGTTAAAGGCTAGTGGAGCAGCACCTGCCCCGAACCGCTCCTCGATCTGCTCCGCCACGGCGTCCACCCGGCCCTGTTTCTCTCACGCATACTCCGCGGGGAACTTCCAGGGGGCACGGTACTCGGGCCGCGTTAGCCGGGCGGCTTCCTCGTCGTCGACGATCTTCTCGGCCAGCGGGTCGAAGCGAATCGCCCGGCCTAGCTTCAACGACAGGTTCGCCAACACCAGCGGCACGTCCACTTTGCAGTGGTAGTCCGGGCAGCAACTGGGCGGCTTGCGGGTCTTGATCGAGTCGAGCCACTCGCGCTCGTGGCCGGGCGACGGCGGAATCGACACGGCCGGCGGCTTGAGGCCGTGCATCCGTTCGCCCTCCGGCACGACCTGGTGCATGCCGTAATCCGCGTACAGCGTGCCGTTGACGCCGTGAAAGTACATGCCCAGCCGCCGCGCCGGCGGGCCGCGGCCGAAATCGAAGGCGAAGCTGTTGACCAGCGACATCGACCAGGTCATGGTGAAGTCGCCGTACTGCCAGACGACTTCTTGCGTGTCGGGCGCGTCTCCCGCGTCGCGGATCGTGTAGCGGCCGCCGGAGCTGAACGTGACCGTCGGGTAGCCGAGAGCGAGGGCCCAGACCGGCAGGTCGACGATGTGCGGGGCCATGCCCGGCGTCCACCCGCCGCTGAACGACATGAACGAGCAGTTCGTATAGGCATCGCTGACGATCAGCGGGTTGAAGGGCCGCATGGGACAAGGCCCGACCCAGCGCTGCCAGTCGAGCCCCGCCGGCGGATCGCTGTTGGGCGGGTTGCCGATGCCTTGCGGGCCCTGGTTCATGACGTTGAATGTCCGCACTACGCTGATCTTGCCGAGGTTCCCGGAGCGGACCAATTCGACCACGCGGCGGTAGTTGGCCCCGGCGTGGATCTGCGTGCCGACCTGGCACATCCGCTGATGCTTGCGGACGGCGTTGCGAACGGCCAGGCTCTCGGCCAGGTGCAGCGTCATGGGCTTTTGCAGGTAAATGTCTTTGCCGGCCCGGCAGGCGTCGACGGCCAGCAGGCAGTGCCAGTGCGGCGGGGTGCCGATGATCACGCCGTCCAGGTCTTTGCGATCCAGAAGCTCGCGGTAGTCGGCATAAGGCCGGGCCGATTTGTATTGCGCGCAGACGGCCTCGCGTCGCTGCCGCCAGACGTCGCAGGCCCCGCTGACGACCACGTCGGCCTGGCCGCCGCATGCGCCCAGGTTCCCGCGGCCCATGCCGCCGCAACCGACCAGGGCGATGCTCAGCCGGTCGTTGGCCCCCGGTTTGCCGGGCTGAGCCAAAGCCGCAGAGGAGACCAGATACGGCACGGCGAACCCGGCGCCGGCCGTGCGGAGAAATTCACGACGCGGAAGATCGGGGGAGTTCATGGCAGGGCTCCTGGAGGAAGGGAACTGTAGGTGGTCGCCAGCTTCCGGATCGCCTCCGCGGCAAGCGGCTTGTCGTGAATCCAAAGGCGGTAGCGGAGCACCAGCGGCCGCTCCTTGCGGAGGGTGTAACGCGTGCCCGACGCCGGAAACGTCGGCTGGATCCAGGAGAGGTTCGGATACTGGACCCAGTCGCCCGGATAGTCGGGATTACCGGGACTCTGCAGGATCGTGAGGGCCGTGGGCCAACGGCCGCCGCGCGGCGTGCCGCTGCGATGGGCCCAGGCGACGCGGAGCGCGGCCTCGGGTGGATCGGTGAATGTTACGATCTTCTGATCGACCACGGGCGACAAGCGGATGTTCAGGCCGCCGTAGTGCGACCGATCGCGTCGGGCGACTTGCACGTCGGCCCCCAGGGCGACGAAGCGGAACTCCAGGTCGATCGCCCGGCCCACGTCGGTCTGCCGCCATGCGCGGAGGACGGCCATCTCGCGGACGATCGCCGGGCCGTCGCCGAAGTGCCACTCGTTCTCGGCTTCGATCTCGGCGAAGTCGGCGCCCTGCGCGGATTCGATCTTGCCGGTCGGCCGGGCGAAGACCTCCTGCAAGGCGTGCAGGTCGCCGCGTTTGCCTTGCCAATCGACCTCGGGCCAGGCCCAATAGATGCCGCGGTGGTGCGGATGGTCGGCCAGCCAGTCGTCGGTCAGGACCTCGCCGTGCAAGCCGTAGAGCGGATGGACGTAATCGGACCGCGGCACGGCATATCTCTGATTGCCAGGGGCGAGCCGCGGTTTGACGTCGTCCGGGATTGGCACGCTCTGGTAGTTGTAGCGTAGCACGGGCCGATCGCCTTCGACGATCTCCCACGGCCCGGCCGGGGCCAGCTTGCGGATACCCAGGGGCGGCGGGCGCTCCGCGGCACGCGGTTGGGCGCGGGCCGAGTCCGCCGCAAGGGGAAGCAGGGCGAGGATCGTCGGAAGCGTCCAGCACTTGCGTGGCATAATCAAACTCCCATAGTGCGAAAGGTCGCTATTTCTTCCCGGCGGCGACCACCGGAAAAGTCACGCGCCGCAGACGGGCACTTTGTGCGCCCAGGGGCACGAGCGTGACGGGCACGAGGGCGCCGTCGGACTCGCGGACCAGCTTGCCTTCCAGCTCCACCGGCGGGTTGTCCAGCGGAAGGTCGGGATTCGCACCGTTTGTCGAGGCGTGCTTCGGTGTGAAGCCAAAGCCGTTGGCTCGTTGCGACGCCGGCAGGGCCAGCTTCGTTTCCACGTCTTTGTGGGCGGACATCAGGTAATCTTCAAATCCGGCCCGCGGGTAGGTCTTGACGGCCTTGGTTGTGCCCGGCACGGGCAGCACGTAGAGCAGCGGGCCGTACTGGAGCGCTATTTCGCCGTTGACGGCGGGCACCTCACGGATGATCTGCTCGAAACGGATCGCAACCTTGTCGCCGTTGCGCCACTCCTTGCGCACCTGCCAGAAGCCGCCAACCTGGCGCACTTCCGCGCCGGGGCAGGCGATCTGCGTGGCACGCGACCAGGACGGATTGCGCAGCCACAGGCAGAAGGCGACGGGCTGGGCGGGGCGCACGGTGAGCCGCACTTCGCCCGAGTAGGGGTAAAGGGTCTTCTCCTCGATCGTCACGGCGCAGCCCGCGATATCGGCGGTCGTCTGCGAGGGGCCGTAAAGCACGGCGGCGACGGCCGGCTCGGCGCCACGGGGGCGCATCCACATGCCGGCGGTGTAGTACGACGCGACACGCGTGGCGTTGGGGTTGCAGCAAACGGCCGTATGCTGGTGGGTGGGCGAGAAACGCTGGCGGCGGCCAAACTCGTCATTGACCGACAGCCGGTTTTCCGCGGAACAATAGAGGACAGCCGTGCCGTCCGGGACCCGGGAGCCCTGGGCGGCGTTGAACCAGAGATGCTCCATCGCGTCGGCGTAGGCGGCGTCGCCGAGTTTCGCCGCGGCGCTGAGCAGCGTGAATTCCCGCTCGAAGATCGTGCAGTACTCGTAGCCCACATTCCACGGCTGCGGGCGGTGGTCCACCGATTCCATGCTGACCAGGGCGCCGCTGGGCATCACCCAGCGATCCATGGCGGAAACGACGCCCCGGCCCAGACGAAGGAATTCTTCGTCGCCCGTCGCGTTCCAGAACCACAACGGTATGCGCATGACTTCGGTTACGGTCGCTCCATGGCCGCTGCAGTAGCAGGCATTGAATACCGTCCGCCCGCTGGGCAGCTTGCTCTCCGGGGTTTGGAGAAATGCTTTCAGGTTAGGGCACTCACGGTAGAGGCGCAGTCCGAAATCGAGGTATTTCCTGTCGCCGCTCCTGGCATGAAGCTGTTCCAGAACGTCCGTGAACATGGGATCGTGCTGGGCCAGTGCGATTTGCCGGCAGCCTGCGTAGCCCGCAATGGTCCGGTCCACGGCGCGCCGCACCGCCGCGAAAACCTTTTCCTCGCCCGTGGCGTCGGCGTAGGCCAGCAGGCCGCGGAAGAGACAGGTTTGCGTCCACAACTCACCGTGGCCTTTGTAGCGCAGTTCTGGCGAGAAGATGCCGAGATAACCGTCGGCGTCCTGCGCGGCGAGGATGTGGTTCACGTAGTCCTTCGCCTTCTGCACGGCCTCCGGCTCGCCGGTCAGGCACGCGAGCATTAAGTGGCCGCAGTGCCAGTTGCCTTCGGTCTCGCCGTTCCACCAGGCGTCGCCCGCGGCATTGCCGGCGTTGGGCCTGCCGGGCCGGTTGCGGCCGGAGGCGAAGATGTCGCTCGACGCCTCATGGCACAGTTCGTCAAGATGGCCCGCAAAACCCGTCTTCAGGTCGCGGCGCATCTGTTGAAGAATCCAGCCCCGGGGTCGGATTGCACCGAACCTCAGCGGGATGAACGCCGGTTGGACGACGTAGGGAGAAGCCTGCGCGGTTGCGCAGTCCGCCGCCGAAGGTCCTACGGCGCAAATGGTGACGAACGCCAGTAGCCATATCGCGTACTTGTTCATGACAGCCATCGTTTCGGTGGGCCAGTTGCCGTTGCGTTGAAGCGTAACCTGCGGAGGCAATCGTTCAAAGGTCCAGTCCAGGCCGGACTCAGCCTGACGGGGCTGCCATGAGTTTGAATGGAGGGCTCAGGGAAGTCAAGCCAATGGGCGGTTCGCCAAGAAAAACGCAAGGGCCGGAACGAACCCGCTCCCGGCAGCGAGTCCCCCTGCCGAGGATGGAGATGGATCGCCGCCGACCGAAATCGCCGAGGGCCCATCTTGTGCCGAATCGTCGCCGGGCCGATAATCTGCGCACATAGCGCCCTCGACATACGGACCGTAATGATGAACCGTTTTGCACCCCTCTTCGCCGCGACGCCGACCGGTTCGACCTTGACCGGCCTCGACTGGCTGATGATCGCACTGTATTTCAGCGTCTTGCTGGGGGTGGCGTGGTGGGTCATTCGCAGGAGCAAGGACACGGCAGCCGATTACTTCCTGGCCGGCCGCAATCTCGGATGGTGGGTTGTGGGCGCGTCGATCTTCACCTCGAACATCGGCTCGGAACACGTGGTTGGGCTGGCGGGGTCGGGCGTCACCGACGGCGTGGCGATGGCCCATTTCGAGCTGCATGCGTGGTGCCTGCTGGTTTTGGGCTGGGTCTTCGTTCCCTTTTACGCCCGCTCGATGGTCTTCACCATGCCGGAGTTCCTGGAGCGGCGCTTTTCGCCCGCCTCACGCTACGTGTTGTCGGTGGTGTCGCTGGTCACGTTCATCGTGTCCAAAATCGCGGTGGGCATCTTCGCCGGCGGCGTGGTGTTCCGCACGCTGCTGCCGGAAATCCATTTTTCCGTGGGCGGCATTCCGATCAACAGTTTCTGGATCGGCTCCGTACTCGTGCTCGTGTTGACCGGCTTGTACACTAGCCTGGGCGGAATGCGGGCCGTGGTCTACAACGACTGCGTGCAGGCGGTGGTTCTCATCATCGGCTCGGCACTGTTGACCACCTACGGGTTGATCGAGCTGGGCGGCTGGGCCGAGTTGCGCCGGATTTGCGGGTCGGACATGTTCAACCTCTGGAAACCGTTGGTTCCGCCGGGTGTGGAGGGGACCTGGGCGCCCGTCAAGGAATCCGGCCGCATGGCCTGGTATTTCAACGGCTACTTCCCCTGGCTGGGCATGCTCTTCTGCGCGCCGATGGGCGGCTTGTGGTACTGGTGTACCGATCAGTACATCGTGCAGCGGGCTCTGGGGGCTGCCAATCAGCAAACGGCCCGCCGCGGCAGCATCTGCGCCGGCATGCTCAAGCTCCTCCCCGTCTACTTGTTCATCGTCCCGGGGCTGGTGTGCTTTGCACTGGCCAAGAGCGGCAAGGTGCCGGAGTTGACCGCGGCATTGTTCCGCAACGGCAACATCGCTCAGGAAGAGGCGCAGGCCGCCTTCCCGCTCATGGTACAGTACCTGTTGCCGCCCGGGTTGCGGGGGATCGTCGTGGCGGGGTTGCTCTCGGCGCTGATGGGCTCATTGGCGGGCGTGTTCAACGCCTGCTCGACCCTCTTCACCGTGGACCTGTACGAGAAATGGAAGCCCCGGGCCACCCAGCACGAGTTGGTGCGCATGGGTCGCCTGGCCACCGGCGTGATGGTGCTCATCTCCATGGCCTGGCTTCCCGTCATCGAACACGCGCACGGTTTGTACTATTATCTCCAGGCGGTGCAAAGTTACCTGTTCCCGCCCATGTTCGTGGTCTTCTTCTTCGGCGTCTTGTGCAAACGCCTCAACGGCAAGGGCTGCGTCGCCGCGATGATCGTGGGCTTTATCATGGGCATCTTTCGCATGGCGGTAGACACCCCCGTTACGCTGGGCTGGTTCGGCTGCGACGCCAGCGGAGCGGCCAAGGGCTATGCCGAAGGCTCGCTCCTGTGGATCGTCAACAACACGTATTTTCAGTACTTCAGCCTGCTCATCGCCTTCGTATCGGGGCTGACCATGATCGCCGTGAGTTACATGACCGAAACGCCGCAGTACGACAAGATCAGAGGACTCACCTTGGGAACGGCCACGGAGGACGACCGGCGTGTGACCCGCCAGAGCTGGGATTGGCGCGACGTGCTGGGCTCGGCCTTTATCTTGCTATGCATCCTTGGCGCCTACCTGTACTTCCGAGGATGAAGGAACGAGGGAAGTGGCAACCGCACCGTGGGGCAAGCAGTCCCATGGGTGAAGCATGAGAAACGACCTTATGAATACATTCATGACACGCAGCCGGACCATCGTGATCGGTGTGGTTGTCCGCATCATAGGCCGGTACCTCATTGCGGGCGCAGTTCTGCTCATACTGCTCACGGGTACGAGCCACGCCCGGCAGCTTTCGCCCAAGGGGTGGAGCTTCAGCGAGATCGACTCCGCTAAACGATTGGGGCCGGAAATGGCCGACAACGACCTCGGCACCGCCTGGGTCAGCCGCACGCCGCTGACGCCGGGCGGCGGCATCGCCATCGACTTGGGGCAGGAAGCCCTCATCCATCGGCTGTTCTTCACGCCAGGCAAGACCCAAGGCGGCACGCCGCGCTCGCTCAAGGTGGTCCTGGATGGCCGGGCGGTTGGAAACGGTGCGCCCACCACGCTGAACGTGACTTTGCCCGCCGGCAAGCGAGACGTCAACCTGTTCTTCGACCCGGTGATCACGCGCCACGTGCGACTGGAGGCCACGGCGCCGAGCGATCAGTCGTGGTCCATCGCGGAGGTCGAGATCTACGGCACGTTCGACCCGGCCGCCTTTCGTCCTGCGGATGCCGTGATCGTCGAGGCACGGGCCGCAACTCCGCTGCGCAGGGCAGCCGATGATCTGCGGTACTATATTGGCGAGCTGACCGGAAGGCCCCTGCCTGTCGTTGGGCCCGATCAGACGGATGCCTTCCCGGGAACGCTGTACCGGATCGTCGATCTCAAGCCGCTGGCTGCCACCTGGGAAGCCCTGGAGAGCAACCGGCAGTCCGGCAAGATCCCGGCCACGGAGGTCAACGTGGAGCGCGCGGGGCGCCAGGTCCTGTTCAAGGCGTGGCCCTACGCCAACGTGCGTTGTAGCGTGTGGGCGTTCCTGGAGCGGCAAGGCGTGCGGTGGCTCTGTCCCGACGATCACGGCGACTGGGTGCCGGCCGGCCAAGGCATCGACTTGGCGTGCCTCCCGCTGCACTATACTCCCTCGGCCGCACGACGCTATGCCAATTTTGAAATGGCCGAGAAAACCGCCTCGGCGACCAACGAACCGGCCTTCTTGTTCTGGTGGCGCAACGGCTACAACGCCACCTGGGGCGGTGCTCAGCGCCTGGCCTTGGGCGGTGAGGAAGTGCCGCCCAGCCCGCACGGCTTCCTGGCTTACAAGCAGTGGAAGGACGAATACAAGGAAGGTTTCGAGGGCTATCCGCACAATTTTGCCAGCGTGCTTCCCGACCGGATCGTCGACCGGCATCCCGACTGGTGGGGATCCGTCGGCGGCCAGCAGGCGCCGCCTTCCCGCGGCGGCCCGGCCGTGTGCCTGACCAGTCCGGGCTTGATCCGCTTCGTGGTCGACAAGGCCATCGGCATCACGGCGGGCCGGGAATCGACGGCCGTGCTGAGTCTCCTGCCCATGGACGACGCGCGCTACTGCGAGTGCCCGCGCTGCCGGGCACTGTACGAGCCCCGGGAGAAGCCGACTGTGCCCTGGGTTGCGTATCCGACCTTGATGGCCTCAGACGCCTACTACTACTTCGTGGCCCAGGTGGCCAAGGGCATCCGTGCGGCGCGGCCGAAGGTGCGGATCCAAGCCCTGGCCTATGCCAACGTACACTCGCCGCCGCGCAAGATCGAGCGCCTGCCCGACAACGTCATGGTCGAGGTGTGCCAGTACGGCGCACCCGACCTGCCCATGAGCTCGCCGGCCAACGTGGCCATGGAGGCCTGCATGGAGCAGTGGCATCGGCGGTGCGACCGGCTGGAACACTACGACTATGTTCTGCTGAACGAAAACCCGCAGTCATTCGTCATGCCCGTGCCGCTGGTGACTGCGATGGCGGACCACGCGCGACATCTGCACGGACTTGAGGCCCTGGGCGGCGGCACCCAGGCCGACCCAGCCGGGGTGCCATACAGCCCTTGGAACCATTACGCCTACCCGCGATTGCTCTGGAATAGCCAACGGACAGCCGACGAGCTGCTGGAGGAGTTCTTCTCAGGCTACTTCCGCGAGGCCCGGCAACCCATGTTGGCCTATTACCGGACGCTGGAGGAGCACCTGATCCACAACGGCGTCAGCCTTCATCCGCAGGGCAATTATCAATACGGCGTGACGGAGGGCGCTTTCTCCTATTCCGTGCTGGTTGCCATGCGCGGGCACCTGGAACAGGCCGAGAAGGCGGCCGCCAGTTGGGTCGTGGCCCAGCGCGTGGCGCGGATGCGAGCGGGGTTCGAGTGGGTCTTGAAGGAGAGTTGCCTCACCGCCGCCGACCTGGACGCCCCGTCACGATTTCCACGAATCCCGGCGGAGGGGAAGCCGGTAAGCGTCGATCCGTCGATCTTCCGCATACGCAAGTTCTTCGTGGAACCCCACAAGGACGGCGGCTGGGTCTTCTGGGCACACGGAATTATCGCCGCCGATTTGCGCTTGGACAAGCCCGGCAGCTACGTCATCACCGTGACCGCCAAGGGCGTGCCCTGCGAGAACGTGGATCCGGTCCTGAACGTCTACCTCGACCACTGCCCAGCCGGCAGCATGGCGATCTCGGCCAGGGATTTCAAGGAGTATGAGTTCCGCGCCGACCATGTGTCAGCCGGTGTGAATCGCCTGCTGTTGAGCTACTGGAACGCGGCCAGCGGTGGCCGGCGCAACGTGTTCGTCAAGGAGATCCGCCTCGGCAAGCGGTAATCGGCGGCGGATTGTCGGCGGGAGAATCAGCGGGCCAACTGGAATTCCACGCGGCTTTTGGTTAACATGGGGGAACGTTGCCGTTCGGTGCGTATCCGAGCGGGGTGCACGCGGGAAAAATCGGCTTAGGGAGGGATGACGATGAAACGAATCGGATGGCTGCTGTTCGGCGCGCTGCTGGCGACCGGCGGAACGCTTTGGGGGATGACCGCCGACGACCTGGCGCAGAAGACGGGGGTTGCCGGCGGATTGTGCTGCTTCCCGCGCGTCGCGGAAGGGGACGAGTCGCTGGCCTTCGAGCTGGCAAAACGCCCCGCGTTGGTGGTCCACCTCTCGTCGTCGAGTGCCCAAGACGTGGCACGCATTCGTGAGGCGGCGGAAGCCGAAGGGACCCTGGGCCGCTCGCTCTACGTGGAAAAGAGCGGGGCGACACCGCCCTTTGCCGATCGCCTGGTCGACCTGCTGGTGGCAAGCGACCTGCGCGACGCCGACCTGACGCCGGAGCTGCGCAGCGCGTGGCTCCGCGTGCTCGCCCCGCGGCGCGGCGCCGCCCTGGTAGGCCGTGCCAAAGCGGCCGGCCCCGGCCTCTCGCCAGAAGCCCTCAAGCAATGGACCAAAGACCTGCCGCTGGCAAAGGTCCTTGCCGACGACTCCGGGGTGTGGGCCATTCTGAGGACCGGTCTGCCGGCCGGCTCCGACCCCTGGACCCATCGCAGCCACGGTTCCGACAACACCCAGGTCTCCGATGACACGACCCTCAAGACGCCGTTCCTCACGCAGTGGTGGGGCATGCCGCGGCAGGAAGGCTTCTGGGGCACGACCGTGGTGGCCGACAAAGGCCGGATGTTCTCGATGCGCTCCAGCCGCAACGCGTGGGACCAGGTCTTCCTGACGGCGCGAAGCCTGACCAGCGGCGTCATACTTTGGCAACGGCACCTGGGCCAGCCGCCCGAAGACAAACCCGGGATCAAGAGGGTTCCGCATGGCGGTTACATCCCGGGACGCTCGTCGCTGGTGGTCGCCGACGACTCGCTGTTCGTGATCGACCGCGACGGCGTGCTTCGGCTGGATGCCGAAACGGGAACGCGGCGCGGCCGCATCACCGGACCGAAGCCGGCCGGACAGGTAAAGTGGATCGCCTGCTCGGGCGGCTTGTTGGCGGCCCTGTCGGGCGCGGCCGACGTCGTGACGCCCATCTCCTATCAGACGATTGCCGACAATCCCATCGGCCGGAATCTGGCCGTCTATGATGCCCAGTCGAACCGTTTGCTGTGGCAAGATACGCTGGCGGGCGACGTCGATGAGCGACTCATTATCATTCGCGACGAGCGGATCTACTGCCTGGTTCAAGACGTGGGCATGGTGTGCCGCGATCTGCGTACGGGCAAGGCCGTCTGGACCAACTCCGATGCCCGGCTGCAAGCCGAGTTCCGCACGCCGGCCTCCAAGGTGGTCCGCGAGCTGCTCGTTTCTCAGCCTAATCTTCTAGCCCCCGGTGACGTGCTCCTGCTCAAGGCCAAATGGGTCAAGAACACCGCCGTGCTCTCCCGCACCGACGGCAAGCTGCTTTGGGAGAAGCCGACGTTCGACGGATCGTATCGGGCCTTGACCGCGCTGGCCGTCAACGGCCAATGGATCGGCGGCGGGGCGCCCTTGGACCTCAAGACCGGCAAGCAGGTCGCAGGGCCGAAGTTCATCAGTTCCGGCTGCGGCCCCACCACGGCCACCCCCAGCTACCTGATTACCTGCTTTGGGGCCGTCTCCGACATGACTTCGGGCAAGATGATCCGCTACGAGGACCTCAAGTCGCCCTGCGACGTCGGCTCCATCGTGGCCGAAGGCATGATGGTCACCGTGCCCTCGGAGTGCGGCTGCAACTACGAGGTGAAGGGCTATCGGGCGCTGACCTCGGCGGGAGCCATCCAGCCGCACACGGCGCCCGCCTGGAAGGAACGCCTGACGGTGCTCGACACGGCGGAACCGGCTCCGCTGGCCGTTACGGCCGCCGACTGGCCGACCTATCGCCGCGACGCGCAGCGCAGCGCCGCAAGCGCCGCCACCGTGGGCGGGCAGCCCAAAGTTCTCTGGCGATGGATGCCCTCGGGTGCGATTCCTTACAACAGCGCTCACACGGCGGCGGCCGGCCCCCGCTTGGCGGCGGATTTCATGGCCACGGCCCCCGTGGCGGTGGCAGGGTACGTCTGGTTCGCATCGCATGACGGCACCGTGCACTGCGTGAAGGCGGCCGACGGCAAGGAAGTCTGGAACTTCCCCACCGGCAGCATGCTCTTCGCCCCACCGACAATCTACGGTGGCCGCGTATTGGTGGGCGGCGGTGACGGCCGCGTTTATTGCCTCAATGCCGCCACCGGCCGCTGCCTGTGGCAGCTTCTGGCCGCGCCCGCCGATCGGCGCGTGTTCTGGTTCGGCCATCTCATTAACACCTGGCCCGTGGTGCCCGGCGTCGTCGTCCACGACGGTGTGGCCTATGCCGTAGCGGGTTTCCAGAAGGAAAACGGCATCCACGCCTACGCCTTCGATCCCAAGAGCGGCAATGTGCTTTGGGAGAAGGACGACTCGGGCACGGGCGGGCAGGGCGGCCCGGGAAGCGCTTACAGCAGCATCGGCCAGGTCGCCGTCGGAGACGGAAAGCTCTGGCTGTGCAGTTCCACCTCCGTCCCGGGATCGTTCGCGCTTCAGTCGGGCGACTGGAAGCCGGAAGGCGCCGGCCAATTCGGCTGCGAGATCGGTGTTCTCGACGGGAAGTGGGTCATCCAGGGCGGACGCCGGCTCAGCGAAACCCAGGACACCTTGACCCAGCCCCTGGGGAATTCCGGCTTTGCCGCCTGCTCGTTGGGGAAGACCTCCGCCCGCGTCGGACTGGGCGACAGCGGCACCATGCTGCCCGCATGGGACGCCGATCTTTCCGTGTTGCCGCCCAAGGGTGTGTCCGGCAAGCTGACGGCCGTTGCCACGGCCAAACTGCTGGACTGGCTCTCGGCCAAGGCCGGGGCCCCGGCTCCCAACGGCCTGCCCTGGAAGGGCAAGGCCGACGACTGGTCGGACGTCAAGTCATGGGCCACCGAGAGCATGACGCCTGTCGCCTTTGCCCTGGCCAAGGACCAACTCGTCGTGGCCTACGAGGGCGGCGGCGGCAAGGGAACTCACAAACTGAGCGGACTGCTCCGCTCCGACGGCTCGAAGGCCTGGACTGTCGATCTGCCCGAGCAGCCCGTTATGAACCGGCTCGCCCTGGATCGCGACGGCCGGGTGTTGGTTGCCCTTTGCGACGGCTCGATCATATGCCTGGGGCGGTGATTTTCCCGGCTGTTCTCCCTCGGGGACGGCCGACCATGCTTCGTTTGATGCTCCTTGACCGGTGCGGCCTTACCAATGGGTGCCTTTCAGCGAGTACTTCTTCGTCTAGCGGGCTGACGGTGACCGAGGCCCCGCACTATGTATGGCGCGAGCTGCGCGGCTTCGAGAGCGGCGCGTGGAAGACGCCGCAGGAGTTGGCCGCCTACGACCTGGTCGTGCTGGCCAACGTGGACCTCAAGACGCTCGCGCTGTGCGCGAGCTCTTGGGCTATCAGAGTAACGCGCCATGAAGACCCGCACGGTTTTCTGCCTGGTCGTCGGTCTTTCGGTGTTCGGGTAGGCACTGGTCTCCCCCACTCGCCGTCAGACGAGTTTTTCGGGAAAGACAGGAAGCGGAGGTCCTGATGAAACAAGCCGCGATTACTCCTATCACGGCACAGGCGGCGATGAAAATCCAGCCTATGGTGTAGTCTTTGCCTCCATCCTGGACGATCACCATCGTGCTGAACCCCTTGGCGGCGAAAGCCGCGGCCACATAGCCGCAGCCGTTGACCAGTCCCATGGCCTTGCCGTACACCTCCGGCGTGAAGATCTCGGCCGGCACTGCCAGCACCGGTCCCCACGCCATGTTGGCGAAGAACCCCATCCCGCAAAGCGCCAACGCCAGCAGACCTGGAGCGGCGGTCTTGAGCGAGGCAAGCAACAGGAGAAAGGGGATCAGCCCGACGAAGCAGACGATGATCATCACCCGGCGGTTGTTCCTGAAGACCTTGTCTGAGAGATAGGAGGAAGCGAAGCTTCCCGCGGCCGCGGCAACAAAATAGAGCGAATTCCAGTAGCCCATCGTGTCCAACTTGAAGGAGAACGTATCGGACAGATAGAGAGGAATCCAGACCAGGGTTCCCCAGTAGACGATCTGCATGACGATATCCACAACGACCACGGCCAGATAGCTGCCGCTGGCGAAGAGGTCGCGAAACCCGAATCCCTTCGCGGACGTGATTTGCCGTTGCGCGTTCTTGAAGTCATTGGCCTTCAGAATCCCCGCCTCCAGCTCATCGCGGTAGGAGCCCAACGGGTCCCAGTTCGCGTACGAAGAATCGCGCCCCGTTACAACCTGCCGCAAGCATTCAACCCGTAAATGTGATGGCTCGCCGACGACGGCAGGCCGAGACACCCATACATGTACATCGTGTGTCCTGGCGACCGCCGGATCGAGAACACGCCGGGCTAAGCACGGTATCTGGACTGTGGACAGGCGTTGAGGTTCCTATTATATTTGACCGCATCGCGACCCAGGTGTTGACCGATTGATTGCAACGCCTGCCGGACTATCAAGAGGGGAACACACTTCGTGACTCGAAATGGTTTCATCGATCGTGTCTTGATCCTGCTGACAACCGCTTTCGTTGCCGCCACGACCGCGACCTGGCCCCGCCGGGCCCAGTCTGCCGACAAGCCGGACTCTGCGCCGCTGCGGACGATTCATCTGGCTGCCGGGCAGATCGTCTGCCACCCCGGCGACAGCGAGGGCAATCTGAAGCAGATCCGCGCTTTGGCCCAGCAGGCGGCCCAGGCCGGCGCCTGTTTGTGCCTCTTCGGCGAAGGGGCAATTACCGGTTACGTGTACACCCCGGCCGTGTTGACCAACGCGCCCCGGGCCGATGGCCCAGTCGCCGAGCGGCTCAAGCAGATGGCTGCGGAACTGAAGATCGCGATTGTCGCAGGCACGATCGGGCGATTCGACGACGGCCCGCACTTCTGCTGTTTCATCGTCATGCCGGATGGCCGCCTGATCGTGCAACTCAAGCACGGGGTCAACGACGCGGAACGCAAGGCCGGATTGCTGCCCGGGCCCGTGGAGCGGCAGGTGTTCACCGTGGACGGCGTCAAGATGGGCGTATGCATTTGTTCCGACAGTGGCATTCCGGGTATCCGCGACACGTTGGCCAAACAGGGCTGCCAAGTGCTCTTGATGCCCACCGCGGGTGGCGGCGGACGGGAGCACATTTATCACCCGGACGACTTGCGCGACCCCCGCCGCCGGGCCGCCTACGTCAAGCTCATGGACGCTGTGTGCTCGGTCACCTCGGCCGTGGGCGACTGCGTCGGCCACCGCATGGCCCAAGTCGCCGTCAATCTCTCCGGCGACGACGGCGTGGACCACTATCACCCGGGCCATAGCTCGATCATCGACAGCCGCGGCCGCATCGTGGCTTTGCTGCCCGGCGAGTACGTGGTCGATTATCTGGAGCCGCGGATGATCCACGGCCAGGTGATCGTGCAATCTCCTCGGGCGAATGCGACGATAAAATGAGAGCGCGCAGGCTTACGACAGTCGTGGGCGCGAGCCTCTATGGGCAATCCCGGTTGGCGCCGCTGAGCTTCAGGCAGGGACCGTCAGGGCCGTCCTTCTCCGACTCTGCTTCACCCGCTCGACGTCGATGTACAGCGCGGTCGCCAGCTTGCCACGGCGATCGCGCAATGTCCAGCGTTTAAGCGAATCTTCTCCGCTTGGCGGCCATTTCCTTTGCATTTACCCCCCCGTACCCGTCCAGAGATTCTTTGGCCCGACTTGGTCGGCCGCAATCTTCTTTACCGCAGGAGGAATGCGCCTGCCGGCCTTTCCTGGCTGCTGTTTTCACCCATCTCGCCACCGTTTGACAACCGCCCGCCCGACTACTAGCATGGAGCACAACATCCGGCGCTGCGGCCGACGATGGACGAAGGGAATCCTCGCTTCAAGGAGAGTTCAAATGAAGTCGATCGGCTTCTGGGTTTCACTGTTGACACTGGCCCTGCTGCCGGCGCTTTCCAGCGCCTCGACCAATGCGTTGCCTCCGCGGCGGGTCGTTTCACTGGACGGCGCGTGGCAGGTCGGCCAGGGGTCGATGACAAGCGTTCCCGCATCGTTCTCGCATACGGTCGTCGTGCCGGGGTTGATCGACATGGCCGCGCCCGCCTTTGCCGAGGTTGGCCATGCGAGCAAGCTTCGCGAGGCTTTTTGGCTTCGCCGCACGTTCCATATCGACGGCCCGGTGCCGGCCGTGGCGCTGCTGAAGATCAACAAGGCCCGCTACGGCACGAAAGTCTTCCTCAACGGCAAACTTGTGGGCGAGCACGTCGGCTGCTTCACCCCGGGCTATTTCGACGTGAAGGGGCAACTCCAGGGCGCGGGACGGGAGAACCAGTTGATCGTTCGCGTGGGGGCGGGCCGCGAGGCCCTGCCGGCCGACACACCGACCGGCTGGGACTTTGAAAAGTGGCTCTACATCCCGGGAATTTACGATTCGGTCGAGTTGATCTTAAGCGGCAGGCCGTACATCAGCAACGTTCAGGTAGTCCCCGATCCGGCCCGGAAGACAGTCGGCGCCGAAGTGGAAATCGACGCGGGCGGCAAGCCCGGACCTGTGACGCTTCGGGCAACCGTCGCCGAGGCGAAGAGCGGCGAAGCAGTGGGCTTTGCGGAAGGAAGCGGTTTGGCCACGGGCGGCGGCCCGGTGAAGGGCAGCCTGCGGATTCCCATCCGCAACTGCCGGCCCTGGTCGCCCGAGGACCCGTTCCTGTACGAGCTTCGCGTGGGCACGGGCGGCGACGCCGCCAGCGCCCGCTTCGGCATGCGGAGTTTTCGCTTCGACCCGCAGGCGAAACGGGGGGTGCTCAACGACAAGGTCTACTTCATGCGGGGCAGCAACGTCTGCGCGTACCGCTTCTTCGAGGACGCCGCACGGGGCGACCTGCCGTGGCGGGCCGACTGGGTCCGCCGGCTGCACCGGAAGTTCCGCCGGATGAATTGGAACGCGCTTCGCTATTGCATTGGCTTCCCGCCGGAATGCTGGTACGACATCGCCGACGAGGAAGGCTTCTTGATTCAGGACGAGTTTCCCATCTGGCTGTTGGACAAGGCGCCCGAAAACCCCCTGGCGGCGAAGATCATCCCGCAATACACCGAGTGGATGCGGGAGCGATGGAACCATCCCTGCGTGGTGATCTGGGACGGGCAGAACGAGAGTTTCACGAACGAGACGGGCAAGGCGATTTGCGCCGTGCGGGGGTTGGACAAGTCCAATCGGCCTTGGGAGAACGGCTGGAGCGAGCCGCAAAGCCCGACCGATTGCCGCGAATCGCACCCCTATCGCTTCATCAAGGGCTGGGGCGGCAAGCAGTTCTTCCATCTCAGCGAGCTGGAAGGCACAGCCGGCAAGCCGGATCTGAACGATCGCCAGCGGAAGCTCGACGTGCCGGTGATCATCAACGAATACGACTGGCTGTGGATCACCCGCGACGGGCAGCCCACCAGCCTCGACGAGCATGTTTACCGCGACCTGCTGGGCGCCAAAGCCACGCCCGCCCAGCGGCGGCTGCTGTACGCCCGCACGATGGCGGCGTTGACCGAGTATTGGCGATGCCATCGCGAGGCGGCGGCGGTGATGGAGTTTTGCGGGCTGAGCTATTCGCGTTCCGGCGCCAAGCCGCGGCCGGAAGGCGGCGCCACCAGCGACCATTTTCTCGACGTTGCCAAGCTCGAAATGGAGCCGGCCTATGCGGAGTATGTCGGCGAGGCGTTCAATCCCGTCGGCCTAATGCTGGATTTCTGGAGGGAGAAGCTTGCGCCCGGTGAACGTCGGGAGGTGAAGGTGTATGTCATCAACGACCGCGAGACGCCGTGGCAGGGCCAGGTGGAGTTGAGCGTGGCCGGCCCGGCGCGTCTGGCGGAGACGAAAACCCTAACGGTTCCGGGACTTGGCCGGCAGATCATCACCTTCGCGCTGATCGCTCCCGATGAGCCGGGCGGTTATCAGTTGACGGCCCGACTGAGCGACGGGGGCAAGTCGATCCGGAGCATTCGAGACTTCCAGGTTTCCACGGCGAAATGACGCAGGGCGCCGTTGTCGGCGTAAGCCCTCGTTGGGCGATAAGCATAGCGCGGCCAGCAGGTTACGGACGGAAGCTCGCAACACGAAAATCGGTGGACTAGGGCGGAGTCTGTATATAGCCTTAGGTCATCTGCCATGGAAACATTCCTGCTCCTGATAGGGATCGTGATCGGGTCGGCGACGGATGCCCGAGGCGCCGTCGCTTTTCTCCTGCCACAAGGCCCCCGGGAAATACCGGCTTCGGAAAACGACACCGCCCGCGAAGTGGCCGATCGACTTGTCGCGGCCGTGCCGCTGTGGCCGGTCGAGGGCGGGAAGTTCGTCGATCGTTCGAGCCGGACCGTGCCGCTGGAACGTTTCTCCGTGATATGGTGCCATCAGGGCGAAGCGGCGGCCTGCTCAGGGCCACTGACCGAAGCGGCGACCGTCGCCGCTCTGAGCCGATACGCCCAGGACGGTCGAAGCCTGCTGTTGACGGGTGTGGCCGCGGGCCTCGTGGCTCCCCTGGGCCTCGAGACGCTGCGCACCAGGCCGGTTGTCTTCGGCCACGACCGCGCTCAGGCTGGGCTGGTGCCGATCGCCACGGCGCATCCGGTCCTCGGTGCGCTCGATTTGGACCGCGACGTGCTGTGGATGAACAATGCCGTATACCCGGCGTTTGCCGAGTTCCATCCGCTGAGCACCCCCGCTCGCGGCGCGCTCTTAGCGCGGACGCCCGGCGGGCCCGAGAACCCCTTGGTGGAGTACCGGCTGGGCCGTGGTCGCGTCGTCGCCTTGGCCTGGCGACTTTCGCCGCACTATCACATCGCGCCGGCAAGTTATCGCGCGAATTTCGAACAACTGCTCAAGAACCTGTTGGCCTATCTCGGTGATTCGAGTGAATCGCGCCCTCCCGGCACGAGTGCCGGGGCTAAACCAACCGTCGGCGTGCGACCCAACGAGTGGCAAGCCCTGGAACTGGCCATCGACGACCTTTGCGATACCTTCAAGGATCGCTATCCGGCGGGCCGCAAGTATCGGCAGCAGCTTGGCGTGCTGAAATCCTCGCACGATGCGTTGCTTCGTCGCAATCCGCCGAGTGCGGCGAGCGATGCGGCCCTGGAGCGGATGGTCGCCGAGTTCCGCCGTCTAAGCGTCGAGGCCCTGCTGGCGAATCCCTTGCTCGACTTCGATCGCTTGTTGGTGATAAAGCGCGGGGCGAACAAACTCGGGCTGCCGATGAATTACGAGGGCAATTCCAGCCTGCCGCCGGACGGCTACGACAATGAACTCGCGGTGCTCTCGCCATTGCACGGCGGCAGGTTGACCACGCTTTATCGTCCCGCGGGCGGCCGTTTCCTGGGCGACGTTGACCTGAACTTCGACGCCGATCGCCTCCTGTTCTCCATGCCCAAGGAGAACGGACGCTGGCGGCTGTGGGAGCTGAAGAGCGACGGGGCTGGCCTCCGCGAGATTCCCTGCGTACCCGACGCCGACGTCGACAACTACGATGCATGCTACCTGCCGGACGGTCGGATCATCTTCTCGTCGACGGCCCCCATGGTTGGCGTGCCTTGTGTCCGCGGCGCGGCCCATGTGGCCAACCTGTTCCGCCTGGATACCGACGGCAGGATCCGACAACTTACGGTCGAGCAGGATCACGACTGGTGTCCCACGGTCCTGCCCAGCGGCCGCATACTCTATCTCCGCTGGGAATATGCCGATCTGCCCCACGCGTTTTCGCGGATCCTCTTCTCGATGAACCCGGACGGTACGGGACAAATGGAGTACTATGGCAGCAATTCTTATTGGCCTGCATCGATGTTCCATGCCCGGCCGGTACCGAATCATCCGACCCGGTTCGTGGCCGTCGTGGGCGGACACCACGACCTGCCGCGGATGGGCGACTTGGTGCTGTTCGACCCGTCCCGGGGCCGATTCGAGGCGGAAGGGGCCGTGCAGCGCATCCCGGGACGCGGGCGCAAAGTCGAGCCGGTGATGCTGGATCTGCCGATCGCGCAGACTTGGCCCAAGTTCCTGCACCCCTGGCCTTTGAGCGACAAGTATTTCCTCGTCTCGTGCAAGCCGACAGAAAATGCACCCTGGGGCATTTACCTGGTCGACGTGTTCGACAACGTGGTGAAGATCTACGAGGAGCCGGGCTACGCCATGCTCGAGCCGGTGCCGCTGCGTAAGACGCCTCGGCCGCCGATCCTGCCTGATCGGGTCGATCTCAGCCGGCGCGACGCCGAGGTCTTTGTGGCCGACATTTATGCCGGGCCCGGCCTGCACGGTGTGCCACGCGGGACGATCAAATCGCTGCGACTTGTAAGCTATCACTTCGCCTATCAAGGCATGGGCGGCGAGCCGGACGCCCCGGGCCTCGACGGGCCTTGGGACATCAAGATCGTGCTGGGCAGCGTGCCACTTTGCGAGGACGGCTCGGCCCGGTTCCGCGTGCCCGCCTACACTCCCATCAGCTTGCAGCCTTTGGATGGCGAGGGCAAGGCGGTGCAGCTCATGCGGAGTTGGTTCACGGCGATGCCCGGCGAGAGCGTCTCCTGCATTGGCTGTCATGAGAAACAAAACTCGGCGCCGGTCGGCCGGTCGGCACAGGCCGCCATGCGTCCGGCCGAGGAGATCCGCCCTTGGTACGGCTCGGCCCGAGGGTTCGATTTCCGCCGCGAGGTACAACCGGTGCTTGACGAGCATTGTATCGCATGCCACGACGGGCGGCAGGCGGCGCCTCCGAATCTGACCGATCGTCCGCCCGTGCCAATGCAGGCGAACAAGAACCCGTACAATCTGGCGTCGTGTTTCACGCCGTCGTATTACGAGCTGCGCAAGCTGGTCCGCACACCGACGCGTGAAAGCGACATGCACTTGCTGCCACCTTGGGAGTTCCATGCCGATACAACGCGGCTGGTGCAGATGCTCGCCAAGGGGCATTATGGGGTACGGTTGGACACAGAAAGTTGGGACCGGCTGGTCACCTGGATCGATTTGAACGCCCCGGCCCATGGTTCGTGGACCGAGATCTGCGGCGAAAAACGCGTGGCTCAGCAACAGAAGCGGCGGCGTGAGTTGCGCATTCGTTACACGAGCCGGGACGACGATCCGGAAGCCGTTCTCACGGCCTATCACGCCCCCTCTCGGCGAGCGCGCGGGACCGATACGAAAGTCCTGGCGGTGGGCAAGCCGCCCGTTGCCTACGACACTCTGCCCGGCAGGCCGTTTGCGGCCGCGGAGGCCCGAGGGCGTCAGGAGGCGGCCGGCGCCACGTCGCTTTGCATTCCGTTGGCCACAGGCATCACGCTGGAGTTGGTACGGATTCCTGCCGGACAATTCATCATGGGCCAGGTCGACGGCCATCCTGACGAGCAGCCGCCGTGCAAGGTTTCGATCGACCGATCGTACTGGATGGGCCGCTTGGAGATCACGAATGAGCAGTTCGCGTTGTTCGACCCGGAGCACCAGAGCGGCCTGGAGTACGGCGACTACATCCAGTTCAGCCCCGGCGAGCGCGGCTGGACTTTGTCTCGCGCGAAGCAGCCGGTCGTCCGCGTCTCGTGGTGCCAGGCGATGGCCTTCTGCCGTTGGCTTTCGGAAAAGACCGGCCGGCGATTCGATTTGCCCAGCGAGGCGCAGTGGGAATATGCCTGTCGGGCAGGAACCGCGACGCCGCTGTGGTACGGCACGACGAACAGCGACTTCTCACTCGTGGGCAACCTCTCTGACGCCACGCACCAGGCGATCGATCCGTTCGGCTGGAACGGCCGGCCTGAGGTCATTCCGCCCTGGCGGCCGGCCGACACGCGGTTTAACGATCATGCCCGGGTCTCCGCACCTGTGGGCACGTATGCACCCAATGCCTGGGGACTGTATGACATGCACGGCAACGTGGCCGAATGGACGCGGTCGGCCTACCGTCCGTATCCGTATGACGAGGGAGACGGCCGCAACAACGCGGAACCGGAGGGCAAGAAGGTGGTTCGGGGCGGCTCCTGGTACGATCGGCCCGAGCGTTGTCGCTCCGCATTTCGCCAGACTTATCGCGCCGAGCAGGGCGTGTACGACGTTGGCTTCCGAGTGATATGTGAAGTTCCGTGAAACGTACCGCTGTGCTGGTCCCTCGACCTTTGATAGCGATGGAGGAGTGGGGCCCACGTGAAGCCGGATGAGGACGACTGTGCTGGTCCACCGAGTTTTGGTCCGAGCAAGCCGAGCCATAAGCCAGTGTCAGTCTCGGGGTTATGGTACTTTCGGGACACCGCTGCCGGCAGACCTCCTTGAGGTATCGAGTGGACTCTCCGTGCCACGTGCCGAACGGGACGACCAAGGTCGCCTTCTTGCCGGGCGGAACGGTGACGGACTCGGTGTTGCACCCGCGTTGGCCATCGGCGCCGGGGTTATTGAGACTCAACAGCACGCGGAGCGGAACCTCCTGCGGATTGCGGACGTCCATGGCGACGGCTTCGAACTCGCTCAGGTCCCACTTTCCCTTGCGCGGCTCCAACAGCACCCCCGGCCACGATGCCCCGGCCTCCGTCGCCACCTGGAGCGCCTGCCCTCCGTCGAGTGGCACCCGACGGGCCTCGGCCTGCTGGGGGTTGATCTTGACGGCCGTCGGGTCCTTGAAATCCACGATCACGCGGGGCGCGGGCGGCTTGCCACCCCCGCGGGCAGTCGGATGCCACCCAGTCAACACCCCGATCGCCATCGCCCACATCGCGATTAACAAGAGCCAGTGCTGCCTGGTCATCCTCGGTCGTCGTTGCCGGTTCATCGTCTTCTCCACGTTCTGGATGTCCGCGAAACGCTCCCATTGTAATCTGAGCCCGGTCCGGTTTCGAGCAGTTGAAGCCGACTGGCTTGACTTGGCCGCAGCAGCACTTAGCGAACCTGTTCCCGGCGATGGACGGCGCGCTCCGCGTACACCGGCAGAGCGGTAAGCGTCAAAGAATCGCCATCGCCTATCGCAGCTCCTAACTCCGCTGCCGGGCCAAGTTGTGCCTCGCTGTGAATTGAACGGGCGAGAACGGGTTCGGTTATGGCGGTCTTCCTTTCCCATTACGGCGTTGCCGGCCGATCGGCCAGCCGCTTGCGCTGAACGATCGCAGACCAGATCGAGGCGATCACCGCGGATACGAATCCCATGACTATCACCAGAAACGCGATCAAGAGCCTGCGTGAAAAACTGCCCCGCACATAGCTTTGGGTCCCCAAATCCTCGCCGAAGTCGTAATGACGCAGTCGCGCCTTCGCGGTTTCGACGAACCTCTCCCAGCGATACGCGTTCTGACCCGCCCAGGATTCGATCAAGCCTATAAGCTGCTCGGCTTCGTCGTGAACTTCAGGTTTCGACAGATCGTAGTGGGGAATATTCTTACACCACCCGAAAAACGCTTCGCGGGTCAGCGGTTCACGGCGAGGGGCGTCGTTGGAGTTCGGTGTCGATTGGTCGCCGCGGCCCAGGCTGGGTACTACCCAGGTCAGTTGCTGGTCGGCCAACTCAGCCCGCATGAAGCCCTGTAAGAAATCCTTGCGTCCGTACATTCGTAGCGTCACCTCGATCAGGTCGTCGACGTAATACGGCGACTTCGTGCGGTAATGGCTGATGAATCGAGTTGATATCTCCAGTCGAGAATACTCCTTCGATTTGGGTTGGAAAGTCATCGCGTGTTCTTCGACGTGCGGCTGATTCCATGGGGATACGACGAAGACCATAAGCGCCACCAGGGCGAGGATCACACTGGCCGCACTCAATGCCAGCCTTTTTGCAAGCGTGTTTCGCACGGTCTTTGGCAACGTCTGCATCCAGCGAATCAGCAGTAACACGGGCAGTGCCAGCCCGAGCAAGGCGAGCCCCAATTCCTGTACCTGCATGACAATACGCGGCTCATAGTTCCCGGGCTGGCCGCAGCGGGCGATCGTCGCAATCGAAACAGCCAGCCAAAGGGCGAACAACACCAGCATGGGCACGACGACCCATTTGACGTATCCGGGCTTCGTGGACGGCTGCGGAAGAATGGCAGCGGCGGACTTCGGAGGGGCTTGGTAGCCCGTCACATTGCGCCAAACGGTGCGGACGATCCGGTAATCGACCCACGCGATCAGCGGCAGACCGATTCCCAGGGTAAGCGCCGCTGGGAGGACTTCCACCAGGTTCCCCAGCGGTCCGTGTGGGCCACCGAGCAGAACCAGTACCGTCATCGTCACGGCAGCAACGACGACCAGAATGATCCCGTCCAGCAGCAGCATCGGATAGAAGAGCAGATCGGCCGCGGCCAGCGGCAGTCCGTAGATCCGGCCGCGGGAACGCTTGATCTGGGCGATCGCCATACCGCCGAGGATCGTCGTGCCGACGGGCGCGGCAGCCGGGAGCAGCGCCAGCAGCGCCAACAGCAGGAATAAGGCAAAAGGCATCGTACCTGGCTGGCTCGGGGCCGGGCCAGAGGGTGTTCGTTCAACGGTTTCTCTAGCATGAGATTCGGTGTCAACCTGGCCGGAGTGGCGCATGCCGGCGTCGAGTGTTCGTTCCACTGTAAAGGACGGCGTCCGGTCTATGTTCTGCTGTACCTCAGCGAAAAATGCGACCAGCAGGAACACCCCGACGAGAACCCCCAAGGAACCCCAAATCGCCCCCCAAACCGCCGAGCGGCTCAGCCGCGGTTCGATCTCGGCGGCTTCCGCCAGCCCTGAAGGCTCCAACGTCCGACCAGCGGCCGCAGCCGGGCCCGGCTTGGCGGCGCAGGCTTCCGGTCCGACGCCGGAGAGGATCGACTGCATGTCGGTCTTCACCTCGCTCGCGTGTTGGTAACGCTGCTCGGGTTCTTTCTCCAAGGCCCGCAGCACCACCTCGTCCAGCCGCACGTCGATCTCAACCTTCTTCGACGGCGGGGCGAACCGGCCGATCGGCAGCTCGCCGGTCAACAGTTCGTAGAACACCACGCCTAGTGAATAGATGTCGGCCCGATGGTCGACCGACTTCGAGCCCTCCATCTGTTCGGGGGCCATGTAGCGGAGCGTGCCCATCACCTGCTGGGTGCCGGTGAGCCTGTGGTCGGCCGCTTCCTGACCGAGGAGCTTGGCCAGGCCGAAGTCGGCAATCTTCACCCGGCCTCGCTTATCGATGAGGATGTTTTCCGGCTTGATGTCGCGATGAACGATCCCCTCGTCGTGGGCGAATTGCAGCGCATCGCAGACCTGCGGAACGATCGCTAGCGCTTCCTTGGGGTTCATCCCGCCGGACTGAATCGCCTGACGGAGGTTCACGCCGTCCACATACTCCATGACGAAGTAGAACAGCGACCCTTCGCCTCCTGCCCCCATTCCAGCGCCAGAGGGAGCGTCAGAGGTGCGGCCGAAATCATAGACGGCGACGATATTGGGATGGCTGAGTCGGGCGAGGGCCCGAGCCTCGCGGGTGAAGCGCTCGGCAAACGCCGGGTCGCCTCCAATCTCGTTGGGGAGGATCTTCAATGCCACGAGCCGATCCAGTCCCGCCTGTCGGGCCTTGTACACCGCCCCCATGCCACCTTTGCCGAGCAGTTCAAGGATTTCCAGTTGCGGGAACTTGTCCGCCAATTGCTCTATCGTGGGCGGGATGAAGCCACCGGTCCCTGCCGGGGGCGAGGACTGCGTGGGCTGGGGTTCAGCGACCGGCGGCTGGCTTTCCAACCCAGCTAACACCAGGCATTTAGGACAAAGTCCAGCGGGCGAACCGACGGGGATGGCACTACCACACTGGGGACAGAGAACGGGTTCGGTCATGGCGGTTTTCCTTTTGTACGTGGGCATCTACCCTTCTCTAAAGCAATTCTCGAAAAACGTGACGCGGATTTTCGCGGATTTCCCGCTATCGGCCGAGCACCTCGAACAGGCTGCGGATTTCGTCGTCGATCTCCCCCGGTTCGGCCAAGGTATGCGATACCTCTTCGCGCAGCAGTTCGCGGTAACGCTTGCGCAGACGACTGGCCGCCTGCCGGGCCGCCTCTTCCGATATTTCCAGTTCCGCAGCAAGGGCGGCATACGGCAGCCGGTCGCGCTGGCCGGTCAAAGCCCCCTGGAGTCGCACGAATTGCTGCGAGCGACCCGACAAGCGGTACTCCGTCTCCAGTCGCTGCATGACGAGGTCCAAGAGCGTCAGCACCCATTGCCGCTCGAAAAGTCGTTCCGGCGTCATGTCATCGACCGGCTGGAGGCCCAGACGCGACTCTCCGGCGTCAAGGTCGAGTCGCAAGGGGCGGACCCCACCACCCCGCTTTTGGGTCCTGGCCCGATCTCGTTGATTGGCCAGGAAGTGCTTCACCGCCGTGAGCAGGAAAGCGCGAAACCGCCCCCGTTCGGGCGAAGCGGCGGCCAAGGTGTTTTTCTCCAACAGCCAGACGAAAAACTCCTGCGTCATGTCCTGGGCTTGGTGGATGTCGGCCACGCGCCGCCGCACGTAGGCGTACAGCGGAAACCAATACCGTTGGCAGAGCGCAGCCAGCGCCGCATCGGCATCTCGATCCTCGCGGTGGCCGGCGCGCAGCACCAGGCTCCAGTGGGTGGTTTGAAAACCGCCCGCATCTTGGGCCGGCGGTTCGTGGGTACGTCGCTCGTCCATAATCGCCATTGTATCTGGTCGCGCGACAGATCACAGGCATCGGAACAAGTGCTTCACCGGCCATCTGCTCAAAGGATTCAGTTGGGAACCCGGCTACGCCACACGTCGGATCCTGTCTCAAGAATGGTTCGTTTCGCAACACCCAATCGACTGCTCCCCGGTTTGCCTGATTTCCCGGCAGGGTTGCCGTCTCGGATATCAAGTCGTTGGAAAGCCGTCGGAAATGAGGCTTCCAACACCGGCTGGTCGCATTGGGCGGGGCCAAGGCCAACCACCCGCCCCAAAGCATAACGGGCGCAAACTCAGAACCACCATCGTCTATTGAGTGGCGGCAATGCGGCGAGCGGCCCGTTTCCGGCGGCGACGGGCCTGGGCTTCGCGGGATTCTTCTTCTCGCTGTTCCAGACGGTGCTCGGGATGGGCCGCAACCCAGCGATCCGGCAGCAGGGCCTCCAGGGCAGCAGTGTCGCCAGGGGCGATGGCAGCAATCCGACGAAGCACGTCGGTCAAGTAGGGCCAAACGTCCAGGCGGTTCCGTCTGGCACTTTGCACCAGCGTGTAGAGCGTTGCTGCCGTCTTGCCGCCCTTCTCGCTTCCAAAGAACAGGTAATTCTTGCGACCGATTGCGACTGGCCGAAGAAGCCGCTCAATCACGTTGTTGTCTAAGGGAATCCTACCGTCCTCGGTATACCGCACGAAGGCATCCCAGCGGTTGAGCACGTAGTCGATCGCCTCGGCCAGTTTTGCCGTAGGACGCACGGTGGGCCGCACTTCGTCGAAACGGGCCTTCATCCGCGCCAGGATCGGCAACGCTTCCGCCTGACGTAGTGCCCGGCGATCGTCCGCCGACATCTCCTTCGCACGGTCCTCCAGATCGTAGAGCTGCTGAGTCCAGACCATGGCCTCATGGACCAGTGGATGACTGGTCGCCGGGATCGCTTCCTCGAAGCCCCGCCGACCATGAGCCCAGCACGCCACGTCCACAAAGCGGCCCGCCGCCTCGCGCACCAGCGAGGTGTAGACGTTGTAGCCGTCCGTTTGGAGATAACCACGATAATCGCCCACGACTTCCTTTGGGCCGTCGCGGCTGCGGCTAGGCCGGAAGTCGTAGAACACGTACCGATGGTCGGCATCCCCGGCGTAACCGCTGAGGTATCCCGTGATCGCCTTGCCGTGCCCCGGCTTGAGCATCCGCACCTCCGTCTCGTCGGCATTGACCACCGCACTGGCGAGCACCCGCTGGTAGATCAATCGTTCCAGAGGCCGCAAAGCCTGGGCAGTCCGACTCAACAGCCCACACAATAGCGCCCGCGACAACCACCGCTTCAGTGGTCCCAGAAGCAGTTCCTGCTGCCGATAGACCGGCAAATGATGCAGGAACTTCCAGGTCACCAGCCAAGCCAGGATGCTCGGCCCGAAGGGGCTTTTCTCCACGGCCTGCGGCGGCCTCTCGGTGGTCTGCATCTGCGAGCCATCGTGACACGCCGAACAGCCGTAGGTGTACCACACTTCTTCAACCACGTACAGCTTCACCTCTTCCATCTCCACCCGCTTCGTGACGAGGGTACGGACAATGATCCGTTGCGTCCCGCAGCAGCCGCAAGGCAATTCCTCGGGAGGCAACGAATACTCGGTCCGCCGATGTTCCCAGAATTGCGGGAACTCAATCTTCGGTCGTCGTGGCTTCCGTCGAGTGCGAGGCGGTGGCGAGTCCGCATTGGCGTCTTGGGAGCTCGGCTGCTTGGCATCCAACCCTTCGACGACTTCGGGCACGGATAGCACCTTCTGATCGGGCGAGGGTGCATACCGCTCGCGACGTTGGCCGAACATTGCCCGCTTAAAGAACCGCAGTTGCTCGGCGGCCTTCGCCAGTTGCTCCTGGTATGCGGTGGCCATCTCTTGCTGCTGAGCGATGACCGCCGCCTGATGTACGATGGTCTCCTGCTGTTGCGCAATGATCGCTTGCTGCCGGATGTCGTTTTGCTCCAGCTCGCTGATGCGTTGCTCACCGGCTGCCAGTTGATCGGCAAGAGATGAACTTCCGTGCTCCATGCACTATTAAACGCTCGGCTCGCCATTTGGTTCCGCTGGTATCGAAAATTTTTTGAGACCCGGGAATGTGGACGTGTGTGCCTCGTAACACCGAGTTGGCGTCATGCACGACGCCATCGTGGGCGATGTCGAACACTGGCCAAGTCGATGCCTTCCAGGATCAGCGTCAAATCGCTCAATCGCATCTCGATTCCGGCAGGCGAAGTAGAGCCGTCCTCGCGCACAGCCCGTGTTGCTTTCGGCACTTCAAAAGTTCCACCTTCCAATCGCTTGTACCAAATGACTAGGCCGTCGCCCTCAAACCAAAGTACCTTCACGCGATCGGCACGCCGGTTGAAGAAGAGGAACAGATCGCCCGATTCCACTTGCTGGCCCAGTTCTCGCTCCACCACTCCAATCAGCCCCTCGGTGGAGGCGGTCATGGTGGTGTTGACGCATCGAGTGACGGCCACGGAGGAGCGAAGCGAAGATTTCGGGATTTGATACCCATTTTTTCCCAAAAGACGGGGTTGTGCAGCGGGGCCGAAGCGAAGAACTATCCACGGGAGCGGCGTTTTCGCGTCAGTTTGGACGTGAAGACCTTGACGCCCGCCGCCGACTTGGCGCATCTGCAGGTTCGAGCGTTGGCCGGCGGCGGCGGGCGCGATCTCGGCCCCGTCGCTACGGTGCAGGAGAATGGCCGGCTCGTGTTGACCGCGGGCACGCCCGGGGCCGGGCGATATGTAATCGCGTGGAAATCGCGGTAGCATGCTCTGAGGTTGCGCTACATCAGCAAGAGCCCTCCGGACTGTGTCTGGGGGGTGAACCGTCGCGATGGTTCTTTACCGCCCGCGGCAACAGGTTGTTTCTTGTTCGGCCGCCTCATTGCCTCATCAAGTCACACGTATGATGAGATTCTCATCAAACCACCCTTTGATGAAGCAGCCGGCCGCGCTTCGAGAACTCATACCTTTCATGAGACTCGGGCTGAATCTGCCAGGATCGCCCGAAAGCGGCGAAACTTCCGCCGACCAAGACGAAGCGCGAGAATCCGGGTCCTGCCCTGCTGGTCAAAGACGACAAGCCCTTTGTCCCCAGGAAGCGTGAGCGCAGGGGCTATTCTTTCCCAAGTGAACTGACGGCTCCATGGACGGTGAAAGAGATCTATCGTTTGCACTTGCCGGGTTCCGTCTTTGGCGCGATCAACGGCTCCACCATCACGCTCTACGTCCCCACTTCCACTGATGTGAAGGCACTCGCTCCGACGTTTGACCTGGCGCGTTTCGCCACAGCGAATCCGGCCTCAGGTACGATGAGAGACTTCAGCAAGCCGCAGACCTGTACCATCACAGCCCAGGACAAATCGACCAGGGACTATACCGTGCAGGTGGTGAAGACCGCGGCGCCCATGCACTTCACCTGGACGTCGAATAATGCCGGCAACTTCGATGACGGCACTCAATGGAAGACCAATCTTGGCGCGGTTGCAGCCCCTGCCGCTGGCGGAAATTCCGACTACATTCTTAATTTCTATGCGCCGGGCAGATACGCGGTGACGAGAGAGGCCGCGGGCGATTTCGTGCTCAGCCAGCTCAATTTCGGCAGCTCTCTCCTGACGCTGACTTCCAAAGCCACGCTGCTATTCGCCAAGAGCAAATCGTATGGCTCCTTGCCGTACATGAACAGCCAGAATCGCGCGGAGGTCACCATCAAAGCGCCGCTCAGGCTCGATGCCGATTTCACCATCGATGGACTCGAAACCGATGACACGCGCGTGTTCTTGCCGGGCACCATCTCTGGCACCGGCGCCGTGATCAAGAACGGTCCACACACGGTCTACATAACCAATGCGATCAACACCTATAGTGGCGGAACCACCATCAATGACGGCTGTCTCTCTGTGCACACCCAGGGGTTGGGGACAGGTCCTGTAACGGTGAATAATAGGGGGACCATCAGTTTCGACGGAGCCTCAGTGACGAACGCGCTCACCTCGAACGGTGGATGCATTTCCGGCGGCAACAACGCCCGCTGGAACGGGCCCGTGAAGCTGAATGGGAATACCAAGGTCCATGCTTATGATTGTCTGGAATTCAATAACAAAGAAGGCGGCATCAGTGGCTCCGGTGGCCTTACGCAGACCGGACATCCCGTCGACCATGGGATCAGGAGCGGAACGATCAAGCTCTTCGGATACAATACGTACACAGGAGCTACCAAGATTGAGATGGGACTCATGGAGATCATGTCGTCGCTCTACAATAATGATCCTACGCGCTGGACCCCGGCAAATATCACCGTGAATGGAGCGGCGGGTGAACTGCGGTTGCATGTCGGCGGCGCTGGCGAATTCACCATAGCGCAGGCCGGAACCATGCTCAAACAACTCGCCACCGGCGTCAACCAGAACGGTCTCATGGCCGGCGCCACCTTTGGCCTGGATACGACCAACGCCACGACGGTGCAGGAACTTTCTAGCAATATCACTGACTCCCAAGGTCCGAGCGGCGGCAGCGTGACGCTCAAGAAATGCGGCGCAGGGACGCTGAAGATCTCTGGCACCAACACCTACAGCGGCCAGACCATCATAACCGGCGGCACCTTGAGCATCGATTCGTTCAACAGCGTGGCGAAACGCAAGGCCAACAGCAGCCTGGGCGCTCCGAAAACCGATGCCGATGCTGAGATCATGATCAGTGGTGGGAGCACCCTAATTTATACCGGCAAGGGTGAGACCACCGACCGGACGCTGAATCTTCCCGGTGGCAGGGACACCATCACCCTGGATCAATCTGGCACGGGCCTGCTGAAACTGACCAGCGCCTTGGTGCTGTCCGGCTATGCTGAAAGCAAAACAATCGTCCTGGCCGGCTCTAGCGCTGGCACCGGCGAACTCGCCTGCAATATCGACAACGTCTATGACCGCGCAGGCAGGGCGACGACCTCCATCACCAAAACCGGCACCGGCACCTGGACGCTCTCCGGCACCAACAGTTACACCGGCCCGACGACGATATCCAAGGGCACCCTCGTGCTTGCGAGCGCGCGGAGTCTTGGTGAGAACACCGACGTCTGTATTTCTGAAGGCGCCATGGTTGGCCTGGACTTCAAAGGAGAAATGCGTATTCGTAAGCTTTGTTTTGACGGGAAGGTTCAGCCTCCCGGTACGTATGGGGCAGTGAACGCCGCTAAGTACATTCGAGGAACGGGCGTTCTGAGAAGCCCGTGAACCTTCACCACCACCGGCATGGAGATTAATGGGAGGCGTCTTATGACAGGCGACGTCCGTCGACGGTGCTCATCGCGGCGACTCATTTTGGCCCCCGAACGCGGAAACTAGGTTGAACCGGGTCTTTCATCGCAGAAAGCCAAATGTATTTCGAGACGTCCTAGAAACCGACCCCTTTCTCGGAACGTGTTTTAATCTGCCATCAAACGTTTCCGTCGAGCAATATGGGACGGTCCGAGAGCAACCAGCCGGAGAAGACCAACCGCACGTCGCGAGAATGGAACCATTTGCGGAACGCGATAACTCGGCATGATGGTCCCCGTCAGTTGCGCAGGGCATGGCCTTGCCTGCTGGCAGCGGAGTGTCCTGTCTTATTCAGTCTGCGATCCGCTTGCCTTGCCGGTTCCTCACGGTATAATGACCCATCAGGTGGGGTACGCGCGGATTTGGACGCGGCTTCACCAAGAGTTAATTCGCAGTCGTCGGACGACTGAATGAAGAGCAGTTCGGCTTTGCCGGGAGGCTCGTTGAAGAGTAAGCCGACGCGGTCGAAGACCTTCGGGTCTTCCACCACGTCGGTTGTTTTGTTCCTGCCTGCGTGGAGCCGTTGCCGGAACATGGCCATACTTGCGCCACGGCCGGAGGTGTTTAGAATAAATAATTCCACCCCGCCTAGCAGTTTGAACTATGGCTTTGATCGGCCCGCAATGCTTCAAAACTGCGTGCGAATGAGGCAGATTTGCCTTAATAACTGGACTTTTGCAAATTGGGGTGAGGACGACACAAGCGGTCCCCCTCTCCCTCCGGGAGAGGGCCGGGGTGAGGGGAACCTGCGTTGGTCACGGAGAATGGAAAAGCAGTATCCTCACCAATTTCCCCTCACCCTAACCCTCTCCCGAAGGGAGAGGGGACCGGGCGTCCGCAATTTGCAAAAGTCCAGTTAATAACTCAAGACGACATTCGCCGCTTGCCTTGCCCTGCCGGCGATTGGCGGCATCACTGCTTACTCGTCGCAGTTGGCTAGGTCTGGCAGTGGCGACGCCAAGACCAGTTCGAGCGTAAGTGGAGCCCAAGCGACTGCCAGTCCGACCGCGACCACACCGGCTTCATCCGCGAACCAGATTGTCACAACCGATGAGGCGCTGCCGGCGGGTGCGACCTCGTCCCCAGCGGCAGGAAAAGCCGCACAGAACATGCCGATTGTGGGTAGCGTCCAGGGCGCCGGCAAGCCCATCGCCGGTTCAACGGTAACCCTCTTTTCCGCCGGCACGGGCGCTCCGACGCAGTTGGCCCACGCCAAGACCGATGACCAAGGCGCGTTCAAGTTGACTTACGGCGAGGCTCCGGCGGACAGCGTCCTCTACGTCATCGCCAGGGGCGGTACACCGAAGGCTGCGGCGGACAAAGGACCGAACGACGCCGTCGCATTGCTGGCCGTGCTGGGCGGTACCCCGCCAAAGAGTGTCGTCGACGACGAATTCAGCACCATCGCTTCCGTGTGGACTTCGGCGCAGTTCCTGAAAGGTGAAGTGTTGAGCGGGACGAAGCTCGGCCTGCCGTCGTGCTCGTGGGTGTCAACCGAGGCGATGTGTCCTGACCCGCAGGCCGCCATCGAGAAGTCGATCGGGTTCTTTTCGCACTTCTGCAGCGGCGTGAGCCTCATCTGGGGCGCAGGCCAACTGGAATCGCAGATGACGGTCTCGCCGGCACAAGCGGTCATGGATGACGAGATCATCGCGTACGTGCGGCGCTACTGCCGGGGCGTGACCGTCGACGCGCAGACGCTGGCGGTAGCCGTGACGCGCAGCGTGGGCATCGGCGGCGAGTTTCTTGCCGCCGACCACACGGCGGCTCACCACCGCGCAGAGCTTTACCAGCCGCAGCTTCTTTGGAGGAAGGCGGCGCGCGGCCTGGTCTCAAGCTGGCAGCCGCCGGTTGGACGAAGTGGCTGAGGAACGGGCGGACCGCCTGATCGCCGCCAACCGATCCCCGTGTCTGACGCCAGAGCAAGCCGCGGAACTGCGGAAGATCGAACAGCGGTTCCTGGCAGAGAGCTAGCCCGGGACGAGTTCACCGCATTTCGTCAAATCCAAGTCCGTGTTACTATAGACTTTGGCGCTCGACAGCGTTCTTTCACCATACAGCATTTTTCAAGGATGAGTGCTATGATCCGAAGACATGTATTTGTACCCGCGTCCGTCCTGTTGGTGTCTTTGGCTTACCAGTTCTCGTCGGCCGCCGCCGCTTCGCCGTCGCTTGCCGAGCAGGCGCTGTCGTCCTTGCCACGGGGCAAGGGGCTGTGCATTCACCTGGGGTGTGGCGGCGCCGCAAATCCAGCCCTCATGGCCGAATTGGCCGCCCGAAGCCAGATGCTCGTCCATGGGCTGGCCACGGATGATGCCTCCGCCGAGCGGGCCTGGAAGGCCATCGAGGCCGCAGGCATGACCGGGCAGGCCAGTGTGGAGAGACTCCGGCTTTCACCGTTGCCCTATATGCCGAATTTGGCAAACCTGATCGTGATCGAGGACTGGAAAAGACTGGCCGTAAAGGGGCTCGCCCGCGATGAGGTCATGCGCGTGCTGGCCCCCGGCGGCACGCTCTGCGTGCTGGAACATGGCAAGTGGACGAGAACCGTCAAGCCCCGCCCCGCCGAGATGGACGATTGGCCGCATCCGATGCACGACGTGGGCTGGACCAGGACCTCGAAAGACAAGACTTTCTCGTTCCCCATCGGCCTGCGGTGGACGGACGGCTTGCCCAACAACATCAACTCCTGCACCGACTGCCGCGGCTGGGTGGTCGTCAAGGACATGCTCTTCACGCTCAGCGCCGCGGAGCCCGAGAACCTCGGGCAGGGCCGTAAGGAGGGCTATGACCTTTGGCTTTCGGCGCGTGACGCCTTCAACGGCCTGCCGTTGTGGAAGTTCAATGTCCACGTGGCCGACAAGGACGCGGCCGTCAATGCCTTCAACGTCCCCACGCTGGCCGCGGACGACCAGAGCGTCTACACGGCCTATAAGAGCAACTGCGTGATTCGCGTCGACTCCAAGATGGGCAAAATCCTCTCGGAGCAACCGGCCAAGTACGCGGTCAACCGCCTGGTGCTCGCCGAGGGCGTGGTGGTCATCGGGTCGTGGGCCACCAAGAACAACGACTGGTGCTACTTCTTCCCCAGCCCCGACACCGGCTGCCTGGAGGCCTTCGATGCCGCGACCGGCCGACGGCTCTGGCAGATGGACGTGACGCCCGAGCAGATCACCGCCAGCGACGGCGTGATCCACGTGCAGGTCGTCACCAAGGTGCCGCGAGTAATCGGCGTGGACTTGCACCAGGGCAAGGAACTCTGGCGCGTGGAGCAGACCGAGGGCGACCAGCCCAAACTGAAGGTGGTCGGTGCCGGGCCGAACTACGTGGTCATCACCCATGTTCTTGACAAGAAGCAGCAATACTCGTCCGTCCTGGCGTCCCAGACGGGCAAAGTGATCCTTGACGGCCGGGTGATGAATGCCCGCCCGGGGTGGATCCCGGTAGTCGACGGGCTGGTGTGGTTTGCCGGCCGGAAGTATGACCCGGCCACGTGGAAAGAGAAGGGCCAGGTCGGGATGTGGTTTGGTGGGCATGGCTGCGTGGCCCAGACGATCGTTTGGCCGTACCTGCTGGGCGGTCGCGGCGGCGACCACGTCGACATGTCGCCCATCGCCCGAGGCGGCCGATCCGCCGCGCTGTCCTATTGCGGCGCCCGCTCGGGATGCATCGAGGGCATGGTCGTCGCCAACGGCATGCTCTACACGGCGCAGAACATTTGCAAGTGCATGCCGTCACACCTGTACGGCTTCCTCGGCCTTGGCCCTTGCGGCAGGGAGCCAACGGCGGAGGATTTCGCCGCGGCCCGCGAGGTGGAGAAAGGCCCGGCCTTCGGCGGCCCGCTCGCAACACCGCCTGCGGCCGAGGACGCAACGTGGCCCATGCTGCGGGCCGACGCCGCCCGATCGGCCTCTGCCCGGTGCAGCCTGCCGGTCGGGTTGCAAGAGTCCTGGAGCGTTCAGATCACGCCTGAAGGGAAAGGTCCGCTGGCCGCCGCCTGGGATTCGCAGTTGACCACTTCGCTGAGCGCGCCCGTGGTGGCCGAGGGACTGGTGTTCGCGGCCGCCTGCGACCAGGGGCAGATCGTGGCCTGTAAAGCCGGCAGCGGCAAACGAGCCTGGACCGCCACGCTCGGCAGCCGCATTGATGGCCCACCCACGTATCATCGCGGCCTGTGCTTCGTCGGTTGCCACGACGGCTTTGTCTATGCCCTGCGGGCCAAGAATGGCCAGTTGGCGTGGCGAGTCCAGGTTGCCCCCTGGTCGCGGCGGATCGTGGACCACGGGCGCGTCGAATCGCTCTGGCCGGCGCCGGCCAGCGTGTTGGCCCTCGATGGCGTGGTCTACGCCACCGCCGGCCGGACGTCCGAAAGCGACGGCGGAATCGCGCTGGTCGCCCTCGATGCGGCCACGGGCAAGACTGTTTGGGCGCGGCAGATCGGTGTGGGCGCGCTGCGGATGAACGACATCCTTTCCATCAAGGACGGCCAACTCGCCTGGCGTTACATGCGCATCGACAAGACCACCGGCAAAATGCTGGCACCTGCCAGTCTCCCCACTCTCAAGGACACCGGCGGCGGTGGCGGAAAACTCGAAGGCGGCATCATGGACGGCACTTACACCATGGCCAACAATCGCCGGGCAGGACAGAGCTTTGAACTGGGCGGCAAGCGCTATGACCTGCTGGCATGGAACGATCGGTTGGCAGTCGCCCCTCAGTTGGTGCTCTCCTCCGACGGACAAAAGGAAGTGGCGCGGATCTACACGCTAGGTTACCCGCGGGCGACGGCCCTGGCGCTGGCCCCGAACGCGGCCGTCTACTGCCTCCGCTCCTCCCAGTATGCCCAGCCCGGGGCGAAGGGCATGCTCAAGACCGTGTCGCTGGAAACCGGCAAGGCGATCCAGGAACTGCCCCTGCCCGGGCCAACCACCTACGACGGCCTGGCGATTGCTGGCGGAAAGGTGTTTGTGTCACTTCAAGACGGAAAGATGATGTGCTTCTGTGAAACCAACGATGTGAGGACTGGCAAATGATACGTTTCTCATTTCTTGTCAGACGCCCTCTCGGCATAGCCGTCATTCTTATGGCGGCCGCGACTGCGGCGCGCGCGGAATACAAGGAGACTGCGCATCGCCAGCCGGCCCCAGGCGAGACTGCCGTCAGCGGGCCCGGCGCCTACGACCAGCCCGGCAGGACGTACGTGCTCACCGCCGACATCTCGGGCCCCATGACGCCGATCTTCCTGGGAAAGGACGTGACGTTGGACCTGAACGGATACACACTCACGTTTGCCGCGGGCAACTACGAGCACATCCCCAACTACGGCTTCGAGGAGGGCCTGAAGGACTGGGACGTCTCGCGGGCCCCCGGGGCCCAGGTGGTCTCCTCCGCGGTGCGTCCCATGGTCGGCCAGAAGATCCTGCAACTGAAGGCCGGCGACGAGATCGTCTCGCAGTACATCCGGCTGCCGGTGGCCGACCGTTCCTATTACGCCATGTGCGCCGTGGCCACCAAGGACATGCGCGTGACGATCAACGTGGACGACCAACAGGGCGCACCGGTCGCCTGCGAGTTCCGCGGCGGCAAGGAACCGCGCGTGTCGCTGCCCGAGACGGCTTTGCGTCCCCAACTGGGCGGCGGCGTCACTTTCGCCCACCTGCACCACCGACCGGCGGGAAGATACCGCCTGCGGATCAAGGCCGAGACCGACTGCCTGATCGACGAGTGCGACCTGCGTCCGGCCCTGGACGCCGGCATCGCCGTCGTGGGAGGCATCTGCCCCTGGGCCAGCTATTACAGCATGTTGAGGTGGTCTCCTTGCGCATTCTTCGACTACAACAAGAAGGATACGCCGGGCGTGGCCGTGACAGGCATTCCCGTGGTCAAGGGCGCAGGCACGGTGACCATCCGCAACGGCGTGATCCGCAATGCCACGCCGGGCATTCGCACCTGGGGCGTACTCTCCAACGCGGGCGAGGTGAGCGTCGTGCTGGAGAACCTGCGGATCGTCAACTCGGACATAAACAGCAATGCCGCCCGGCTTTCCCGCGGCACGCTGCGGGACTGCCGCTTCGAGGTCGATACGCCGTTCATCATCAATCGCCACGATACTTCGGAAGCGAGCGTGAACGTGGCCGCGGCCACGGAGGTTGTGCATTGCGAGTTTCTCGGCGGCCAGGGAAATTTCTCCGGCGCGTGCCCCCAGATCCACGACAACCTGTTCGTCAACGCCGAGACGGTGGTCAATCACTACTCGATCGCACCCGGCAGCGGCACCAAGGTCTACCGCAACCGCTTCGAGCCCAAGGCCGGCTCGGGCATCTACATCGGCGGCGGCAGCGACGTCGAAGTCTACGATAACGTGTTCCACATCGAGTCGTCGCCGCCCAACTGCGAGTACCGCTATACGACCTACAGCACCAGCGCGGTTCGCCTCAGCGACTACGACGCCAAGCCCACCGATCCGCCCAACAAACGCTGCGCGGGCAATAGGGTCTATCGCAACAGGATTTTCATCACGGGCAAGAGCTATCCCCAGTACGAGCGCTACCTGCCCCGGACCTACGCCTTCTTCATCAGCGTGGGCGGCGGCACGAACCTGGTCTACGACAACGAGATCGTGCTGGAAAAGAAAGACGCCGGCAACTGCGGCATTTATGCGTTCTTCGTGGGCGGGTCGTCCAACGGCGGGCAGATCTTCAACAACCGTGTGGTTTCGAATTGTCCCGTGGCCTGGCTGGGGACCGATTATGGCAACGCGGCCAACATGGTTTTCTACGGGAACACGTTCGTCCGCGCGGCGGATACACCGGCCAAGACGAGGCCGATCGTGCTCGGAGCAGGCGGCAACGCCGTGCTCGACGCCGGTTTCCTCTCGAACACCTTCCAGGGCTGGAACGAACTGTTCGAGACCCATAGCAATTCAGTCACTTACACGATGGGCTGGACGTTGAAGATCCGTGCCCCGGCGGGGGAGGAGATCGTTATTCTTGACAAAGAAGGCAAGGAAGTCCAGCGTGCCAAAGCGAGCCCGCAAGGGTCAGTCATGTTTCGCCTGGCGCAGTATAGGATCAATGCCGGAACGAAGACCGACTGCTCGACCTACACGGTCCAGATCGGCAACGAGCGGCGGACGATCCAGATGAACGAGGACCGGGAGATCAGGTTCAAGTAGTATGGGGTTGATCCATGAAGTTCAGCATTGCCGACATTGTGCTAATGATGGGTGCAACCGTTCCCTTGCTGCTTGGCGCCTGCCTGGCGGGCGAATCGCTGCCCGCCAAACCGGCGTGTGACGGGAAGACCGCCACACCCACGTCTCCTTCGCTGACGACTTTGGACTCGGCCGGAAAGGCGGTCAGCCCTTCGTCCGCCGAAGTTGAAGAACACCTCCGCAAACTCGAAACGGACCATCCCAAGCTGGTCAAGTTGGAGGTTCCCCAGAAGACCTGCGAAGGCCGGCCGATTTACGCCGTGACGATCAGCGATCCTGGCGTGCCGGATCATGACAAACAGCAGGTCTTGATCGTGGCCGGCCAGCATGGCAACGAGGAGAGCGGACGCATGGTTGCGTTGGCCCTGCTGGACTGGCTGCTCTCCCGCGAGGGCGCCACGACGCTGCGTAAACAGAAGATCGCCATCATGCCCAACGTAAATCCCGACGGGGCTGAGCGGGACATGCACGAGACGCCGGCGGGCATTCAACCGAACCTTGACCACGGGCCGCAGGGCGCGCGATCGCCGGAGGGCAAGGCGGTGGAGGCCGTTTCTTACGCGCTGCAGCCGGAGCTGTTTGTGGACATGCACGCCCGCGGCGGGGCCGGGTGCAGCTATGACATGGTGCTCTACCCGATGACCCTGACCTACCAGGAGGACGACAATCTGCTGCACCAGATCGCCGCCGAAATGGCGAAGGCCGGCGAAGAGGCAGGCATCCCGCACGTGACGCATTCGCTCACCTGGCCTGGCTGGGGCAACAACGACATCAACGACGTCAGCACCACCGTGTTTCACTACCGCAACTTCCATTCGCTGGTCTTCCTCACGGAGACGGCGGAGCACAACGACCACGCCCATCCGGTCGCGGCACGCGTGGCGGTCGGGTTGGCGCGATTGAAGGTGCTGCTGGAATACGGCAACCGCCGGCATGCCCGGTTCTATTACGAAGGCTATCCCTGCGGTCATATCGGCATGAATCCTGCCGCGCTGGTGCCCGTGGGAAGGACGGCCGCCGAGCGTCGCGCCAGCCGGGTCGCCTTGTGGACCCACCGGGACTCGTTCAGCTCCCTCAAGCCCGCGCTGCCCGAGCAGGCCAAAGACAAGACGTGCACGTTCACGTGCCGGAGCGACCACGTTTCACCGCTTGGCCTGCAAGTCCGCTGCGCGGGGAAGATGCAAGTCGAGACGATCCTCCTCGACGGCCGGCGACTCGCCGTATCCGAGATCGAGGGCTACTACGCCTGGCAGGACATCTGCTCGACGCTGGTGGTCGTTGCGCAGCCGTCCTGGAGGGCGGGAGAGCACACCGTCCGTATCCAACTGAAATGACGATGGACAAGTTCTTGCGAAATGGAGCTACGGCCGATCGAATGCCTGTCCAGGCCATTCCCTGTTCGCCATTGGTCCAACGTCTTGTAGCTGGTGTTTTGATTTCTGAAATTGGAGGCATTCTCCACCTTCAGCGCGTAGGCATCCTCAGGGTTTGTTTTGTATTCGTTCACGGCGACAGACTACCCGTTTCCGCAACCAGCCTCGATGCAACTTCCGCGGCCGTGTCGAAGAGCTTTCCTGAACGTTCCTGCCAGCCGGAGGTGAGGTACCAGTAGTAGCCCACGTTGCCCGAACCCTGCCAATCGTGGACGCGATAGAGGGAGGCGGCATCCAAGAAACCTTCGGCCATGTGGGGCGAAAGTCCCATCACGATGGCGCGGTTGCGCTCGGCGATCAACTCGCGGCACCGCGCCGCCAGGTCGTCGGGTAGTCTTCCGTCGCAAAGGGCCTGCTCAATGACGATTCGGGCCTCACACTCCTCGACGCCCTCGCGGAGCGCTTCGAAACGAGCGGTGGAGACAGGACCATCCGGGCCGGCGCCCAGCAGCGCGACTCGGATGTTCAGCGCCCGCCAGCTTGCCTTCGGATAGCGATCGAATACCCGCCACGCCCATTGTCCGTTCTTATCCTTCAGCACGGGCCAGAAATCCGCCCCGAGACGGCCAAAGCCTCGCTGCTCGCCACCGATGTTGTGTTCGTCGATCAGCCGGAACACGGTGAGCGGACGAGACTCGGTGAGGCTGCGGGCGAATTGCACCATCAGCCGAGGGTTCCTCCATCCTTGTCGGCTGGTCCCGTCGTAGCGAATGAATCGCGGCGGCCATACGCCCGAAGTATACGCCACCGGCACGCCGTCGATCTTGTCGCGGAACGAATGGGCGTGGCTGGCCCAAGGCACTCCCGGGAGCAGCCCTTGCCAGAACCTGACGACTGCCGGGGCGGGGACGGTATCCGTGGCCAGCCCCAACAGCATAGTCTTCTCCATACCGCGCTTCTTCATGCGCTGGAGCAGTTCCTTCGCCAGGCCCTCCCAGAGCGGCCCGGCAGCCGGATCGGAATACCCGGGGAGCACCACGTTGCTGGGCTGGTCGCCGTTGAGGACCGTCACTTTCGGCCCCTTGCCTTTGTAGGCCATGCGGTCGTCCTGGGTGACCTTGGCTTCGTACTTGATATCGCCGTCGAACTGGCCGCCTTCGAGGAAGTTGTCCCACACGCAGAAGCACACGAGCGTGGATGGCCCCTGGTATTTTGCCACCAGGTCCAGGTATTTCTCCATGATGCTGAAGTCATAGCGGTACCTATTCTCAGCCTGTTTCACCCAGCGGACCATCGATTGCTCGTTGCCCAAGTTCGTTTCGCAAATCAGCGGGACATAGCAGGTCTTGGCGCCGGACTGCCCCGCCAGTGTCAGGGATTTCTCAATGTGCTTCCAATGGGCTTCGGACCAGAGCGGCACGCCGTACTCCATGGCCAGGGTGTCCGGCGATTCAACCAGCTCGACAAACGTCCGGTACTGCTTGGGGTCCGGGAGCGTGAAAGGGGAGACCCGCAGCTCAATGGGAACCGCAAATGCCTGCTGGTTCGCGCCGACCGTGAGCGTCCCGCGGTAGTCGCCTGGCCTGGCGTCGGCTGGCACCTTCACCGTCACCCAGACCGGCGCCACGGCGCCGTAGACGGGCGTGGGCTCTCCAGGGAGTGTTCGCACCCAGACGCTCGCCGGATCCTTGCGGCGGACGGGCACTTCAATGGGCGGCGTTTCCAGCAATGAATCGAACCGGTTCACCACCGCCGCCTCTCGCGGAAGGTCGGCAGCGGCGTAGCGCAAGGTTGCGGCCGACGCAGGAATGACCGTGCCGGCAGGCCCGGCCAAGTCGCTCATCGATGCCTTCAAGGTCCTCAACGCCTCGTCGGAGCCCAGCAGCACTTTGCCCGAGAAGCTGCCGTTGCGCGCCCCGACGATGCGGATGGGCTTCAGCGGCTCAAGGGGGTCGCCCCAGTCGAGGTCCGTGTCCGACACCAGCAAGCTTGAGTTCCATGCCTGCACGCCGGCAGGTCGCCTCGCGTTGGGTTGCGCGGCACCGGCCGCCGGCGCCGCCAACCGCACTGAGTACAATCCTCAGGCAAAGCTGGGCCTCGGCGAGCGAGCTGCCGTGGCAGTAGACGAAGCCAACATTGGCCCGCGCGGCCGGGTCCCAATTGCACCAACTCGCCAGAGGCGCGCCGGCCAGACGCACCCAGCCGGAATCGTCGAATTCGACTCCCGTCCAGCCGCTGGCCGGGGCCGGGGTGTTGCATGCCGCTCCGATTTCCTTCAGTGACTCGCCGTCGCGGACCACCGGCGTGCGCATGGCGAGGTAGAATCGCCAGAAGCCGCTGGTGTCGAGAATCACCGTCTCCTTTCCGGCGGGCTTCTCCTGCGCGCCCAGCGCGGCGGCATGGACACCGGCCCCCATCAGCACCAGGGCCAAGACCTTTGTACAAGACTTCGTCATCGTTTCAATCTCCTGAGTTCATCGTGCCGTCGGCTGGCCGTAGGAAATCCGCCGCACCTGGATGAGTGTATGATTGTTGCACGCTGGGTTTGCCTGTTGAGTTTCGTACGCTGCGGTTCATACAGAGGCTCATATCAGTCTGCTTTGCTCATCGGCCCGATGTACTTGCGGGCAATGACCAGGTTGTCGAAATACACCTTGATCGGGTGCGCCGCGTCGTAGTCTTTCGGCAGGCCGTGATAATACGTCCCAAGGGAGAAGAAAGTGATGCGCAGTTTGGGAGTGCGGCGGAAACGCACAGCCTTGCAGATGCTGATCTGGCCGTCCACCCACAGCTCTTCGATGCCGTCGGCATTTGCCTCGCCGGCCGCGGTAACCGAGTTGAGCTTCATGTGCCGCTCGACGCAGTGCCACTCGCCGACCCGGACTGGAATGTGCTTCTGGACCTCGTAGGTGTCGCCCCACTGGTCGTGTTTGTCCAGGTGGTAGCTGTAAAAGCCCATCTCCAATTCGGGGCTGTCGTTCTTCCCATAAGGTTGCAGGCCGGAGTAGAAATAGCCGCGGGAGGCGATGTCGCGGATGGCGGCCATGCCCGCCCAGGCGCTGCCCGGACGGCTCACGTCGCGACCGCCCAGGTTCGCCCCGTGGTTGGCGACCCCGCGGTAGTTCTCGTCGAACTTGATGTAGTAGCGGACGAAGAGTTCTTCGTAGCCGTCGCCGCGGCCTTCGTTGGCGTGATTGTAGTTGCCCAACCTGAGTTCCACGCCGCCGGACGACTCACCTTTGCCCGGCGTCCAGCAGGCGATCTCCAGTACGCCGCTGCCCGGTCCCGAGAGGCCGTCCGCGACCACCTTGCCCGGCACCACGCGGGTCCGGCTGGTCTTCTTCTGTTCCGCATCCCAGGTGCCGGCTGGCGGCTTGGTGCCGCCGTCGGTCCACGATTCGAAGTCGTCGGCGAAGATGACCGCCGGGTCCTTCTTGATGCCGGCATCGCCCGGATAACGCGACGCAATTGGACTGTCGGCGGCAAGCAGTGAGCCGCCTGCCGCGGCGGCCGCCAGGCACAGAGTCAACAGCGTTCTGACATACATGATCAGGCTCCTTTGGCTATCGCGTTGCCTGTTGCTTGTCCTTTCCATCAGTCGGCTTTCGTCGGCTTGATGGCGGCCGCGGCTTGGCTCGATACCTTGCCCTCCATGGCGCCGATCCAGCCGTTGGTAGGGCCGTCCTTGTCGCTGGCGGCCCTCAACGTGGGGTTGGTCGGCACATAGCCTGCGAACACCCAGTCAATCATCTCCGGCATCTTCCCGGGGTGCCGCCGAATCCAGTTCAAGGCATTGACGACGTCCTTCTCCACCATGTCGGGCTGGACGCCCCGCCGAGAGCGGTAGAACGACGTCAGGTTCCGCGTCGGGTCGACGAACCTGGGGTCGGCCTCTACGTCGTGCTCGCCCAACTTGCCCGCGGCGGTGATTACGATTTCGCCGTACTGCGAGCGCCAGCGGCCGTTATAGTCGCAGTCCTCGGGCCTGAGGGGGTCCTTCAGTCCGCCGAAGGTGACGAAGACCTTGCCGGTGGCCTTGGGCGCGCTGTTCAGCACGTACAAGAGGTTGTTCTTGAACTCGACGATCTCGCCGGGCTTGCCGCCGTGCGAGGGGTCGGAATGCACCATCGCCTCCTTGCCCAGGGCGACGGTGTTGTGGTCATACCTGATCGGCCCGCCGAAGACATAGCCCAGCGACACGCCTGTGTTGGGATTCTCGCCGCCGATCCGCGGCAGGGCGAGGCTGCGCCTGACGGTGCATGCGCCGCCTACCATCAGCGCATCGTCGATATAGCCCTTGGTCAGGGGCACGTCCCAGATGCACTGATCGAAGACAATCGGCCCATGGGCGCCGACGATGTGCTCGTTGTGATAGCCTCCGATGCCGATGATGTATGTCCGGTTGTACTCGCCCGGCCGCGGGATGAAATAGCCGCACACCGGCTCATTGGATACCACCAGGTTGTCCGACCACGACTGGAATGCCTTCTGGCGGTACTGATGCGGCCAGATGTTCCCGAAGAACACGTTGCACCTGACGTCCTTGGGCTGGTCGAGCGACACCCGCTTGTCGAAGCCGCACCGGAGCACGCTCACCTGAAAGTTGCCGGAGAACGCCGCCCCGAACGTCAGGTCGCCCACCTTGACCGGAATGGTCTGATCGAAGACGCAATCGGAAAACGTGAACTCCGCCTTCCGGGCGTAGGCGTCGCTGTAACTGAGGCTGGCGCGCGTGAAGGCGCAGTCGGCGATCGAGGACATCTGCGGCCGGGGCGAAGGCGCCACCATCAGGCCGTATGCCGCCTCCGAGCCCAGGTGGCTGAAGTCGGTATAAGCGGCGCCGACGTTGAGCGGGACCGAGCCGCCGTCACCCATCACCCTTCCTGGCTTGCCGGATGTGCCGGGCCTGGTGCGCAAGTAGCAGCGCTTGTCCTTCGCTCCGCGGAAGTAGAGATGAACGCTGCTGCCGTAAGCCGCGTGGATCGCGGGCGCAGCGCCTGCGGCGGCGTCGAGTTCAATGCCCGCGCCGGCCACGACGTCGATCACGGACTGCCCGTTGCTCTTGACGCCGCCCCGGACCACCAGCGGCGCGGCGACGGTGAGCTTCTTGTCCCCGACCCTCTCGCTGCCGGCCAGCACGATCGCGTCGCCGGATCCGGTCCCGACGATGACGGGCGTGTCCACGGTGACCGGCCCGTTGATCGTGACCGTGTCGCCGCTGCCCGGAATTCGCTTGGGCGCTGCGCCGTCCTGGGCCTGCCAGGTCGCCAGGGCCGACCAGTTGCCGCCCGCGGCACTGCTAGTAAAGGCGTTTCCCGCGCCCGCTTGACCCGTCGCAGGTGTGGAGGACTTGGTCTGCGCCCACGCCTGGGCCGCGAGGCCGAGGGAAACTGCCGCAAGAATCGCGGTCCGTTTCATGTTGCTCGATCCTCTCATGGCGCGTTCCTCCTTCGCTCGAATCGACTTTCATTTCTTCGGCTCGTAGATGACTATCAGGGCCGGACGGTTGCCCGCCCTACACATTCCCGTACCCGAACTCCCACCCCTTGCGCGGCTCGCGCTTCACCAGGGCGTCGGCCTCGGGGCAGTTGACGGCCTTCAACTCCTTGAGCCTGAAGGTGAACGGCTTCTTGATCCGCGTGGCGATGTCACCCAGCAGCACGATCTCGGCCAGCGGGCCGCTGTAGTCGAAATTGCTGCACGCCGGCTCGCCGCCCTTGCAGGCGTTGAGGAAAGCCTCCTGGTGCCCGTGCTTAGCTCGCGGCAGGGTTGGCGCCGGGTACTTGGTTTCTTTGTGCTTCGACTCGGGGATGATGCGGGCGCCGCCGCAGTACTGGTCGGTGAAGGTCACGCCCTTGGTGCCGTAGTAGTAGGTCCCGTGGTCCATGTTTCCCCGCTCCGGCTCCAGTTGCGGCGGGCGCGGCGGCAGCTTGTTGCCCAGGAACCACTTCAGCGTCAGCGGGACCATGCCGGCGCGGGCCGGGAACTTGTAGGTGACGATCGACCACAAGGGGTACAGCGGGCCGTTGTCCTCGGAGGTTTCGGCCGAGACCTCGACGGAGTCCGCTTCGGCCAGTTTCAGGGCCCAGAACGCAGCGTCCATGACGTGGCAGCCCTGGTCGCCCAGCGCGCCGGTGCCGTAATCGAACCAGCCGCGCCAGGAGAACGGATGGATGCCGCCCTGGTACGGTCGCATGGGCGCCGGTCCGCACCACACGTCCCAGTCCAGGCCCGCCGGGACTTTTTGGGGCTCCTTGGCCACCTGGATGCCTGCGCTGAAGGCCCAGTTGGTGCGGCAGTGGACCTCGGTCACGTCGCCCAGCACGCCGCCCCACACCAGCTCGCACAACCGGCGGCAGCCCTCGCCGCTGTGCCCCTGGTTGCCCAACTGCGTGGCCACCTTCTTCTTGCGTGCAAACTCGGCCAGGCGACGGGCCTCCCAGACGGAGTACGTCAACGGCTTCTCCGTGTACACGCCCGCGCCCACATCGATGGCCCGCATCGAGGCCGGGAAGTGGTGGTGGTCTGGGGTGCCCACGAAGACAGCGTTCAGATCCTTGTGCGCGTCGAACAGCTTTCGATAGTCGGTGTAGGCCTTGGTCTGCGGGTACTGCTTCCGTGCCCCAGCCATTTGCCTCTCATCGCATTCGGCCATGGCGATGAAGTTCTGCCCGGCGCAACAGCCGATGTGTGCGCCGCCGCGGCCGCCCACGGCGACCAGCGCGCAGTTCAGTTTCTCATTGCGGGAGTAGGACCACACGGCGCTGGGCGACACGATCATGAGCGAGCCGGCGCCAGTGGCGGCCAAGAACTTTCGACGATGGACGGTGAGGCGAGACATGGTTTCTCCTTCGGTCAGGTGGGTCAAAACAGGTGGGTGCCCATCGGGCGGGCAGCGAGTCACTCTCCATGAGCATAACGCCTCGAGAAAGCAAGTTCAACCGAGGTTAATGCGTCCTGAAGATGCGTTGAACCCTGCGGACCAACAACTCAAAAGGCAGAATCGCAATACAACTGCATGTCAAATCTCCTTTCCATTATCTGAGATCGGAACGTCAGTTGTGCGCCTTCTCGCCCATGCAATAGAGGTGGTTCTCGGCGCGGACATACATCCGCTTGCCGCTGAAGACCGGGTTGCTGATCATGCACTCGTTGCGAGCTGGCCCGTAGTAGTAGTGAACCTGGTCGATGCGGTTGCGGGCCAACTGCTTGAAGGTCCGCCCCGGTTCGATGACCACGCACGTCCCCTGGTTGTCCCAGAGGTAGATGTGCTTGCCGCCGAGCGTCGGGCTGCCGGAGCAGCCGGCGCGGACGATGGGCCCGTTGTGCATCATGATTGGGTTGAAGTCCAAAAGCTTCTGGTAGACGATCTCACCCTTGGCGGCGTCGATCACCGTCAGCACGCCGTCCACGCTCATCACGTAGGCCAGCCCCTGGTAAAGCAGCGGCGAGGCATTGTGGTTGTAGCTGAACCAGCAGGGGAACTTCTTGGCGTCGAACTCGCACTCCCGGGTGTCCTTCATCACCAGGGGTTCGGTGAGTTCCTCGGGCAGGGTCTGGAACGCCAGCCGGATGCCGCTGTCGCTCTTGGGCAGGATGAAGCTGCACAGCCTACGGCCCTCGGCGGTAGGCGAGGCGTAGTCGGCGATGTTGTAGTACGGCGGCGCGAAGGCCTGCGACAAGGTCCGGCCGTCCTTGACGCGAGTCACGACGCCGAAGGATTGCACGACCACCTTCTCGCCGCCGATCGAAAGCGGCAGGGGCGCGGAGTACGCGTTCAAACCCTCGGCCTTCCACACGGGCATCCGAGTGACGACCCGGCCGGTCTTGCTGTCCAGCGCGACGGCGCCCAGGTACTCTTGCGACTTGATGACGAGCTTGCCATCGACCAGGCAGGGGGAAGCCGCGTACCCGTGCTCGCTGTTTCTGACGTTGACCACGGTCGTCCACTGGCGATTGCCGTCCAGGTCGAAGCAAGCCGCCACGCCCGAGCCGTACAGTACATAGACATGCTGCCCATCGCTCACGGGGGTAGACGCGGCTTCGCCGGCCTCGCAGCCGCTCTGGCCGGGGTACTTGGCCCGGTCCGTCTTCTCCACGAGCCTATTGACCTTGCGGCAGGCGTCGAGGCCCGCGCAAACCTCGGGCTTCTTGCGAAAGTTGCCCGGGTCCTGGCAGTAGGTCTGGAGCGATTCGTTGAGCTGCGCCGTCAGCTTGTCGGTCTGGGCAAAGACCTCGGGGGCTTTCTGTCGCTCGTCGCTGGTGGCCGCGTCGGCATACGTGCTCGACCGGGCCCACAGCACCTTGCCGTCGGCGGCCGAAATGCAGATCAGCACGTTGCCCTCCGCGGTCACGAAGAGCTTGTTGCCCACCAGGATCGGCGAGCTGACGCCGGGGCCGTCGTCGGGCATGGGCGTCGTCCACAGGATGTTGCGGCTCTCGTACTCGTCGCTCTCCGTGCCGAACAGCGCGGCGTTCAGGTGCCACTGGACGACCCCTTTGCTCCAGCCGGTGTCGGGTTGCGGCGCCACGCGAGCCAAGAGCGAGTTCCAGCCTTGTTTGAGCGGCAGATTGGCGCGGACAGCAGGCCCGCCAAAGACGCCGATCTCTTTGCCGTTGAGCCAGAACTTGCCGGTGTTGCTGACCATCGCGTCGAGGTAGACAGCCTTGCCCTGGGGCGCGTGGACCCAGGCATGGGCGTATGCCACGACCTTCTCCGGGTCGGCCCCCTTGCCGTACATGGGCTGGAAGTGGATCCAAGGGGTGTCGGTGGTCACGGCCTTCCATGCCAAGTCACCAAGTCTGTCTCCCTCGGCAGGGACGAGCTTGGGCTCATCAAAAAAATCCTCCTTGGCCGCCTTGCCCTGCGGGATGGCGACGGGGCCGATGGCGAGCCATTGGCGGATCACGCCATCGGCCATCGGCGTGCCCCGGTCATCGGCCTTGGGCTTCTTCGCCTGAGAGCAGAGGCCCGACACGGACTTGGAGTTGCGCCCCCAGGTCAACGGCGGGTTGGCTGCCGGGTAACGCCCGTTGCCGTCGCCGCGCCAACCAACGGGGCAATCCGGCGAAGGCTTGAAGTCCGCCGCGCCCAGCCGCACCTGCTCCCCCTGGTCTGCAGACGCCATGCCCGGCCACACGAAAACCAGTCCTAGGGTGATACTCAGAATCCACGGAACTACAGCAGGGTTGCATCGACGCATCGCAGGGGGTCTTGGTGCTTCGGAGGTGGGCTGGAAGGCAGGGAGACGCCAAATCGCATCTTCATCATCATACGTGAAACCGAGTGGCAACGCGAATGGCCGCCAAACCACCTTTGCATTTCCCGCACGCCGGGAGTATCCTGGACAATCCCGACGCCGGAAGAGCACTACGTCCCACAGCCGTCCAGCAAGTCTAATCTTCAGCTTGAGGACAACCACGATGGTGGGGTTGCGACGAAATGACCAACCGCAAAGGAGCTTGTTCATGACTCATGGATCGAATACGCCCGTGTTTGGAATGATGTTGTGCGGCGCAAGCCTTGCTTCTGCGATCGCCGCGGGCGCGAGGTTGGAGTTGTCACGATCGGCAGCACCGCCGGACCTGAAGATCACCGTCACGTCTCCCGGCGTCTATCGGGCGGTCGTCTGGCAGCAGTCCGGCGGTGGGATCATGGAGTTCTACAACCTGGCGGCCGATCCGGGCGCGACAGTCAACCTCGCCAAGGACACGGCGGGACGCGGACTGTTCGAGATCGGTTGGCACGGCAACGAATTCAAGAGCCCGCCCGGGAAGGACCACTGCTGCACGAAGCATGTTTTGGAGGCCAAGCCCGGCAAGGCCAAGGAAGGGACCTGTTACGACGGCTGCCGCGATTGGCCGTCGCTCGGGCATAAAGAACTAAAGGCGGAGGGACAACTCGACGTGATCGAGCAGGGCCCGGCACGCGTGCGCGTGCGCGCGGCGTCCTGGTTCACCTGGTGGTCCAAATATGCGGACAAGGACCTTCCCGTCGAAGCCATCTACACCTTTTATCCTTCCGGCCGGATCGTCGTCCAGGTCCACGTGCGCCGCTTGGGCGACGCGCCCATGCACTGGAGCACCGAGTACGGCCCACACCTGATGTTCCCCAGCCACGACAAGCAGCCCGACGCCGATGCCGGCTTCACCTGGAGCACGCCCAAGTGCAAGAGGTACGATTTGGCGCCCTCTGGGCCCGAGGAACTCCTGCTCGCCGTGAGCGAGAAGGCCAAAACGAGCTTCATGCTGGCCATCCCGGCCGAGGAGGAGCGCATCTTCGATCGCTACATGCGGCATAATGGCCGCTCGATCGGCTTTGACCGCTCGGGCTGGGGCTCGCACGGGATCATCATGGAGCCGGGCTACGACAATACCTGGGCCGCCATGATCCAAATGGGTGCCTCGGGAAATGGCTTGGCGCCGGAGATGAAGACCGCTGCCGACGCGTTGCCCCTGGCGCTCCAGTACCGTAATCCGCCGAAGCTCGCCGTGAAAGGCGGCGTTTTGGTGCTCGACGATCCGGGCGATCTGAACAAGGACGGCTTCAACGAATCGGAGGGTTGTTACGTGCTGCGCGGTGAAGGGCCGATGGAGTTGACTTGCCCGAGGGAGAGTGTGCTTCACCAGCCCGCCTTCAAGTTCGTCGGTTGTAAAGGCAGCCTGCCCGAGAAGGTCACGCTGGACGGCGTGGATGCGGCGTTCGTCGCCGACTCGGCCAGTGGCGACGTTGTGATTCAGTTGCTCGCGACAGTGAGGGCCGGGACGAAAGTCGTGATCGGGAAGTAAGCCGCGCTACATGGTACATACCATCCCCGCGCGCACAGAGATCTGCAAACGTCGGTGGGCGCGGGTGCGACCGATGCGTCCTGCATCAATGATCGCCTCTGCCACGGCCGGAGACTGGCCGCAGTACATGCGCGTCGCGGAGCACACCGGCGACGCGGCCGACGAGACGCTCGCGCCGCCGCTGGAACTCCGCGCGCAGGTCCCGCTCGACGACGCGCTCCTCGCATCGCCCGCCGTCGCCGGGCGCCGGGTTTACGTCGTCGACCAGATGGGCCGGGCCTACTGCATCGACGCGAAGATGAGCGCTGTGCTCTGGCAGTCGCACCCCGACGGCCTCGACGCAAAGGGCGGCAACACTTCGTCCCCCCTGCGTGGCGAACGGCCGCGTCTATTTCGGGACGACCGCGGGGAAGGTCCACGTCCTCGACGCGGCGACCGGCCGCATCGCCGCAAGCATCGACGTCGGCTCGCCCGTCACCGGCGCGCTCACGTTCGCCAATGACTCGCTCTACTTCCAGGACCTCGGCGCCAAGGTCGTCCGGATGAACCCCGCGGGCAAGGTGCTCTGGGAATACGACCACTACGCCACTTACAGGCACAATGACCCGCGGTTCGAGAAGGATTCGAATTCCGGGCAGCTCGCGTCGGAGAAGCCCATGTACGGGGGCGGCGAGGTCGCGGTCAGGGGCAATCGTCTCCTCGTCAGCCTGGGCTGGGACGTCTTCTGCCTCGACGTCTCCGACGGCAGCGTGAACTGGTGGCGCCCCGTGGGCATGCCGGCCGGCCAGTATCCCGTCCTATCGGACGGCGTCGTCGCCTTCGCGTCCATTGCCAAGGGAGAGAAGGCGCCGGTGATCCAGGCATGGGATGCGCTGAGCGGCGCGGAGCGGTGGCGGTTCAGGTTCAGCGAGTACAAGGAATCGCCGAACGCCTCCGGCTGCGTCCTCGACGGGACCATGTATTTCTCCTGCGGCTCGAACAAGGAGCCCGGGACGACGGTCGCGCTCGATCCGCCGACGGGCAACGTCCTCTGGAAGAACGAGTATCAGTTCTGCGAGGTTACGCGATGAGAATTCCTATTCTCATTGCGCGCCTCCCCGCGGTTTCAGGTTGGGAACGCCTTCCCAAATCTTGAGCCCCTGTTGGGTGAACATCTCTAGCAAGAGAGTGCCCATGATCCGATGGCCGCGATGATTCGGATGGGCTTCGTCGGAGAACAGATCGCCGAGACACTGCGGATACCGCGCACAGAACCCCTTCCGCATATCCAGCAGCGCGCAATCCGTCTCCTTTGCGACGCGGCGGGCTTCCCCACTCACCGCTTCCCCGTTGTTCCAGTACGGACTGCCGATGCCGGGATACGGCGTGGGCGTGCCGATCACGACCTCGATCCCCTTCGCCTTCAGGAGATCCACGCACCTGGCGAGATGGATTCGGTAGTCCTTGCTGCTCCCGTAAATGGCGTCATTGACGCCGAACTGATAAACGACGAGGTCCGGCGTGAATGCCAGGATGTCGTCGATTCGTTTCACGGCGAATTCGGCGGCCCTTCCGCCCGCGCCGAGAATGACGACGCTAAGCCCTTCGCCGACCTTGGCGTCGGCGCCCACGGCGGTTTTCCACTCCTCCTTGTCTAACCGCTTCCAGACAAACACGGGGTTTTCATACTTGAATCGCTCCGCGAGCCCTTGGGCGGCGATGCCGGCATAGAGCAGGCGGAATTGATCCATGTCGCGCTCCTTGCTTCCCTCCTTCGGCGCATACCAGAGTTGGGCGCCGGCGGTGATCGAGTCGCCGATGATCACGATCGTGACTGGCTTCTTCGCCTTCAGCTTCTGCAAGGTCTTTCCGATATGTTCCCGGCCGCAGAGGAACTGCTCCGCCGAAATGTCTCCGGGAAGGTCCTTGCGGGGCGTCGGACGAATCTCCTCAACCTTTTCCTCTTTGAACAGATGCACGCGGTCTACGATGAACCAGTTGGACGCGTTCGTGTCCGCCCGCTCGATCGTGAAGTTCGGAAAGTAAAGTTGGCGACCTAGCACCGGCGGACGGAAATCCTTCCAACGCACAAACAACTTGTGCCAACTCGCATTCTTCAAAGAGAACTTGTACGGATTCTCCACGTACCAATTCCAGCCGAGCACACCTTGGGCTTCAGAGCCATCTCCCTTCACCCACAGGCACACGCCCTGCCAATTCGTGGGGTTGCGGTCGGCATCGGCTTCGACCTTCACGCCGATATCGTAAGCGATCACCCGGCCTTTCGCGTCCGGAGGCGCATAGATGATCATCCCCGCGCCGTCTCCCACCGATTCCGTGGTGCCGTAATTCCAGATCCTTCCCGACGACCACTGGTCCCACACCCGGACCCCGGGCGAGGTGCCCTCCAGCAAGAGCTTCTCGCCAGCCGGCACCATCGGCGGAAGAAGCAGCGGATCCGCCATCAACGGCTTGACGACCGCCGGCGATTCGTCTCCCCAAGCCGCTGTATCCAACGCCGCCATCATCAACAGAACCGCCCCTGGGATCGACTGCCATCCGCCTCTTGCGATCATACAATGACTCTCCGGATTGAAGACTGACAGGTAATCATCGTACACTCGGGCCAACAGCACTGCAAACCGAACGTCGGCCAAGTGGGACAGCTTGGGTGGGACTGCACTCTGTTTGCCCCCCGAGCCAACGCAGGCTATGATGTCGCCAAGCGGACGTGGGGCGCCGCCACAACGAACACACACAGACTTCAGCCGCGACTTTATTGGAAAGGGAGCTTCAACATGCAAAGAATCCTGGTCCTGGCGCTGGGCCTCGCCATTGGGGCTTGTACTGATTCCATCAACAACCTGCGAAGCGGCGTCGCGCGGGGCAGTGCGGGCGCTGCCGCAGCCTTGCAAGACAAGCAAACGGATGCCACTCCCGCCGCCGTTGATGGAACGATTCAGAAGTCGACGAGCGCCAAGACCCCGGCGAAAGCCATGGAGCTTGGCCGCTCTCCGATCACGTTCGTCGAGGCCCAGAAGTTCAACTCGCCTTCCTTCAATGGACACGAATTGCTGGAGGCCCACACCCCGTGGTTTGCCGAACTGCGGCGGAACATCTCCAAAGACCCGGTCAATCCCCATTCCGACGAGATGCTCCGCAGAATGGTCCAGGCCAAAGGCACGGTGAACGCCAATGGCGTCTCCGGCCCGTTCACGCCGCCGACCTGGAATTGGTACACCATGCCGTTCAACGTCGTGTCCGGCAATACGCCCAAGAGAACGATCAAGGGCACGTGGTCCTATTGTCCGGCCGGCACCGGGCCTTACCTGCTCCCGCCGGAACCGGTCGTTTCGGAAGGAAATACGCTGCTGACCTACCCCGTCGATGCTCTACCGAGCCCGGGCGATCACCACCACCTTTTCCTGGTGCGCGACGAAACAACAGGCGGTCCTCTTGAACTGTGGGAATACTACCAACTCCTAGTCAAGAAGGATTCGTCCGGCAACCGGCAATCGATTGCCGGGGCCAGCTATCGCAGGTTCGATTTGAAGAATGGCGAGAACCCCTACGCCGACACGAACTCGACGGACGCGGCAGGGCTGCCGATCACTCCTTTGCTGATCTTCTATGACGAGGTAGCTTCCGGGGCCATCCATCACACCCTGCGCGGGTGCCTGAACAACAGCGACATTTGCCCCAAGTACGTCTGGCCCTCGCGCACAAACGCGGGCGCATGGAATCCCAAGGGCATTCCTTACGGAGGCCGGATGCGAATCAAGCAAAGCTGGTGGGACGCCAATGCCGACACCGTGCTGGGCGTCAAGACGCAGGCGCGCGTTGTCGGCGAAGCGATGCGCAAATACGGCATTATCGTGGCCGACGGCACTGGCGGTTCCAGCATCGAAATGTGCGGCGTGGCGGACATGCGGTGGGAAAAGGACTTCGTTCAGCGTCTGAATCGCATTCCGGTCAGCGCTTTTGAAGTGATCGAGTTGCCATCCACCCTGGAAATCACCGGTCCCAAGACGCTTAAGGTCGGCCAGGCCGGAGCGTGGACTGTGGGATATGGGAACCCCAATGAACTGGGGCCTTCGGGTGGAGCTAACGTCAACATCTACACCTATGACCCGACGAAAATGAACAAGAAGGACATGGTCGTCTATCCCTTTGTGGGCCTCAAACCCGACAAGCGCAGCGGGACCAACAGCCATACCTTCAAGAGCCCTGGCAGCTATGTGATTGCCCCGTACCCGGATTTTTATGTTGGATGGGAGGGCGGATTTGTGATCACAGTGACGCCTTAGAACGCCAAAAACAGTACGATCAGGCGTCGTGTTTGGTTACGTCTGCGTTCATTGTTCTAGGCGTTCTTAGTCAGGATGAAGGAGGACTTGCGATGTCCGATCAATCAGTGACGCGCCGGGCGGTTGCGGCCGCAGCAGTCCTGACGTTGTGCCTGGCGGGGGCCACGGCCGGGCCGCCGAAAACCGGACCGCTGGTCCGCGGTTCTGTCGGCGAACCTCGGGGCGGGTTCCGCGCGCCGTGGCGCACCCACGACGGATTGGTGCCGCTGTCCGGCGTCCGCCAAACCAAGGCCATCGAAGAAGAAGCGGACGTGCTGGCGAAGACATCAGACGAGAAGGACCAGCGCGAAAAGGCCCCGATCATCCGGGATGGCGTTGTCTGGCCTGATGGAATCGTGCGCGGAGCGAACTTGGGCGAGGCTGCCACGGAAGCGGACATCGCTCAATTCGCCGAGCAATGGCACGGCCGGGCCTTGCGGATCTTGGCCGAGAGTATCACGGCGCGCAAGCCGCCTTACGGGGTGGACCTGGCGGTGAAGGCGAAGTACTTCCACCGCATCGACGCGTGCCTGAAACATGGGCTGCTCACGGTGTTCTCGCCCAGCGCCTCGTTCGACGACAACGACAAGTTCTTCGGCAACGAGCCCTGGCTGGCGGCCTACCGGGAGTTCTGGCGAGAGGTCGCCGCACGCTACAAGGACCAGGGGCCGATCGTGTACGACCTGGTGAACGAGCCCTGGGGCAAGGAGGCGCGCCGGCGCTGGTCCAGTTATGCCAAGGAGCTGACGGCGGCCATCCGGGAAGTCGATCCCCGGCATACGATCATGGTGGAGCCGCCGGAGTGGGGGTGGCCCGAGGGCTTTCAGTACCTGGAGCCCACGGGCGATCGGAACACGGTGTACAGCTTCCACTTCTACGGCCCGATGGACTTCACGCATCAGCGCGGCAAGCAGGGTCATATGACCACCAGCGAGGAGCAGTGGCGCGATCGCGTTTATCCCGGTTTCATGCAGGGCGAGAAATGGGACAAGCAGAGGCTGCTGAAGGAGGTGCAGACCGCGGCCGCTTGGCGCGACAAGCACGGCGCGCGCGTATGGTGCGGAGAGTTCGGGGTCGCACGCTGGGCAAGGGGGGCGTACCGCTGGACTGCCGACTGGATCGATCTGCTCGAACAGGAGAAGATCGGCTGGGCGTATTACGAGTACCGGGGCTGGCTGCCCATGGACATGGAAATGGATCCTCAAAGACGGGAAGCGACGCCGCGAGGCCAAACGGATGTTGTACGGCTGCTGCGGCAATGGTTCGACAAGAAGGACTGACAACATGCACGGCGTGACGCTGAGCTGCGGGCACACAATCCGTTTTGCCGGGTTGGCGATTTCCACAAGTACAACAAGGAGTTGCGGGAAGTGATGAGTTGCCTTGCCTGGTCCGCCAGGCACGGCGCACCGCCACCGACCGCAGTGCCGCTCGACTGCGGGTACGGGAAGTGGCCCGCCGCGGCAAGGGCGTGGCTGAAGGAAAATGCCGAGACCTATCGCATCCAGCGGTTACACGACCAATTTCACCCACTACCTGATGCCCCAGCCAAATCTCGACGTGCTCGCGCCGAACATCAAGTACTTCGCCGACCATTGCGTGACCGGATACATGGCACAGGGCAGCCACACCTGCATTAACGCCGAATTCTCGCACCTGCGGATGTGGGTCCTGGCCAAGGCACTTTGGAACCCGGAAGCGGACAACCAGGCCTTGGTGGCCGAGTTCTGCAACGGCTATTACGGGTCGGCCGGCCCCGCAATCCTGAAGTACATCGACGCGATTCACAAGCCGGTGCGGCAACAGGGCGGCCTATACGTCACTTGCTACAATGGATTCGATGCGCCGTGGCTGGCGCCGGACGTGCTTGTTGAGGCGGAGGGTCACTTGCGCGAGGCGGAGGCAGCCGTAGCCGGGAATGCCGCGCTGCTGGATCGGGTTCGCCTTGCGCACCTCCCCTTGCAGTACGTGCTCGCGGTTCGGCAACCCACCAGTCCGACCTGGAAGCGGATCGAGCAGGAGTTCGGCAAGATCGACCGGGCCGCTTTTGCCAACCGCTTCGCCGGCACGATCGACCAGTTCTTCACGAAGACCGGAGTCGCCGCCTAGAAAGAAGGAACCCGAAGAGAGTCTTTTTCCAGTAAGCCCTCCCGCGCCAGGACGGCCAGCAGGACGTAGTAGTTGTCTACCAGGAAGCCTTCGTAGCCCCAAGGCGTTCCGTCCCACGTCTTCCAGTCGTTGGTCATGCCGTTTGGGCCGAAACCTTGAAACTTGCCCTTCTCCATGGCGTCGAGCATGGGGAAGAGGATGCGGTCGGCCTCCTCGCGGCGGCCGAGGTCATAGAGAGCGGCCAGGGTGAAATAGGCGAAGCAGGCTGAAGCCCCGCCGTTCTGGTAAATCTGGAATCCGTCGGAGCCGTCTTCCTTTTGCCCCGCGCCCCAACGGTGCTGCAAGTCCACGTAGTCTTTTCTCGGGATCGGGATGAGATTGCCGGGCAGACCGAGGTCGAAGCGGTTGTAGCCCACGGCCTTCATCTTGGCCAACAAGCGATCCATGATGGCGTTGGCCTGGTCCCTGGGGACGAGCCCGTAATGGATGGCGATGCCGTTGACCCAAAGGAAATAGTAGTCGTGAAGTTTGCCGTCGGCGCTCTTCCAGCCCGCCAGTACGCCGGTGGCCGGATTATAGAAGGTCTTGAAATAGGCGCCGCGGAGTTTGTCGGCGGCGGCGCGATAACGGGCTGCGTCCGCGGTCTTGTCGAGTTTCGCGGCCAAGCGTTCCATGCCGCCCAGCGCGCGGTAGGCCAGGGCGTTGGCGTAAGCGTCCTCGTGGCCAAAGCCGATGGCGTCCCACCAGTTCGATGGGCGGTACGTGAGGTGCGCCGGCCACGACCCGGAGTCGCCGCTCTCGACGTATTCGATCAGGCCGTTGCCGTTGCGGTCCGCGGCCAGCATCTTCTCGGCCCACTGCCGGATGCCCGCATAGTTCTTCGCCAGCCAGACCTTGTCGCGGGTCCCGTCGAAGTAGTCCCCCGCGGAAATCAGGAGTGAAGGATAGGTGTCGGCGGCCGCCTCCCGGAACCAGGAGGGAGCGAAGTCCCCGTCAAAGGCCGTGTAATTGGGCATACCGTAGGCCGGTATGCCTTCCAGGATCCGATCCAGGCTCTGGCGCACCAGGTCCAGCGCGGCGAGACCCTCGGCCAGCGGCGGCGAGTACCGGGCGATGTCGGCGTACTCATAGTAACAGAATGCGGCGCTGTCGCTGCCGGCGTGATTGGCCAACAGCCGCAGACGCGGATTCAACTGCAGGATATTGAGCCAGTTGCGGCGGAAACCGTTGTAGCGGGCATCGCCGACCGCTGCCGCAACTTGCGGATGGACTTCGATGACGTCCCAGCAATACTCGACCTGCCGCCGCCCGCCGGTCGCCGGGGGAAAGGTGATTCGGACGAAGCCCGCGCCGACCCGGTTGGCATCGTACCCCAACGCCGCGTCTTTCCAATTCGCCGCGGTGATGCGAAACGTCCCTTGGTCGGGAAAGTGCAGAAGGGCCGGCAGCCGCACGCTGCCGTTGGCGTTGATGTGGCCCAAGAGAGTCGGGTGGGCCAGTCGCGGATCGAACTCCAGCACCAGCGGTTCGGGCGAATCATCGTCGCTCCAGCGGGACAGAAGCGCGAACGTCTTTTCGCCAAGTCGGAAGGTCCACCGGGCGGGGGCGGCGGACGAAAGTCCTGCGCGGCGATATTCCAGGGTCGCACCAGTTCGCACCGCGGCCGCGGGCCGCGGTGGCCCGACCGGCGGCCGAAGCGCGCTGCACCGAAATTGGCCCAGCCCCAGGCTATCAACCACAAGGCTCGTCAACTGCGGCCGCATGGTCGAAAACTCCGCTGCGAGATACTTGCTCTTGAAAGCGAAGGATGCCTTGCCTTCAACGATGCCCGCCTTCTGCTCGGCCGCCGGCAACCCCCGGGCCAGCAGCGAACTTGCCAAAAGCAGTGCAATGGAGAATGCTTTTACGTTCATAGTCGACTCCATTATCGGCACCTGTCTGGTGATCTATGCCATGTTAGCTGGGAGCTTCGCAGAAGTACAGCTAGCCCGTTGATTTCCGGCCGAGAACCTGGTGCCATTTCTATTCGACATAAGTGTGATGCCCTTCAAAGGCGGACCAAGGGCCATCGATGGTTGACACGCGGATACGGTGCGAGCATACTGTCGCTCAGCGCCCACCCTGATTGCCCGCCGTCAAGAACACTCCATCCTGGCCCGCCGTCCAATCCCACCCAAGACGGAGAATCGATAATAATGCGTCATCAACATCTGGCGTTGACATTGGCCGTAGTCGCCGCCAATTTCCTTCTCGCGACAGAGTGTGGCAGGGCACAGTCCTCTGCACCGCCCGCCGTGCGAACTGCTCCCGGTGAGAAGCCTCTCGCCCTCGACTGGAGCAAAGGCCAGCCCAAGGAACTGTGGCGGAAGAAGGTTGGCTGGGGTTATTCCGCCGCCGTCGTCCAAGGCAACCATGTCTACACAATGGGCTACGGCTTCGCCACCGGTGGCCACGAAGACACCATTTTCTGTTTCGACGCGGAGACAGGCAAGACCGTCTGGTCGCAAAGGATCGGGATGCGGGCCTCCGGCGTTCTCATCGACCCGAAGAGAAACCAGATGCCGGTCTTCATCGGCCCGCGTTCCGCGCCCGTGTTGGACGGCGATTTTCTGTACGCCTTTTGCCAAGACGGCAAAGTCGTCTGCTTCAAGGCGACCACCGGCGAACAAGTGTGGCTGAAAGAACTAGACCGAGACCCGGCCACCGCCAAGGCCACGTCGCGGCCCCGGTGGTGCTACGCCGGCACGCCGCTGGTATTGAACGACATGCTCGTTCTCTCGGCTGGGGCCGCCGGGCTTGCCTTGAACAAGAAGACCGGCGCTCTTGTATGGACCTCCGGACCGGAAACCGCCGGGCAGGCCTCACCCCTGCTCTTTCACCGCGACGGCAAACCGCGGCTGGCTGTTTTCTCCGCCGAGCAGTTCTGTACGCTCGATCCGGCAGACGGCAAGATCCTGTGGAAATCGGTTTGGCCGGCGACTACCTTTCCGATTGCGCCCGATCCGGTGGTTATCGACGACAAAATCATGCTGTGCGGAGCCGATCGCCCGGGCACTGTGCTTGTCGCCCCTGGAACGGACAAGCCACTATGGGAGAACAAGGATCTTGCCCCCCGTGCCGGCACGCCCATCTTTCACGAAGGTTATCTCTACGGTCCCAACCAGTCGGCACATGCGTTGGTCTCGATCGACGCCAAGGACGGTTCAACGAAGTGGACGCAGAAGCTGGATGCCTCCTCGCTCGTGCTCGTGGGTGAGCGGCTCATCGTCCAGTCCGTGACAGGCGAGTTGACCATCGTCGAGGCCTCGCCCGCGCGTTACCGGTCGCTGGGCAGCTTCAGAGCGTTGGATTCCGACGAGTGCTGGACAAAGCCTACGGTGGCGGGCAATCGCCTCTTCGTCCGCTCCTGGGAGGGCGAGCTTGCGGCGTTGGACCTGTCGACACTCGTGCCGGCGCCTGCCGCGGCCAAGGCCCCCGCACCCATGGTGCCGCCATTTCGGCCCGCCGCGGCAACGGATTGGTACCAGTGGCGCGGGCCGAACCACAACGGCATCTCGCCGGAAACCGGCCTGAATCTCGATTGGGACAAGACGCCGCCGAAGATTCTTTTTCGGCGGCACATCGGCTACGGTTATCCTTCCGCGGCCGTCGCCGGGGACTGTCTGTACACGGCCGGTTGGTCCTGGCGCACGGGCAAGGACACTTTCTATTGTCTCAACGCCAACACCGGTGACGTGGTGTGGACTCACACCTACGACGTGGACGCAGCGTGCTGGCTCGACGTGGGCCGCGGCAATATCCCGCAGTTCATGGGTCCCCGCGCCACGGTCGCCCTGGACGGCGATCGCCTGTATTGGCTCGCCGCCGACGGCCAGACTTTCTGTTTCGACGCCGCCAACGGCAAAATCCTCTGGTATCGCAATCTGAAGCAAGACAAGGAGGCCGAGTACAACCCGGAATGGTTCATCTCCGGGTCTCCGCTGGTGCTGGGTGACCGCCTCCTGCTGAATACCAAGACATCGGGGGTCGCCCTGGACAAGATGACCGGCAGGACCCTTTGGGCCAGCAAGGGGAAGGCGGGGCTGGCTTCGCCCGTGCCGTTCACTCAGGAGGGGAAATCGCGGGTCTTCTTTCGTTCTTCCTCTGCGGTCTTCTCGGTGGATCCGTCGGACGGCAAGGTTGTCTGGAGTTGCGGAGGTTGGCACGGGTACGATTCCACCGACCCCCTGCTCATCGGCGACAACGTCCTTATTTGCGGCTGCTACGGAAAACACTCGCGGCTGTTTCCCATGACACCAACCGTCGGCGGCGAGCCCCCGAAACCCATTTGGTCCAGCTCGAAGCTGCTCCCGCACGTTGCCACTCCGGTCCTTTACAAGGGTTACCTTTACAGTCCCGCTGGGTATTTGGGCGATTCGACGCTCGCCTGCGCCGATCCGAAGGACGGCAACATCAAGTGGAAAGAGGATGTGCGCGTCGAGGGTCTGCTCATTGTCGACGGCAAGATTATTGCGCAGGGGCCGAGTGGCACCGTTTACGTGGCCGACGCCACTCCCGAGGGATACAAACCGCACGGTTCGTACAAGGCGCTCACTTCCGAAGAGTGCTGGACCTCGCCGTCGCTCTCCGGCGGCCGGCTCTACGTCCGCTCCTGGGAAGGGGAGTTGGTCGGCCTTGACCTTCGGTGTGCGGGGAAGGCGCAGTCGGCAACGCCTGCTGCGGCGACTGCCGCGGGGGGAGCAGATTCATCGGTGACGACACCCTCGCAGTTGCCCTCGGCGGCGGAAGATCACAGGAAGCCCTCCACAGTTACGACCAATCCAACGGTACCAAGTTCACCGGCGCACGGGCCCTCCGAATCGAAAACGGTTCTGACGGCCGAAGATTGGCCCTGCTGGCGCGGCCCCCAGGGCGACAACAACTCCGCCTGGGTTCCGGAGACTCTGCCTACCCAAGCCAAGCCCCGCTGGAAAGCGGCCATGGCCGGCGCGGCCCACAGCGGCGTGGTCGTGTCCGGAGGCCGCGTCGTGGTCATGGACCATGAGAAGGACGCGCAAGACATCATCCGCTGCCTCAATGCGGAAACCGGCGAAGAAGTGTGGAAGCACGCCTACGACAACCGCGGCAAACCGATCAACTGGGGCTCCTGCCCACGGGCCACGCCCGCGATCTCGGGCGGGATCGTCTGTGCGCTCGGGGCGCGCGGGCGGCTCCATGCCCTTGATCTACAAACCGGGCATGTGCTGTGGCAGAAGGACTTGGCCAAGGATTTTCGGGCCGAAGTGCCCAGTTGGGGCTACTGCTCTTCACCCTTGGTGGCCGGCGACCGGCTGATTGTCAACCCCGGTTCGCCGCGCGATTCGTTGGTGGCCTTGGACCTCAAGACGGGCAAGACCGTGTGGAGTTCACCTGGCGCCGAAGCGAACTACGGCAGCTTGCTGCTGGCCAATGTCCCCGGGGCACCCTCGGGGGCACCCTTTGGGTCCCGGCAGATCATCGGTTACGATCAGGAAGACGTTTTCGGGCGTTCGGCAGCCGATGGCCGCGTGATCTGGTCGAAGCCGCTTGGCAAGACACCCGGTTACTTGGTTCCCAGCCCGATTGTACTGGGCGATCAACTCCTCCTGTGCGGGGGCAACGGAGCGCAGCTTCAGAAGTTGGGAGCCCAAGGCAAGCTGTCCGGAGTTTGGGACGGAAGGAACAAACACTATAAGGTCGGCGATGCCACGCCCACATTGGCCGATGGTATGGCCCTGGCGGTCGTGGCGGACAAGGGCCTAACGGCGCTGGAACTGGGCAAGGGACTCAAGATCCTATGGGAGACGGGCGACGACGGCATGGAAAGCCAGTTCGCCAGCGTGATTGCGGGCAACGGCCGGGCACTGGTACTCGACTTCGCCGGAACGCTTCTCTTGTTCAACGCGAAGCCCGGCGGCGCCAAGCTGCTGGGCAAGCTCAAGATGTGCGACGAAACTTATGCCGCCCCGGCCCTGGCCCGCGGGCGGCTTTACGTCCGCGATGAGAAGGCCGTATACTGCTACGATTTGCCAAATTCGTCGCATTAAGTGAGGACAAGCCCATCGTCCTCTTCATCATAACTGACCAGCAGCGGGACGACGGTATGGACGGCCATGGCGGGCAAGCGAAGACGCCCAAGCCGTGAACTACGAGGTGTTGCTCGTGCAAGCCATGGACACGATCAAGGAGGACATGGAAATCGCGATTACTCCAAGCGAATGATACCGCGCTGGATGGCCGCCGTTGCCGCCTCGGTGCGGTCCGCAACCCCCAGCTTCTCCATCAAGTTGCTTATGTGGTTTCTCACCGTGTTCGCAGCAATCCTCAACTCCTTGGCGATCTCCTTGTTGCAGCGGCCCAGCACGATGAGCCGTAAAATGTCCACCTCGCGGTCGGTTAATGGCGGTCTGGCCCCGCGAGCGGCCAGCTTGGCGCTGATGGCCTCGGGAAAGTAGGTCCCGCCCGAATGAATGGTTCGCACGGCGGCCAATAGCTCGGCGGGATCGCTGGACTTCGCAAGATAAGCCACCGCCCCCGCCGCCGTGGCGCGGAACACGTCTTCTTCGGTCTCGTAATTGGAAAACAAGACGATGCGGGCCTCGGGACAATTCTTGCGGATTGCGCCTGTCGCCTCGATTGTCCGCTGATGCCCGGCAACCGCAGGTCCATCACCGTGACGTCGGGCCGGTGCTGGCGGAACAATTCGATCGCCTGCTCGCCGCTGCCGCACTGGCCTACGACTGTCATGTCGGGCTCCTGGTTAATGGCGGTCACCAGGCCAAGGCGCATGATGAAGTGGTCGTCCACCAGCAGCAAGCGGATCTTTGCCCGTTCCTTCATGGCGCGAGATCTCCCTTGAGCTTGACGACGACCACGATCTCCGTTCCGTGTCCCGCTGCGCTATGGATCGCGAAACACCCCTGGATCTTCTCGGCCCGCTCGCGCATCCCGAGCAAGCCGAAATGTCCTCCATCGGCAGCCGCCGTTTGTTCGACCTCGAAGCCGGCGCCGTCGTCGATGATCCGCAAAGTGACATCCTCTTGGTCAAACGACAGCTTGAGTTCCACGCGGGACGGCTTGCCGTGCTTCAAGGCGTTGGTGAGGGCTTCCTGCGCGATGCGGAGCAGGTTGGTCTCGACCCGGCCGGGCAGGCGGCGGGGCTCCCCTTCGACGACGGCCTCGACGACGGTCGTCGATCCGACTTGGGCTTGCACCGCCACGGTCTTCAGCGCGGCGGTTAGGTCGCCGTCTTCCAAAAGGGAGGCCCGCAGGTCGGCGATCGAGCGGCGGGCCTCCGCGCGGCTGTATTCTAAAAGAGATCGGGCCACGCCGAGCACCTGCTGCGCGGATTGCGGCGAGTGGGGCAGGTTCTTGTCGACAGCGTGCAGATGGAACGAAAGCCCGCCAAGCGCCTGCTCCAGCGTATCGTGCAGTTCGCGGGCAATTCGCCCTCGCTCTTCGTACACGGCCTGGCGAGCCAGTTGCCGGCGAATGATTTGGGTCTGCACGGCCACGCGGTATCGGAGCACGACGACCCACGCCAGCGGGGCCACGGTGTTAACCAGTATGCCGGCGTCTTCGCCTTGGACGTACATGCCTTGCCCGGCCATTACCTGGGTGACGATTGCCTGAACGCGGACTCGCTGCGAGACCATTCGCTCGGCATCAAAGTGCATCAGGGAAGCGATTGGCCGCACAGGCAGTTGATACGGCTCGCCCGGCGAGGGTCGCTCGACGTGAAAATCGTCCACTAGCGAGAGTCGCAACGGTGCTGGCAGCGGGGCGTGCCCCAGCACTTTCAATTGCACTGGTCCGCCTTGCGAGCCTCGCACGGTGGGCGAGAATCGAAGGAAGGTCGTCACGCCTTCCACCTCCAAAAGCGTTCCCGGCGGCAGCCTCTTCGTGGAAGGCGGAGTGTTGTCGGGGTCAACGTAAATGCCCCCCGTCTCGTCTTGTACGTACAACAGGGAGGGGACCTTGAAGGTAATCACCCCGCGGATCCGCACCGGATAGCCGCGTCTGGCCTCCTCTGCGGTCAACTGCCGAATCGCCGCCACAGTGGTCAGCGTGGGCAAGTTGGCCGGAGAAGCCGTGGAAAGGCCGTCGCTGCTCTGGCTGAGCAACGGAAGCAGGAGGACGGCAAAGATGGAAGGACCGCACATGTCCCCCATTATAACTGGGCCTCGCATTTGGCGACGAGCGGCCAGTCCCAAAATCGCCGGACTAGTACGAAAATACCATTTACTCATGCACCAACCCGTGCAAAATCAACTGTATAAAGCGACGCGGGGTGTCGCCCAAGAGTCCCGCCTAGACGCCCCACCACCGTAGTTCCTACCCGATCGCTAGAATTCGATTCCACCCGATCGTTGGGACGAACAACAAGGACTTCGCCATGGAGCACCCTGGCCAAACGCTCCCGCAAACGTCACACCACACTTGCGTGCCGTCGTCGGCAGTGTCGTTGGCGACCGCTTGGCTGCTGGCCTTTACCATCCAGATGGGTGCCGAGGCACGGGCCGCCGAGCCGCTGGTGCTGGTCGAAGAGGGCCGCGCGCGGAGCGCGATCCTTGCGGCACCGACGATCGCCGCCAGCGAACGCTTCGCCGTCGAGGAGTTGCAGGCGTTCATCCGCCAGATCAGCGGCGTCACGCTACCCGTCTGCGAGCCCGGCAAGCTTCCGCCCGAAGGCAAGCCGGCGGTCTGGATCGTCGTCGGCAACAAAACGGTCGCCGAGCGGCACAAGAACCTGGGACTCGACTCCCTCGGCAGCGAGGGCTTCGTCGTCAAGACTCTGGGCGACGAACTCGTGCTGGCGGGGGGCGAAAAGCGCGGGACCCTCTACAGCGTCTACACCTTCCTGGAAACGCTCGGCTGCCGCTGGTGGACCGAGGATGCAAGTACCATCCCGGACATGAAGACCATCCGCGTACATGCCGTGGACCGCCGTGAAGTGCCAAAGTTGAAGTACCGCCACCTGGCGTACCCGGAACAATTGCGGGCAAGTCTCTGGGGTGTCCGCAACAAGCTCGCCAATTTCACGGTCAACCAAGCGCCCGAGCAGTGGGGTGGCATGGGGGTGTTCCTCCACCGTCGCGACCTGGCCGCGACTTGTCGAGCCAGCAAGACGCTCCGTTACGAGGAGCGGTCCGAACTATGGTCGTTGCGGGAGGGGACTCGCGACCGGTACCACCCCTGCACGTCGAACCCCGAGGTGCGAAAGACCATCGTCGAAGATGCGGTGGAAACGCTCCGCAAATATCCGCAGGACCGCTTCCTCGTGTTGGGGCAAGATGACCCGTTCGACTGCCGCTGCAAGACCTGCCAGGGCCTGGTGGAGCGCGAGGGCTCGGACGAGGCCCTGCTGCTGGAACTGGCTAACCAGGTGGCCGACCGCGTGGCGCAGGGGTTTCCCGGCCGGCTCGTCGTGGCCCCGGCTTACTGCTTGGGCATGATCCTGCCTAGGGCCGTGCGTCCCCGCGACAACGTGGTCATCTGCCTTTATCCCAAGGAGAACGACTTCGGCCACCCCGTCGCAACTGGTTCTCAAGTCACCAACGCGCAGTTTCGTTCCACAATGGACCAGTGGTCCGGAATTGCCCGGAGGATCTGGGTGGGGGACTATGCGACCAACTTCTCCCACTACCTGATGCCCCACCCGAATCTGGACGTCCTCGTGCCGAACATCAAGTATTGCGTGGACCACCACGCCACAGGGTATTCCGTCCAAGGAAACTATAGCGGCGTAAACGTGGAGTTTTCGCCCTTGCGGATGTGGGTGCTGGCCAAGGCCATGTGGGATCCCGAGGCTGATGGAAAGTCGCTCGTGGCCGAATTCTGTTGCGGCTATTACGGGCCGGCGGGCTCCGAAATCTTGAAATACATTGATGCCATTCACAAGCCGGTCCGCGACAACCCGATGCTTTACGTCCAGACGTCCTACAACGACCGGATGCCGTGGCTGGCGCCGGATGTCTTAGTGGAAGCGGAGCGCCACCTGCGCGAGGCGAAGAAGAAGGTGGCCGGCAAACCCGAGTTGGAGAAACGAGTTCGCCATGCCCACATGCCTTTGTGGTACGTGCTGGCCTTGCGTGGTCCTAGCAGCCGCACGTGGCGGGCCATCGACCAGAAGCTCTCTGTCACTGCGCCGGCCGAGATCGCGCGGCGTTTGGCCGAGGCAATCGAGGAGAACCACGTCACCGCACTGGCGATGGGCGACTCGGAGCAGCGGGTCAAAGATTTTGTCGCGTATCTGCGCGACTGGAGTTCTCGTGCCGGCGCCGAGGCGGACTTACTGCCGCCGGAATTGAAAGGGGTCGCCGGCGATGGCGATCGGCTTATCAACGCGGTGCAGATCGACTACCAGAACCGGGGCTGGACCGGCGGCCCGGTCCGTGATCCGGACGCGAGCACCGGCTGGGCGTTGGCTTCCAAAGACCGGGGCTGGGCGATGTGCTATCGCTTCTCGGCAGCAGACGACTTCGTACCCGGAAAGCGCTACACCCTGACGGTCCGCGTCAAGTGCTCGCAGCCGAAGAAGGAAGGTCCGGCCTTCAGGTGCGGGGTCCACGCCGAAGACGGATACTCGCCCACTCAAAAAACAGTCCCGACCAAAGAACTGACGCCGGGCAGGTATCAGCCAATCGAGGTTGGTACTCTTGCGTTTCAACCGGGCCACGTCGTCTGGTTCGACCTCAACGCGAATGGAAAAGGAGACTACCCGCTCTCCGAAATCCGCCTGGATTGTATCTGGTTGCGCGAGGCTCATCCGTGACGATGAAATCCGACAAGAAAGGGGTCATCTGCAATGAGACTAACCACTGCGACAAGTGCGAGGTGTGGACCATGAGAATTAGCCGTGCAATCTGCTTGCTGGCCACAGTACTGGCGCTGGTCGGGCTCCGCTCGGCATGGGGCGGAGATCTGCCGACGCCGGCTGCGGGATTCCAGCATGGCGCCCCATACTTCCGCGACCACATCATGCCCATGTTGGACCGGCTCGGCTGCAACGCGGCCGCGTGCCACGGCGCGCCGAAGAACAAGACCGGGCTCCAACTCTCGCTGTTCGGCGCGGACCCTGCAGCGGACTACGCCGCCATGGTCGCGGACAAGGCTGCCGAGGGCAAGAAGGGTGACAAGGTTCCGTGGCGCAGGAAGCTGCCATTGGCAAGCGGCACGATCGACCTGCTTCAAGCCGCCAAAGCGGCCGGGGAAAAGCAGACCGACAACCGGGTGATCTACGCCCGCGTGCTGCTGCAGGCCGACGCCGACTGCAAGGTCCATTTGTCCATGGGAAGCGACGATGGTCTGCGGGTGCTCCTCAAGGGCAAGCAGGTGTTCAGGAACGACAACTTCTCCAGTCCCAACCAGAGGCAGGTAGACATCGATTTGGTGAAAGGCAAGAATAGCCTGCTTTTTGGCGTGGTCAACTACGCTGGAGACTGGTCGTTGCAGGTGGAGGCTAAGGTTGTTGGCGGCGTCAAGGTGACCCAGGTCGACGATGCCGCCGGAGGCAACGCCGGCGGTACGAGCGCACTGATCTCTTGGGTGGATCTCTCTCCGGCGTATCCTTGGACGGGGTGGCCGAAAGACGAGGTGGATGACAAGGCTTATCCCCCGGAAATAGAGGACCAAGTCAAGGCCGAGGCCAAGGCAAGTGCAAAACCATTGATGGTCAACAAGGCCGAGCCCCCGAAGAGCCTGTTGCTCCTCAAGGCGTCCGGCGGTGCCGACCACAAGGGCGGCAAGCTGATTCCGCCGGATTCGGCCGAGTACAGCCGAGTGATTGCCTGGATCAGCCAGGGCGCTCCGTGGGCGGACGAGAAGGCGCCGAAGCTAAAGGGGATCAAGCTCCTGCCGGTGAAGCAGTCCCTGGACAAGGGCAAGAGCGGCGCCGTGCAGGTGATGGCGACCTACGACGACGGCTCGGAGAAGGACGTCACGGCCGAGGCGCGCTACCGGACGCTCGACGTGGGTGTGGGCGAAGTGGCGTCGCGTGGCAAGATCACCGCCAAGGGCTTTGGCGAGACGGCGATCGTGGCGACGTACCTGCGGCGCTCGGCCGTGGCCCGGGTGGCGGTGCCGCAGAAGTTTCCGAACGGTTTCCCCGACGTCGGCGCGAACAACAAGATCGACGAACTTGTGAACGCCAAGCTGAAGGAACTGGGGATTCCCCCCTCGGACCTATGCACGGACGCGGAGTTCCTACGACGCGCGTCCTTCGACGCGATAGGGGTGTTGCCCAAGCCCGAGGAGGCGCGCGCGTTCCTGGCGGACAAGGATCCGCAGAAGCGCAGCAAGCTGGTGCACAGGTTGCTGGAGCGAAACGAGTACGCCGACTACTGGACGCTCAAGTGGGGCGATCTGTTGCGCCTGAAAAGCGAGACGCCCATCGAGATGTGGCCCAACGGCGTGCAGGCTTTCCGGCAATGGCTGCACCAGGCCATGGTCGAGAACCGGCCCCTTGACCGGTTCGCCACCGAACTGATCACCGCGGCCGGGAGCAGCTTCCGCGAACCAGCGGCCAATTTCTACCGCGGCGTTCCGGAGCTTTCCCAGCCAACGGTAGCCACCGGAGGGAATCGCGGCGTCGCGCGGGATGCGGCGCACCAGGCTGATGCCACGGCCGTACTGTTCATGGGCGTGCGGACGGAGTGCATGCGCTGCCATGCACATCCGACTGAGAGCTGGACCCAAGAAGACCACCTCGGCCTGTCGGCGATCTTCGCGCAGATCGCGTATAAGACCACCAAGGAATACAAGGAGGAGATCGTCTACCTCGACTACGAGAAGGTTCTCACGCACCCAGAGACCAAGGCCCCGGTCATCCCCAAGTTGCCCGGCGGGCCGGCGCTTGCCGCCGGGGCGGAGGAAGACCTGCGGGTCAAGTTTGCGGCGTGGCTCACAGCAGCGGATAACCCATGGTTCGCCCGGTGCGCCGCGAATCGCGTCTGGTACTGGCTGATGGGCCGGGGCATTGTGCATGAGCCCGACGACCTGCGGCCAACCAATCCGCCGTCGAATCCAGAACTCCTGGCCTTCCTGGCCGACGAGCTGGTCAAGCACAAGTACGACATGAAGCATCTCTTCCGGCTGATTCTCACGTCCCGGACCTACCAGCGGTCGAGCCGCGCCAACGAGTGGAACGCCCGCGACCGGACGCAGTTCTCGCATTACCAGGTCCGCCGGCTCCCGGCCGAGCCCTTGGCCGATGCAATCGCCCAGGTGACCGGGAGCCCTGACCAGTACGCTTCGATCATTCCTCAACCCCACAAGGCGTTTCCCGTGGGCTTCGGGGCCATGCAGATCGACGACGGGGCGATGACGTCCGGGTTCCTCGGCTTGTTCGGCCGACCGCCTCGGGATTCGCCCTACGAGTGCGCCCGAAGCAATTGTACTTCCATGCCGCAGGAACTGTATCTGTTCAACGACGAGTCTCTGATGAACAAGATCAGCGGGGGACAGCGACTGAGCCGCTGGCAGGCGGACAAGAAGAATGACGCCGAGGTCGTGGAGGACCTGTACCTGAGCGCGCTGTGCCGCTTTCCGACCGAGGCCGAGAAGCAGGCGGCGAGCGCGTACCTGGGCAAGGACCCTCAGCGCCAGGCCGAGGCACGCCAGGACCTGATCTGGTCGGTGCTGAACACCAGGGAATTCCTGTTCAACCATTGATTCTGCCGGGAGGAATGGACCATGGCCAGATTCGGACGACGCGCTCTTCTCAAGGCGGGCGGAGCGGCGCTCGCTGCGGCGATGCTCCCGCGCTGGACAGGGGGCAAGGCGTGGGCGGTGGAGCCGCAGCCAAAGTCGCCGGCCCAGCCAATGCAGGCGTCCAAGGCCAAGACGGTCATCCTGGTGTATCTGGCCGGCGGGATCTCGCAGGTCGAGTCGTTCGACCCCAAGCCCGAGAACGGCCAGGCTAACGGCCCCCGATACTTTAAGACGATTCCAACCAACGTTCCCGGCATCGAGGTGTCCGAGGGCATCCCGCTCCTGGCCAAGCAGGCGGACAAGTACTCGATCATCCGCAGCATGACGCACCCGGCCACGCAGTTCCACGGCATTTCCAATTACGTAATGACCACCGGCACGCTCCCCTCGGACGACATCGTGTACCCAAGCGCGACCGCAGTCATGGCGTACAAGAAGGGCGACCCCAACTCCGTGGTACCGCCTTACGTATTTCTGACCGGCACGGGCGAGGTGTTTACGGAGCAGAGCTTTCTGCCGTCGTGGTGCGGTCCCTGGGCCACGGGCGGCGATCCATCCCAGCCGGATTTCACGGCCGGACTGAAGCTGGGGTCCGGCCTGACGCCGGAGCGGGTGCAGGCGCGGCAGGCCCTGTTTCAGACGCTGGACAGCTCCATGGGCAAGCCGCAGGCGGACGAGCAGTTCCGCGAGATGCTCGCCTATCAGGACAAGGTCCGCAAACTGCTCCTCTCCGACGCGCGCAAGGCATTCGACCTGTCGCAGGAGAAGAAGGAGGTGCGCGAGCGCTACGGCATGAACTGGGCCGGACAAGGCATGCTCTTGGCGCGGCGCCTGGTCGAGGCCGACTGCGGCGCGAGGGTCATCAAGATCTACTGGAGGCGCGGCGGCGGGGCGTTCGGCGGCTGGGACACGCACACCGACGACCACTACAAGCAGACGCTCAACAACCAGCCCGATTTCGACCAGGGGATGTCGGCGTTGTTCGAAGACCTGGCGCAGCGCGGGCTACTCGAGACCACCATGGTGCTCGCGGGCGGCGAGATGGGCCGCCAGCCCATGGATGTGGGCGGCGGAGTTTCAGGTGCTGCAACCGGAAAGGGCGGCCGCGGCCACCACAGCACGGGCTTCTCGTGGATCGTGGGCGGCGGCGGGTTCAAGGGCGGCCGCGTGGTGGGCAAGACCAGCAGCCTGTGTCAGGTTATCGAGCGGGAGGTGTATCCATGGGACCTCTGGAACAGCGTCTATACGCTGCTTGGCATCGATCCGGCCGATACGCTTCCCTACCCGTTGGGATGCGGCCGAGTGCGCGTGTCGCCGCTGCCGCCCACCAGCCGCGAAATGCGCGCGCTCTACGATTACCAATCCGACAAGGGCGACAACGCGGTCCAGCGGCTCAAGCCGTACGCGGCGACCGACGAGCGGATCAGCGGCGGCCTGCTGACGGAACTCCTGTGAGACCATCCAAGAGAACAGAGCCTGCAAGGAGTGAGCACATGCAGACAATAATACGCGCGCGGCTGCTTGAATTTCTGCTGGTTTTCGCCACGGTCGGGGCGCGGGCAGGGGATGACCCGCCCGCGCAGCAGGGGAAGGTTGTCGTGCCGCCGCACATCAAGTGGGTCTATCCCGCGGGCGGCCAACGCGGCACCAGCGTGAACGTAACCATATGCGGAAGCGGTCTGAGCGGAGCCACCGGCATCCGCGTTACGGACAAGAACATCACCGGGTCTGTGGCGGAGGTCGAGGACAAGAAGGTCAAATTCGAAGACAAGACCATCGTATGGAACCTGGCCAAGGTCGTGGTCAACATTGCCGCGGACGCGGAACCCGGGGAACGGGATCTGCGGATCATCACGCCGGTGGGCGTGTCGAACCGGGCGCGGTTCTTCGTCGGGCAACTGCCGGAGGTCAACGAGGTGGAGCCAAACGACTCTCCGGACCAAGCCCAGGCCCTGCCCTCGCTGCCCGTTGTGGTCAACGGCCAGATAGGCGCGCTGGTGGATAGGGGGTTCTATTACACGGCGGCGGACAGAGATTTCTATCGGTTCTCGGCCAAGGCCGGGCAGACCCTGGTGTTCGCGGTCGATGCGCGCGCCATCTGCCCGTACTTTGGCGACGCGGTGCCGGGGTTCCTGCAGGCGGTGCTGACCCTGCGCGACGCCGGAGGCAAGGAACTAGCCTATGCCGACGGCTTCCGGCACCGGCAAGATACGCTCCTGATCTACAAGGTGCCGGCGGACGGGCAGTATGTGCTGGAGGTCCGGGACGCGCTCTATCGCGCCCGCGAGGACTTCGTCTATCGCTTGACCGCGGGGCCGGTGCCGTACATCACGGATGTCTTTCCACTGGGAGGACAGCGGGGCGCCACGGTTCCGGTCGAACTGCACGGCGTCAACCTGCCGGAATCAACCTTGAAGCTGAGCGTGCCGCAGAAGGGCCCGCCGTTCGTGCCGCTCCGGGTGTCGGCCGCGGGAGTAGGCTCCAACACGATCCGCTTCGCCGCCGGAGACTGTCCTGAAGTCACCGAAGCGGAACCGAACGACTCCCTGGACAAGGCGCAGCGCGTGACCATGCCGGTGACGATCAACGGCCGGATCGATAAGCCAGGCGACTGCGACTGCTTCGTCTTCGCGGGAGCCGCGAAGCAGGAGGTGACCCTGCAGGTGCAGGCCCGGCGCCTGGATTCGCCTCTGGATTCGGTGCTGACGCTGTACAAGGACGGCAAGCAACTCTCGAAGAACGACGACACCGATTTCGGCGACGAAGGCGAACCGCTGGTGACCCATCACGCGGATTCGCGGATCACCTTGATTCTCCCCGCGGCGGGCGATTACGTGGCGAAGATCGGGGACGCCCGGAACAAGGGCGGGCCGGAATATGCCTACCGGTTGTCGATCGCGCCCCGGGGCCAGGACTATGGCCTGCGGGTGCTCTCCGGCGACAATCCGCCGCAGGTCGGTCCCGGCCAGTCGGTCGCGCTGAACCTCCTCGTCACGCGCGAGAAGTACTTGGGGCCGATCCGATTGGCGCTCAAGAACATGCCCGAGGGCTTTACCATGCAGGGGGACGTGAACGCGTGGACGCCTCCGTACCCCTGGGTCAAGGAGCCTGGTGGGGACCCGGAGAATGTCCAGGTGCGGATCACCGCTCCGGCCAACGCTCCGCCCGGCGTGCTCTCGCCGCTGATCGAGGCCACGGCCACCATCGATGGTCGGGAAGTGGTTCATCAGGCAATACCGGTGGAGTTGGTGCAGCAGGCGTTCCAGAACTGGCGTCACCGCGTCCCGTTGCGGGACCTGCCGCTGAACATTCGGCCGCCGGATCCCTACTTCGAGCTGGCGGTGGTACAGACCGGAGGCCAGGCCATCAACGCGCCCTTGAACGGCAAAGTGGGCCTCACCATCAAGGCCATCCATGGCAAGAACGGCGCTGGCCCCATCGCCTTGGCGTTGGACGGAGAACCGGACGGGTTCGGGTCGCCGGGCGGATTGATCGAAGCCGGCAGGAACGAAGGTACGCTGACGGTGCAGCTCGAGAACACTTTCAAGAACGGCATTCAACTCAAGGCTGGCGATGGTTTGACCGCCGTGGTTAAGGGGACGATGGAAGTCCGGGGCGAGAGGCTCGTCCGGCTCACCGAGAAGATCGCCCTGAAGGCTGTTCCGCCCGCCTCGCTAGCCGCGCCACCGGCAGAGAAGAAAGGGCCGGTTTCGGCGCCGGCCCCGTCGCCTGCAGCAACGTCACCCGCGAAATAGAGAACCATCATGGCCACGCACACCATCCGCAAATCGTCCCACGAGGGGATCGGCTATTCGGTAGTCGAGCTGAACGACGTCCGCCACGTGTTCGCTGCCGCAGTCCCGCGGCGCGGCCTGACGCTCCGCCAACAGGCCGACGACGCCCTGCGCACGATCGAAGCCGTGATTGACGAGGAAGGCACGCGCGGGTCGATCGTTCACCAGGCGGTGTTCGTGCCCAACGTCAACCTGATCGACGAGTGCCGCCGGATCATCCACGATTTCTACGGCAAGGAACTGCCGGCCACGAGCTATGTCCCGCAGCCCCCGTGCGAAGGGAAGCTGCTGGCGATCGAGGCCCTGGGCATCGGGCGCGGCATGCGGGAGGTCGAGATCCAGCGAGTCAGCGAGCATTTGGTCATCGCCCGGCACAACCACATTGCCTGGTGCCACTGCGCGGAGGTCGTTCCCCGGGACTGCAACGGCAGCGTCTACGACGCCTCTCTCGATGCCTTGCAACAGATTCGATCGCTACTG
>JBEKTY010000003.1:0-94734 GCA_049515555.1 Thermoguttaceae bacterium
GATCGCCGCCCCCGCCGCGTGCGGCGCGGCGAGCCCGTCAACCGTTCAGCAGGCTAAGCGGACGTTGTTCGCCGAGGTGGCCAACTGGTTCGAGCCGAGCGTGTGAACCTCTCTACGGCTATACAGCGCCCTCCGTGCTGCCGGCGCCGGAGTTGCCGTAGGTGAAGACCGGTTTCTTAGCGAGCACTACAATGAATTTCCTGCGGACGACCTCCGTCGCGGCCCTGGTGCTGAACTTGCTGCTCGTGCCGTTGGCTGCCGCCGCGGCGGGCGCACCGGCCCTGATTCCCAAGCCGGTTCAGGTGACCGTCGCTGCGGGGCAGTTCGTGATTACACCCGCCACCAAAATCCTCTATGCCAAGGGCGACGCGCGCCTGGCCGATGCCGCGGAATACCTGGCCGGGCGGCTTTCGCGGGCACTGGCCGAAACGGTCGCCGCCCAGCCGAGCGACGCGGCCGAGCCGCCGGCCGGGGCCATCTGGATGACGACCTCTCAGGCCGACGCGGCGCTGGGCGACGAGGGCTACCGCCTGGCGGTCGAGCCCCGGGGCGTCGTCATCCGTGCGCCGAAGGCGGCCGGGGCGTTCTACGCCGCGATCACGCTCCTGCAGCTCGCCCCGCCCGAGGCGTTTCGCTCTCAGGCCCTGGTCGAGGGCCGGCTGGGCGGAAAGGCCACCCGTCCGGCCCCCCGCCCCTGCGACGAGCCGAACTACTCGACCGCCGGGCCCGTCGCCGCGCTTGCCGTGCCCTGCGCCACCGTCATCGACAAGCCGCGCTTCCCGTGGCGCGGGCTGCTCATCGACCCGGCCAGGCATTTCTGGACCATCGACGAGCTCGAGCAGTACGCCGATTACATGGCCCTGCACAAGCTCAACATGATGCAGATACACCTCACCGACCACGAGAACTGGTGCGCCGAGGTCATGAAGTATCCCAAGCTCACCCCCGAGAAAGAGCTTGGCGCCGCACATCCCGACGCCGTCGCCCGGCAGACCTATCAGCGGCTGGCCCGACACTACTACACGCAGGCGGAGCTCAAGTCGCTGGTGGCGTTCGCCGCGAAACGCTTCGTGAGCGTTGTGCCCGAGTTCGAAATGCCGGGCCACAGCGGGGCGTTTTTGCGCGGCTGCCCGCAGTGCGGCTGCACGGTCGACGGCAGGCACCTCGGCGGCGGCGAGGTCTGCCCCGGCAACGAAACGACGTACCGGGTGCTGCAGGAGGTCCTCGACGAAATGCTCGAGGTTTTCCCTAGCCGGTATGTCCACATCGGGGCCGATGAATGCAGCAAGATGAATTGGGGCAAGTGCTCCGAGTGCCGCAAGCGGATGGCGGCCGAAGGGCTGGCCGACGCGACGCAACTGCACGGCTACTTCGTGCGGCGGATGTCCGACTACCTGCGGACCAAAGGCCGGACGCTCGTCGGATGGGACGAGATCCTCGAAAGCGGCGCCAAGGCCGGCGCCGTCGGCATGTACTGGCGCAGCGGCACGGCCGACAAGCTCATCCAAATGGCCTCGCGCAGCGGGCAGTACCTGGTGATGACTCCCACGAACCACTGCTACTTCGACTACGTCCAGTCGCCCGATCGGCAGATCGAGCCGCGGGGACTGGGCGACGCCGTCATTACGCTCAAGCGGGCTTATGAGCTGGAGCCGCTGCCCGACTACATCCGGCGGGCCGACCCCAAGCTTGTCCTGGGGGCCCAAGGGAATCTTTGGGGCGAGGAGATGAAGACCTTCCCCCATGTCCTGTACATGACCTACCCGCGGGCCTGCGCCCTGTGCGAAGCAGCCTGGTCCCCGGCCGAGGGGCGGGATTACGCCGACTTCTTCGCCCGCCTGAGGGCACACCTCAAGCGCCTCGACGCCGCCGGAATCAAGTACCGCCCGCCCACGATTATCGACCGTCCGAAGTAGTGCGGCAACCTGGTGAAAAGGGGAGCCTTCACGGGGCCGCGGCCACAAGCGTGCTCCCGCCGAAGTACTGATGGCTCGAAGTCGTTACCAGGCAGCGACTTCCTTTCCGGACAGCCTCTACGCTGCCACAAGCAACAATGATTCCAAATGCGGAAGAAAGGAAAAAGTCCTATTGCGTTTGCGCCTGCGCGGTGTACACTGACGGTATTGGAAAAGTCGCGGTTCACGGGATCGCGACTCTCCAATGAAATCGTCGGATGACTAGATAAAGAGCAACTCGGCCGGGCCGGGGGGCTCGTTGACGAGTAAGCCGACGTGGTCGAACGCCTCCGGGTGTTCTGCCACGTCGGCTTTTTCTGTTTGCGGTGGCCCGGGACGTTGCAACCTGGAGGAAGTGCGATGCACACCGACTATCCGATCCGGTACACGCTGAGGCCGTTCGACCAGGAACATGCGGAGATGGCGATCTTTCCGTACCGTCAGGGGCCGCTGTCCGCCGAGACGAAAAGCAAGATATACCAGCAGCATCGCCGCGGCGAGCCGGTGCAGGCGTTGGCCCAGCGGTTTCACCGGGCCCCGAGCCGCATCTATCGCATCGTCAACACGATGCGCGCCGCGCGGGTCATAGAGCTGCCGCTGGACTGCATCGGCAACGAGCAGTTCGCCTGCCTGCGCTCGGAGAAGAAGGAGGCGGAGATCCTGGGGCCGCTGCCGGAAAGCGATTTGCTGACGAAAAAACCGCGGTTGCCAAGCGGTTTGCCTGCGTACCTGGCCAGTCTGTACGAGGTGCCCCTGCTGACGCGAGAGCAGGAGATGCATCTCTTTCGGAAGATGAACTACCTCAAGTACAAGGCGAGTGCGCTGCGGGCGCAACTCGATTTGAACCGGCCGAAGAGCAGACTGATGGACCGGATCGAGAAGCTGTACGACGAATCGGTCGCGACCAAGAACCACATGATCCGTGCCAACCTACGGCTGGTGGTCTCGATTGCCAAGCGGTATGTCGGTCCGGCGGCGGACTTCTTCGAGCTGGTCAGCGATGGAAACATCTCGTTGCTGCGCGCGGTGGAGAAGTTCGACTTCGCGCGGGGTTTCAGGTTCAGCACGTACGCGAGCTGGGCGATCATGAAGAACTTCGCCCGAACAATCCCCGACGTGCTTCGTCATCGGAACCGTTTTTGCACCAGCCACTCGGAGATGCTCAGCACCGTCGAGGACGCCCGCGCGAGCCAGTACGAGCAGGAGTCGGCCCAGATTCAGCGGGAGTCGCACGTGGAGGGGATCCTCGAGCGACTCGACGAGCGGGAGCGGCAGATTGTCAAGAGTCGTTTTGGCTTGACAAGCGGCCGGGAACCGCTGACGCTGAGGCAAGTTGGCGCCGCGATGGAAGTAACCAAAGAGCGAGTTCGACAGATCCAGTCTCGGGCGATGGGCAAATTGAGACAGGCCGCTGCGGAGGGCAAAGTCGAGTACTCGCTGTGAAAAACAACAGGATCGCATCTTTCGGGCGTGTGAAGTCTCGTGGTTGCCGCGTCACCTTGACCTGCGCAGTCGCGGGTGCGACAATGCCGTCGTGCCTGCTCCTTAGCGATTGGTGAGTCCGACGGCCATGAAATCGAGCCGATCTTCTCGGGTCACGCAACTCCTGGAGAAATTCGAGCCGGGGGACCGCCCTGCCGGAAAGCAGTTGTTTGCGGAAGTCTACACCGAACTGCGGGCACTTGCCGCGCGATACTTGCACCGGGAACGAAATAACCATACCCTTCAGCCCACCGCGCTGGTCCACGAAGTCTACCTGAAGCTCGTCGGTCAAACAAGCGTTGATTGGCAGGGCCGGGCCCATTTCCTGGCCATTGCCGCCAAGGCTATGCGACAGATTCTCGTGGATCATGCTCGCCGACATAGGGCGGCCAAGCGGGGCGGCAATCGGCATCGCATCACACTCGACGACAACCTGGTCATCGAGTCCCGTCGCGACGTAGACCTGTTGGCGCTTGAAGATGCCTTGACCAAGCTCACGAAGCTCGACCCGCGCCAGGCCCAAATGGTCGAGCTGCGATTCTTTGGCGGCCTGAGCATCGCGGAAGTAGCGAAGGTGATGGGGATCTCCAAACGATCGGTGGAGCGGGAATGGACCATGGTTCGCGCATGGCTGCGGCGAGAACTCAGCAGGACCGAAGGCCCATGAGTACGGAGCGCTACGCGCAGGTGCGAAGGCTGTTCCTGGCCGCGTGCGAGCTGGCCGAAAGCGAGAGTGGCCCGTTTCTCGATCAGGCCTGCGCGGGCGATCCCCAGCTTCGAGAAGAACTGGAATCCCTGCTGAAGCAACCGCGCTCGACGACCATCATCGGCACGTCGAGCGAAGACGCCACCCACGGCAAGATCCTTTCGCCCATCGCCCATCTTCCCCGGGAACCTATTACCGCCGATTTCCCCGTTGAGACGGCACGGACTGAGAATCCCTGGCGTTTTTCGCCGGGTGAAATCATTGCCGCCCAGCGCTACAAGATTCTGGGGCCACTGGGTGGAGGCGGTGTGGGCGAGGTGTACAAGGCGCACGATCAGATCATGGATCAAGACGTGGCGTTGAAGTTTCTCGCTCGCGGGAAGAGCGGAGGTGACCCGACGTGCAGCCGTTTCGTGAGCGAAGTCGCGACGGCCCGCGAAGTTGCCCATCCCAGCGTGGTCAGGGTCTACGACATCGGCCAACTTGCCGACGGCGAGGTGTTCATTTCGATGGAGTTCATCGACGGCGAAGACCTGGCGTCGCTGCTACGGCGCGCCGGCAGGCTTTCGCCTGAAAAGACGGTGCAAATCGCCCGGGAACTGTGCGCCGGGCTGGGCGCCGCGCACGATCATGGCGTGTTGCATCGGGACCTCAAGCCCTCCAATATCGTGATCGACGGAGACGGCCACGTTCATATCGCCGATTTCGGCATTGCGGCTTTCGTCTCAACCGCCGCAGGCGAGCTTCCTTTGGCCGGGACGCCCGCTTTCATGGCCCCCGGATTGTTTCGCCACAAGCAACCCTCGAAACAAAGCGACCTGTATGCGCTGGGGCTTGTGCTGTATGAAGTGGCCACGGGAAAGGAACCCTTCGGCGGCGTGCCGGCCGACGGCCTCCAAGCCGCGGCAGAACTGATTCCACCTTCCGTGCTGTGTCCTGAAATTGAGCCTGCCCTGGAACGGGCAATCCTGCAGTGCTTGCAAGAAGATCCGAGCCGGCGGCCTGAATCCGCGAAAGCTGTTGCGGCCCTCTTGCCGGAATAAGATGCCCTAGCTGCCGCCCTCACTGCCGGCCAGGCTCCCGCGCCAAACATGGTGCTCGGAGGCGGTGAGCACGCCGGCTTGCGGCTGGGGGTAAGGCGTGGATCCAGGGGGGCGAATCAGCCCCGCTATTTATTCTTTGCGTCGCGGAAAATCGGCGATTCGGCCAGGGTGAGCAGAACGACCTCCTCGCCTGTGACGGTGCTGATGTCGTGGTGTAGGTTCAGCACCTTGACGCCGGTGACCTCGTGGACCATCGCTTCGAGGACCGGACGGGCCGTTTCGATCAGATGGGTGCGCACTTGCTTGAGCAGGTCCCTCCCCTTCTCGGCCGGAAGCGACTTGACCAGTTGCTGCTCGGCGGCGGTCAAAACGCCTTGAAGGCGGACCACGAGGAGATCACCCAGCAGGTGGGTGTGAATGTCCTTGGGGCCCCGGCCCATGTAGTCCTGCTCAAAACGACACATTGCCTCACAAACGGCGGCCTCGATTTCTCCTTGTGTTTTCATAAAATCAATTCCCCCAAGCCGCCGCCTTCCGGTTGCTGAGCGAGGCCAAGCAGAACGGCGTACCCATATCGAGAGGATCGGCATCCAGGCCCACGAACTGCGGACCATGCGATTCCCGCTCGATCGGGTCCAAGGGACCCTTGACCTTGGTAAAACTGAGGTCCAGCGTTCGGAGTTGTCTCAACCCCTTCAGGTGCTCCAAACCGGCGTCGGTGACCTCGGTGCCGCTGAGGCCCAGTTCTTGGAGTTGCCGCAACCCCTTGAGGTGCACCAGACCGGCGTCGGTGATTCCGGTGTCGTAAAGGTCCAGCTTTTCGAGTTGCCGCAATTCCTGGAGGTGCTCCAAGCCGGCGTCGGTGACCTTGGTGCCGCCGAGGTCAAGTTCTCGGACTTGGGGCAGACCCCTGAGGTGCTTCAGACCGGCGTCCGTGACCCAGAAGCACAGCTTTTCGAGTTCGGCGAGACCCCTGAGGTGCTTCAGACCGGCGTCGGTGACTGGGGCATCGCGGAGGTCCAACGTTTGAAGGTGTCTCAACCCCGTAAGGCGCTCCAAACCGGCGTCAGTGACCTTGGTGCCGCTGAGGTTCAGCTCTCGGAGTTGTGTCAACCACCGGAGCCGCTTCAGACCGGCCTCGGTGACCCTGGTAGCGCGGAGGTCCAGGGTATGGAGTTGTCTGAGCGCCTTGAGGTGCTCCAGACCGGCGTCGGTGACCTTGGTGCCGCTGAGGTCCAACGTTTGGAGTTGCCGCAACCCCTTGAGGTGCTCCAGACCGGCGTCGGCGACCTTGGTGCCGCCGAGGTCCAGCTCTTGGAGTTGCCGCAACCCCGTGAGGTGCCGCAGACCGCCGGCGGTGACTTTGGTGCCGCCGAGATCCAGCGTTTGGAGTTGCCGCAACCCCGTGAGGTGTTCCAAACCGGCATCGGTGACTCTGGTGATCCTCAGGCTCAGCTCTCGGAGTCGTGTCAGTCTCTTGATGCGATTCAGGCCGGCGTCGGCGACCTCGGTATAGCTCAGGTCCAGCGCTTGGAGTTGGGGCAAACCCTCGAGGTGCTTCAGGCCGGCGCCGGCGACTCTGGTAAGGCTGAGGCTCAGCTTTTCGAGTCGAGCGAGACCCTTGAGGTGTTCCAGACCGGCGTCGGTGACTCCCGTGCCGTGAACGTGCAACTCTCGGAGTTGTACCAACCTCTTCAGGTGCTCCAAACCGGCGTCGGTGACTTCGGTATGGGAGAGGTCCAGCTTTTGGAGTTGGGGCAGGCCCTTGAGGCACTCCAAGGCTGCGTCGTCGAGTATGCACCAGGAGAGATTGACCGAAATCGCAACGTCGCCCCGTAACAACTGAATCCTGGAAATCGCCTCTTTTTCATGCGGCTGCATCATTCACTTCGCTTTTCGTTTCCTTGCCGTTTCCGCCATCAATCTCAAGCTGCCAAGCATCGTCGAAACCATGCCCTTGCCCCTGCGGGGGCGTCAATTCAGAGACGCGTTACTCGGAATATGCTTGATGTTGCACATGACCGCCAGTAGCGAGCCGTATGCCTGCCGCAGGAGCCGCTCCCACAGGTTGTCACCGCTGGAGAAGATTTCCGCAGCCGTGGCGGCCGTGGCCCGCCAGATCCCATGTTCGACTTCATGCTCAAGCTGTCCCGGCCCCCATCCTGCGTACCCTGTGAACAGCTTGCAGGGCCGCTCCCTGGAACGCGTGAGAGCCAGCACGTTCTTTTTTCTTCCTGCAAAGAACACTCCAGGCAAGACTTCGATCTCTGAAAAAAGCTCGTCCGTATGAACTGCCATGCGCGGGCCGGTCACCGGACCGCCGAAGTACAGCCTGGGTCCTGCCGGCCAACGCGGCCTGGTGCTTCGCTGCCGCGAGATCACTTCCTGCCGGTCCCGCGGGCGATTCACCATGACGCCCAGCGCCCCACGGTCGGCGTGCTGGACCACCAGGATGACCGCTTCGGAGAAATTCGGGTCAAGCTGATGCGGGGCCGCCACCAGAAAACGGCCTTGAAGCGACATCATGTTCAGGTCTCCCTTATCGTTGCTCTACGGTTCACGGGGTCCCTCTCAATCCACCACGTCGATGAAGACCTCGTCCGACAAGCTGCGCTCGGCGGCGATGCCCAGCTCGTCGGGGCTGCGGCGCTTGCCTACGGCATGCCAGGCGCTTACGCCGCCCAGCTCCGGCATGATCTCCGTCAATTGCTCGACCATGGTTTGCGCCAACTGTTTCGTCTGCGGATCGCCGGTTTGCTCCAGGATGGCCATCGCGGTCTTCATAACCAGAACCAAGCGGGCGCGATTGAAGAGCGGCGGCGACAACGAATCGTCCGGCTCCTGGACGAGTTCGGCCACCGGCAGACTCAGCACTTGGGCCCACTTGTGCAACACGCTAAGGGGCAAGTCCGTGGTTGTGCATTCCTGCCGTCTCACGTCCCGCACCGTGATCCCCAACCGTCGCGCCACGTTGCGGCGCGAGATGTGCTCCTGTCGCCGGGCTGCGCCCAGCCGATGCAGCGGGTGGGCACACTCCAAGTGGATTGGGACCACGGCGGGGGTCTGCTCCTCCATGTTCAGCCGCAACTCCAGTATTTGGACACGATTCATGAGGCACCATCCTTCAGTTCCAGCCGCAGCGTGCTTCAGCGGCCGAGGCCGCCACACTTGACGGTCTCCGGCCATGCTGGGCCGCGATCGCGCGTCTCGAAGACGCCGTCTTCAAGGAAGCCGGCGAGTTTCCAGGTACAAGTCGGCTGCCGCAAGGCCCGCAGGGCCCCATTCTCAATCTGCCGCGCCCGCTCCCTTGTGATCGAGAAGACCTTGCCCGCCTCATCGAGCGTGTGCCTGCAACCGTCGGCCAGCCCGAATCGCAGCCGCAGGATTTCCCGCTCGCGATAGTCGAGGCTCTGCAGCACCTCAGTGATGCGGGACTTGAGCATCTGGTGGTTCATTTCTGCCAGCGGATCGTCCTCTCGATGGTCCTTGACGTAGTCGCCGAAGGGGGCATCGTCGTCGTCGCCGCCGGCAGATTGGTTGAGTGAGATCGGCTCACGGTCCGCGCGGCAGATGCAGGCGAGCTTGCCCGGCGGCATGTCCAGCGCGGCCGCCGTCTCCTCCAAACGAGGCACCGTTCCGTTTTTTCGCAGCGAGCGACGGTGCTCGCCGCGAACCTTGCTAATCGTCTCGATGGCGTGGACGGGCAGCCGGATGGTGCGGCTCTGATCGGCGACGGCGCGGGCAACGGCTTGGCGGATCCACCAGGTCGCGAACGTGGAGAACCTGAACCCGCGGCGCCAATCGAACTTGTCCGCCGCCCGCATCAAACCCATGTTGCCCTCCTGAATCAAATCGAGGAAGCTCAGGCCCCGATTGCGGTATCGTTTGGCGATGGAGACTACCAGGCGCAGGTTGCCGGCCGAAAAACTGTCTTTGGCCGCCTTGTATTCGGCAAGGAAAGCCGTGGCCCGAACGATGCGGCGGCGGAGCGTGGCCGGGCTCTCCCGCGTCATCCGCATCAGGCGGCACAGCTCGTTACGCAACTTTGCCCGGCGATCTTCCGAGCCGGCAGAGCCGCCCAGTGCGGCCATCTGCAGGCGAAGTTCGTCCATGCGCGCGGAGACCCCTTTGAGCTTTGTGAAGGTCGCCTGCAGGAATTGGGTGCGGATGCGCAGCTCGTCGATAAGCCGCACCGCCCGGCTGCGGCGGGCAAGCAAACGCCGCCAAGCCGACCGGCGTTCATCTGGCAACCGGCGCCTGTCGATCGCTGTAGCGAAGTCGCGTCCATTGCGCCGCAGGAGGTGCTGCAGTGTGCACAGGTTCGGGCCTAGCATACTGACCAATTGCTGCTTCCGGTCCTGCTGGGTGGACGAGGCTTCCAGTGTGCGGTCGAGCCGGCATTGGCCGTCGCCGATGGCCTGCAGCGCGACGATTGCCGACTGGAGGACGTAATCCGTGGCCAACACCGTGTGCCGGAACCGCCGGCGGGCCCGCTCGACCCGCATGGCAAGCCCTAATTCCTCTTCACGCTTGAGCAAAGGTATCTTGCCCATTTGCGTCAGGTAGATGTGGATTGGATCGTCGATCCGGCCAGCGTTGCCGACGCGCACCAGCTCGTGGCTGTCGAACCGGTCATTGGGTTCACGACTCTGGTATTGCAGCGTCTCGCTCATGGCTTATGTTCCTTCTGATCCGGCCCCACACAGCGGAGATCACTCTCATTGGGTGCCTACTGTTAATGCGGAATCCGCGCCTGTGGTCCGCCAGATTCCGCGTGCTTTTTTGGCGGGCGCGAGAAGTCGTCTATGGATCGCGGCCACAACCGCGCCGAAATGCATCTTTAGGGTGTAGAACTACCCACCCAGCGTGGCGTAAAACGCAATCGAGAGACCGTATTCCGGCCGGCCACCGTGACGCCTTGACCGCACTGCCCCAAGCGATCCCGGGAAGAACATCGGAAACGCGGAAAAGACGGCAACGCCCTTGCATTCCGCGTTCCGCGACATAGAATAAGATGTGAAGTGGTGGGGCGGCGGACTCGAAAGCCGCTCTGCCAGAAGTGGATTTGAACTCGTCGGACGACTAGATAAAGGGCAACCCGGCTCTGCCGGGAGGCCTGTTGAAGAGTAAGCCGACGTGGTCGAACGCCTCAGGGTGTTCCACCACGTCGGCTTTCTTGTTCATCAGACGACGATACCCCATATTCATGTGGGGACGTGCCTGACTGAACTCAAATTCCTAACATGAAAGGCTGAGACTCATGCGAAGTATTTTGACCACGGCAGGGGTGGCCCTCGCGTTGGTCGCGATCGCGGTGGCCATGGGACCGCAGAAGAGCGTATCGGGAGACTCGCCCGCCGCGCCCGCCACGGCAACGGCGGCCTCCGCCCCGGCGCAATCGCATCAACAGGACGAGAAGGCGATCCAACTCGCCGCCGAGGCGTTTGCCAAGGCGTACAACGCGGGAGATGCCAAGGCCATCGCGAGGCTCTTCGTAGCGGACGGAGAGATCGTCAGTGAAGAGGGCCAAGCCACTCAGGGCCCTGAAGGGATCGAGCAAGTGTTCGCCGGAATCTTCAAGGAGCATCCCAAGACACACATGGATCTGGCCATCGGGTCCATTCGGTTCATCGGTCCGGACCTGGCTGTCGAGGACGGGATGGCGACCGTGACCCACGGGCCCGATGAGCCCGCCCAGCGCAGTCCGTACACGGTGGTCCACGCCGGGCAGGATGGCAAGTGGCTGATGGCCAGCGCGAGAGACCTTCCCGATGACACGCCGACGCCCGAGGAGCAGCTCAAGCAACTCCAGTGGATGATCGGCCAGTGGGTGGACGAAAGCCCGGAAGCCCTGGTTATTACCTCCTACCGCTGGACCGACAATCAATGCTATATCTTGAGCGAATTCAAGGTCCAGATCGGAGGCCGTCCGGCGATGACCGGTACGCAGCGCATCGGCTGGGACCCCTTGGCCAAGAAGATCCGCTCCTGGGTCTTCGACTCGGAAGGCGGGTTTGGCGAAGGGATCTGGACCCGCGATGGCAACCGATGGATCGTGAAAATGACCGGCGTGACGCGTGACGGGAAGGTCGCCTCTGCGACCAACGTCATCACCCGAGTGTCAAAGGACCGAATGACGTGGCAACAGCGGGATCGCATCGTCGGCGGGGAGAAGACGCCCGACATCGCGGAAACCCCGATCACACGAAAACCACCCCCACCCATGTAACATGCCGGCGACTCACCTTCGTCTGCCTGGACCGGAGAAATACCAATGAAAATGAATACGAACTGGAAAACGGCTGTGGGTCTTGCACTGGTCGTTGTGTTGTCGGCGGGCCTGGCAATGGCGGGCCGGGGTGGCGGCGGTGGCCACGGCGGCGGCGGGGGCGGCGGTAGCCGTGGTGGCGGCGGCGGCGGGTATCACGCCGCAGGCGGCGGCGGGGGCGGGTACCACGCCGCAGGCGGCGGGGCCGCATACCACGCGCCTTCCTTCAGCACCCCGCATCAGAGTTTCAACACGTCGCGTCCGAGTTTCAATACATCGCGGCCGGCCGAGACGCCAGCCTTTCGATCGTTGTCGCCGCAGAATGCCCCGTCCAATCGCCCGGCCCTTACGCCCGGCAGCCGGCCGGGTATCGGCGAGCGGTCCGGAATTGCCAACACGCCCAATTGGGACAACCGCCTTAACGCCGGGAATCGCACGGGCATCGACAATCGTGCCAATATCGGGAACCGGTCCAACATTGGGAACCGTACGAACATCGGCAACAACGTCAACGTCAACAACCGCACGAACAACATCGTCCGGCCAACGCACAACGATTGGAACCACGGCGACTGGCACCACGGTGATTGGCACGGCAATTGGAACAACTCTTGGTATTATCGACCTATGGGCTGGTGGACGGCCGGCTACTGGGCCGGCGCCGCCGTTTCCGCGATTCCCTGGTCCTGGGGATATTGGCCGTATTACAACCCCTACTACGCCGGTCCGCTTGTCTACGGCGGTGCCGGTTTCGATTACTCGCAGCCCATCGTGGTGGCTCAGCCGGTCGCCGCGCTGCCCGTCAATCCGGCGGGTCTGACCGCCGAGCAACAGGCGACGCCGTTGCTCGATGCGGCGCGGAATGCCTTCATGCAAGGCGACTACCAGACCGCGCTGGCCCAGGTGGACCAGGCCGTTGCGCTAGTTCCCAACGACACCGTGCTCCACGAGTTCCGCGGCCTGGTGCTCTTCGCGCTGGGGCGCTACAAGGAAGCGGCCGCGGCCGACTATGCCGTGCTCTCCGCCGGTCCCGGCTGGGATTGGACCACACTGAGCGCGCTCTATCCGAACGTGGAGGTCTACACGGCGCAACTCCGCGCCTTGGAGCAGTACGCAAAAACGAATCCGGCGGCATCGGAGGCGAAATTCCTGCTGGCCGACCACTACCTGACTTGCGGCTACACCGACGCGGCCACCGCACAGCTCAAAGAAGTCGTGCAACTGAATCCCAAGGACCAGTTGTCCGCGCAACTGCTCAACAGCCTTTCCGCACCGGTTGCCGCCGAGCCGGCAGTGCCGAGCCAACCGGCGGCGCCTGCCAAGCCGGCAGATGCATCAAGCCTCGTGGGCACCTGGACCGCGACGCGCGCCGATAGCGCCACGATAAAACTGGCCCTGGCCGGCGACGGGAAGTTCACCTGGGCGCTCGAGCAGAACGGCAAGCCGCAGCAGTTCAGCGGCACTTATACCGTTTCCGACAACCTCCTGGTCCTCAAGCAAGGTGCTAATCCCATGATGGTGGGCCAGGTCGCCTCGCTGGCCGCCGACCGCTTCAACTTCAAGCTGGCGGGCGACAACCCCAGCGACCCCGGCCTGACCTTCGTACGATAATTCCCGCCGGGGGTTGACGCAAGCAGACTCTGGGGGGAAATTTGTGCACGGAGTCAGCCCACGGAGGAAGGACGCATTTTTATGGCTACCGCCACTATCACCATTCAAGTCAGCGAGGAAGCGGCAAAGGCTTTCACGCAAGTCTCGCCGGAAGATCGGCAAAAGATCCAGTTGCTGCTCGATCTTCGCCTGCGTGACCTCACCATTTCGCCTCCTTCGCGTAAATCTCTTCAGACTGTCATGGACGAGGTCGGCAAGAAGGCCGCCGCGCGCGGGCTTACGCCGGCCGGTTTGGAGTCGCTGCTGAATGACGCATGACTTGCGAGTGGTGTTACCATGCGTATTGGCATAGCTGCCGACCATGGCGGGTTCGAGTTGAAAGTGCAACTGGCCGCGGCCCTCAAGGCCGCCGGCCACGAGGTGGCCGATTTCGGCGCCCATGAGTTGGTTCCGGGAGATGACGACCCGGATTTCGTGGCGCCCTTGGCCCGGGCGGTGGCCGACGGTAAGGTCAGCCGGGGCTTGGCCGTCTGCGGCAGCGGGGTAGGGGCGTGCGTGGCGGCCAACAAGGTGCCCGGCGTGCGGGCGGCGCTCGTCACGGATTCCTTCTCCGCTCATCAAGGGGTGGAAGACGACGACATGAACGTCATGTGTCTGGGCGGCCGTGTCACCGGACCGGCCCTATCCTGGGATCTGGTCCAGACGTTTCTGAACGCCCAGTATAAGGGGACCGAACGGTACAGCCGCCGTCTGGCCAAAGTCGCTGCGTTGGAAAGAGAGAACAAAGCTGAGTAAGGGCCGTCAGCGGTGATACCTGCCCGGTTATTTGGTTTCGGCATCGGGATTGATCACGACGATCACCCGCACCTTGCCGGAGCAGAGCAGCGTGCCGAGTTCCTTCAACTGCCACCAGCGGCCTGGCCGCGGTGCAGCACGGCCTCAAGTTCGGCTTGGTCAACACCTCGGTCACCAGTTTCATTCGGGCCCTGCAGACGTGCCACGACGTCAAGATCCTCGCTAGTCCCCGGCTGCTGGTGGTCAACAAGCAGCGGGCCGCGCTCCAGCTTGGCGATCGCCCGGGCTACCAGACGGCGACGCAAACGCAAACCAGCACCGTGCAGAGCGTGCAGTTCATGGACATGTCTGGAACCCGAAGGCGGCGATGCAGCTCAACGACGTGAAGGCGCCGGAGCATATCGACGAAGCGAAGGCGCGGGCCGGGATGGGGTGCGACCAGGTGCCACGCGCCGCGCACGCCGGGTGAGGCGGCCCGGGTCACGGTTTACCGCCGCGGGCTGATTCCTTTGACATCGCCGTCGCCGCGACGTAGGCATTGAATGTGCAGGAGAGGCTGGCAACGCGCTCGGCGCGGGGCGTCAGGCCCGGTCGGAAACGAAGGAACGCACCAGGTTTTCACGAATTCGTATCGCCCACGGCGCGCGGAAGGGGAGAAACAACATGTCTCGGTCATTCACTGCAGTGTCTCGCAAAGGGTCTACGCTGGTGGAACTTGCCGTCGTGATCATCATCATCGGCGTGCTGGCGGCGTTCGGCGTGCCGCGGTATCTGGTTTCGGTCGAGCAGTCCAAGGCCGCGGAGGCGTTTTCTTATCTCTCCGCCATCCGCGACTCCCAAGAGCGTTATGAGGCCCAGAACGGCGCCTATTCCGCCGACGTGACCGCGCTGGACATCTCGTTCTCGGCGCCGACGTACTTCACCGTCGGCACCATCTCCGCGGGGACCACGGGCAGCCTTGAGGATTCCTGGACCTTGACCCTCACCCGCCAGGGCGCGTCGGCCGGCTATGGCGCGTACACGGTCACCTTCACCCAGCTCGGGTTCGACTCCACCAACAGCACGCTCCCGACCGTGATCAATCCCAAGGGGACCAGCGGCGCCCGGCATTAGTAGGGGCGTGCTGGAGCGCCTGCTGCGGCCGCTGTTGGGCCGCGGCAAGCGCTCGTGGATGCCCATTGCGGTCGGGTTGCCCGCCGCGCGACTGTTTTTCGCCACCCGGCCCGTGCGGGACGTCGGCGCCGATGCGGCCCCCGAAGCCCTGTTGCAAAACCGCATGGTCGTTGCCGGACGCCGCGGGTACGATCCACAGTCGATAGGCCGATGCCATGAATCACGACCGGCGTCGAGAACCCGACCGCCGCCAGGAGCCGACCGGCGCATGGGGTGCTTTTCCGCCGGCCGGCTGGCGGATGCGGGCCCGCCGCGCCGCGGAGCATCGTCGCCCGTACTTCGCCGACCGATTCCCGGCGACGCTCTTCGCGCTGATCGTCGCCATGCTGATCCTCTGCGTGGTCGACGCCGTCCTGACCCTCGAGCTGCTGCCCCGCGGCGGCGCGGAATTCAATCCGCTGATGGGTTGCCTGTTGGAGCGCGGCATCCGGCCGTTCCTCATCGGCAAATACGTCTTGACGGCCGCCGGCATGCCGCTGCTCCTGATCTTCAAGAACCACTACCTGTTCGGCACGCGGTTCCGCGTGGGATACCTGATTCCGATAATCGTGGCCCTTTATCTGGGTCTTATTGCCTACCAGACGCTTCTGATGGCGGGCATTCCCCGGGGACAAGCGGCAGCGGCCGCGGTCAATCGGAGACCGGGGCGCGATTGGCCGCGACGCGTTGACGCATATCGCTGTCTCAACCGTGACGCCGCGGGGCCACAGCAACCTCTTTCGGCCCGCGCATCGTCGGCGCCAATTTCCCGCGAGGGCGGGCACAGGCGCGACGCGCGGCCACATGCACCGCCGCTTCGGCCAACAGCCTTTTCTTGCGAGCCGATTGCGGCCTAGAGTTGTGCAGAAAAAACACCTGCCGCTTCTCGCTTCAAAGCAGTCTAGGTCATCCCGCCGGCGCCGGACATCACCAGGATGCCGGGCGGGTGGTGGGGAAACACGACGATGAACGATAAAACACGCAACCGCGTTTGGAAATGGTCCCTGGCCGGCCTGTTCGGCGTGGCCGCTTTGGCGTTGGCGGCCGGCGGGTGCTGGCTCTACCGCCACCAGACACAAGCCGTCCGAAGCGAGAAACAGCGCGAGTTGAAAGCCATCGCCGAGCTGAAGGCCGACCAGATCGCCAAGTGGCGAAGCGAGCGGTTAGGCGATGCCCGCGTGCATTGCAGCAGGGCTTTGCTGCGCTCCGCCGTCGGCCGATGGTTGACGGCTTCGGGCGATGCTGCCTTGCGGACCGAGGTTGAGAACAACATGGAGTTGGTTCGCACGTCTTACGGCTACGAAAATGTGATCGTTGCCGGCAGGGACGGCAGAATCCTGTTCTCGCTCAATCCGCGTCTGACCGAGTTGGAAGCGGCGGCGAAGCAGTTGGTGGCAAAGGCGATCTCCGCGCACGACGCGGTTCTCGGCGATCTCTTTCGCTGCCCAACCCGCAAGCAGGTGTATTTGGACGTGGCGGCCGCGATTCTCGACCCGGACAAGCGGCCGGTGGCCGTGCTGATCCTGCGGACCGATGCGGAGCAGTTCCTCTACCCATTTATCCAATCCTGGCCCACGGCGAGCCGAAGTGCGGAGACGCTGCTGATATGCCGGGAGAGCGACGACGCGCTGTTTCTGAACAAGCTCCGCCACCGGTCCGACCCGGCCCTGACCCTGCGCATTCCGCTATCGCGTTCCGACGTTCCGGCGGTCCAGGCGGCCCTGGGACACACCGGAGGGGTCGAAGGTCCGGATAATCGCGGCGTAAGGGTGCTGGCGGAGATCCTTCGCGTGCCGGGCTCGCCCTGGTTCATGGTGGCCAAGGTGGATGCCGACGAGATCCTTGCCGAGGCCCGATACCGCGGCCAATTCATTCTTCTTTTCACGGCCCTCTCCATGCTCGTAACCGGCGCCATGGCTGCCTTTCTGTTCAGCTATCGGCAAAAGACCCTCTACCGGAACCTGTACCGCGCGGAGCAGGACCGGTGGCGCGTTGAGGAAGAAATCCGAGCCACCTTCTACAGCATCGGCGACGGCGTGATCTCGACCGACGCCGCAGGCCGCGTCACCCGGATGAACCCCGTGGCCGAGCAACTTACCGGCTGGAGCGAGGCGGAGGCATTGGGCAGGCCCTCGGAGCAGGTCTTCCGCGTCGTCAACGAAGACACGCGGGCCAAGGTCGACGATCCCGTCGGCCGCGTTCTGCGGGAGGGCACGGTCTTGAACCTCGCCAACCACACGCTGCTTATCGCTCGCGACGGAACCGAGCGCCCCATTGCCGACAGCGGCGCGCCCATCCGCAACGCAGAGGGCCAAACGAGCGGCGTGGTGCTGGTCTTCCGCGACCAGTCGGACGAGCGCCGGGCAGAGGAAGCGCTGAAGGAATCGGAAGCTAAATACAAGGCGATCTTTGCCGGGGCGGCCGAGGGAATATTTGTGACGGACATAGAGACAAAGCGATTCCATTATCTCAACACGGCAGCATGCCGGATCTTCGGATACACGGAGGAAGAGTTTCTGCGGGTGGAAGTACCGGGTATGTTCTCAAAAGAGGACCTTGATTCTGGGATGGCCGAGTTTGGGGCGCATGTACGCGGCGAAAAGTCTCTTACTACCGATATGCCGTGCCGCCGCAAGGACGGCAGTAAGTTCTACGCCAATGTCAATAGCAGTATGATGACTCTGGGCGGCCGTCCATGCATCGTTGGATTATTCACGGACATCACCGAACGAAAGCTGGCCCAGCAGACGCTGCGCGACAGCGAAGCGCGCCACCGCACTCTCTTCGAGAGCTCGTCGGACGCCGTGATGACCCTGGCGCCTCCGTCGTGGAAGTTCACGTCCTGCAACCCGGCCACCGTGAAGATGTTCGCCGTCAAGGACGAGGCGGAGTTCACCTCGCTAGGGCCTTGGCAACTGTCTCCCGAAATGCAGCCGGACGGGCGGCCCTCCGCCGAGAAGGCCAAGGAGATGATCGAGACGGCCATGCGCGAGGGTTCCCACCTTTTCGAATGGACACACAAGCGTCTGAACGGCGAGGACTTCCCCGCTACGGTATTGCTCACCAGGATGGAACTGGCTGGGCAGGCACTGCTGCAGGCCACGGTGCGCGACGTTACCGAACAGAAGCGAGCCGAAGAGGCCTTGAGGAAGAACGAAGCGATGCTCTCGTGTATCCTCAATTCCCTGCCGGTTTCCATCTTCTGGAAGAACCATGAAAGCGTCTACCTTGGCTGTAACGAAGAGTTTGCCAGGGGAGCAAATCTTCATCCCGAGGACGTGGTGGGAAAAACGGACTTCGACCTTCCCTGGTCACGCGATGACACGGAAGCTTATCGCGCAGACGACCGAGAGGTAATGACGTTGGGGCGGGCAAAGACACATATTGTTGAACGGCAGCACCGAGCCGACGGGATTTGCATTTGGCTGGATACCACGAAACTGCCGCTCTTGGATGCCGAGGGAAAAGTTTATGGCGTTGTGGGAATCTATGACGACATCACGGAACGGAAGCGAATGCAAGACGAACTTCACAAGGCCAAGGACGCCGCGGATGCGGCCACCCGGGCCAAGAGCGAGTTCCTGGCCAACATGAGCCACGAGATCCGCACCCCCATGACCTCGATCCTGGGATACGCCGACCTCTTGACGGACGATTCGCTCGCCGCCGACCAGCGCAAGGCGTTCCTGGCAACCGTGCAACGCAACGGCGAGCATCTGCTGCAATTGATCAACGACATCCTGGACCTCTCGAAGATCGAGTCGGGCAAGATGGCCATGGACCTCGGGCCGTGCCGCCTCCCCGCCACGCTGGCCGACGTGGCCAGCATGATGCGGCCGCGCGCCGAGCAGCGCGGGAACAGGCTCGAGGTACGCTACGCGGGCCCCTTGCCCGAGACCATCCACACCGATGGCAGCCGGGTTCGGCAAGTGCTGGTCAACCTGGTGGGGAACGCGGTCAAGTTCACGGAAAACGGGAGCATACGAATCGAGGTGTCGTTCTTGCCGCAATGGCAAGAGGGCCGGTCCGCAGTGAGCGTGGCGGTGATCGATACCGGCATCGGCATCCGCCAGGAAGCCCTCCCGCGCCTCTTCCAGCCGTTCACACAAGCCGAGAGCTCGACTACGCGGAAGTATGGGGGCACCGGCCTGGGCCTTACGATCTGCCGGCAGATCGTCACGGCGCTCGGCGGTGAGCTGGCGGTGCGCAGCGCGCCCGGCGCGGGGAGCACGTTTACCGTCACGATTCCCACGGGCGACATCGCCGGGGTGAACTTGCTCGAATCGCCGGGGGAGGTCATTTGCGAGAATGAAACCGGCGCTCGATGGACTCCCGGCGCCGGCCTCCTGCGGGGTGTAAGAATACTGCTGGCCGAAGACAGCCTCGACAACCAGGAACTCCTGCGCACCATGCTGGGCAACGTCGGCGCCGAGGTGGAGGTCGTGGAGAACGGCCGCCTGGCCGTGGCGCAAGCCCAGGCGGGCGCCTTCGACCTGCTCCTCATGGACATGAACATGCCCGAGATGGACGGATACGAGGCCACCGAGAGGCTCCGCGATCGCGGATACCAGGGTCCGATCCTGGCCTTGACGGCCAACGCCATGTCCGGCGACTGCGAACGTTGCCTGGCGGCGGGCTGCAATGCGCATCTGGCCAAGCCGATCGACCGCCGGCAACTGATTGAAACAGTGGCACAATATGCCGGGTCCAAGACCAGCCCGAGCGACGCAGGCGCGGCATGCCCGGGCCCGGCCGTAAGCTGCAACCGAAGCGCCGGGATCGCCTCTCAGTTCGCCGACGATCCGCAACTCGCCGACATTCTCCCGCGGTTCGTGGAGCGCCTTCCCAGCCAGTTGGACGCTCTGTGTGAGGCCCTGGCGGAAGAAAGACTTGCCGACGCCGAGCGGCTTGCCCATCGCATCAAGGGTGCGGGAGGCAGCTACGGCTATCCCACGCTCAGCGAGGTGGCCATGCTGCTGGAAGTCGCGGCCAAGGCCCAGGACCTGGGCCGAGCGACTGCGGCGCTGCTTGAGGTCAAAGAAGTCTGCGCGGCCATTCAGACGGGTTGGGCAAGTCACACACGGCAGAGCGGTCAATCGTAAGGATCGGCGAATCAATCGTTGTCGTGTTCGCCAACGTACTCATCTCGCTCCGCGAGATGAAAGCCCATCTCGCGGAGCGAGATGAGTACATTTATTGATTCTGCGGTCCTAACGAAACTTGCGGCCTGGCCGGCCATGCCCTATGATTACGGCTTTGCCGCGCTCCACGGGACCAGGATCACGCTCATGACGACTTCCAGAGAAACTCGCAGGCTTCCCACCGTTTTCCTCTTCGCCGCCCTGCTGGCCGTGTGGGCCGGGCCGCCGGCCTGGGCCGCCGACTACATCTGGATCGAAGGCGAATCGCCGCAATCGCAGACCATGACGCGCCACCCCTGGTGGTATGACAAGGTGAAGAAGGACCAGCTTTCCGGCGGCGACTTCATCAGCAACTGGACGGACAAGCAGCCCGGCGAGGCGACGTACGCCTTTCGGGCTGTCGCCGGGGGCGAGTACGTCTTCTGGGTCCGCGCCAATCCGGTGGGGACGAAGCTTTCCTACCAGCTCGACGGCGGCCACTGGCAGCTCATCGACATGAAGTCCGCCCAGGAGAGCGTCAACATCGCCGACGACGGCAAGATCGACCTGCGCTTTATCGCATGGATCAAGGTGGGCACCGTCAAGCTCAACGGGGGGCCCCATAGCATCACGTGGAAAATGCACAGCGACAATAACAATCACGGCATGCTGGACTGTTTCGTGTTCGCCGGCGGACCCTTCACGCCCGAGGGCAAACGGAAGCCGGGCGAGAGATCCGACGCCCGCGAGGTCACCGCCACGGGCCGTTGGGCGTTCCAGCCGCCGCGCGACGAGTTCAGTCCGCAATCGCTGCTCGACCTCCGCGGCCTGAACGAGAAGTTCGCCGGCGAGCACGGCTTCCTCACCCGCTCTGAAGACGGCAACGACTTCGCCTTCAGCGACGGGACGCCGGCGCGATTCTGGGCCGTCAACGACGGGGCGTTCAACAAGGACCTCCCCCGTCATGCCCGCTTCCTGGCCAAGCGCGGCATAAACATGGTCCGCTTTCACAGCAACGTCACCCCCACCGGCCGCGACCTGATGGGCATCGACCAGGTCGACCGCGACCATCTGTGGAAGGGCCTGGCGGCGATGAAGAAAGAGGGCATTTACGTCACCTACTCGCCCTACTGGGCCGGGCCGGCGCGGGTGAAGCCGTCGATGGGCGTCCTCGATACGGGCGGCGGGGGCAACTGGGGCCTGCTGTTCTTCGACCGGAAACTGCAGGCGGCCTACAAGCGCTGGATGAAACAGGTGCTAACCGAGAAGAACCCCTACACCGGCGTCCCCCTGGCGCAAGACCCGGCCCTGGCGATCATTCAGATCCAGAACGAAGACTCGCTCCTGTTCTGGACGAGCCAGGGCATCAAGGGCACGGCGAAGCGCGAGCTCCGCCGGCAGTTCGGCGAGTTCCTCACGAAGAAATACGGATCGCTGGAGCAGGCCCGAGAGGCGTGGGGCGGCGCGGCGCCCTCCCCGGACCAGGACGGTCCCGACAATTTCGCCCGGGGCGAGGCGGCGCTGTACATCATCTGGGAATTGACGCAACACCGCGGCAACCCGGGCCAGCAGCAGCGCTCGGCCGACCAGATGCAATTCTTCACCGAGACCATGCACGCCTTCAACAAGATGATCGGCGACTACCTCAAACAGGAACTCGGCTGCAAGCAACTGGTCAATGCCGGCAACTGGCGGACGGCCGACAACGTTACCATGCTCGACGCCGAGCGGTGGTCTTACACGGCCAACGAGGTGATGGCCGTCAACCGCTACTACGGCGGCGCCCACGAGGGGCGAAACAACGGCTGGGCCATTGCCAATGGCGACCGCTTCACCGACGACTGCGCCATGCTCCACCCGCGCGAGATGCCCCTGACGCTCAAGCAGGTGGCGGGCTTCCCCATGCTGATCACCGAAAGCTCCTGGGTGCCCCCGCAGGGCTACCAGTCGGAAGGACCGCTGCTTGTGGCCGCCTATCAATCGCTGACCGGCATCGACGGCTACTACTGGTTTGCCACCGGCGAGGAAGACTGGCGGCAGCCCGGATCGGCCAACGGGTTCATGCCCTCCGAGGGCAAATGGGTGTGCGCCACGCCCATGCTGATGGGGCAGTGGCCCGCGGCGGCGCTGATGTACCGCCGCGGCTACATCCGGCAAGGCGAGCCGGTGGTCTATGAGCAGCGCCCGCTGGCAGACCTCTGGCGCCGGCGGATGCCCATCATCGCCGAGGACGCGGGTTACGATCCCAACCGCGACAAGGCCAACATGTCGAAAGAGTCGAACGTCAGCCGTGGCGTCAACCCGCTGGCGTACCTCGTCGGCCCGGTGGTGGTGAAGTACGGCGGCGACCCCTCCAAGAGCCGCGCGATCGACCTTGGCCCGTATATTCGCGAGGACAAGAAGCTGGTTCGGTCGATCACCGGGCAGTTGCAAATGGACTACGGCCAGGGGCTGTGCATGCTCGACGCCCCCAAGGCGCAGGGCGTGACCGGGTTTCTGAAGAAAGGCGGGCCCGTCCGTTGCGCCGACGTCGAGATCCGCTCCGGAAACGACTACGCCACCGTGCTGGTCGTCGCCCTGGATGACAAGCCGCTGAGGAGCTCCGGCCGGATCCTGGTGCAGGTGGGCACCACGGAGCGCCCGCTGGGCTGGAAGACCAGGCCGGCCCGAGTCGACGGCCGCGCGGGTGAAGAAGTGTTGAGCTTCGGCCGCGCGCCATGGATGATCGTCAACGCCGACGTGACGCTGGCCCTGAAGAATACGGAAATCACCAAGGCCCGCGCGCTGGACGCCAACGGCATGCCGGTGAAAGAAATCCCTCTGGCCGCATCGGCCGGCCGGACGACGCTGAAGTTCCCCGCCGACGCACTGTATGTAGTACTTGAGTGAGGGGTCGCGACAAAGTAACAAGGGATGTTTTGGTCGAGGAGGAACGTACTATGGTCTATCGGGGACAGGTCAAGGGAGGAGTCGTGGTGTTCGAGGAGGGAGCACAGTTGCCGGAGGGCACGGAGGTTCTAATCCAGCCCGCTCCGCCGGCCGAAAAGTCCCCGGCTGAGGGACGGACGCTAGCCGAGCAGTTTGCCGATGTTATCGGAACGGTGCCAGACCTCCCGCCCGACATGGCGGCACAACACGACCACTATCTTCACGGGGCGCCCAAGCGATGACGCGCATTTTCGCCGACTCGTACTTCTTTTTTGCCCTCCTCAACCCGCGCGACCCAGCACACGCAAGGGCGGTGGATTTCAGCCGCCGAAACCGCGGGCCGCTGGTAACGACCGCTTGGGTGCTCACCGAATTGGCGGATGGGCTGGCATCCACGCCGCGCCGACAGGCGTTTCGCCAGGTGCTGGCGGACATCGAGGCGAACCCGGCGGACCTGATCGTACCGGCCAATGCAGAGACGTTCGAGAAAGGGGTGGAACTTTATCATTCCCGACAGGACAAGCAGTGGTCGCTGACGGACTGCATTTCCTTCGTTGTCATGTCGGAGGAGGGCATTACCGAGGCACTGACCGCCGACCATCATTTCGAGCAAGCGGGATTCAAGGCCCTCCTTGCCTGCTAGGGTGGGGTGCCGGAGATGTCGTACCCCTTCGGGGTGCCGTTCGGTGATCGCCCAATATCCCGGGGTGCGCTGCGCGACCCCGGGCTTCGGAGTTGCACGCCGTCGGCGTGCTGCGGCGCCAAGCTTGCAATCCGCGCCTGCGCGGGCAATAATCGGGGTTTCCGACCGTTCTCGTTCGTGCAAGGAGACTCGTTCGATGAAGCTGTTATCGCGGCGAGACTGGCTGAAACTTGGTGCTGCCGGGGCGGCGGGCGCGGCGGTCCCTTACTTCATTCCGGCCGGCGTTTTGGCGGCCGACGGCCAGCCGGGGGCCAACCAGCGCGTCGGCATCGGCGCGATCGGCGTCGGCGGCCGGGCCTCGCTATTGCTCAACCAATTGCCCCCCAGCGGACAGATCGTTGCCCTCTGTGACTGCAACCTGCCCCGCGCCGAAGGATTCAAGGCCGGCAAGAAAGCCAATTGGCCCGTCCTCCAGGACCACCGCAAGCTTCTGGATCGCAAAGATATCGATGCGGTGATCGTGGGCACGGGGGACTTCCAGCGGGTGTGGCCCTCGATCCATGCCTGCCAGGCCGGCAAGGATGTCTACGCCGAAAAACCCTTGACCGTCTACATTCATGAGGGACGCGTGTTGGTAGACGCGGTGCGGCACTATGGCCGTGTGTTCCAGGTCGGTTCCCAGCAGCGGTCGATGGCCATGAACCGCATCGCCTGCGAGTTGGTGCGCAGCGGCGGCCTGGGCAAAATCAAGGAGGTGCTCGCGCCGAACTATCCGGGATCGGAAGCTTCCCCCGCCCACGGGCTTCCCGAACAACCGGTGCCGGCAGGGCTGAACTGGGACGTGTGGCTGAACCAAGCGGCGTTTCGGCCCTTCAACGCGCAGTGGATGGGCTGGATGCGCTGGCGCGAATTCTCCGGCGGTGAGGTGACCAACTGGGGCGCGCACGGAATCGATCAGATCCAGTGGGCCCTGGGCATGGACGGGACCGGCCCGGTCGAGATGTGGCCCGCCACCGGAGGCTCCAACGGCAAGGTCGAGATGCGCTACGCCAACGGCGTGCCGCTGCGTTTCGTCCTCGACCACGGTCCCTACGGCGGCGGCGTGTTCGTGTGCGAGCAGGGAAAGCTGGAGATCAACCGCAACAAGTTCACCTCCAATCCCAAGGAAATCGCGCTGGAACTGCTTAAGAAGGTCGACGAGGCGGCGGAAGAGAAGAAGTGGAGCGATCAGACCGCTCTCTGGCAGGCCCAATGGCATTTGCAGAACTGGATCGATTGCATTCGCACGCGACAAAAACCCGCGGCCGACGTCGAGATCGGACATCGGTCGATCAGTGTGGCCCACCTGGTCAACATCACTCGCCAGATCGGGCGACGGCTGAACTGGGACCCGGCCAAGGAACAATTCATCGGCGACGACGGGGCCAACAAGCTCGTCGATCGTCCGCGGCGAAAGGGTTACGAACTGCCCGTGTAGAAGGAGCAATAACCATGAATAACGGGAAAAGGCCGCAGGGCGCGCCGGGCGCCGCGGCGGCAGGCAACGTGGACAAGAAGCGGGTCGGCCAGGTGACGATTGCCGAACGCGACGAGATCCGGGCCCTGTTCGAGCGCAAAAACGCGCTCTTGGAGTTGTTCAAGAGCCTGGCCGACGGGGAGCAGCTCAACAACGCCGTGTACGAGAAGGTTGTCGCCGACTTGGGCAAGGTGACGACGCAGTTCGACGAGTGGTGGTCTGCCATGCGCAGCAAGTACCAGTGGGAAGGCGCCGCGGACGGACATTGGGAGATTGATTTCGACGATGCTTCGATCTACCTGGCCAGGAACGCGGGGAAGGGAAGCGGGGGAAGGCGATGAAACGGATAAAGTCTCTGGGTGGCCTTCTGATCCTCGGGCTGACCGCCGGCGCGGCGAGCGCATGGGCAGCAAGCGCGCCTGCACCCGAGGAGATGGCCGCGGCCCGGCGCTGGATTGCGGCCAAGATCGAGCCGCCCGCCGAGGGCCCACGGCGCGAGCCGGGCCCGGTCGCGCCGGCCAATCTGCCTGTCGTCAAGGATGCCCCTTCCTCGGCAGCCGACCCGCCCTTCTCGTTCGTCTACGGCGGGACTCCCTCGGCCACGTTGCTCAAGGGGTGGCCGGTGAAGCGGGAGACCTGCGCGCTGGACGCCCGGCGCACGCGGCACACGCTTGCCTACGCCGATCCCAAGACCGGGCTTGTGGTCCGCTGGACGGCCACCGAGTATCACGATTTTCCGACCGTGGAGTGGACGCTGGCCTTCAAGAATGAAGGGACGGCCGACACGCCGCTGCTGTCGGAGATCCAGGCCGTCGACACCCGCTTTCAGCGTGGAAAAGAGGGCGAGTTCAGGCTGCACTACAACACGGGAAGCCCGGCTGCGCCCAACGACTACGAGCCCCACGCCCGGCCGCTGGGGCCAAAGACGACCGAGCGCATCGCCACCTCCGGCGGCCGCTCGACCAACAGCAACATGCCCTATTTCAACGTCGAGTGGCCGGGGCAGGGGGTCATCGTGGTCCTGGGCTGGCCCGGCCAATGGGCCGCGGAGTTCATTCGCGACGACGCGGCCGGCCTGCGGGTTCGCGGCGGCCAGGAATTGACCCGCTTCACGCTGCACCCCGGCGAAGAGGTCCGCGCTCCCATGGCGGTGCTCCAGTTCTGGAAAGGTGATTGGACGGGGTCGCAGAACGTCTGGCGGCGCTGGATGCTGGCGCACAACCTGCCCCGGCCCGGCGGAAAACCGATGCCCCCGGCGATCATGGTTTGCCTGAGCGATGCTTATCCCGGCATGAAGAGCAATGCCGCGGACGAAATTCGATATATCGATCGCTACGTCCAGGCGGGTGCAAAGCCCGACTATTGGTGGATCGACGCCGGCTGGTATCCTTGCGGCACGGGCTGGGAGAACGTCGGCACGTGGGAGCCCGATCCGCAGCGCTATCCCAAAGGGCTGCGCGAGGTGGCCGACCGCGTCCACGCCGCCGGTATGAAACTGGTCGTCTGGTTCGAGCCGGAACGGGTCGCCAAAGGCACGTGGCTGACCGAGCACCATCCCGAATGGGTTCTGGGCGGCAACGGCGGCGGACTGCTGAACCTCGGCAACCCCGAGGCCCGAGCGTGGCTCACCGAGCACGTCGACAAGATGATCGTCGAGCAGGGGATCGACCTGTACCGCCAGGATTTCAACATGGAGCCGCTGGGCTACTGGCGAAACAACGATCGGCCGGACCGGCAGGGCATCACCGAGATCCGGCACGTGGGAGGATTCCTGGCCTACTGGGACGAGCTTCGCCGCCGGCATCCCGACATGCCGATAGACACCTGTGCCAGCGGCGGACGCCGCAACGACCTGGAGACTCTGCGCCGTGCCTTTCCGCTCCTGCGCAGCGATTACCGTTTCGAGCCGGCCGGCACGCAAGGGCACACCTATGGAATGGCGATGTGGATTCCCTACTACGGCACGGGCGTGTGGGCCGTCAGCGATTACGCCGTCCGCAGCCACTGGTGTCCGTGGCTGGGGATCGGCCCCAACGAGGTCGCCGGCAAAGGAACCGATTGGACCAACTACCGGCGGATGATCGCCGAGTTGCGCCGCGTGGCCCCTTATTTCTCGGGCGACTATTATCCGCTGACCGCCTACGGCCTCGATGACACGGCCTGGATGGCCTGGCAGTTCGACCGGCCCGATCTGGGCGAGGGGATGGTACAGGTGTTCCGTCGCGCCGGCAGCTATTATGAGTCGGCGCGGTTCTCGCTGGGCGGACTGGAACCGGAAGCCCGGTACAGCATCACCGATCTGGATTCCGGGCGGTCGCAAGAACACACCGGGCATGAATTGGTCGCCGAGGGGCTGAAAGTCTCGCCCGAGCGGCGGTCTAGCGCGACCGTCTTGCTCTACAAGAAAGTTGTGACCGGCGCCGCCCGATGAATCGGGCGCCCAGGTAGCAGGCACACTCCGTGTGCCGTCCACTGAAGCGGAAAAGGCGGACGGCACACGGAGTGTGCCTGCTACTTTCCATGTTGTGAACGGTTACCGTTGCGGTCAGCGCTGGTTCATCAGATCGGTGCACTGAGACCTGTGTGCCTTCCCGTCCGCGACTACGATCTCTAGCGGGCCCTGGCCTTCAACCTTCTGGCCGCGGAAGGCGGCCCGGCCACCGTCGGGCAGCTCCAGGGTGAAGTTCTGGGCGTTGGTCACCTTTACGACCAGGCAGGCCGCGCGGGCCTTGATTCCGTCGGCGTCGATCTCGTGTTGCCTCGTGTCGAGCAGGATATAATGCGTTTCGCCTTTCCAACCGATCTTGACCCCCCGTTGGCCCTGCCAGTTCTCGATGGTCGGCCGCGGCTCATTCGGCTTGTAGGGGAACAGCGCGAGCAGGAAGCCTTGGCCCTTTTGGCCCTCGACGCGGCAGAGCACCTGCTTTTCGCTGAACGGTTTGCCGAACTTGGCCTGATGCCGGCTGCCGACGATCGGCTCGCACTGGTTGTGGATGAAGGTGTCTTTGTAGAGTTTCACCTGCGACGGCACGGCGACGTAAAGATCGGTGTCCACGCCGAACTGGCCCGTGTAGCGGGCCGAGCGCCCGGCCACGTACACGTCGTCGGCGAACCACCAACCGTTGAAGTTGGGCGTGCGCCCCTCGAATCCGCCCAGGTCGTCGCGGACGACGAGGTAGTTCATGCCCGCCGCCCGGGCGGCCTTGACGTACAGCACACGGCGCATCCAGGTGAAGGGCTCATCGAGCGGCGTGGACGGCGGCCAGGCCTGCGCGGCAATGGCGATGGCATAGTTGTCTTGCCGCGTAGGGATTTCGGCCAACGACTTCACGACCACCTGGCCTTCCAGCAAGGCCGCCCCGGGCGCGTCGGCGGCCAGTGTCACCAGGCCCCGGGTCTCGGTAATCGCCTCGGTTTTCTGATCGAAGCCGATCTGCCAGTGCAGCCGCGGCGTGACACCGTTCAAGTCCACGAAGGGCTGGTTGTGGTCGTGGTACCAGTTGCCGGGCCTGTCCTTGCCCGGGTCGGGTGCGCCGCCGGGGCGAACGTCCCAGGCCAGCGTGGTGTGGCTGACGGCGGTGCAGGCCATGGGCACGTACATGGCGCCCTCGAAATCGGTGAGCGGCACGCCCTTTTCGTTCCAGGTGAAACCGAGCTGGTCGGTGTTCGTATGGTCGATCATGAAATTGCCGCCGACAAATGCCAGATAGGCTTCCTCGGGCGTGCCGAGCTGCCGGTAGCGCAAGAAGGCGCCGAAGCCGCGGTTGACCTGCGGCCCCATCCGGAGCGGGCGGGGCGGGATGGCCGGATCGATCACCAGGGCATCGGGGATGCCCATGCCGCCCGACAGATCGCGACCGCCCTCGTTCCAAAGCTGCATGAGCTGGCCGGCCAGCTCGGGGTCGGTCCGCTTGAAGAACCGCGCCAGGATCGCCGGCAGCGACGAGCTGCCGGGCCGCGTGTCGCCTTCGTTCATGAGCACGCGAATGCCCCACCGCAGGTCGATGGGCTTCATCAACTGCATGTAGTAGCGGGCGAATTTCTGAAGGGCCGGCGCCGTGGACATGTCCGCCGCCAGGCCGCTGTTGGCCATGGCGATCCACGAATAGAAGCTGGTGATCGAGGCGCCGATGTAGTGCGGACAACTGATGTGCGTGCCGTCGGCCGCGTACTCGGTCTCCAACAGCATGCGGAAGTAGCGGCCCGCGTCCTTGAGCCAGGCCTTGGCCATGGGATGATCGCTCAAGGCCGAGACGATGATGGCCCGTCCGCCCCAGCGGGCCACGGGCATGTTCATCGAGCCCCAACCGTAGTTGATCTGTTTGTCGGGCCAGGCGTCCGGCGAAACCAGGGCGTAGGTGAGGATGGCCAGTTTCTTCTTGAGCCGCCGGGCCTGCTGGGGCGTGCACAGCGGCGCGCCGCACAGGTTGTCCACCCCACCCGCGACGACCATCGCGTGCCAGTACCCCAGCATCCAGCCGGGGTAGCCGCACGTATTGTCCATGCCGTGCGACCAATAGCCGCTGATCATAAGATCGGCCTGCTTGTTGATGGCGTCGAAGTCGCGGTCGAAGTTGGGCTGGTCCTGGTGGCGGAGGAAGAAGTCCAGCGTGTTGCCCGGCGCGTCGATCCCCCGGCCCTTGAGCCGCGCGTAGTACGCTTCTTTCTCGTCGGGCTTGATGAACAGCCGCGGGTATTGGTTGTTCATCGCCCAGTCGGTGATCCAGTGCCGCGTGATGTCGAGGCCCATGCACCGCTGGACCCGCTCGGCGTCCAGGGCGGTGGGCGAGGTAGCCGCCGGGGCGAGCATCTCCTTGCGGGTGGAAATGCGGATGGCCCACAAGCGGCGGCCCAAACCGATGGGACACTCGATCTCAAGCTGCCTGCCGCCCTGCCGCGAGATCACGCGCATGTCGTTGGCGCCCGTGCGGAGCGTGATGCCTTTGGGCGTCGGCAGGACGTTCGGGTTCCGCCAGTTCCGCACCGAGTGCGTATACACGGCCACCGCATCGGCGCCGTCGTCCTTGGTCGGACTGGTGAGGTACCACAGGACCGCGTCGGGCCGCCACTGCGTGTGGCCGGCCAGATACTTCTCCAGCCGCCGCTGGTGGCCGTTGGCAAGCGTGTACTCGGCCAGCGGGGCATTGTGGTTGTCGATTGTCACTTTGCCCTTGTCCGTGTCGGTCGACGCCTGGCCGTAGTAGGTGATCTGGTTCGGCCGGTAAGCGTCGCTCGTCAGCCGAAACACCCAATTGTTGGGGTGCGTCTCCTCCACTCCTTCGCGGTCGCCGTACCAACTCCACCATTCCCAGGCCAGCTCGTCCTTGTCGTCGGCGTACTTCTTGAACTGGTACTTGTCGTCGGGGCCGACGTCGAAGGTCTCGTCCACGTCGATGGAGTGCGAGCCGCTCCAGAGGCCGACGGTCACCGTGTGCGTCCGGCCGTTGTCGAAGGTCGTCGTTACCCGGGCCGCCAACCGCACGGGGCCTTTTTCCAGCAGCACGGTCTTTGAGCTGACGGGCTGGGCTGTTTTCGTGTCGTACTCGCCGCCGCCGGTCCATTTGCCCGAGGCCGTGCGGACGCCGAGGATGGGGGAGACGTTGCCCGCGCGGCCGTTGTTCAGCCTCACCGCGGTGTACTTGTTGGCCAGCACCAGAGTGCGGGCGTCCGTGGCAAGGCTCAGGTCCGCTGCGGTCGGGCCCTGCGCGTCGAGGTCCGCCGTAAGGGTTGTGGAAGCGTCCTGGGCCAAGCGATCGATGATCGCCAGCAGGCGTACGCCGTCCGCCGTGGCGACGACCTGAGCCGGGATGGCGTTGCCGTCCCGCTTTACCAGCACCTTGTCGGCCTTTACCCCCGGCAATTCCCACGTGATCGGCTCGCCGACCCACCCGCGGCCGAGATTGTCCTTGATCGTTAGACTCCGCTGGGCGGCCAGACTGGGATTACCGGCTGCCAACAGGCAACCGCACAACCCTGCGCAAAGCAGCTTTGTAATCGGCATCTCGTTTCTCTCCTGCGTGTCAAGAATCGTTGTCGGTCACGGATCTAGCGTGATTACAGCGGGCTCCCATTTACTCTTGTCCAGGGCGAAAAAGCGCCCATGGTGTGGACCTTCACCTTGCGTTTCCATATTTTGTCTTTGCAAAAGGCGAAGAGGGTATCCATGTCCCGCCCGCCAAGACATACGCCCGTCACGCGGCTGCGGTCGGGCACCGGCAGAATCACCTGGGTCGGGCCGTCGTCTGCACAAACCTGGATACCCCAGCGCGTGGCAACGAACATCTGGCCTTCCTTGGCGTAACAGACGGACTCGGTGCCGGCGTCGTCTTCCCAATCGGCAACATGCAACCAGAAGAAACGCTCCTTATTGGCGAGCGTACCATCGGGATTGATCTGATAGCTGTAAACCCATTTCGAATGCCCGTCGGCCACGGACAAGAGCCACTGGTCGGGCCGGTAGGCAAGCCCGGTAGCGAATTTCAAGCCCCAGTCGACCACAGCCTTCTTGCCGTCCTTGACAAACCACACCCTGCCTAAATCACCAGGCTTGTCGCCGGTGCTGGTGACGTAAAGGCCGCCGCCGGGCGTGGCGAGAATATATTGACCGCGAAGGCCATCGACGACAAGACTGCCCTTGCCCGATGGGTCATAACTCATAATCTTCCCCGTTGTGCTCGAAACCGCGTAGAGTTGGCCGTCCGGGCCAAAGGAGAGACTGCTGGCTTGACCGGCATCGGACAAAAATACTTTGACGTTGCCGTCGAGCCCGATGCGGCGAACCGTGTCGCCCAGGGCATCCACGAAGAACACCTCGCCGCCGGCGTTACACGCCGGACCCCGGGCGTCGTGGCAGCCCTGGGCAAGCACTTGCCATTTTTCACCGGGGAGGATAATGTCGCGTACCCGCGGCGCACTTGGCCCGGCCTGGACCGGCTGCGGCCAGTCTTTCCAAATGAAACTCATGGCCTCTCGAAAATAATCGTAGTAGCCGGCGACGTGCCCCCCGTTGATGATGCGGAAGAAGTAATCGTAGCCCGAAAAGCGCAGGGCTTTGTCCATTTCCTGATCGAGCAGGAACCAGTCTCCGGCACAGTTCTCCATATCCCGCGTGCCGGTGGTCAGATAGGCGCGGATCGGTTTGGCCTCGAACTTGCGGACCAGCGTGGGAAACTCATGACCGCCGCGAAAAGCGACGAAGCTGCCGCTGTTGGCATACACGCGGCTGAATGCGTCGGGACGTTCCCAGGCCGCGTTGAAAGCCGTAATTCCGCCGCTGCTGCCGCCTGCGATACAACGATCGTTGCCGCTGGCGGACAGCTTCAGGTCGAACTTCTTCGCCACGAAAGGCAAGAGCTCCTCAACCAGGAAGCGGACATTATTGTCGCCCATGCCATCGTACTCGAAACAGCGATTGCGCCGCCCCATGGCGCTATTCACGTTCGCCGGCAAGTCACCGGGCCTGACAAACACGCCGATGGTCACGGGCATCTCCTTGGTGGCAATCAGCGTTTCCAGGAGTGATTTCTCAACGGGGTTATAACCGTCGGTCTTGACATAGACGCAGGCGGGCTTGGATCCATCGTACTGGGCCGGGATGAAAACCGCGACATCCCGGACGGTTCCCGGGAAAATGACGCTCTTGGAAAACGAACAACTCTTCGTCACGCCTTTGAGAACATCTTCCGGCTTGATGCTGGGTGCAATATAGGCCGGTGCGCCCCGCTCTTGTGCAAAAGAAGCACTTGTCACGGCGCTCGCACATAGAACCGCGATGAGGTGCACGATCCGCCTGGTGTTCATTCTGATCGGCAAGCCTGTCGTCTTCATTGTTTCCACCATTTCTGCAACTGGATTATTAACTGGAGTTTTTGCGAATTGGCGTGAGGACCGCAAAAGCGGTCGCCCTCTCCCTCCGGGAGAGGGCCGGGGTGAGGGGAACCTGCGTTGGGCACGAAAACTGGAGACGCATGATCCTCACCCATTTCCCCTCACCCTAGCCCTCTCCCGGAGGGAGAGGGGACCCGGCAGCCACTCGATCCCGGTTGTACTCACTGAGCCTTCCCCACCAGTTGCGGCTCCTTGGTCGGCCCGAAACCCACGTTCGACTCGGCATTGCAGACCAGAACCTCGCCGGAGAACTGCAAGCGGACCGTGACGATAAAGGGCGTTTCGTAGAAGCAGAGCCGGGCGGTGAACGTGTCGGGGGCGGTCCACGCGCCGCTGGCGGCGACTGGTTGTTGGACCGGCCCGTCCCAGGCCACCCGCCCCTTCTGCCAGGCGCCGCGACCGCAGACCGTTCGTCGCTCGACGCCGTCCACTCGCATAAGGAGCGTCGCGCCGCCCTCCTTCCCATTGCTCTGGAGCGTGATCGCTTCCAGCTTCCGCTCGTTGGCTGGGAACACGTACCTCTTGCCCCACACGTTTGCGGCAGAGGCGGCGCCTTCTTGCGGCCGAAGCGACAGACTATTCAGCCTGTGTTCGAGTTCTTTCCTCGCCGCGTCATCCGGGGCCAGCGGCGACGGCTTCATACCCGGCAGCAGTTTGTCCCACACCAGGTCCAGGACGAACTGCATGTCCTTCACGCCGCTGGTGATGACGATCACCGCATCCTGCTGGGGCAACACGACGCAATACTGCCCGAACGCCCCGTCGCCCCGATAGGCGCCGTGACGACAGCGCCAGAACTGGTATCCGTAGCCCTGGTCCCAATCGCTCTTGGGGTTGCTGCCGTTGGCGGTCTGCCGGGCGGTGGCCGCCTCGATCCACGCCTGGGGAACAAGCTGCTTCCCCTGCCACAAGCCCTTCTGCAAATAGAGCTGGCCAAAGCGGGCAATGTCCTCGGTGCGGATGCTCAAGCCGAAACCACCGGTCGTGACGCCTTGCGGGCTGGTTTCCCAGGTGGGGTGCTCGATTCCCAGAGGCTCGAAGAGCCGCGGCCGGAGGTAATCCAAAACGGTCATGCCGGTCGCCTTCTGCACGATGGCCGAGAGCATGTACGTGGCCGAAGTGTTATACAGGAAATGGGTGCCGGGCTTGAACGGGACGGGCTGCGCGAGGAAGGTCTTGGTCCAGGGCCGATCCGGCGTGCGCGGCGGCTCGCTGGCATGGCCCGTGGACATGCGCAGCAGGTCGCTCACGCGCATCGCCTTGAGGTTGTTGCTCGGCTCGGAGGGGGCATCCTCGGGGAAGAACTTCAGCACCTCGTCGTCCAGGCTGAGCTTCCCCTCGGCGATGGCCAACCCGACGGCCGTGGACGTGAAGCTCTTGCTGAGCGAATACAGGGAGTGGGGGGCCTCGGCCTGGTACGGCGACCACCAGCCTTCCGCCACCACGTGGCCGTGGCGCAGGAGCATGAAACTGTTCATCGACTCGACCGTCTTGTCGGCCGCCTCGACGAATGAGCGGACGGCCGAGGACGAAACGCCCTGGGCCTCCGGGCTGCTGCGCGGCAGGGCCGCTCCCATGCAGATTGCGCTATTCAGGGCCAACAGTGCGGTAACGCAGAGAGTTTTCATGCTTGTGATTTCCGGAAGATCGGGAATTGTGAAGACGCTGAGGGCCGGTCGGCAAATAACTCCCGTATTCATCTCGCTCCGCGAGATGGCCCTTACTCTCCCGGAGCGAGAGGAGTACGGGAAATGCGGAACCAACTCTTCGGCCGGCGGCCGGTACACACCTTGCCGAGCCGGCAGCCGGAGGCCCATTCTACCACGAGCGGCCGCCGGTTGGAACTCACCCGTGCCGGCGTGCGCGGCAAATATTTCTGGCGGCGAGGCTCGCGCCCGTTCAGCGGGTGGTTTTCCGCCCGGCGTTTACCCTGCGTTCACGCCGATCTTATGGCCGCCCATCGCGAACGGCCATCCCGGCGGGATGGTAGCTATTAGCCGGTGGTTGAGGAGCGCGAGCGACGACACCACCGGTTCAGAGCCCTCGCAAGCGATGCGACCCCGGTTGGGGTCGAAGCGATCTCCGGCTGCGACCCCTTCCGGGGTCGGCAATTCACCAATCCGCGGACCCCGGGTGCGCTGCCGCGACCCGGGGCTACTATCTTGGAACCCTGCCGGGTTCCCCGGGCACCCCAGCGATTCCAACCGTTACCAGCAAAGCTTGCCGCGCACCTGCCGACTGCCGGCCGGGCCGGAACCGCCACCTTGGTTCGACAACTCGCCGACCCGGACGGCGCTGCAAGCTACGTCGGCAGCCCCTGGGAGCTCGACTTTGAAACCCCGTTAGGATTCAGGGAGCTGGCTCAAGGAAACGAGAGTCGAGCTGCGCGTTGTACCGAATCCGCTTGATGGAGGGCATGGGAAGGGAAGAGCAGGATTGCCGGATAGTCGATGGTCGTCTAGTGGTATTTGTTAGGCCGCTCGCCTCGCCGCTCGCCTTCGCCGCCAGGAAACATAAGTGGCAAGGCCAATCGCCCCGACACTGAGCAGTGCGAAGGTGGAGGGCTCGGGTGTGGGAAGGGTCACGGCGAAGACCGTTCCGTCGCCGCTGGCGGCGTCCGATTCGGTCGTCCCGTAGAGGGTTGAGCCGATGAGCGTCAAATCGCCACCTGGCCCAGCACCATTGCTGCCGCTGAACGAGACCAAGTCCGCGGGCGTGCCGCCGCCCACGGGGATGCTGAAAACCGTGCCGAACCCGCCGGCACCGCCCCTATATGTCGTCCCGTATAGGGTTGTGCCGTCAGCGCTGAGCGTCAAACTGCCAAGCGGGTCAGAACCATCACTGCCGTTGAACGAGCCTAAGCTCGTAGGCGTGGCGCCGCCCACGGGGATGCTGAAAACGTTGCCGTTGGGGCTCGCGCCACCCTGGGAGGTCGTCCCGTAGAAGGTTGATCCGTCGGCGCTGAGCGTCAAACTGCCACTGGGGCCACAACCATTGAGTATGCTGAACGAGCCCAGGTTCGCAGGCGTGCCACCGCCCACGGGGATGCTGAAAACGTTGCCCGAGTCATAGACGCCGCTCCGAAAGGTCGTTCCGTAGAAGGTTGATCCGTCAGCGCTGAGCGTCAAACTGCCACGGGGGCTAAAACCATTGTCGCCGTTGAACGAGGCCAAGTCCGTAGGCGTGCCGCCGCCCACGGGGATGCTGAAGACCGTGCCGTACCCGATGCCACCGAGCCCGCTCCCATAGCTGGTCGTCCCGTACAGGGTTGAGCCGATGAGCGTCAAACTGCCACAGGGGTAGTAGCCATTGCCGCTGTCGCTGAACGAGCCCAAGGCCGTGGGCGTGCCGCCGCCCACCGGGATGCCAAAAACCGTGCCGTCGTTGTTGCTGGCACCGCCGTAATAGGTCGTCCCGTAGAGGGTTGAACCGTCAGCGCTGACCGTCAAACTGCCACGGGGGCTAGCGCCGTTGCTGCCGTTGAACGAGCCCAGGGCCGTGGGCGTGCCACCGCCCAGCGGGATGCTGAACACCGTGCCACTGCCGCTGGCGCCGCCCTGGGAGGTCGTCCCGTATAGGGTTGTGCCGTCAGCGCTGAGCGTCAAGCCGCCAAGCGGCTCAGAACCATTACTGCCGTTGAACAAGCCCAAGGTCGTAAAGGTCTGGGCACCGGCCGGGCCTGACGCCGTTGCCAGGAGGATCACTGTAGCGAGATTTGTCACCAGGCCAATTCTGTGGTGACAGCCCAATCGTTCTCGACAAAAACGAAAAGCCAAGGCACCTACGACCAAGTTAGCCATATCACAACTCCCTCTAAACCTGCAACGCTACAACGGCACAACACCCCCACCGCACAGCAGACAGGGAAGTAGCCGACAGGATGCGAGCCGCTACAAAAACCGCACCCCGGGCGTCCTGACACGATCCAGGGAACGGTTTCGCCTTCGGCGTAGGATCTGCTACCTTCTCGCCGCAAGGGCGGTGGGGATATTTCCGACATTTAGTATGATCTCCCCAAATCTGGTGTCAATAGTCCCGCCCGCCTGGGAAAACGGTTCCTTCCCGCGTTTCCTGACTCTGTCGGGTGGTTTTTCGGACAAATTGAGGCCCATAAGATGGGTTCGCGGTGCCACGGCTGTCGGCGATCCTGCTTGGCGGGCTCGCCTTTCCTCGCCGCACTCGTGGGAGAATCGGCCTGCCCGATCCCTAGATACTGGTAGGTTGTCCGTCAGCGCGTCACAGGCCGTGTCGCCTGAGAGGGAAGGAGTTGCGCGTGCGCGAAGCGCAAGCGAGGCATTCCTGTATCGTCGGCTTGAGACGCTGCCGGAAGCCGCCGGGCTGTTCCGCCTCAACGTCCGGTTGCCGATTCCCTTTGACGGGTGGGGGCAAATGGAAGTGGATTTGCTGTGGGCCGATGGTCGCGTCGCCATCGAACTCGATGGCAGGCAGCATCTGGACAATGCGGAAGCCTACCGTCGCGACCGGCGCAAAGACGTTCTGTTGCAGGAAAATGGTTACTTCGTGCTGCGGTTTCTCGCCGAAGACGTAGGCAAGCACCTGGATACGGTGCTCGACGCAATCCTACGAACTCTGTCGCAGCGCCGGAGGAGCTAGACGACCTTCAGTCGCAGCGCCGACCAGTCCTCGTCCACCGAGATCATGGCCACCGCCTGCAAGCCGATCGTAGCGGCGTAGGCGGCGATGCTGTCGCGGTTAATGTCCAACTTGTGCTTTGAGGTCCCCTTGTGATACGTAACCCACAACGGTCCCTTGGAGCCCAGCAGAGGCTTCAGGCGGGGCAACTGCTCTTCGAGATCCTTCCGCGAAGCGACGAAAACCTGGATCAGGTCCACCGCCGCGGCGGGTTCTTTCAGGAGCGTCACATCCTTGGGAATCTCTCCGAGCAAGGCCCGGTAGCCTTTCGGCTGGTTCACCAGCAGGATCTTCTGTCCCGGCCTGACCAGGAGTTTTTCGGCGACGCTCTTGTCCGACATGCGTTGGTTCCCTTTGTCGGGTTGTACTCTGGTTCCATGAGGTCACGGAATCGCCGGTCCTGGGTTTGCCTGTTGCGCGGGCCTACGCACCTCGACGATCGACGCGGGCGGGAGACGGAACTGCCGGCCGTCCACCGCCTTCAGCTTCTCCTGGCCCGACGGGTTGTGGACCAGGGCCCGACCGCTGCGCAGCACCACGCCGTAAACGCCGTCGCGATCCCGGTCGACCGACTCGACCGGCTTGCGGTTGCTGCCCGGCGGCTCCGTGTAGAACACTCGCTGGAGCAACTCGAAATAGGCTTCCTTGTGCGCTGCGCCGCCGGAGACTCCACACACCGCACCGGCGCCGCGGGCCGAGACGGCTGCCGGGCCCGAGGCGTCGCCGCCGGCGAACAGCCTCGCCGCCAAGCTGCTTTCGCCCTCGACCGTTTCGACCTTTCCATCCGGCAGCGCGCAGAAGACTCCGCCCCGCTGCACCCAGGCGTCGATTGTCTCCAGCGTGCTGCGCTCGAACACGCTCCCGTCGAGATGGACGAGGTAGCGGTAGTTCTTCAGCGCGCCGCTGCGAATCAGGGCTTCGTCCAAGATGTCGAAATGGACCAGATCGCGCAGTTCCGCCGCCCGATCGAGAAAACGTTGCGGGAACACCTCCGCGGGGTGCAGATAGTGATCGGTTTGCGGGAAGAGCACCGCCACCTCGACCACCGGCGGATCGATCAGCATGAGGGGGCGGTAGGTCTTGAACTGTTCCGCGGCGGCGATGGGGTTGACGGACCAATCCCAAAAACCGGCCGCGCCGCAGCAAATGCTCTCGAAAATGCGGCTGACTTCCCCTTCCGGCGTGATTCTGGAAGGCGGCTCGGACCAGAACGGGACCTGATAATGCTTGCAAGCGGTGGCGATGCGAACCAACTGCGAGGAGGCGTTCTGGGCGAAGGGGCGAAATCCGCCGTGCGTCGAGCGTATCTGGACGTGCTCCTCGTGGGCCATCTTCACCAGCGCGCTCTGGTCCTGGCCCACCCGCGGGTCTTCGTCTCCCGCGCCCAGCGGGAACATCTTGATGGTTTCGGGAAAGTGCTTGTTGGCCGATTTCGCCACGGCACGCGCATACTCCACCATGCTGTCCAGATACCAGCGGATGAAATCCAGTCGCCAGCGGCGCTGCTTCACCATGTCGCCGGGGTAGGTGATCTGCTCCCGGGAGTCGAAGGCGGTGCCCGAGGCCCGATTGAGCTTCTCCAAGGAACCGTATTTCGCGACCATGCTCTGGCGGAAATGGGCGCGGGCAAGCTTGTCGCCACACCAATAGCCATAATGGTCATGCAGATCGCCGAATCGCTTCTGCCAATCGGCTTTTTGGCCCGCATCGCCCATGCGGCAAGCGGCCGGGAACATGCACTCGCCGTAATCGCCGTGAACGCCCAGATAAAGGGCTGCGATGTCGTGGGCGCCGCCCCGGTAATGCTCCGCCAGCGCCCGGTAGCCCTCTTCCAGGCACTCGGTGGCCTTGGGATCCCACAGCGAGAAGGCTTCTACGGTCTGGTCGTGCTCCAAACATCGCAGTCGAGTGTACGCAACGTTCTTGCGGCACCACTCCGTCGGCCACGCGAAGTGCGGGAAGAACATCCATTGCACAGACTGCGAGCGGACTTGTTTCAGGGCCTCGTCGTAGGCGGTCCAGTCCCAGTGTCCCGGCGCGGTTTCATTCGTAGTCAGGTGATCGCTGTCGGTTTGGAAGATCGTAAAGCCCAGTTCCTTGCACTTGCGGATCGATTCCGCATCGCCGGCCGAGGTTGCGAGGATCATTGGCTGCGGAGCAACACGCGGAGGATTGTCGTCCGCGGCCGTCGACGCGCAACAGGCCGCAGCCGTGAGGGTGAGGAGGACGAGGACGACCCGAACGGTGGGCAGATGCTGCATGATTCTCTTCTTCACGGAGTCTTGAGCAGGAAGCTCGCCGGTGCGAAGGGCGCGAGTGGAATGTCGTGGCGCCCCTCGCGCGGCGCGATCGGCTCGCCCTGCGGCCTGCCGCGCAGGTCGCATGGTTGCAGCGTGGCGTTGCGCAGCGGCTCGGGCAAGCGGACTTGGCAAAGGCCGCCTTCGCCCGATTGCTCCCAAAGCCGCAACAGGGTGCCGTTGCCGTCGGGGTTCGGCCCCAGCGCGGTCACCAGCACGCCTTTACGGGAAAGCTCGATGCCAGAGTGCACCGGCGGCAGCGGGCCGGCCGGACCGGCTAGCATGGCCGCTTGCAACGGGCTGCGGGCCTCCCAGGCGGGTGTGATCAGGTCCGCTTCGAGCCCCTTCCCGGCCACGGGCCAGAGCCGCACGCGCGACGACCACGTGCCGCCGATCCATTGCTGAAAGTTCGTGCCGTACACATTGGCGAACAGGTTCACCAGCACCAGCGGCTTGCGAGGCCCGAACGTCCGCGAACAACGGTACAGTCCGGGATATCCCAGACTCACCAGCGGCGAATCGATGGGGCACAACCCCACGCCCGAAGAGTCGTCGCCGATCACGTTCAGGCCCGTGTTCAGGCAAAACACGTCGAAGTTGCCGCCGCGCTGAATGTCCTTGGCCGGATCGGTGACCGAGCCCAGACGGCCCAGCCGGAATCGCGGCTGCTCGATCTTCAATGGGAAGCAGAGCCAACCGCCCTCGGGCCAGGGATCGGGCTTCTTGCCGGTCACCTGCCACTCGAAATCGACGTACGGCTGGTCGGCCGGTAGCGTCACGCGCAGCGTCACGTCGTGCGGCACCGCTTTGCCGGCCGCGGCCCGCAGGGTGGCCACCGTCCGCAGCCCGTCGCGGCTAACGCTCAATTGGAAGTTGCCGGGCGAGGCCGTAACATGAGGCACGTCTTTGGCGGGCGGCAGCTCCGGCTTGGCGAAATCCTGAAACACCCACGGCGCAAGGTTTCTGCAATATGCCTTGACGTAGGCGGCCGCGTCGTCGGCGTCGAATCGCTCGTAGACGTATTGGCCCAGTCCGTACTCCGACGCCGCGTCGACCAGCTCACGGCCCGATCGCTTGTCGACCAGCGATGCCACGACTCCCCGCGCCGGATCGAGTCGGACGCGGAAGAAGGAGTTCTCCAAAGTATTCGTCACGCTCGGCCGTGCCGGGCCTTCCTCTCGCGGAGCGAGAGGAGTACGCGGCACCGGAACGTACGTGCGGTAGCCCATGGCCGGCACATCGCGGGCAAGAAAGCCAAGTGTCCCGGCTTCCTGCTGACAAGCTACCGTCTGGCCGGTGGCCGCGTCTTTCAGGCTGCAGGGGGCCCCGGGCGGAACCTGTACCGCAGCCAGGCCGTCGCGCGGCCAGGGCAGGGGATTGAACACGACGATGCGTGGTCCGGCCGCGCCTACGGCGCGGGCCAGGGCCTGGAGGTCGGCCGCCGTGGCGGCGCGGGTGGCATCGGCGGCTTTGCCAATGTAGGCCGCCTTTTCGCGCCAGGATTCCTCCAGGCCCGCGTACTTGCCCGCGGCACGGGCTTGCTCCCAGGCCTTGCCATACAGGCGGGGACACTGTTTGGCGTCGAATCCCCACGTGTGCTCGCCGAAGAGCAGGCTGCCCTCGTAGGCCGCGGCCACCGTGTCGCGGCCGGAGGGCACGCCGACGCCCCAGGCCGGAAGCAGCGTACCGAGTGCGTCCAGGGCGGCGATCTGCGGGCGGATGTTGCGGGCCAGCTTCGTCTCGATAGGCATGGACATGATTCCCTTGATCCACGTGTCGGCCAGGTCGGCCCGTACCACCGGCAACTTGGGGTTCTCCTTGATGATGGCGTCGCCGAAATCGGAGAGCCGGCCCATGCGGACCCGCACGCCGGGCAGCTCGCGGGCAGCCTGTTGCAGCAGCCGCTTGACGTCGTCGGCGTTGGGCGGGCCCTGGTTGTCACCGGTGTGAATCAGCGCCAGCCAGGTCTTGCAGGGCCAATCGGCCGGCGGTTTCAGGCCCGTGCCGTAATCGGCCGAGTACATCGTCAACACCCGCGAGCCGTCGGGACCTTGCCACCAGAAGAGCGGCGGAACCTCGACCCGGCCGCTGCCGCCGTTGCAGCCGATGTGCATGAACCGCACTCCGGCGTGCTTCAGGATCGTCGCCAGGGCCCAGGTGTGCGCGGGCACGTCGGTCATTTTCGCGTCGCATGGCAGCGGCATCCCGAACTGGCGCGACAACTGCGACGAAAACACCATGCCGCGGACCAGGTCTTCCAGGTCGAGCGACTCGGTGTGCAGACTGGCCGGCAGGGCGTGCCACACGAGCCGGCCGTCGTGGATCGCCTGCGCGATTCGCTCCCGTCGCTCGGGCGTTTGCCCGGGCCACAGAACCTGTGCCATCGGCCAGCCGGAAAGCGTCCACACGAAGCGGTGCTCGGCGGGCATGGCCTTCGCCCCGTCGCACACCGTCAAGGCGTTATCAATCATCGAGGTGCGATACTTTGCAACCACATTCCGCGCCAGATCGGTGTATCCGATGTCGAAATGCGTCTTGAAGACCACCACCACCTCTTCGACCGCGGCGCCGGCCATGGGTGCCGTACCCAAAGTCAGTAGCATCACCACAACTGCCGTCAAACGTGCGTACCGGTTGCCAACGTGTGATAACATGGCTGAATCTCTCCTGGCTCTAATGTTGCATACCCGCAAAACACCGAATATGCCATAGTCAACGGTTAAATGCAACCACATCGGTGGAATCCTCACTTCTGCGAAGCACAGGGCGGCGCCTGCCAGGACCTGGGGGTCACGGGGAACATCGAGATGCGGAATTTCGTGCATCCGTAAGGCACCAGGCGGATGGTCTCGGCCTGGCCCGCCTCGATGGGCGCGGCGGGCAGCGCCCGCTGGTCGGTCGGTCTCCAGTCGAAGGCCCTGGCAGGCGCTTCGAGCGTCAGCGGGGCCGCCAAGGGCCAATCCCACTTCGCCGGCATAGGGCACCGTTTGACGGCAATGTCGGCCCCGCCCCGCTCCCCTTCGTTGTCCAGAGCAAATTGCCATCGCGCACCCGGTACAGGCGTGTTGGGATCCTTGTCCGGGATGGCCAGCGCAAACAGCAGCGGCCCATAGAAAACGCTCGCATAGGGCAAGCGTCGCTTCTCAAACGCCGCCGGGGGCTTGAAGCTGAAGTACTCCTTCGCCAAGGGCGAGTACTCCGTCTCAAACCCGCGAGAAACCCTCACCGACATGGGGAACTCCAACGTAACCGCATCTCCTTGGGTCCATCGCCGCTGGATCCGTACGAAGCCCTTGGCGTCGGCCACTGCTTCAACGGCAGAGCCGTTGACGGCGATTCGCGGCTTGGCACACCATCCCGGAATGCGGAAATATAACGGGAACGACGTGGGCTGCTCGGGCTCCACCGCAAAGCGGATCGTCTCCTCGAAGGGATACGCCGTTTGGCAGGTCAATTTCACCGGCGTGCCCGCCCCGGCGACGGCAGACACCTTGCAGGGGCCGTAGAGCGTGGCCGCCAGGCCATGGTCCGCGGTGGCCATCCACATGTGCGTCACATAGTTCGGCACCAGTCGGTTGACTGCGGCCACGCAGCAGAGGACCGGCGGATAGCCCAGCGGCGTGAACAAATGGCACCCGATGCCGGGCGAATCGGGCTGATCGGCGGGGAGGGATCCGGCTTGGATGCGATTTGGCGATTGGTAGTAGGTCATGGTCTGGAAATCCCTGGCCACGGGGGCCGGCCCGGCGTTGAAGAAGGCCCGCTCGACGCTGTCGCCGAAGGACCGCTGGCCGGTAATGCGGTACAGCCAGACGCTGGACCAGATCTGCGCGATGACGTCGCACGTTTCGGTGCAACGCAGCGCACCGACGCCCGACACGAATTCCTCGCCCGAAGCCACGCCGTAGGGCAGCGTATGATTCTCGTCGAACCAGCGGACGGCCTGCAGCGAAGCCGCCAGGCAATTCGGCCGGCCGGTCGCCAAATAGAACAGCGCGGGCAACCGGATTTGCTCGTAGGCGCAGACGGCGTGGCCGGGAAGGAACCGGCCGTCGGCCCACTCGCCCAGCGCAGTGCGGACTTCCGGCGCGTCCATCGCCGCCCGGGCCCGTTCCAGAATGCGGCGGTCGCCGCTGAAGCGGTAGGTCTCCAGCATCGCGTCGATGTTGCACAGTCCGCTGACGATGTACGTGTCGCCGGCATCGAAGCGCAGACGGCCCATGGGCAGCGGGTACCGGGCATAGACCTTGACCAATGCGTCCAGGATGCGTTTGTCGCCGCTGGCCTCGTACCAGGCCACCAAGGCCCGGCCCATGTGGGAATGGGCCCATGCCAGGAAGTCCTTGGGCGGTTTCGTCTGCCAGTAAAGGAAGGAGTTTCCCCCCTGGTTCACTCCCTCCACCACGAGCTTCAGGCGATCCGCGGCCTTGCGGATAAGTTGCTCGTCGTGCAGAAGATAGCCCAGCCGGACGAGGCCGTCGAGCCAATACGCGCATTGCTCCAGAGAGCCCTCGTTAGTCTGCCACGCGGTGCGGCGGTCGGCCTTGAGATTCTTCCACGCATCATGGAACGTCGGATGATACTCGTCCAAATGGCCCGTGATTCCGTCGCGTGCCGCCAGGGCCCAGTCGCGAAGCCAGCCCGCCGGTTCGACGGCGCCCGGCGCGAGGGGCACTAAAGCCGCCTGGACCGGGAACTCGCCCGGGCTGCGATCGGGCACGGCTTCGGCCCCGGCGGCAGGGGCGCCGGATCCGATCGTTGCCAAAACGGCACAGGCCACACACATGCCCCACGATACGACTTTCCGAGAATGGACCGGCCGGAGAATAAGCCCTGTCTTCCCCGTATTCCTCTCGCTCCGCGAGAGGCAGGTCATCACGCGGAGCGTGATGAATACAGCAGTCATTCGTCGGCCCATACTGAGTCTCCCGTTTGCCATGCGTCCCTCGGGCTGCCTTCACTTGGACAGGATCAGATACATAGTATCGGCGGGCAGGACGACCGTCACTTTGCCATCGGCCTGTTTGATCTCGACCGCCGCCGGCGTGGCCATGCCGTTCGCGTCCAGGAGCACCGCCTTGGTCAGCCCCGGGTTGGCGACGGTTACGGTGGCCTCGGTGTTCTCGACCTGGAACGGTGCTTTGCCCGCGGAAAGGATGCGGAAACAGTCGCTCTGTTTGCCATCGATCCGCGCCCGGGTGGGCATCGCAGTCCAGCCCGTGGGCCGGCAGGCAGTGCCGACCTGCACGAGCACTTTAGCGGACTCGCGAATCGGCCTGCCATCCAGCGGCACGACTACGATGGTAGCGTAGCTGTTGCGGCAGGCGATGTCCACGTCGGCCAGATGCTGCGGCCCGGCGTGGTTCAGGAAGCCCGCCGCCGCCTGGGCCGTAGGCGAGTTGACGCGGTAGACGCCGCGGCCATAGTCCGTCTCGATCTGGCCGGTGATGCTCCGCACCGTCTTGTTCTGGCGGTCGATGTACTTCGCCAGGTCCACGACCTCGGTCTTGGCCGGATCGCCGTCGTACACCACGCGCACGGCGCCGACCAGGTAGGCCAGGGGATCGATCGCCGTCTTGACGCTCGAGGTCAGGGCGATGTTGCCCGTGTCGCGGTTGGGGTCCCAGCCGCTCTCTTCGGAAATGATGGGCGTCTTTCGCTGCCAGAGGTCCTCCAGGCGGCGATGCTCGACGACCGCCGGCTTGCCGGCCTCGACGAGCCCTTGCCGGAAGATCAAGGCATTGGCCGGGAACTGGCCCAGGATCACCGGGCTATTGCCCACCCACTTGTACGATGGATTATCGCACCACAGGTTGCCGATGCCGAACCAGACCGAGATGTCCAGCCCCGTGAGCGTGGTTTGCGCCGCCACCATGAGCGGCCCTTCAGACTCGTACAGGTCGGGCGGGGTCCAAAGCATCTCGGGAAGCATGAACGTATGCCCCAGCGGCCGCTTCACGTTGATGGGCAGATTCACCGGCTCGCGGATCATCGACACGTCGGTATAGTAGTGCCCTGGCAGGATCTGCCAGCCGTCGTTGACCCCTTTGTGGTAGCCGCCGGTGTAGAAATTGCGCCCGTTGACCTCGTTGGCGCAGTCGGCCCAGTACTCCGCGTCCTGCGTCATGGTCAAGTCGGTGGTCCGCCAGTTGTTGGCGTTGATGATCTGCTTGCAGTGCAACTCCTGGCGGAAGTAGACCGCCATCTCGGAATTGAACTTGCGCATAAGCCGCGCCAGGAACTCGGTCTGGGCGGCGGCGCGCTCTTCAAAGCCAAGGTCTTTGCCATGCTTGACGCGGGCGTCACGCGTCAGGTCCCAGGCGTGCATGAGACCGGGCAGGCCCTTGTCCCACGCATCGGGCACCCAGGCCACGTGGTTCTGCCAGGCTATTCGGGCCTTCTCCAGCGCGCCGTACTTATTCTTCAGAAAATCGGCGAACAATCGCCGCAACATGATCTGCGCATCACCCTTGATGCTGGAAAAGCCCCACCACAGCAGGCTGTCCTCGTTTTGTATCTCGAGGATGGCGATCGCCGGATCTTCGCCCAGGGTCAGGCCCGTGTAAGGGTTCTTCGTCGTGTAAAGCGCCTTGAGCCACGCCTTGAGGCCCTTCTGCATCGTCGGCTCGAAGAACAGCAGTCCTTCGGGACAGGCCGTGCCGGGATCGGTCACGCCCCAGCTCTTCTGGATCTTCACCGAGACGGCCCAGTAGGGATTGATGATCGAGTAAATGCCGGCCGACTTCATGGCGGCCACCGTCTTGAAGATGTCGTCCAGGGCCTTCTCGTCCACGTCGGTGACTCTTGAGCCTTCAACTGTGCGATACAAGTTGCACCACACGCGGGCGAAATTGACGCCGCGCTTGGCCAGGAACTGCGCATCGTGTTTCCGCGCGGCCAGGTCCACCTCGGGTTGGAAACCGGGTGAGGCCGCCCAGAAACGGATCGGCTGCCCGTCGCCGCGCACGAAGCTGTTGCCGTCGGGGCTCAGGCGGATGAAACCATGCTCGCCGGCGACTTTCTCGTTGAGGTACCGCAGGTCCAGCACGGCGGCAGGGTCGAGCTTGTCGACCCCGGGGAGGAAGTCCCACGCCTGGCCCGGTTTGAATGCGGGGATCGGCTGCGGCGATTTATCGCCCGGCTTGTACTTGCCGTTGGGCGTAAAGGCGCCCGTGGTCAGCGCGAAACAATCCATGCCGCCCCAGCGGACCTTCTCCTTCAGCCCGCCCAGGTACCAGGTGATGGTGTGCTTGCCTTGCGTCAGCTCAACGCTTCCCAGGTCGTACCAAACGGCCTGCGGGGGATAGAACGGGTTCCCGTCCGCGGCGACGGGGATCGGGTCTTTCCCCTTGTCGATCGCCACGTCTACGGTGTCCTTCGCGCCGTCCAGACGATAGGCCAGCCCCGTGCCGCCCACGGCCCGCACCCAAAGGTGATAGCGGCCGGCCTCGGGAATCTCCAGGGCGTACTCCGCGGTGCCGGTCGGCTGTTTCTCATGGGAGAAGCTGCAAATCCACTTGCCGCCGGAGAGTTCGTCGGGGTTGACGTCGTTCAGGCCGGCGTTGTCCACGAGTTGTCGCTTGACGGCCTGCTCACCCTCGACCCAAACGAGCGGCTCCGCGGCGGTGGCCACGGCCGTCGAGCAGGCTAGTACCCCGACGAACGATAGATGTCTTAGCACGGCGTTCTCCTTTTGTTCTGTGCTACTTGCGGACAGGCATTACGAGATTCGAGTCTTTAGAGTTCCAAACGGCCGGCAGGGCCCCGCACAACCCAGGGCACTGTCAACCAGGTCACGCCCACTATATCATGGCCAAGTTGCAGAGCAATCATACTTTCGTATAGGTGGCCGCCTGCTGATCTCCACCAGAGGGGGTATCGCGCGGCGAGCCGTACAGCAGTCCGGCACACCAAGAGGAGAGAACGAATTGGAACTCCACGCAGCTCTCGGCTAACATGGAAGGAAGTTGTCGCGCGGAGCGTGTCCGAGCGGAGTCCCAACGGTAAATATCGGCATGTATCGTAGACTGGTGTGTGGGCTGTTTGTGGCTCTGGTCGCCGCGGTCCAGACTGCTCTGGAGGCCGAGGATGGAAGGACCACCCAACCAGCCGTTGCGAAGACGGGCGACGCCGTCGATATCATGTGGCGATTCGACGGTAACGGTCGTTTTCCGGACATCCACCCGCCCGCCGAATGGTCGGACGACAGGAATATTCTCTGGAAGACGCCCGTTGAGATCGGCGGCTATTCTTCGCCGATCGTCGCCGGGGACAAGGTCTTCGTGACGGCCGAAATGGGCAGCCTCGTCTGCCTCGACGTTGCCCGCGGGAAGATCCTCTGGCAGAAGGACCTCTTCAGCAAGGACAGCCGAGACATCCCGGCCGATCTGTCCAAGAAACTTATGCGGGGCTGCGGCGGCGAGAGCAAGCAGTCTACCCCCACACCCACCAGCAACGGCGCGCTCGTATTCTATATCAATGCCATGGGGCTCTGCGCCTGCTACGATTTGCAGGGGAACCAGCAGTGGATCCGGATCATCGAGACGGCCGAGGACGAAGAGCACTTCACGGCCTCGCCGATTTTTCTCGGAGACCAGATCATTCTATCTTGGGGATGCCTCCTGGCCCTCAGTGCGAAAGACGGCAGAACGCTGTGGAAAGCTGCGGAGGCCAAACCCACCTTCGGCGCACCCGTGATCGCAAAGATCGGCGGCGAGGCAGTCGCCATCACGTCCGGCGGTGATATCGTGAGGCTGGTCGACGGCGAGATCCTCTGCTCCGGGCTGTTTGAGTCGACCTACACCACGCCCCTGGTCGAGGGCAATGTCCTTTATGTCATCGACGTCAAGGCCAGGGCGCTGCAACTGCCCGCCAAGGCCGAGAAGGGCATGCGGCTGAAAGAGCTTTGGAAGACCAGGCTCCGCGGCACGTTCATGGCCTCCCCCGGTTACCGAGACGGCCTCATTTACACGATCGACAACCAAAGGTGCCGACTCCATATCATCGACGCGAAAAACGGCGATGTCCTGACGGTCAGCCGTGCCGTGGACGATGCGACCAAGACCGAGAAGACCGTCTCGGGCGTGAAGATCGAAGGCTTGGCGGCCGCAAAGTACACCTATGCCAGCCCGGCCATTGCGGGCCGGAATGTCTTCTTCTTCGACGACGCGGGAAACACGGCCGTGCTGGAACTCGGCCGGGAGTACAAGTTGGTGCGAGTCAACAAGATCAAAGACGGTTTCGTAGGGACGCCCTTCTTCGTCAAGGATAAAATCATCATCCGCGGCAGCCAGACCGTTTACTGCATAGGAGCTAAACAATAATGGGAACCAAAGGCATTTATCTCGGAACAATGTTGATCCTGTGTCTGGTGTGTGCCTCGGCGGCGGCGGGGGAGAAGGTCGCGATGAACTCGCCGGGCGCCGCGGATTGGCCCCATTGGGCAGGGCCCAAGGGCGATTGCACCACGGATGAGAAGGGATTGCTGAAGGCGTGGCCGAAGGAAGGCCCCCGCGTGCTCTGGAGAATCGCGGTGGGCACCGGCTCCAACCATCCTTCCGTTGCCGGCGACGACCTGTGCTTCGGCCAGTTGGATGGCGATTCGGAGCATGAATCCATAAAGTGCCTGGATGCCGACACCGGCAAGGAGAAATGGAGTCACACATATAATGTGCCTCCTGTCTATACCGTCGGTTGGGGCGAGCTGGGCGTGCGGGCCACGCCTACGATTACTGACCAGTACGTGTATGAAGTGGGGACCTTTGGGCATGGTTTCTGCTTTGAACGGAAGACTGGGAAGATCGTCTGGAAACACAACTTCCGGGAAGAGTCTCCCTATCTGGACGGATCGCTGAAAGGCGACGGCAACCTGGAGTGGAAAGGCTTCAACGGCTCGCTGCTCCCCATCGGCGACAAGATCGTCGTGTTCTACTGGCAGGGCGGAAACCCTGCCATTCCCGCCTGGGCCAAGACGGACGTGACCGACAAGATGCAGGTGTTCGCTTACGGTGCCCTCACGGGCAAGGTGCTGTGGAAGTTCCAGGAAACGTGTCCGCCCGGCAGCCGCGGTCCCGGCCTGATCACGGGCGGCGGGCTACCCATCACGTTCAACAAGGAAGACTGTATCGTGGTTCATGGCAACCGCGAGTGGAAGATCCTGCGACTGGCCGACGGCAAGCAGGTCTGGCACTGGCAGTGCTGCGGGCCCCAGGAAGCCCCCGCGTGGGCCTGTGGCGGACTCCGGCCCGTCGCCGACAAGCTCTATCTGGATAATCTAAACGGCTGGCAGACGTCTCTTGTGGAGTGCGATTTCTCCCAGGCCGATCCCAAGCCCAAAGTGCTCTGGTCGGGCAACCCGGTACATGAAGCCGTTACGCCGCCCGTGATCTTGAACGGCTATCTGTATGGCTTCTGGGCCGACAGTCGCGAAGAATCGTGGGAACTGAGCGCGAAACCAGACAAAGTCAATTTCTCGCTCCGCTGCACGGAAGTGAAAACCGGGAAACTTCAATGGTCACGGCCGGGATATTTCATGGGACTCTCCATGAGCGCCGCCGACGGGCATGTTTACGTTCGCAGCCATCAGACCCTTACGCTGATCGAGGCCAATCCGAGCGCCTACGTGGAGAAGGGGCGGATCGAGAAGATACATAACTTGCGGAACAAGGGACCCCGCGGCGCAAAGGGCTTGCTGGATTGGAACATGCCGGTGATCGCCCGCGGACGGTTGTATATCCGAACACCCGTCGAGATCATTTGCTATGACATCAAAGACCGCGGCGCCGCCGGCGAGGCGGTGCAGTAAGGAGCGTTCGATAGTAACTGGAGTTCGGCAAATTAGAGTGAGGACGGCAAAAGCGGTCCCCCTCTCCCTCCGGGAGAGGGTCGGGGTGAGGGGAGCCTGCGCTCGGCACAAAGAATGGAGAAGCAGGATCCTCGCCAATTTCCCCTCACCCTAGCCCTCTCCCGGAGGGAGAAGGGACCGGGCAATCCGCAATTCGCAGAAGTCCAGCGGTAACACAAAGCGTGGGAGGGCCCAGCGATGCATCGTCCACTTCGTGCCTTGGTCTTGGCGGTAATAGTGTGCGGGCCGGTCCACCGCGCCGCGGACGGCGCAGGACCCGCAAAGAAGTATTTCGCCCACCCTGCGGTCGAGGACCGCAACGGGGTCATCGCCCCGTGGTACGGGGGACAAAACGGCCAGTGCGACTTCCGCGTCCGCATCGCGGCCGAAACGCTCAAACGCTATCCTTGGGCCGACAAAAGCCTGGCGGTCATGCCCGCGCCGCATTTCGTTTTCAACGGGCACTGGGGCATCAAACCCGACGGGACCATTCTCGTCAACCCGAAGCTCAGCGACTGGGACAACGGCGACGTGGGCCAGCGGTCGGTGAGTCTGCTGTTCGGGCTGGCCGAGTATTATCGCTACAGCGGCGATCCGGCCGCCGTCGGGTTGGTCACGTTGACCGCAGACTACTTGCTGGATTATTGCCAAACTTCGGCCGATCACCGCTGGCCCGGCTTTCCTGTCAGCGCTCCCACAAAAGGCAAGGCTTACGGCCGGGCCGACCCGCACGGCTTTATCCAGTTGGACCTCAGCGCACAACTTGGCTCGGCCGTGCTCGCGGCCTACAAGCTGACGGGCAATCCGCGCTACCTGGATGCCGTCAAGCGGTGGGCCGATCTGCTGGCCGGGCACTGCGACTATGGCCCCGGACGGCCTCCCTGGAACCGCTACGCCAACCCCGAGGACGTGAAGTGGGACACGCGTCAGACGGCCGGCATTGCGCTCGTCTTGCAGTTCCTCGACGATTGTGTCCGCGGGGGCTATCAAGGCAAGGACGGCGCGCTAATCAGGGCCCGCGAGGCGGGGGAGAAGTACCTCCGCGACGTTATGATGCCGCAGTGGAGCCGCGATCGCACGTTCGGGCACAACTTCTGGGACTGGGAGAATGCCACCGATACGTGCGCGGTGTCGTCTTACGCGGCGGACTACATGATGGGCCGCCGCGAGTCGTTCCCCGACTGGAAAATCGACGCGCGGAACATCCTCACGCTGTTCCTATGCCGTTCCAGCGTCGATCCGGCGTCTGCCGGCGGCGTTTACTCCGGCGCGTGGGCCGTGCCGGAGGCCAACAATTGCTGCGGAAAATCATTGCAATATCCGACCATGGGCCTGGCGGCAACCCTCGCCCGCTATGCCCTGCTGGCCGATAGCGCCTGGGCGCGGGAGGTGGCGCGCCGGCAAGCCCTGCTGGCGACCTACGATGCCCACGAAACGGGCGTTGTGGAAGACGGCGTCGACGGCGGCCCAGTGGTGGCGGGCGACTGGTTCAATCTGGCTCATCCCTGGCCGCTGCGCGCCACCCTGCGGCTCCTGGCCTGGCAACCGGAGGCGCTGGGGGCCGATCGCGAGAACCACATCATGCGGAGCACCACGGTGGTTTCCGCGGTGCATTACGACAAAGGCCGGATCGCGTATTCCACCGCCGGCGCCGCGGCCCCCAGCGAGGACGTGCTGCGGTTGGCATTTCAACCCCGCTCGGTTTCCGCCGGCGGCAAGCCTTTGCCGAGGCGGCAGGAACCCCTGCAACAGCTCCCCTCGCCTTCTGGGAGAGGGGCAGGGGCTGAGGGCTGGACGAACCAAAACGGCTTCACCGTCAAACCCCTGCCAAACGGCGACTGCCTTGTCACCATTCGCCATTATGGCCAAAGCGACGTGGTCGTCGAGGGCGACGACCCGCAAGAGTTGGCCCCCGCCGACCGGCTGCACTATGCGGGAACATGGTCGACGGAGGATGGCGCCGGCACATCGGGCGGAGAACTCCACGTTGCGTCGCAGGCAGGCGCACGCGTGAGCGGCGACTTCGAGGGCAATCAGGTTCGGTTGATCGGGCGGGCCGATCCCAGCGGCGGGAAGGCCGACGTGTATCTCGACGGCGTGAAGCAGCTTTGCGGCGTCGATTTCTGGTGCCCTCAAAGCCGTGCTCAGCAGGTCCTGGTTTACAACAGTGGCCTGGCCCAGGGCCGGCATCGTCTGGAGATCGTGGCCCTGGGGACGAAGAACCCATGGTCGTCCGGCACGCGGGTCTACATCGGCGGGGTGCAGTCGTCGGCCGCGGAGGGCCGAAGTGGCTTCGGCGCGGGCGGCGGGCCGGCTGACACCCAACGCGTGGTCTTCGGCTATGTGGGCCGCAAGGACTACGTCGACTCGACCGGCGGCACATGGCGGCCCGCCACCGAATTCATCCTGCGGCTCAAGCCCTCGGCCGACCTGGTTCCCTTGTCTTTCTGGACCGAGCCGCGGGTGCAACAGGCCGCGCTCACGCCCGACCCGGAGCTGTATCGCTACGGAATTCACGGCCGCGACTTCACAGCGTACTTTACGGTGCTGCCCGCGCAGCCCTATCACGTAAGGCTGAAGTTCTGCCAGACCGAACAGCCCGCCAAGCCCGGCGGCTATGCGACCAACGTCGACATTTGCGGCCGCCAGGTGGTCCGCGACATGGACATTGCCGCCACGGCCGGCGGGCTGGGCCGTGCCGTTGACCTGGTCTTCAACGACATCCGGCCGGCCGGCGGCGTCGTCTCTGTCCGTCTTTGGAACGGCCATGCGGGCGAGGCGATGATCCAGGCGATCGAGGTCGGTCCGGGCCCCAGCCCGCCCGGGGCCAAGGCGGTGCAGTCTACTTCAGCTCGATGATCCGCAGGCCCCCGGCGACGACTTCGCACCGGACCGTATTCTGCTCTACCGGCAGCCGATCCGTCGGCAGCAGCCGATCGCGTGCCGATTGGATTCTCACGCGGGCGTGGATCGTCACCTGGCGGTTCTCGCGGAAGTCGCTGGGCGTGATGCCCTGTTGCGGCTTGCGCTGGCCCGCGGGGTTCAGGAGCGTCACCAGCCAGCCGCCCAAGGTGCGGTTGACCATCCACTGCACCTCGCCCGCGACCTCGATGGGCATCAGCCCGCGGGTGAGATGGGCCATGAGCCGCGGGAGCACGGGCATGGCACGGCGGTCGATGCCCATTCCGTAGGGCACGGCAAGGTACACCAACCGGCCGCGGCCGCGATCGAAGGCCGCCGAGAAGCATTTGCCATCCGGCGTACATGCCAGCGTCCGGCCTTTTTTGGCATCGATGGGCCGGAAGCGGAACCGCTGCGAAGGATGCTCGGTGGCCTGGCCCAGCCAGCAATAGGCGTCGGCCTCGGCCGTGGCCCCCGCGGCGGGCAACTGTAGCGCCGCCCGGCCCGGCCCGCTGACGTGGCCGTCGGCCACCAGCAGCGTGCCGCCATTGGCCACGTATTGCCCCAGCCGCTGGCCCTCGGCCGCCGTAAGCTCGATTTCGCCGGCCACAATCGCGACCGGGTAAGTGTCGAGGGTCGTCCAGCGTTTCACGTCCGTGTAGGCGCAGACCACGTCGAAGATGTCGCCGAAGGGACTGGCCGGGTAGACCTCGTTGGTGCCGGTGATGGGCTTCTCGCTCTCCGGGCCGATGGGAAAGTATGCCGTCGAGAAATACTCCTCGAGCATCCGCTCATGATCGCCATAGCCGAAGCGATCCCGGTGACCGTGCCAGTTCTGGAACGAATTGGGCCAGAACGGCGCCGGCTCCCAACCATGCGCATAATCGACAAGGAAGGCCACGGGCGTGAAAGGAACGCCGCGCTCCGGCTCGGCCGCCGTGAGCCGCAGGAAACGGTCCACCAGCTTGCCCTTGGGCGATAACTGGACCTCGCGGATGCCGGCCGCGCTGGTGCCGCCGGGCCGCCAGTATTCGTCGAAACCCTGCTCGTGATAGAACATCGACGAGCCGGCCATGTACTGGTACCAGATGTCGAACTTGTACCAGGTCATGCCGGCGCCCGAGTAGACCGAATAGTAATTGTCGAGGATGTTCTGGGGCGCATGGAAGCTGCCCTCGTTGCTGAAGATCGTGGCGGAATCGCCGAAATTGCAGGAGCGATAGGTGGCCGTCAGGCGCCCCTCCTGCCGCGCCATGCCCCGCAAGAAGGCCCAGCGCATGGGCAGGAGCGACGACGTGGTGGCGGAGGACTCGTAGCCCAGCGTCCGCGCGCCCCATAGGCTCGACAGGGGCAGGAAGGCGATATTGCCGCTCGACAGGCAGGGGATGACGTCCTGGTAGGGGTTGCGATCCAAATCGCGGCCGTACACCTGGCGGTACTTCGCCGCGTTGCCGGCCAGCGTCAGGGGCGTAAAGGCCTCGACCAACTGCCGCCGGGTCCGGGCCGCGGCCGTAGCCTGCCGCATTGCCGCCTCGTCGGGATAGAAGTAGCCCAGGCCCTCCCCGGCAATCGAGCCCACGTAACGCTCGCGGTATTTCGCGAACAACTGCAACCCCTTCTCGCCGATAGCCTTGTCCGGGGCGTAGTTCATCATCATGGCCCACGGGCGGTCGGGGTGCTGGTCGAGCCAGCGGGCGAAGCGCCGGCCGACCTCCCGCACCTCGCCCGTCTTGTCGTCCGTGGCGAAGACGGCCGGACCGGCGCCGTGGAAGGTGGGCACGATCCGCGGATCGGAGAAGATCGGAACATCCTCCCGCCCGGCATATTTCCGCTCGAATTGCCCCCGGGTCTCGGCGTCGGCTACGTGGTAGGGCGCCTTCACGCGATCGGGCTTGTCGCTCAGCCAGTTATCGGCCGGATCGCCGCGCATGTTCCACAGGTACAGGAACCCCTTGTCGCGAAACGTGCGGGGCTTCCACGCCGGCGGCGGCTCGAAGGCTGGCCGGTTGCGGGCCAGCGGCTCCAGGTCGCCCGCGACACCGCCTCGATAACCTTCCAGGACCGCCCAGGCCGGGCTCCGCGGCCGCTCCTTGATCCTGGGGCGGTATGCCGTGTCGGTCGTCAGCACGATGACGTCCACCTGCCGCGGCACGGGCTGCTTCGTCGTGGACCGCAGGCTGAGCTGCGCCGGACCCTTTTTCAACGCCGCCTCCCGCTTGTCCCAAGTGAAGACCCAGCCCCAGTAGAGCTTCATTTCGTTGTCTTCATCGACCATGGGCCGCTCACCATAACGGCCGATCCACCGCGGCGCGCCCGGTTGCTCAAGCTCGATCTGGAATCGCTGCGTGGCCTGGCGCCAATCGCCATAGCGGACCCACACGGCGTATGTGCCGGCTGCCGGGACCTCGATGGTCTTCGTGGCCACGGCGCGGTCGTCATCGGCGCCGGTGGCGATGGAGAGGAAGCCGCTCTCGCCGCCCATGTTCCATTCGGCGGCCCAGCCGGGACCGGAGAGGCCCCAATGGCCGTCGGTCTTCTTCATTTCGGGCCGGCCCATGGGCCAGCAATAGCCGCGGATGCCGTCCAGGTGCTCGGCCTCGATCCAGACGGTCTCGGCGGCGGAGGCCGGCGGGGCAAGGCAGCACAAGATGCACGCCCGCATGACGAAGTTCGATGGCGTGAGCATGATGTCCCCGGCGCAGGCCGTGTCTCTACGGGCCGTCCTTGCGGCAAACGTCTCCCAGAACCACTTCCATCCCCTCTCGGACATCCTTGCCTATGATCTCGGTCATCGTTGCGTTGCTCTCGCCGACTTGCACCTCGATGGGGCGAACCTCCTCGCCCTCCTTCACCCACAGGTGATGGTGCATCCTCTGTTCTTTCCAGAGCCGGGCGGCGTGGCGCGCGCCGGACAACTTCGCCAGGGAGAAGGCCGTCGTGTCCGGGGCGCGGGCCGGCGAGCCGGTGGGCACCGCCTGCAAGTCGGGCAAGGGCTGCGGCGATTGCGGCGGCAAGCACAGCGCATCGTTGGGTATCAGCAGAACGTGGGGACGGTGCTCGACCTCGAATTGCAGGTTGGCCGTCATGTCGGGCAGCATCTCGCCCGAGTTCTCCGCGGCCACCACCACCGTGTACGTAATCGCGGCGTCGTGCCGGGTGGGATTCATGCGGATCTGAGCGACCCTGCCGGCGAACGCCTCATCCATGCAGGCATTGACGGTGAACCGTGCCGGCAGGCCCGGGCGAATGTCGCCGATGTCGGCTTCGCCGACCGAAGCCCACACTTGCATCTGTCGCGAGTCCTTGGCGATGAGAAACAGTCCGGGGGCATTGAAGGCGGCCACCACGGTCTGGCCCACGTTGACGCGGCGGTCCATGATCACGCCGTCGCTGGGCGACTTGATGGTGGTGTAGCCGAGATTGGTTTTCGCGATGCACAGCGTGGCCTCGGCCTCTTGGACTGCCGCCTCGCCCGCCGCCACGCTGGCCGTCGCCATGCGGAAGTCGGTCAAGGCCAGGTCGTAATCGGCATCGGCGATGGCCATCCTCGGACGCAGACTCTGGGCCCGCTTCCAATCATGTTCGGCCCGCTCGCGCTTGGCCTGCAACTGCAACAGGCTGCTCCGGGCCGCCCACAGCGCCGCTTCGGCGTAAGCCACCTGGGCATTGTAGATCGTCGGGTCGATCTGCGCCAGGACCATGCCCTGGCGAACGTGCGAGCCGCAATCCAACGGTTTGCTCGGGTCGGCGGGGTCGCTGCCGAAGGACGCGATCATGCCCGTCACCTGCGTGCCCACTTCCACCTCTTCCAGCTTGACCGTCCCCTTGGCACTGATGGCGCGGACCAGGTCGCCGCGCCGGACTTTCGCCGTCGGGAAACTCGGACGCGGTCCGCGGGCGGGTCGTGTCGCATAGTACGCCACGCCCACCAGTCCGAGGCCGATCACGATAGAACCGATGCACGTCGTTCTCATGACATGGTCTCCGTAACAGAGAGAGTCGGGGCGGGATTAACTCGGCGGGTGCGTAACGACGGTAATTATACCGGCCCGGCGGGCAGCATACAAGAGAAAACTGTGGGTACCCTTGACCTCATTCCGCGCTTCCCCTATTGTGGGAATCATGTCCACCGGCAAGAGAATCAAGCCCGCCGATAAGGCGATCAAGACCTATTACGGGGCCCTCCAGGCGTACCAGCGCCAGGACGTGGAGCACGAAACGGCCTTGCGCTCGGCCTTCCAGAACCTGCTGGAACAGGCCGGGCGGCCATTCGGCTGGACCCTGATCCCCGAGCTTTCCGACACCGCCGCCGGAAAAGCCATCCGGCCCGACGGCACGTTTCGGGACGACTACTACATCACCCGCGGCCACTGGGAGGCCAAGGACTCCCACGACAAGCTGGAAACCGAGATCCGCAAGAAGCTGGCCAAGGGATACCCGCAGAGCAACATCATCTTCGAGGACACGCGTCAGGCTCAGCTCTACCAGAACGGCCGGCAGGCCATGAAGGTGGACTTGACCGATCCGCAGCAGCTTGCCGATCTGCTGAACGCCTTCTTTGCCTACAGCGAGCCGGTGCACGAGGATTTCGGCAAGGCCATCGGCGAGTTCCGCCAGCGCGTGCCGGACCTGGCCCTCGGGCTGGTCGAAAAGATCAAGGCGGCCCATCGCGACAACCCGCGATTCATCGAGGCATTCGACGATTTCTACCAGTTGTGCCGCAACTCGCTCAACCCGAACCTGAGCGTGGCCGCGGTGGACGAGATGCTGGTGCAGCACCTTCTGACCGAGCGGCTGATCCGCATGATTTTCGACAACCAGGATTTCACCCGCCGCAACGTCATCGCCGCCGAGGTGGAAAAGGTGATCGACGCCCTGGTCTCAAAATCTTTCAACCGGCACGATTTCCTGAAGTCGCTGGACCGCTTCTACCTGGCCATCGAGCAGGCCGCGGCCACGATCGAGAGTTTCACCGAGAAGCAGCACTTCTTGAATACGGTCTACGAGCGGTTCTTCCAGGGCTACTCGGTGAAGGTGGCCGACACGCACGGCATAGTCTACACCCCCCAGGAAATTGTCGATTTCATGTGCGCCAGCGTGGAGAAGGTGTTGCGGAGCGAGTTCGACAAGACGCTGGGGGACGAAGACGTCCACTTCCTCGACCCCTGTACGGGGACGGGTAATTTCGTTGTGAACCTGCTCCGCCGCATCCCCAAGCGGGACCTGCCGCGGATGTACCGCCAGCAGCTTTTCGCCAACGAGGTGATGCTGTTGCCGTACTACATCGCGGCGCTGAATATCGAGCATGCGTATTACGACTTGACGGGCGGGTACGAGGCATTCCCCGGCCTGTGTTTTGTGGATACGCTCGAATTGGCGAAGGGCAGCCAGAACACGTTCGGGTTTATGACCGAGGAGAACGTCGAGCGTGTGGCGCGCCAGACCGAGGCGCCGATCACCGTGGTGATCGGCAACCCGCCCTACAATGCATGGCAGCTCAACGAGAACGACAACAACAAGAACCGCAAGTACGACATTATTGACCGGCGGGTGAGCGAGACCTACGCCAAGGATTCGACCGCCACGAACAAGAATGCCTTGGGCGACATGTACGTGAAGTTCTTTCGCTGGGCAGTGGATCGGCTCAATGGGCGGGACGGCATCGTGTGCTTCGTCTCCAACAACAGCTTCGTCGATCAAATTGCCTTCGATGGGATGCGCAAGCATCTGCTCCAGGATTTTACGCGGGTCTACCACTTGCACCTGGAAGGCAACGTCCGACACAACCCGAAACTGGCGGGCAGCACGTACAACGTGTTCGGCATCCAGGTTGGGGTGGGCATCACGGTGGCCGTCAGGTCAAGTCGCCACCGCGGCCGGCGGCTGCTCTTCGGCCGCGTGGAAAAAACCTTGCGCAAGGAGGACAAGCTGGCGCGGTTGGCCAAGTGCCGGGCCGTCGGCGGCGTGAAGTGGCAGCGGCTCAAGCCCGACCAGCGCAACACCTGGCTTGTGCCGGCGAACGGGGGAGAGTTCGGCGGGTTAGTTTCCCTGTCGGCCAAGGAGGGTAGGGTTACCGCAGAAGCGGGGGAGGCGGTATTCGGTCTGCATTCGCTGGGCATCAAGACGAACCGCGACGACGCCGTCTACGACTTCCAACGCACGGCTCTTGTTGTTCGGGTGGGCGACCTCGCGGAGAACTACAATGCTGAAGTCGATCGCTATCGGCGCGCTGGAGGAGAGGCGAACGTCGACGATTTCGTGCATTACGAGAAGATCAAGTGGAGCGAAACACTGAAGGCCCACATGCGCCGCGGCCGGTACGCGGAGTTCGACGAGTCGCAGGTGCGGCCCGCCCTGTACCGCCCGTTCACAAGGAGGTACGTGTGCGTTAACGGAATCCTCACGGAGCGACGATACCAGTTCCCACAGATCTTTCCAACCCCCGAAGCCGAGAACTTCGTGATTGCGGTGAGCGACATCGGGTATCGTGCCCAGACGTTCAGCACACTGGTCGCGTCCTGCATCGCGGATATTCACGTTTGCGCCGGCTTGGACGCCCACCAGTGTTTCCCCTTCTACGTTTACGACGAGGACGGCACGAACTGCCGCGAGAACATCACCGATTGGGCGTTGACCCGCTTCCGGGAGCATTACCGCAGCAAGAAGATCACGAAATGGGACATCTTTTATTACGTCTACGGCCTGTTGCACCATCCGGGCTATCGGGAGCGGTACGCCGAGAACCTGAAGCGCGAGTTGCCCCGTATCCCGCTGGCCCCCGACTTCCGCGCCTTCGCCGCGGCCGGCGAGCAGTTGGCCCGCCTGCACCTGGACTACGAGAAGTTGGAGCCCTGGCCGCTGGAATGGATTGAAACGCCCGGCGTGCCGCTCTCTTACCAAGTGGAGAAGATGCGGCTGGCCAAGGACAAGCGGTCGATCAAGGTGAACGATTCGCTCACCCTGGCCGGCATCCCGGCCGAGGCGTTCGACTACCGTCTGGGCAACCGCAGCGCACTGGAATGGGTCATCGACCAGTACCAGGTTTCGGAGGACACTCGCAGCGGAATCCGCAGCGACCCCAACCGGGCCGACGACCCGCAATATATAGTCCGCCTCGTCGGCCAGGTGGTGCGCGTGAGCCTGGAGACGGTCGGGACCGTCAAGGGACTGCCTGCGGAGTTCGGCGGGGGGAAGTGATCGCGAGTCTATGACGGCTCAATGCTCCCCGTCGGCGCCGATAGCGTATAACGTGCCCTCGCCGCGCAGGTAGAGCCGGTTTCCATCGAAGACGGGGCTGGCGACGAACCGCTCCTGGCGTTCGGCCCAGTGGCCGGCCATGACCACGTTCTCGATCTTGTTCTTGGCAATCTGTCTGTAGACCCGCCCCGGCTCGAGGACCAAGGCCGCTCCATTGTTGCCGAAGCAGTACAGGTGCTTTCCCGCCAGAGCAAGGCTGACGCCGATGCCGCGGGCCGGCCCTTCGTTATGGGCCTGGAGCGGATCCAAGTCGAGCAACTTCTGGTAGACAATCTTTCCGGCCTCCACGTCGACCACCGTAAGCACGCCCGCGTTGTTCATCAGGTACGCCAGCCCCTGGTGGATCACGGGCGACGACAAGTGCCAGGGCAGATAATGCTTGGGAAAGCCCGTCAGGTCCACGGCGATCTTGCGGACAGGCAGGGAAAGTGGATTGGCGAGCCGATCGGGCAGCGTGTACACGTGGAGTTCCGAGCGGCCGGTAGGCAAGTAAAAGAGTCGATTCCCCTCGACCGCCGGAGAGGCGACCGACTGTTTGTCCGTGTCGCGGTCGGCGTAGAGCACCTTGCCGTCGGCGGCCCGCACAAGGGTGGCGTTGCCCAGCACGACGACGGGCGTGGAGCCGATCTTCGCGCCCGCCAGCGAGCCGTGGAAGAAGCCGCCGGGGTTCAGCCCCTCGTGCTCGGACACGGGGATCTGCCAAGCCAGCTTGCCGGTGGCCGCCTCGAAGGCCATCAGGTCCCGCATGAAGACCACGAACTTGCCGTCGATCAACAGGGGCGAGGAGGAGAAACCGTGCTCGACCGCGAGCCGGCGGTCTGCGCGGATCCACCGCCGGTTGCCTTCCAGGTCGTAGCACGCAGTCAGGCCGTCGCCGAACCAGGTGTAGAGGAATTGCCCGTCGCTGCTGGGCGTGAAGCCCGAGAGGCCCACGTCGGGCACCGTCTGAGGCGCGTACTTCTCGGTATTGACGCGTTTCATCTGCTTCGCAAGGGCCTTTTCCAGCTCGGCCTTCTTGTCGTTCAGTTGCCCATCCGATGCGGCGCCGGCGAGCAAGGCCGCGTTGATCGTGTCGATCTTCGCGGCGACGGCCTGGGCCTGCTTGTAGGCCGGGTGTTTTCGCTCCTCGCTCGTGGCTGCCTCGAAGGCGCTCGTGCGCCGCAGCCACAGCACCTTGCCGCCGGCCTTGTCGACCGCCACCAAATCGTGCGGCTCGCTGAGCAAGTACATCCGCTCGCCGACGATGATCGGGCACCCGACGCCCGTACCGCCGCCGTAGAATCCGGGGTGTACCGCGGGCAATGGCGTGCGCCAGGCGATGTTGGCCTCGCGGTACTTGCACCGCGCCCAGCCGTGCAGCACCGGCACGGCGTACCAGTCGACCAGCCCGATGGCCGGGGCGTCGCCGCGCAACACCTTCAACAGGATGCGGTTCCAGCCTTTATCCAGGTCCAGCCTGACCCGTGCGCCGCCCATGTCCTTCCCGGCCTTCCCATTGATGCACACGCGCACCGAGCCGACATACGTCAGGTTCATGCGCAGCGTGACGGCCGCCGGGGTATAGACATGGGTACAAGCGTAGGCCACGGCGTCGCCTGGCTTACCGATCAGCTTCGTGAAGTCGAGGTACGCCGTCTCCAGCGTCACCTTCTTCCACGTCAGGTCGCTTGTTTTCCGGCCTTCGTCGGGCGCCAACTCAGCCTCACCGGGCAGGGTGTCTTCTTCGATCTTGGCATCTCGCGGGAAAGGCACGGGACCGAGCACCAGCCATTGGCGAATCACTCCGTCCGGCATGGGCGTGCCCGCGTCGTGGGCCGCCGGTTTGCGGGCCATGAAGCGCAGACCCTCGACGGCTGTGCTCGTTTGTCCCCACGTCGTGGGCGGGTCGGCCGCAGGGTACTTTCCGGTCCCATCATTCCGCCAGCCGATGATCTTGGGCTGGCCGGCTGCCGCGGAAATCAACAAGCAAGCAAGAATCCCCAGGCTTGCCAATGCCGCAAACTCTCGTTGTAGACGCACGGGGTCTGTCCAAAGTCAGGGTTGAGCGTTGCTTCCGGAAGCGGGTGCCGGCAGGGCCTCGTCGGGCAGGGTCAGTCTGAGGTCGAACGGCTCGGACTTGTACGAGTCCCAGACAAACAATTCGGTGGGGCAGAAGAAATCCGAGCTGGCGACCTTGTAGCGGACATAGCGTGCCCGGACCGGCTGCGGCGGCACCAGATAGAACGTATGGGCGCCGAATTGCGGATCGTCGGGCCGGATCCAGTTGATCGGCAGATCTTTGAGCCGCAGCGCTGTGTTCACCAACCCGGCCGGCCGGTACTGCTTGCCGTCCGAGGAGGTCAACACCTCGATGCGGGTCTTGCTCGATTGCCTCTGCCAGTGGAGGTCGCCCATTCCCAGGAAGTTCACCCCGAAGGCCGCGCATTTCTGCTCCGACCCCAGGTCCACCGTGATGGCCGGGTTCACGTCGGGCTTCCACAGGTGGCCGGCCCCCCAACTGAAGACGAAGTCCGGACCGACGATGCCGTCGGTCAGCCGTTTCTCCGCCGCCGGGCGGGCCCCGTAGTCGGTCACCGACGGCACGCTGGTCGTGTAGTCCTTGCCCTGCGCCAGGTTCTTGCCGCAAGTCACCCAGCGGGGATAGAACTTTTCGCCGCCCGCGTCCTTGCCGTCGGAATAGCCGTACTTGACTTCCGACGGCGCCGCCGCGCCGGGCGCCGGCGAAGCGGCGGACGCGATCGACTCCGCCGACCCCTTCAGGTTGACCCGCAGCGATTCGGTCTCGGGAACGTCGGTCCCGCCGACGTTGATGGTGTATCGCAGCGGAAGGTGCTCGACGAGCTGCGTGTGACTGCGTTTCACGGCGTCGGTGAACCAATCGTCGCCCTTGCGCTCGGTCCAGGTGAAAGTGACCTCCATCGGGCGGAAGCCTGCGGCCTTGGGCAGGTAGTCGGCCTCCGCGCGCAAGGCATAAAGTCCCCACTTGTTCAGTAGGTACTTCACGAGCACGCTGCGTGTGCCCTTGGGCATGTCCGCGCCGGCGTAGTGCACCAGGTCCCAGGGCTGCGTGCCCTTGGGGTTGTCGGCGGACCAGACCCGGGTCCAGGTCTTGCCCGCGTCGACCGAGTACAGGAGTTTCGCGCTGCCGGCGATGTCGCGGTTGTAGAATCGCCCGCCGAAGACCACGCGGACCACGTCGTTGGGAGCATCCATGCGGTAGACGAGGTACGCCTCTTCGCCGGGACGGGCGGGCTCCAGCACGGCATTCCAGCCGTCGTGTTTCTTCTTGGTTTTGATGTTCTTGTAATCAACGGCGAGTTCCTTGTAGGCGTCGCCCTGGAGGTCGGGCCAGAAGACGATGGCCTCCGTCTGCTCGCCCTGGCCGACGTAGATCGTGTTCTTGCCCAAGGCCAGTTGCGGTTGGGTCTTGCTGTTGACCTGGGTGACGGTCTGGATGTTGATCTTCTCCAGTCGCACGTCTTGGGCGGCGGACCTGGCCTGCATGCTCACCTTTACCAGGACCTCGTACGCCCCGTTGATTTCCTTGCCCAACTTGAGGTTTGCGCTGGCCCGGCCGACCGCGCCGGCCTTCCACACTTCCTGCCACCGCAGCCCATTGGAGGTGCTGACGGAGATGCCGGCCAGGTCGTCGGCCGTCTTGCGGAAGAAGACGGCCCGGATGATTTGCCCCGTCGTGACGTTGGCCGACTGCACGCGGAAGGTCACCTCGGCCGGCTGGGCGGCCTTGGCCGGCGACAGGCCGCCGGCGCCGGCCGCCGCGACGTTGGCGAAGCCGTAGGCTTCCCGGAGACCCTGCTCCGTCAGCGGCGGACAGTAGTTCCACAACCCGTTGCCGCGGATGAAGAAGCGGACGTTGCACAGCTCCGGATCGACGGGCTTGCCGTCGTCGCCGTAGTTCGGCACGAAGTACAGCGGGTCGCTCTTGTACCGCTTGGCATCGTAGAGGGCCGTGTAGTCGTAGCCGTCCAGCCGCTGGTAGTGCCGGGTGTAAATCTCGCCCTCCCGGAGATTAAGGGTGTAGCGGTGGCCCCAGTCCCAATCGTTGTAATAGTAGCGAAAGGCCGGCTTGGCGAAGGCGTTGCCGTAGGACGCCAGATCGCGCGGGCAATCGGCCCCGCTGAGCCAGCCGTTAGGGCTGGTGGCCGTCAGGCAGTGGTAGCGGGCAACGTGGGCCTTCTCCCGCTTGCCGCCGGAGGCTTCGCAGGCGCCCTCCTTGGCGATGTCGTTCACGCCGGCGATCGTCTTGCCGTCGCAGAGAGTGAACAGGGCCGACATCGAGTCGTCGTACATGTGCCACCGGCCGCCGTACTGAACCTCGGGCAGCGTGTGACCCCAAACGTCGTAATACCGCACGGCGTAACCCATGTTGTGCCAGATGGCGCAATTCGCCCCCGCGATCGTGCTGCACATCATGTAGCCGTAATCGTTGAACTGGCGGATCGGGTCGGCGCAAGCCAGACCGTGCCGAATCATGGGCATGGTCTGGCGCCGGCCGAGATGGTTCCAGTACCATATCGCCCAGCACTTTTCCTGGTCCGTGGGCCACTTGGCCGTCATGCTGCGAATCATGCCCGGCATGTCCGTGTAATCCGGCGTGGCGTCGGTAAGGATCCTGAGGTTGCACACTTCGCCGGCAGAGGCGCGCGGCAGCCATGCCAAAATCAAAATTACTGTCACGGCGAAAAGGGCGGCTGCCACGCGCATGGCGGGTCTCCTGGAAACGAAACTGGCACCTGGAAAGGTCTGGCGGTCAAGGTTCTTCTGGTCCTTGCGGCTCCCAACGCAAAGCAAGGAATGTTCCAACATCTTACTGCTTCGGGACATACGCCACAAGGATCGCCGGAGGCTCGCAAATGCCCCCGTCCTTGCGGCTGGCAGCGCGCATGGTGTTCGAGCGTATGATATCCACCACCAGGCTGGCCCGCCGGGCAGGAGGGACGGTCTCGGGCCGGGTGAAAAATCCGGCACACCTATACGAAAGTATGATTATCACCGGCCTGTCTATATGGTAATCTGGAGGGGTTGATTGTGGCTGTCGTGGAAGCAGCAGCCTGCCAGAGCCTCCGCCAGGTTTTTTTTCCTGCCTCGTTTCACGCCGTAAAGTTGCACGCGAGACTACCATACATGGGGACCGACATAATCCTCTCACCGTCTGCGGCCGGCCTGCGGGAAAAGCGGGACGATCTCCATCGTGTGGGGGGTGAATTGCGATGAGAACAAAGGCCATTTCCCTGGTTGTGCTGGGTCTTGGGATTTCCGCCTTCGCTTCCGCGCGAGGCGCGGAGAACTCGGCCTATTTCGTCCGCGACGTAATGCCCTTGCTGAACCGCCTGGGCTGCAACCAGGTGCAATGCCACGGGGCGCCCTTGGGCAAAGGCGGGATGCCGCTCTCTCTGTTCGGCGGCGACACGGAAGAGGATTACGAAACCATCGTCAAGGCCCAGCGGGCCATGCGCATCGACCGCGTCGAGCCTGCCAAGAGCCTGTTGCTCTTGAAGACGACCGCGACGATCGCGCACGGCGGCGGCCGGAACATCCCGCCCGACTCTCCGCAGTACAAGATGCTGCTCGCCTGGATCGAGCAAGGGGCGCCGTACGGCGATGAGAAACTGCCCAAGCTTGTGGCCGTGAAGGCCCTGCCCGCCGAGCAAGTCCTGCCGAAGGGCCAGACGCGGCAACTGGCGGTCACGGCCGTCTTCTCCGACGGCACGCAAACCGACGTCACGCGCCTGGCTGCCTTCCAGTCCACAGACCGCAAGGTCGCCGCAGTGGATGCCGATGGGAAGGTCCAAGCGGAGGATTTCGGGCAGTGCGCGATCGTGGCCACGTACCTTCGGCAGTCGGCCGTGATACGGGCCGTGGTCCCGCAACCCCTTTCGGCGCCGCTGCCTACCGTCGCACCGAACAACAAGATCGACGAGCTGGTCTTCGCCAACCTCAAGGTGTTGGGCTTTCCGCCCGCCGAGGTCTGCTCCGACGAGGTATTTCTGCGCCGCGTCTATCTGGACGTGATCGGGACGCTGCCCACGCCGGATGAGGCCCGCGCTTTTCTGGCCGACGCCGATCCGCAGAAGCGGAGCAAACTGATCGACCGGTTGCTCGAGCGCGAGGAATTCGCCGACTTCTGGGCGCTGAAGTGGGGCGATCTCTTGAAGATCAAGGCTGAAGAACCGATCAATCTCTGGCCGAAGGCGGCGGAGACGTACCACTGCTGGGTCCGCGACAGCATCGCCGAAAACAAGCCCTACGACCAGTTCGCCCGCGAGCTGCTCACTTCCAACGGCAGCAGTTTTCGCGTCGGGCCGGCCAATTACTCGCGCGCCGTCCCGAACCGCGACGTGCGAACGGTGGGCGAGGCCACCGCCTTGGTCTTCCTGGGGGCCAGGCTCACCTGCGCCCGTTGCCACGGGCATCCGCTGGAGAACTGGGGTTTGGAGGACGACCTGGGGATGGCCGCGTTCTTTGCCCAGGTCAGGACCAAGCCCACCGGCGAGTGGAAAGAGCAGATTGTCTACCGCGACCCCGAAAAAGATCTGCGCCATCCGCGAAGCGGCAAGGTCGTCCGGCCCAAGCCCTTGGGCGGGGCGGTCGTGGAATTGGACCGGGGCGCCGACCCCCGCCGCAAACTCGCCGACTGGCTCACCGCCCCCGATAATCCGTGGTTCGCCAAGAACGTGGTCAACCGGATTTGGTACTGGCTGCTGGGGCGGGGGATCGTCCATGAACCCGACGATCTGCGGCCCACCAATCCGCCGGAGAACCCCGCGCTGTTGGAATACCTGGAAAAGGAGCTCCTCAGCCACCGTTACGACTTGAAGCACATCTACCGGCTGGTGCTCAACTCGAAGACGTACCAGCTTTCCAGCGAGTCAAGTGCGCTCAACGAAAAGGACCTGGCCCACTTTTCGCATTACCAGGCCAAGCGTCTGACGGCCGAGCAGATTCTGGACGCGCTGGCCCAGATCACCGAATGGCCCAGTCGTTTCCGCGTGTTCCGGAGGCCCAACACGGCGCCGGACACCTCCATTCCCTCGGACATCAAGGCGGCGCAGATCGCGGAAGCCAGCGAAAGCTCCCTGCTGGCCGCGATGTTCGGGCGCCCGGAAAGGGCCACGGGACTGGAGCGCGAGCGGGCCGCCGATCTCGGCGCGTTTCACGTCCAGTTCCTTGTCAATTCCAACGAAGTGGAATGGTCGATGGGCGAAAGCCCGCGAATCCAGCGGTTCTTTACGGCCAAGAAGAGCGATGTGGAAATCGTCGAGGAGGTCTTCCTGGCCGCCCTGTCGCGATTGCCCAAGGAAGCCGAGAAACAGAAGATCCTCGCGCATTTCGCGCAGGAAAAGAACAACCGCAACCAGGCGGTCAACGACCTTTTGTGGGCCGTCCTGAATACCAATGAGTTCCTGCTCAACCACTAGGGGAGAGAACTGCCAACAGGAGACATAACCATGTCCGACAGTAGGATGGATCGACGCAACTTCCTCCAGGCGGGAAGCGCGGGCGTTGTGGGGCTCGGCCTGGCGGGTGCGATGACGACGCTGGCTTTCGGGGAGTCGCAGGCCGTGGGTGCCAAGCCCGCCAAGGCGAAAAGCGTGATCGAAATCTATCTCGAAGGCGGCATGACGCACATCGACACGCTCGATCCGAAGCCCAACGCCCCGCCCACCGTCCGCAGCTTCTTCAAGCCCATTCCCACCAATGTGCCGGGCATCGAAGTAACCGAGCTTCTGCCGCTGTTGGCCAAGCAGGCGGACAAGTACACGATTCTCAGGTCGCTGACGGCGCCCGGGGGCGGGCATGGCGGCTATGTCATGCTGTGCAACGCGATGATTCCCAACGAATGCACCAGTCTGCACCCGTCGGCGAAACTCACCTATCCCACGGTCGGCGCCGTGGTGGGGATGAAGAAATTGGAGGCCGGCAGCTACAAGGGCGACATCCCGCCATGGGTTTGCATTCCCGGCATACCCTGGGGCGGCAACAACTACGGCTTCTTGCCTCCCAAGTACCAGGGTTTCTGCGTGGGAGATCCCAGCGACCCGAATTTCAAGGCCCCCGGCGTGAGCCTTTCGCCCGACGAAGAGAAACGCCTGGCCAAGCGCCGCCTGCTGCTGGCGGCCGTGGACGGGGGCGGCAAGGGGAAACCGCCCGCCGCGCGGACCGTCGACGCGCTTCGCGAGGCCGCCTTCCGCCTGCTCACCGGCGACGCCAAGAAAGCCTTCGATCTGGCCCAGGAAAAGGACGCGCTGCGGGAGCGCTACGGCCGCAACCGCTTCGGGCAGGGCTGCCTCTTGGCCCGGCGGCTGGCGGAGTACGGCGTCCCCTTCATCACGGTCCCCTGGGGCGGCGGTGAAATCCAAGGCTCCTTCGGTTGGGACATGCACATGGAAACCAACAAGACCCTCCGGATGCTGTGTCCCATCCTGGACAAGGGCGTCTCGGCTTTGATCGAGGACCTTGCCCAGCGCGGACTTCTGGAGAGCACGGTGGTCGTGTTCCATAGCGAGGCCGGCAAAGCGCCGGACTGGAATGTCCAGCCCCAGAACCTCGGCGGCAAGCACCCCGGCGAGGTCGGCGGGCGGGAGCACTGGAACGAGGTGTTCTCGGGCATTGTCGCCGGCGGCGGCTTCAAGGCCGGCAAGGTCGTCGGCGAAAGCGATGCCGAGGGCCGCTACGTCAAGTCGCGGCCCATCTATCCCTGGGACCTGTGGGAAAGCGTCTACCAGTTGATCGGCATCGATCCCAACGGCAAACTTCCGAACCCCGACGGCTGCGTGGCCTATGTCAGCCCGGCTACGGCATGTTCGTACGCGCGAGGAGGGATACTGAAGGAGATCATGTGAAGGGATTAGGGATTGGGGATTAGGGATTGGGGATTGGAGATTTGAAATCTCAAACTTGGGCTCCGCCGCTTGCGGTTTCGCAATTAGCAAAAAGTCGCTTACGATGAAGTTGAAACGCATGTTGGGTGTCGCTCTTCTCCTGGCGCTAGGAGTCTCTTCGTCGGTCCTAGCGCAACCGGCGGCAGGGGTTTCTGCCCGGAATCGCTTCCTGACGATCCCGATCTGGCTTGTTGCGCCGGCCGCCGCGCCTAAGCCGGCGCCTGCGGCCCCCGCCCCCGCCGCACCGGCGCCCGCGCCGGTTATCCCGGCGGCGGCGCCCGCATCGCCGCCCGACTTGGAGTGCACGGCCGCCTGCGGCATGGCGATTGCACTCTCCGGCGTCGCTTTCAGCCCGGATGGAAAAACGCTCGCCGTCGGCGGTTACAAGGAGGTCCTGGTCTGGGACCTGGTCCAGGGAAAACTGGCCAAGCGGATCGGCGCCGGGCAGATCGGCACCATGGTCCAGGCGGTGGTCTTCGGCAAGGACGGGAAGACGCTGGCCGCCGCCGAAGGCACTCCCTATGGCGCGGGCGCCGTCAGGATCTTCGACCTCCAGAGCGGTCAACTGGCCCTGAGCTTCCAGGAGCCCAAGGGGGTGGTCTACTCGCTGGCCTTGAGTCCGGACGGAAAGCTTCTGGCAGGCGGCTGCGGCGATGCCCTGGCTTACGTCTGGAGCCTGGAAGAAAAGAAGCTCGTCACTACGCTCAAGGACCACAGCCTGCCGGTGGTCAGCGTCTCCTTCGCGGCGAACCAAAAGTCGCTGGTCCTGGCGACCGCCAGCCTCGACAAGACCGTGCAGATCTGGGATGCGGGGACCTGGAAGCCGGACCGCGTAAAGACGACGCTCGAGGCCCCGGTGCTTCGCTGCTTCGTGCAGGAGGTCGCCCGGCAAGCCGACTGGTCGCACCGGCTGGCCGTCATCGTCGGCGGTCACGACAGCCGCTCGCTCCAAATTCGCCTGGACGACAAGGCGCCGGGGTGGGCAAGGGGCAGGGATGTCAAGGTCGATATCGACGGCGGCACGCCCTTGGACTGCCTCTGGCGTCAAGACGCCCAAGGCAGGAACATGGCCTACGTCGCCTGCAGCGATGCCACCGTCAAGATGTTCGTCTGGGATTGGGATAACTCCAAGCTGAATCTGACGGCCACCCTGCGCGGGCACAGCGACTGGGTGTACGCGGTCGCGGCCAGCGCGGACGGAACGCGGCTCGCTTCGGCCGGCAGCGACGGGAGCGTCAAGCTTTGGAACACCGTTGACCAGAGCCCGCTGGCCACGCTCGTGCAGCTTTCGCCGGGAAAGGACGATTGGCTGATCGTCAGCGCCCAGGGGTATTTCGCAACCTCGACCCCCGCAGCGGTGCAGTGGAAAGCCACCGGCGCGAAAGCCGCGCCGGAGAAGCTCTCCGGTCTGCAGAACCCCGAGCTGGTCCGGCAGACGCTGGCCGGGAAGAAAGTTCCGCCGCCCGCTCTGTAATAGAAACGCGAAGTACGAAGCACGAAAACGCGAAGCAACTCGAAATGCTAATGTCCAAAGCTCAGAACTGTCGCTGCTTCATCATTTTGCTGCTGATCGGCCTGCTGCCGTCAGCTTCCCGGGCCGAGGTCCAGATCACCGGCCCGGCGATCTTCTTCGTCTTTCCGGCCGCCGGGCAACGGGGAAAGACGGTCGAGGCCACGGTTGGCGGCCAGCAGCTCAAGGGGGCCACGGGTGTTTATGTTTCGGGGAAAGGCCTGACGGCGCGCCTCGTGCCGGACGAGAAGCCGGATCCGGCGGCCAAGCCCAAGCCCGGCCCCCCCAAGAAACCCCCCAAGCCTTGGATCAGCAGCAACATTCGCCCCTCGGAAGCGGTCCGGGTTTCGATCGCCGTTGCCCCCGACGCGGAACCGGGCGAGCACGACCTGCGGCTGATGACGCCGGGCGGCGTTTCCCTGCGCGGACGCTTCTTCGTCGACGATCTGCCGGAGGCGACTGCCATCGAGCCCAACTCGGAAAAGACCGATGCGCTGCGCGTCGAATCTTTGCCGGCCGCGGTCAACGGCCAGCTCTTCACGACCGCGACCGGCCAAGGCGGGCCCGACCGGGGCTACTGGCGACTGCCGGCCAAGGCCGGACAGACGCTGGTTTGCGAGTGCCAGGGCAGGGCCCTGCTGCCCTTCACCTACTGGGCCGTGCCCGGCTGGCTGGATGCCAGCCTGACTCTCTACGACCCCGACGGCAGGCGCTTGAAGTACGTCGACGACTTCCGCTTCAAGCCCGACCCCGTGTTGTTCCATAAGGTGGAAAAAGACGGCGAGTACCTGCTGGAGGTCCACGACGTGCTTTACCGCGGCAGCCAGGACTTCATTTATCGCATCAGGATCGGCGGGCTGCCCTACATCACGCACGCTTTTCCGCTGGGCGGGCGGCGGGGCTCGACCGCCAAGATCGAGCTGCACGGCGTCAATTTGCCCAACAATAGCATGGAGCTGGCGCTGGCGGCCGACAGCCCGGCCGTGCGCTACCTGAGCGTCATCCAAGGCGGGACGACGTCCAACGCCGTGCCCTTCGCCGTGGACGACCTGCCGGAGTTTCTGGAGAGCGAGCCCAATGATTCCCTGGCCGCGGCGAACCGCGTGACGGTGCCCGTAGTGATCAACGGCCGCATCCAGAAGGCCGGCGACGAAGATTACTTCGTCTTCAAGGCCGAGGCGGGCCAGAAGCTGCTGCTGGAGGTCCAAGCCCGGCGGTTGGATTCGCCGCTGGACAGCGTGTTGACGCTGTTCGACGCGGAGGGCAGGAAACTGGCCGAGAACGACGACCCGCCTTCGCCCCTGGCGCAGCCTAATCCCGCGAACAACATGCCTTATCCCGACTTGGCCTGCAACGTCGATCCCTTGGACGCCCTGGCGACGCACATCGCCGATTCGCGCCTCGTCTATACGTTCGCCAAGGCAGGCGATTACGCCGTCAGGATCCGCGACGTGCGCGAGGAGGGCGGCGAGGAGTATGCCTACCGCCTGAAGATCGCCCCGGCGCGACCGGACTACGTGCTGCGCATCAACACCGACTCGGCCCGCCTGGCCCAAGGCGATAGCATCGTGCTGGCGGTGACCGTGCTGCGGAAGAACGGTTTCGACGGCGAGATCAGTCTGGCGGTGCAAGACCTGCCGCCGGGACTCTCAGCCAGCGATGCGGTGATCCCGGCCAGGCAGAACGAGACCCAGTTGACGATCACTGCCCCGGCCAACGCCGCGCCAGGGCTGTGCTTTCCGAGCGTCGTGGGCACGGCCACAGTGGACGGCCAGCCGCTGGTGCGAAAGGCCGTCCCCGTCGAGACGGTCGTGCAAGCCTTCTACATCAAGCACTGGGTTCCGACCAAGGGATGCGTGTTGGAGGTGAAAGAGCCGGCCTTCTTTACGATTTCAGCGAACATCCCGCCCAAGCAGGTGCTGGAGGTGAAGCAGGGAGGCGCCGCTCAGGTCGTCGTGAAGGCGGCGCGCAGGGCGGACGGCAAGTTCCCCGTGAATCTGGCGGCCGTGCCGCCTTCCCGGCTCGTGCCGCTTCCCCCCGGCGCGTCGCCGCCTGCCGAGGGCCTGACCGTAACTGCCGCCTCGATCCCGGCCGACAAGGACGAGGCGATCGTCACGATCACCGCGGCGTCCAAGGCGCCCGCCGGCTTACAGCCGGCGATCATCCTCGGCGGGACGATGAACACGGGCAAAGAGACGATTACCCGCACGCTGCCCGCCATCCCCGTCAAGGTCGTCGCCGGCAAATAATCGCAAAGCAAATGGATCCGCTTTATGGACGCCGCAGCGGGGGATATCATTAGAGCTATGAAGATGATTATTTCCAGACAACTGGGCGGGTTGGCCAGAATTCTCTTGGTGATGGTTTGGGCGGTTCAGGCCCACGCCGCGGCGCCGCCTCCCACGCCACAGCAGATCGAGGCCGATTGGCTCCGCCAGGACGCAGTCCGCGGCTTGCGGGGCAACGCAGTGGAGCCGGTCGTCCAGCGCGGGCTGCGCCTGGCGGCCAGCCTGCGGTCGCTCAGGGCGGCCGTCGATGCCGAGGCGAAGACTCTTGAGCAGGCCGCTGCCCGATGGAAGGCGCTGCCCCGGGACGCCTCCGACGATGCACGGCGGAAGGTCTATTTTCAGGCCCACTGGGCAGTCCGCAAAATGGCGCTGGCCAATCCGCTCCTGGACTTCAAAGACCTGCTGCTGGCCACCAGTGCCCCGGGCCGTTGGTCGCATATGGCCGATCAGTACTTGGGTTGGTGGTCGCAGCCGGGCGGCGGGCTGTACGTTTTCCTGGATTTCAACTCCGGCCGGCCGAAGCTCCGCCCGCTCATCGCCGGCTTCCCGCCCGGCAACGTGCTGCGGCCGGAACTCGACTTCGACGCCAAGAAGGTGCTATTCGCCTGGTGCCGCTACTATCCGGGCTTGAGCGAGCAGGCCGACAAGCTGGACAAGGCGAAACTGCCCGAGGACTCGTTCTATCATCTGTTCGAGGTGAATCTCGACGGGAGCGGTCTGCGGCAGTTGACGCATGGTAAGTACAACGATTTCGACGGCCGCTACCTGCCCGACGGGCGGATCGTGTTCTGCTCGACGCGCCGCGGCCAGGCACTGCAATGCACGCAAGAGACTGCCGCCGCCACGCTGGAGCACGACGCCCTGCCCGAGTGCTACGTGCGCTGCGGCGGAGGTCCGAGCCGGCCCTGCGCCGTGTACACGCTGCACGTCATGGATTCCGGCGGCGGCAGCCTGCGGCCGATCTCGGCGTTCGAGATGTTCGAGTGGACGCCCAGCATCGACGAGCAGGGCAGGATTCTCTATTCCCGCTGGGACTATGTAGACCGCTACGGCCAGAACGCGATGGGGCTGTGGTCGACGCACCCCGACGGCACCGGGGCCCGCGCGCTGTTCGGCAATTACTCGCGGAATCCGGAGTGCATTTTCGAGGCCCGGACGGTGCCCGGCTCGCCGCGGCTGGTGTTTACGGCCTCGGCGCACCACTCGATCACCGCGGGAAGCCTGGTGCTCTTGGACCCCAGGCTCGGCCCCGATGCGCCCGAGGCCCTCACCCGCCTGACGCCCGAAGTGCCTTTCCCCGAAAGCGAGGGCATACCGAAGACATACTACGCTAATCCCTATCCGCTCTCGGAAGACTACTTTCTGGTGGCATGGAGCGATCGGCCGCTGAAGGGCGAGAGTTATGGCGGAGCGAACCACATCGCGGCCCTGGGAGTATATCTCTACGATGTCTTCGGGAACCTGGAGCTGCTGTATCGCGATCCGGCCATCGGCAGCCAGTATCCGTTGGCCATCCGGCCCCGGCGGCGGCCGCCGCAGGTCAGCGACCAAGTGGCCTGGGATGGGCCGCAGCAGGCGCAGATGCTCCTGCTCGACGTGTACCAGGGGCTCGAGTCGGTGCCGCGGGGGACGATCAAGCGGTTACGGGTCGTGGGCATGCCCGTCAAGACGCATCCCTCGATGAACTATCCCACGATCGGCCTGACCACGCACGACGCGGGCCGCTTCGTCCTCGGCACGGTGCCCGTGGAACCGGACGGCTCGGCATTCTTCCGCGTCCCCTCCGGGATCACGCTGTTCGTGCAGGCGCTGGATGCGGAGGGCATGGCGGTCCAGACCATGCGGAGCGGAACGTACCTGCAGCCGGGCCAGACCTATTCGTGCATCGGCTGCCACGAGCATCGCACCACGGCGCCGCCCAACCACATGCCGCGGGCCGCGGCCCGCGGGCCCTCGAACCTGACCCCCGGCCCCGACGGCTCGTGGCCCCTGGATTACGCGACCCTGGTCCAAGGGCTGCTCGATCGGCAGTGCGTGGCCTGCCACAAGCCGGGAACCAAGGGGCAGAAGTTCGATCTCACCCCCGCCCAGTCCTACGCGGCGCTGACCGGCTACGGATCGCCCAGCCTCAAGGACATCGTGATCGCCCGCTACCGCGAGCAGCGATCGAAGGCCGGCCAGTGCGAAGCGCGGATGAACCCGGTGCTGAAGCTGCTTGAGCGCGGCCACTACGGCGTGAAGCTCTCGGCCGACGATCGCGACCGCCTGGTCACCTGGATGGACACCCTGGGCCAGCGGGCCGGCCATTTCAGCCCCGAGCAGGAACAGCAACTGCGCGAGCTGCGCCGCCACATGGCGTCGCTGCTGGAAAAGTGACGAGGAATCGAGACGCCAACGCCTAAATGACCTTGCGGGATTCTGGGAAAAAGGGGACAGGCACCATTTGTGCGAAGCACCCTTCGGGCCGTTCCGGCAAATGGTGCCTGTCCCCTTTTTCCCTCCAGCAGGCAACCCGTGGCCGAAAGGTGAGTTATGACCAGGACAGCGTTCTCCCGGCGGCAGTTGGGCAGGCTCTTGGCGGCAGCGGCGGGGGCGGGGGCGGCCGCGCCCTGGGTCGCGGTGCGGGCCGGCGAAGGCTCGGCTCACGAGAAACTCAACGTGGCCTTCGTGGGCGCCGGCGGCAGGGGATCGTACCTTATTGACGCCTTGGCCGGGCGCGTCAACCTGGCGGCCTTCGCCGAGGTGGACGAGCCCTACGCGGCCGCGACCTTCAAGGCGCACCCCAACGTGCCGCGCTACACCGATTATCGCAAGATGTTCGACGAGTTGGAGCGGAAGATCGACGCCGTGGTCGTTGCCACCCCGGACCACCATCATTACCCGGCCTCGATGATGGCCCTGAATCGCGGCAAGCACGTGTACTGCGAAAAACCGCTGACTTATACGATCGCGCAGGCCCGGCTCCTGGCGAAGGTTGCGCGAGAGAAGAAGTTGGCGACCCAGATGGGCAACCAGGGCAACTCCAGCGACAGCACGCGACTGATCCGCGAGTGGATCAAGGCCGGCGTGCTGGGCGAGATCCGGGAAATTCACCACTGGAACGACTACCCCATGGCGGCGCGCCAGCCACGGCAACCCGCGCCGCTCCCGCCCGGAGTGGATTGGGACCTCTGGCTCGGTCCGGTGCCCACACGGCCGTTTACCACGGGCACGATCCGTTGCGGCTGGCATCCGTTCAGCGACATCTGCAACGGCCTGATCGGCAACTGGGGCACGCACCACATCTCGGGGGCCTGGTGGGCGTTGGACCTGGGGGCGCCGGGCACCATCGAGGTCGTCGAGCAGACCGAGTGGCCGGTAAAGGAGTCGTACCCGCTGGGCTTTGTCCTGAAGTACACGTTCCCCGCGCGCGGCACACGCCCGGAAGTGGCCATGTACTTCCACGGCGGCACGAAGGTAGCTGAAATGCCGCGGCCCAAACACCTCGAAGCAGGACGCCGGGTCACCCACGCCATGGAAGGGCCGAAGGGGCAGGTGATCGTCGGTTCCGAGTGCAGCATCATGGCCGGCCCGTGGTGCGACGGCGCACGGATCATTCCGGAGAAGCGGATGCAGCAAGTCGGCAAGGTGCCTTGGACAGTGGAGGGCTACGGCGATCACCTGGAGAGTTGGCTCAAGGCATGTCGGGAGGGTACGCCCACGGCCTCGAACTTCGGGTTCGCGGCGGCCGTTACCGAGGTCGCCTTGTTGGGGAGCATCGCCTTGCGGCACGGAAGGAAGCTCCAATGGGATGGGAGAGATATGCGGTTCCCGAACGAGCCGGAAGCGGACAAGTACTTGCGCGTCGAGTTGCGCAAGGGCTGGGACGTGTAAACGACTGTCGGGGGGCAAATGGGGGCCGAAATGTCGATCTTGATGGCGTTGGCGCTCCTGTGCGGGCGGGCGGACCCGGCTAAACCGGGTCCCGACCGGGCGACGAAGACGATCGTGTTCTTCGGCGGCGTCAAGACGCACGGCGCCGGGGCGCACGAACACCTGAAAGGGGTGCAACTGCTCAAAAAATGCGTGGAGACGGCGGCCAATGTCCCGCGAGTCAAGACGCGGATCTACCTGGACGCCTGGCCCAAAGACCCCGGTGAGTTGGACGGCACCGCCACGATCGTGCTGATGTGGGAAGGCTGGGACTCGCACCTGGTCAGCCGCCGCAACGCCCAGAAGGCGCAGAAGCTCGACCAACTGATGAAGCGCGGCGTGGGGTTGGTCTGTTTCCACGCGGCTACGGCCGTCGAGGACAACGTCGAAGGGTATTTTCTGGATTGGGTCGGCGGGAACAAGAAGATCGGTTACTCGCTGCATCCCATGGCCCGCAACGTCAGCCTCGCGCTGCCGTCGCCGCAGCATCCCCTGTGCCGCGGTGTAAGGCCCATGCAGTTTCCCGAGGAGGAGTTCTACTGCAAGATCCTGTTCCGCGCCGGGGACAAGCGGACTACGCCCATCCTTACGGCAATGCTCCCGCCGGAGCGGCCGGAAGAGCAGGTCGTGGCCTGGGCGTGCGAGCGTGCCGATGGCGGCCGCGCCTTTGCTTGCACCGGCCCCCACTACCACGCGAGCTTCCAAAACGACGACTTGCGCCGCCTGGCGCTGAATGCAATCGTTTGGACAGCGAAGATCGAAGTGCCTGAGGGCGGCGTGCGGTCCACTCTGCCCGAGAACGAGACCACCGGAAGACGACAATGACGTTCCGAATCGGCGCAACCTGGCGGGAATGCCGGAGCCCAAGCGGTACGGCAACCCGCCGATAACGTTCGGCCCACAGGAAAATGTTCGACCCATAGGAAAATGTTCGGCCCAGAGGAAGAAGTTCAGCCCAAATGATAATGTTCGACCCAAAGGAAACCATCATGTACGAGAGCCCGATGAAATCTTCGGTGCAATCGCCGCGCGCGGCATTCAGCCGGCGGCATTTTCTGGAGAACGTGGCCGCGGCCGCCGCCTCGGCGCCCTTGGCAGGCGCGGCCGCGGCCCTCGCGGCCGACAAGCCCGCGGCCACGCCCCAACCCATCGAGCGCAAGATCAAGCTGGGCGTGATCGGCTGCGGCGGCCGCGGCCAATGGGTGAGCAAATACTTCAAGCAGCACGGGGGCTATGAGTTCCACGCGGCCTGCGACTACTTCCAGGATGCGGTGGACCAGTTCGGCGAAACCTTCGGCGTGGACAAGGCCCGGCGGTTCTGCGGCTTGTCCGGCTACAAGAAGCTGATCGCCAGCGGCGTGGAGGCCGTGGCCATCGAGGACCTGCCGTACTTCTATCCCGAGCAGGCGAAGGCGGCCGTGGAAGCCGGCCGCCACGTGTACCTGGCCAAGCCGGTGGCCGTCGACGTGCCGGGCGTGCTCACTGTCGAGGCCGCCGGCAAGCTGGCCACGCACAAGAAGCTCTGCTTCCTGGTCGATTACCAGATGCCCACCGACCCCGTGAACATCGAGATCGCCAAGCGGATCGGCGAGGGGGCGCTGGGAAAGCTGGCATACGTGATTTCTGCCGGCTGCGCCACGTTGTGGCCGGAGCCGCCCGCCTCCTCGACCATCGAGCAGCGGCTGCGCAATAGCATGTGGCTCCGCGACGTGACGCTCTGCGGCGACAGTTGCGTGGCCTTCGACATCCATTCCATCGACGCCATGACCTGGGTCCTCGGCCAGCGACCCACCAGCGCCGTGGGATATTCACGCGTCACGCGGCCCAATCCGCAGCTCGACGGCCGGGACACGCTCAACGTGCTCTTTCACTGCGCCAACGGCCTGATCTGGAACCACGTCAGCCAGTCGCTCAACAACAACTGCGACCTGGGCCTCTCCGCCTACCTCTACGGCACGGTCGCCAACGCCAGGGTGCGGTATGATACCAAGGCTTACATTCAGGGCGGGCCCAAGCACTACGTGGGCAACGTCGTGAACCTCTACGAGGCGGGCGTGCAGCGGAACGTCGCCCAGTTCTACCGCAACATCACCGAAGGCCGCTTCGAGAACCCCACGGTCAAGCGGGCGGTCGACGGACACCTGACGGCCATCCTCGGCCGCGAGGCCGCCTACCGCCAGGGCCGCCTGACCATGGACGAGCTGCTCAAGGAGAACAAGCGGCTGGAGCTGGATCTGTCAGGCCTGAAGAGTTGACGGCTCGATGAGTTGACAGTTTGAAGAGTTGACTTTGTGTCGGCGTCTCGGAACCAAACACGAAGGAATCCAATCATGTGGCACTTTGCATCGAGATTGTGGGTGATTGCCGCAGCGGTGCTGGGCACGCTCGTCCCGGCAGGTGCGGGCCGGGCCGACACGAGCTCGCCTCCGGCCCGGGCCGGCCAGAGCACCGGGGCCCCAAAGCTGTTCGGATTCTGCATGGATGCGGCCGATTCCGAACATCGCTCGCTCCCCGAGCAGGCCCGCATGCTGCACGAGCTCGGCTTCGACGGCGCGGGCTACGAGTTGTGGCTTGGCGCGGACCTTGATAAGAACCTCCGCACCCTGGATGAGGCGGACCTGAAGCTCTATCTGGCCTGGATTGTTGTCCATGTGGAGCCGGGGGCCCAACCCTACAAGCCCGAAGTGCCCGCGGCCATCCGCAAGCTCAAGGGCCGGCCGGCGACGATCTGCGTGCTGTTGCACGGCTTCCCGCCGGGCGATCCGCGGGGAATGGACCCGGCGATCAAAGCCCTTCGCCGGCTCGGCGACCTGGCCGCCCAGTCCGGCCTGCGGATTTCCATCTATCACCACACGGGCGACTGGGCCGAGAGCATCCGGCAGGCCCTCGACGTGGCCAAGCAGACCGATCATCCGCAGGTGGGCGTCAACTTCAACTTGTGCCACTGGCTGATGGTCGACGCGCAGAAAGACTACTTGCCGGTACTCCGCCAGAATGCCGCGAAGATCTTCATGGTCACGATCAACGGGGCGAAACTCGGCTCGAAGACCTGGACCAACGGACTGATCCAGCCGCTGGACCAGGGCGACTTCGACAACCACCAACTTTTGTCCGCGCTCCGCGAGATCGGCTACTGCGGGCCGATTGGCCTGATGTGCTACGGCATCCCCGGCGACGCACGGGAGCACCTCGAGCGGTCGATGAAAGTCTGGAAGACCTGGCAGGCCCAATTCAAGTAAGAAGGAGAAGATCACGATGAAAGCACTTGGAAAGAAACTTAGGGCCCGCGCAGGAAGAACCTGGTCCATTGGGTGGCACGCCCTGCAAGGGCGTGGCGGGTGTAAGGCGTGGATCCACCGGCCCGCCACGCCCTTGCAGGGCGTGCCACCCGTCGGCATCCTGTGGCTCTGTCTGGCCCTGACGCTGCTTGCCGGTCGGCCCGCGGTCCGGGCGGCGGACCCTAAGCTGAAGGCAGGGCCGCCCGTGCTGCGCTATGCCGTGCCGGCGCCGGGACCGCTCGCCGACCGCTTCGGCGCCAACGTCCAGCGCACCATGGCCCTCTTGGCTACCAGCACACCCCAGCACCGCCGCCACGTGCGGGTCCTTGTTTACGGGCAGTCCATCTCGGAAGGCGTGTGGTGGCGCCACGTGGAGCGCGATCTGCGGACGCGATTCCCCAACGCCGACCTGGAAATGGTCAACCGGGCCCTGGGCGGCCATGCCTCGAATTACCTGGTGCGCGAGGCCGAAACCGACGTCTACCCCTTCTACCCGGACCTGGTCATCTTCCACGTCTACGGCGCCCACACCTGCTACGAGCAGATCATCTCCCGCATCCGCAGCCGCACCGCGGCCGAGGTGCTCATCACCACCGATCATCTTGGTGCGGGCGAAGTGCCCGACGCCCGGGGCGAGTTTCACGACGACCGCTGGACGAAGTTCATGGCATCGTTCATCCCGCAGGTCGCCCGGCGCTACGGCTGCGAGCTGGTCGACGTCCGGGGGCCGTGGAAGCGCTACGTGCTGGACAACAAGATCGCGGCCAAGGACCTGCTGATCGACGGCATTCACCTGGGCGAACAGGGCAATCTGCTGTACGCGGCCCTGATCAGCCGGCAGTTGGTCTACCGGCCGGAACTAAAGGCTCAGCCGGATACCGTGCGCCGCTACGAAGTGGGCCGCGATGTGTGCTGGAAAGACGGCAAACTTGTGCTGGAGTTCGAGGGCAATCGCATCGACGCCATCGCGGCACCGGGCGCGGAATCCTCGGCCGCCGCGGCGGTCCTGATCGACGGCCAGAAGCCTTCCGAGTTCCGCCAGTGCTACGCCTTCACCCGCGCCTATGGCCCGGGGATGAAAATCCTCTGCGTATTCTCCGAGAAAACACCGCTGGTAGAGGACTGGACGATCCGCGTGACGGGCGTGGACCAGGCCCGCAAGTCGTTCTCGTTCGAGGCCATCGGATCCAAGACCGGACCGGACGGGGCCGGCAGCAGCGACAAGTGTTTCGTGTCCAACTCGGGCCGCATCGGCATCGAGACCAAGGTCGAGAAGCCCGCCATGGGCTTCGAATCCGATTGGTCGTTCGACATCAAGCAGGTGCGCCCGGGCGCGGAGGTCAAGTTCCAGTGCTGCGCCCTGCACTGCGATCGTTATGTCGCGCCGGCGGCCAGCGACCCGTCGCGGGAGTTCGCGGCGACGTTGGCCCAGGGGATCGCAAGCGGCAAGCACAGGCTCGTGCTGACGGCCGGCGACCCGTCGAAGGTGCGGCTGCAAGCGCTGCGCGTGTATCGCCCGGCGGTGGCGGCGCCCGCCGCAATGGTTTATGACACGGTTCGTCCGGCCAAGTAGTGGCCAAGAGCCCAAGTCTCCCTCTCCCTCCGGGAGAGGGCCGGGGGCGAGGGGAAGCTGTGTTGGTCACGAGAACTGGAGAGGCACGGTCGTCAGCCACGCCCCTCACCCTAGCCCTCTCCCGGAGGGAGAGGGGACCGGGCGTCCTAACCATTTCCCGGAGGGAGAGGGGACCGGGCGCCGTAACCGTTTTGCGGCGGGAGAGGGGACCGGGCAGGGCCGTCGCCTGGGCCGCCGCCCTGGTGCTGTGGGCCGGTGTGCCAGCCGTCGCGGGCGATGCCGCGGCGACCGCCTTGCCGCCCCTGCGCTGGGCCGCCGACACCGAAGGCGGCGCCCCCTATGTCGCCAAGGACCCCGAGCATCCGGACCGCTACGTGGGCTTCGAGGTCGAGCTGGCCGCGGCCCTGGAGCACGAGCTCGGCCGCCGCATCGAGCTGCTGCCGTACAACTTCACCAGTCTCGGCTCGGGGCTGCTCCGCGGCGACTTCGACTTCGCCATGAACGGCCTGGAAGACACACCCGACCGCCGCGAGGCCTTCCGCCTCACCCGGCCCTACTACGTGTACACCCTGCAGCTTGTCGCCCGCAAGGACGAAACCCGCTTCGCTTCGCTGGCCGAGTGCAAGCAGCCGGGCCTCGTCGTGGCCACCCTGGGCAACACCGCGGCCTCGCGGCTGCTCGAGCAGGAGGGCATCGCAGCGCGGGTCTACAGCGACCAGGTCACGCCCTACAAGGACCTCGAACAACGGCAGGTCGACGCCGTGCTGCTCGACCTGCCGATCGCCGTTCAGTACACCCTCCGCGAGCCGGAGTTCCAAAAGAAGCTGAAGTTCGTAGGCCGGCCGCTGGCCCCCGGCTTCTACGTGATCGCGCTCGGCAAGGACCAGCCGCAACTGGCCGCCGAGCTGGATGCCGCGATCCTGCGACTGCTCGAAAGCGGCCGTTTGCGCCGCATCTACCAGGGCTGGGGGCTTTGGAACGACGACCAGCAGGCCTTGCGTAGCGGCAAGCTCCCCGGCGCCGTTCGCCGCGCCGCGCGCTGGACCTTCTCCCGCTATTTCCCCGTGCTGCTGCGGGGGGCCATGATGACCGTCGCCCTGACCGTCACCAGCATGCTGGCGGCGATCCTGCTGGGGTTGCCGATCGCGCTTTGCCGGCTTTACGGGCCGTGGCCGCTGCGGCTGGCCGCCACGGTCTACGTCGAGTTCTTCCGCGGCATCCCCGTGTTGCTGTTGTTGTTCTTCCTGTATTACAGCATCCCGGAGATCGGCGGGCTGTGCGGGCTGCCCTTCTCGCTTAAGCTCAACCCGTTTGCGGTGGGGGTGCTGGGTTTCGGGCTGAACTACGCCGCCTACGAGGCGGAGATCTATCGCGGCGGCATCGCCTCGATCGCCGTCGGCCAATGGGAGGCGGGGGCCTCCTTGGGCATGTCCACGCCGCACGTCTTCCGCCGCATCATCCTGCCCCAGGCCGTCCGCGTCATCCTTCCGCCCATGACCAACGACTTCGTGGCCCTGTTCAAAGACACCAGCGTGGTCAGCGTCATCGCCGTGAGCGAGCTGATGAAACAGTACCAGACCATGGCCAACGACCAGTTGCAATACGTCGAGATGGGCCTGGTAACGATCGTCTTGTACCTGGTCATGTCGCTGCCGCTGGCACAGTTGTCGCGCCGGCTGGAGCGCCGCTGGGGGAAGGGCCGATGACCGACTGCCAGGTGCGGATCACGCACGTTACCAAGCGCTTCGGCGGCCGCGTGGTGCTCGACGACGTGAGCCTCGACATCGCCGCCGGCCAGACCGTGGCCCTGTTGGGCCCCAGCGGGGCGGGAAAGTCCACGCTCCTGCGGTCGATCAATGCCCTGGGCCCGTTCGACGCGGGCGAGATCCGCGTGGGACCCTGCGTGCTGCGGCCCGACCACGGCCACAGCGGCGACGCGGCCCGCCAGGTGCGGCGCATGTTCGGCATGATCTTCCAGGATTTCCAGCTCTTTCCGCACCTGACGGCGCTGGAGAACGTGACCGAGGCGCCGCGCTCGGTGCTGAAACTGAGCAGGGCCGACGCCCGGCGGCGGGCCCTCGGCCTGCTGGGCCGCGTGGGCCTGGCCGACCGCGCCGACGCCTATCCACAGGAGCTTTCCGGCGGGCAGAAGCAGCGGGTGGCGATCGCCCGGGCCCTGGCCATGGAGCCCCGCGGCCTGTTGTGCGACGAAATCACCTCGGCCCTCGACCCGGAGCTGAAACACGAAGTGCTCGTGGTCCTGGAAGACCTCAAGCGCGAGGGCCTGACGCTGATCCTGGTTACGCACGAGATCGGCTTCGCCCGCCGGGCGGCCGACCGCGTGGTCGTACTGGCCGAGGGCAAGCTCATCGAAGACGGCCCGCCGCGGCAAGTGCTCGACGATCCGCAACACCCCCGCACGCGGCAGTTCCTGCGGCAGATGGTCGCCTGAGCATCCGCGCAGAAATAACTTGTGCAAGTTTCGTGACGGGTGGCACGCCCTGAAAGGGCGTGGCGGGCCCGCAAGACACGCCCTTCGTTGCGCTCAGGGACGTGCCACACTTGGTACAGTTTGAACAGTTTATTGTTTTGCAATCCGTCCGCGGCGCTCGCCGGCCAGGTATTTCCGGGGGTAGGATTTCTCAAGCTTCTGGAAGGCCTGCGGGTAGCAGTGCCCCTCCCAGGGAGAAACTCCCAGGGCCTTATCGCCGCTCAGGCAGGCGTAGGCGGCAATGATCCCCGGGGCGGGGCTCAGGTCGTAGTCGCGAAGGCCCAGGCCGATGATCACGGGGCACTTCACGTCCGGGGCGAAATTGACCATGTCGAAGTAGGCCAATCGCCGCAGCCACTGCTCCAGCGACAAGTCGGCAGGCTTCCCCGACAGCCCGTTTGCGCCCCAGCCGCCGTAGAAGCGGGTGGGCCAACTGATGCCCGCACTGGTCGGCACGTGGATGTCGACCAATGCGATGCGGTGATCCAGGGCGGCGGCGGCCAGGGCGGCCGGCCCGCTGCGGCTGGCCCCCATGGCCACGATCCGCTTGGGGTCCACCTTGTCCCGCGCCAGCAGCACGTCCACACACCGGGCATAATCCGCGTAGACCTGCCGGAACTCGGCCGTCTCGCGGCTTTCCATGCCCGAGCGGTACAGTGCGTCGCGGAAAGTCTCTATGACCAGGTTGACGCTGTCCGCGGTGTCGTCGGGCCCGGGCTTGGGCCACTGGTATTAACGAGGCTCCGTAGATTTTCGCATTGGCCGACGGCGGCGAGAGCACCTCCTGGCCGTTCACCTGGAGCAATGCCAGACGCCCATGCGCGTCGACGACCGCCTGGTACAGCTCGCCGCTGAAGCGATACCCGCCGTCCCGCAGCCGCAACGGCTCCGCTGCCGGAACGTCACTAGCGGCCAGCAGCAGCACCAGCAGCCAAGGCAGTTGACGCACAACAGCTTTCATCGCTCGCTCCCCGGATTTGATTCCACATTTTCGAACGTAGCAGGCACACTCCGTGTGCCGTCCGTTGAAGCGGAAAAAGATATGGCCGACGGCACACGGAGTGTGCCTGCTACTTTTATTGTCCCACGGCCACCTTTTCCAGCTTGCCGTCCACGATTGCGCGGGGGATGAACAGGATTTCCTGCCGGCCGGCGGGCAATTGAATCTCACCGGCCAACTCCGTTACGGCCTCCTCGGCGGTCTTCTTCGGGGCCGGACCGCCTTCGATCATGACTTCGGTCTTCGCCACTTTGCTGGGTGTGAGCTTGCCGAGGGTCTGGCCGCCGAGCTGCACCTCGATCGCCATCGGGCGCCGCACGTGCGGAACGAGTGCGTCGCGCAACTTGATGATGTCTTCCCATTGCGCCTGCCAACAGGGTTTGCGGTCGGAGTAGCGGAACACGCCCGTCGCGGTGACTTTCATCTTGGCGGCCGTTTTCACCTCGGCGACCAGCTTAAGGGCTTGCGAGAACCGCAAGTCGGACATGAGAAACTCCGCCGTCGCGGTCTCGATGAACTCGTCGCCGAAGCGGTAATAGAGCACGAGCTGTTTCGCGGCGAAGGTACCGGGCACGGGAAACGCCGGGTTCACACTCGGCTCGGCATGTTTCACTTGGTCCGCCGTCGGCGGCTTGCCCGAGGGAAACGCGATGGCGAACGGTCGCGGCGCGCGGCCGGTGGCCAGTCCGTTCGCCGTTAACCCGCTCCCCGGCGGCGCGGCGGGCTTGCCGCCGATATGGTACTGCCGCCACAAGGCCGCCTTTGCCGCAGTAATGCCCGGCGTGAGCCGGTCGTCGGGCAGGTTCACAAGCGCCTGCACGCCGGCGAGCAGACCTTCGGCATCCGCCGCCTGGATCACCAGCGCGGTCGTGCGCGGCGCAAATGCCCACGGTACCGCCTGCACGACGGCCCGTCCTTTGCCCGGAAACGTTGGGCTGACCTGGGGCCATAACATGCCGGCGCCGGCCAGCGACTCGGCCATCGGATTGGCGATTCTCTCCCCCACGATGTCGAGCAGAATGACCGGCCGGCCGAATCGCCACCTGCTCAGGCCGCTCGCCCAGTCGTTACCGTTGACCGTCTCGCGGCGGATCTTGCCGATGGCTTCGCCCAGATCGGCCCGGGCATTTTCCTGTTTCTGTGCGTCGCTCGGATCGTAGGCGATGGTATAGGTGCTCGTGGCCGGGTTCTGCCGGATTTCAACCTGGACGCCGCGCGCGGCGAGCGCCGCCTTCACCTTCTCGGCGGCGGGCAGCAGCTTGGCGTCGAACACCGGCAGGACGATCTTCGCGCCTTTGGCGAGCATCGCTTCGATGCCGGGGCGGTTGCGGACGACCACGCTCTCGGTCAGCGCGGCCGCCGGCGCGGCGTGCTTGCCGGGCCCTACCGTGACGGGCAGCGTCGCCACGTCGCCGGCAAGCTGCGAGCGAACCACGAGCGACCAGCGGCCGGCCGGGGCGTTGGCTGGGACCGGAATCGCCATCGAGAACGTGCCCGCGACCGTCGTCGAGCGGTAGAATTCGGCATGCAGCTTGCCGTCGGGACGCACCACCGCGAGGTGGAACGGCAGCACCCCTGCCAGGCGTTTCCCGGCCGCGTCGCTGAACTCCACCTTGACCACAAGATCGTCACCCGCCGTGACCGACTGCGTCGCCGACAGGGCGATGGCCTTAAGCCCGCGGGGCAGGCAGGCGAAGACGCGGGCCGTCGTCAGCGACAGATCGGCCACAAACGGCGCGGCCTTGCCCAACGACTTCTCTTCGGTGCAATCGTAGAGCACCCCATCGGCGGGCAGCGCGTTGGACGGCGCGAGGGTCTCCTGCACCTGGTGCCAGTCGGCCTGGGTGCCGACCCAGGAATCATTCACGGCGACGATGTACGCGGCGTCGCGGCCGCCGTCGATCTGCAGCAGGCTGATCTTCGTGTCCGCGCCCTTTTCGGACCGCAGCCAGGCGTGCCCCGTGTCGCCCAGCGCGGCGCAGAGCGCCTTGGCCAACGCCGGATGCCAGCGCTCGTAGAGGATCGTGTCGTTCTCGTTGCCCACGATGCGCGGCACGTTCCAGTTATGCGGCTTGCCGGGCATGGCGAAGGGGAACGTCAGCGGCAGCTTCTCCGCGCCGGGGATCGGCGCCGTGGTCGAGCCGTCCACGAGGATCCGCCCGCCAGTTTTCGCCAGCGCGGTCAGGCCGGCGCTGACCTTCTGCGGCAGCGCGAAGGTCTGGCCGATAACGACCAGCGCCGCGCAGCCGGTCCCGCGACCCGTCGCGAGCTCATCCTCGGTCACGAACCGCGGCGTGTAGCCCAGCCGGGTCAATGCCACCAGCGCCTGGTAAGATGCGTTGCCGAAGCCCATCGCGACATTCTGGCGGCCGTACTGCGTCTTGGACCAGAGGATCCCCACGCCGTGCGCGCCGCGGGCCTCGACGGCCAGCGCGGCGAAGCGGTCCAGGAAGTCGCGGCCCGCCAGCAGATCGGCTTGGCCCGCCTTGCCCTGCATGGTCTGCCAGTTCGTGGCCGGGTTCATCCCGCCGAGGATGTTGCTGAATCCTTCGCAAGCGAACCCGATTCCGCTGCCGCCGAAGGCCAGGCCGTGGGCCGCAACCCGCGTGAACTTGCCCGGGATGCGCGCCCGATCGTGCACCGTGCCCAGGGCGCTAGTGATCCACGTCGGCTTGCCGCCCCGCTCCATCTCCAGCAGCGCATCCACCAGCAGCCATTGGTACGCGTAATCGGGTCCGCCAACCTGATCGTTCCAGGTGCTCTGGTACTGGAAATCGAGCGCCGCATAGGCCGACGGGAAATACTGGCCCATGCGCACCGCGCAGTGGTCAGACTGCACGCTGCTCGTGTTGCGCAGCGCCGGATCCACCTCGCGCAGGTTCTTCGACAACGTGCCGTACGCCTCGCCGTACAGGCCCATCAGGTAGGCCGACCACGCATCCAGCCGCGTCTCGAAGGCGGTGCGCCGGGCCTTGGGCATGGGCTGGGCGTAACGGGCGATTTCATCGAGCCAGAGTTTCGTCGGCAGGTCGATAGCCGTGCCGAACTCCGGCCGGCCGATCGAGAGCACGTACGACAGGTATTCCTCCTCGCTTACCGGCTTCACCCCGGTGCGGCGGGTGAACTCGTCCATCTTCTGCTTGTCCACGCGCTCGATGTAGTTGCGAAGGGCCTGCGTCTTGTCGGCCCAGCCCCAATAGGTCAAAAGCCCCCGCCGGCCGCCGACCGCGTAGCCCGTGGTATCCCAGCCGTAGCAGAAGCCGCCGAAGTTCGGGTATCGCCCGTTGGCCTGCGCCGTGAGGATCATCCGCTGGCTCATCCCGTCGAGTTCCGCCGGGTTGTTCCACACGGGGAAGAAACTCGTGGGCCGCGTGTCGGGATTCACCAACACCAGCGCGCCGGTCCGGGCCAGTACGTCCAGCGCGGCGGCGCGGCCCATGTCGGATGCCCCCAGCGCCAAACAGGCCGTCAACCCCGATTCCCGGAGAATGCGGGCAGTCTCGTCGGCGGACATCTTCTCGGAGGGCATCGCTTCATCCTGCATCGAGCCGGCCGATTTGCGGAGAATGCTGGTGAGCGTAAAGCGGTTGGCAACTCGCTTGCCGTTCAGTTCCAGGGCGTACTCGCCCGGCGCGAGCGTTGACGTATCGAGCCATAACGCCCCGGCCGGGCCGCTGTAGAGCGTCACTGGGCCGTCGGCATTGACCGCCTCGAGTTTCAATTGGCCGGCGCCCGCCAGGGCCAGCGGCACCGTCTCGCCGATAAAATAGGCCGTGCGATCCAACGGAAAAACCACGGCGGCGGGGGCCGCATTGGCCGGGGCGGGCGGCGGCCCCTGCGCATACAAGCCGGCGGCAGCGCAGAAACCGAAGAGGAGAATCGCGGCAGTGTTTGTTTTCATGTCGGTTTCAAATCAAGCATGGTGCTTTGCGGCAAGCCTGGAACCGCTCCCGGCTCACACCGCGGTCCATTTTTCCAAGGTGCGCCCCAGGTGTCAATCGGCGAGTCGCCCTCGCTCCTCAGGATTCACGTCGCGGCTATTCATCTGAAGTTCGGTTCTTGATAGAATGAGGGCGACGCTTTCCGGAACCACGACAGACGGCCGGCTGGAGATTTGACCGGAGCACCTCGCATGAAAGCAGCCTTGGCCGTTGTGCTTCTGATGACCTCCACCTGTGCGGCCGCTGAGGCCCGGAGCAAGTTGCCGGCCGGCGAGACTGCCTGGGGCCACTATCGCTTTGCGCCCGACGCGATCGAGGAGATCGATCTGGCCTCCGACACGGCCTGGAGTCTGTCGAGCGACGACGGTCCGCTGCGGCCCGTCAAAGTCACGGCCGGCGGCTGGAACTCCGATCGGCAGGAGCCGCGAATCCCTGTGGGCGCGGTGAAGGACCACGTGGTCTACCAGCGCCAGATCGAGATTCCCGGCCACGCTCGGGGCAACGTCGTCAAACTGCTCTTCGGCGGGTGCAACTACGGCGCGGAGGTGTGGCTCGACGAGCGGAAGGTGGGCGAGCACCACGGGCCGATGACGCCCTTCGAGGTCGACCTGACCGGTGTCGCACAGGCGGGACGGACCCACACGCTGCGCGTGAAGGCCTGGCACCGGGTGCACTACGGCACGCCGCCGGTGGTGCCCGTGCCCTTCGACTTCAACGCGGGCGTGAGCAAGATATACTCCGGCCATACGAAGTTCGCCTACGGGCTGACGGGCCACGTGCGGCTGGCGATCTATCCCCCGGTGCACGTGGCCGAAGTGTTCGTGCGGCCTTCGGTGGGCCGCGATCAACTCGAGGTCCGCGTGTGGACGCGCAACGCCTCGTCGCAGGACAAGCGGGTCACGCTTCAAGCGTCACTTGCACCATGGCAAGGCGGCACTTGGAAGTATCCCCAGTTGCCGGCGGTCGAAACCGTGGTTCCCGCCGGAGCGGTCAAAGAAGCAACCCTTGGGCCGGTGAAATGGGGGCTCGGGCCGGAGAGCTGCTGGTGGCCGAACATCCCCTTCCGCGACGACTATCGGGCCACGCTGCACTGGCTGAACCTCGCGGTGGACGCGGACGGCAAGGTGTCGCACCAGCGCCGCGAGCGGTTCGGTTTCGTCGAGCACGCCGAAGGGCCCTGCTATTACACGGTCAACGGCGTGCGATACACGAGCTTCGGCGACAGCAACAGCTACGGCCAGGTGGGCGAGTACGATTGCTGGACCGAGACGCCCTGTTTCCAGCCGCCGCACGGCCGGTTCATGGGCTGCCTGGAGACGTGGCGCCGCTACCAGCGGATCGGCTTTAATTCGATGCGGCTGTCCACCTCGGTGCCTACGCCCTACATGCTGGAAACGGCCGACGAGGCCGGCTACATGCTCAATCCCGAGGGCGGCTCGTGGGGCAACGGCACGTCGAAGTTCAATATCGAGCGTTTTGGGCCGCAGTTGCAGGAGACGATCCGCGCCGTCCGCAATCATCCCTGCGTGGCCCGCTACTCGCTGGCCAACGAGTCGCTGCCGGCGGGCTTTGAAAAGGCCGGTTGCCCATGGCGGGGGCTGATCGACGCCGCCCGCGAAGCCGACGACACGCGGCCGCTGGTGTTCGAGGTCAATCCGGGGGTCGGCACGGGACCCGTTCCCGGCATTAAGGGCGGACACGCCCAGCGCATGCAGCACTACGATCCGGTCGTTCCCGGCGGCGATCATATTCGCGGCATGGGCGAATGCGCCTGGGCCACCGACGGCATGGGGCCGTGGGCCGACATGGCCACGCAGATGCGGCTGGGCGACTGGGCCCACCTCGCCCCCTGGAGCTGGCTCAACTTCTGGCCGAACTTCCTGGAGGGCATGAACCACGACCGCCATCCCTGGAAGACCAACGACCATGCCGACCGCATCGACGGCGTGGACGGCTGGGGCTCGCCGATCGTGGCGTCCGTCCAGCGGGCCTTGCACCCGTACCTCGTGCTCGATCGCGGCCCGGCGGAGGCCCAGGTGAGAATCCCGCACGCGGCGCCCGCCGCCGGCCAAACCGGCCGGCCGCCCGGTGTGCCGCGCTATCGGGCCGGCAGCACGGTAGAGCGGGCCGTCGAATTGTTCAACGGCGGCTTGTCGGGACGGGTGTTCGAGCTGCGTTGGCAGACGCGCTGGGACACGCCCGAGGGTGCGATCCTCCGCGAGGGCCGCAGTGGACCGATCGAGATCGAGCCCGGTTTTCACGCCACGCGCACGGTCGAGTTCGCCCTGCCGCCGATGGTCGCCCGCCCGCGGAAACTGTGCCTGGTGCTGGAATCGGTCAAGGAAGGAAAGGCGGTCTATCGCGATGGCCGTTCCTGCCTGGAGATCCATCCGGCGAAGTAAGCCCATCAACAGCGCTATCCCTCGAAAAACCAGTAAAAGGACACGACCATGAGCAACCGGTCCGATCGCGTAACCCGCCGTCACATGATTCAAGCCAGTGCCGCCAGTGTCGCCAGCGCTGCCGCGGGCAGCGCCGTCGTCCTGGGGGCCGACAAGGGTCCCGCTGAGGCGGGCGGCGAGCGCGTGGTCACCAAGGGCCGCATCAAGCAATCGGTCGTGAGCTGGTGCTACGAGCCGATGAAGCTGGAGACGCTCGCCCGGCATGCCGCGGCCATCGGGCTAAAATCGGTCGAGAACGTCGATCCCAAAGATTTTGGCATCTTGAAGCACTATGGGCTGGTGTGCGGCATGACCGTGGGCCACCTGTTCGTCGACGGCATGAACCACAAAGAGAATCATGCCATGTGCATCGGGAAGCTCAAGGCGTGCATCGATGCCAACGCCGAGGCCGGCTATCCGAACGTCATCACCTTCTCGGGCATGCGCCGGGGCATGCCCGACGACGTGGGACTGGACAACACCGTGCTCGGGCTGAAGCAGGTCATCGGCCTGGCGGAGAAGAAGAAGGTGACCCTGTGCCTGGAAGTGCTCAACAGTCGCGTCGACGTGCCGATGAAAGGCCATCCCGACTACATGTGCGATAAGGTCGAATGGGCCGTCGAAGTGTGCCAGCGGATCGGCTCGGAGCGGATGAAGATCCTCTTCGACATCTACCACGTGCAAATCATGCAAGGCGACATCATCACGCGTATCCGGCAGTACCACCAGTACATCGGCCACTACCACGTGGCGGGCGTGCCCGGCCGAAACGAGATCGACGATACGCAGGAACTCAACTACCCGGCCGTCATGCGGGCGATCGTGGCCACCGGCTACGCGGGCCTTGTGGGCCAGGAGTTCATTCCCACGCGCGATCCGATCCAGTCGCTCCGCGAGGCCGTACGGCTGTGCGACGTGTGAGTGCCTATAGCCGGTGATATGGGCTACATAGACAGCACCAGGTACAGATTGGGCGGGCACCACAGGACCTCGGTGAGGATGTACGGGTGGCCCAAGGGCTGCTTGACGTTGGTCGGCAGGGCCGACGGGTCGCGGATCGCCGACACGTCCGAGTAGACGTGAGTGGGCAGAATCTGCCAGCCATTGGCCGGCCCCTGGTGAATTCCGCCCGTGTAGATGTTCCGGGCGATGACGTCGGTGGCCGAGTCCGACCAGTATTCGGCGTCCTGGGTCGTCACGAGGTCCACGGTCCGCCAGTTATTGGCGTTGATGAGCTGCTTGCAGCCCAGCTCGTCGCGGAGGTAGGCTCGCCCGGATGGGAAAAACTGCAAATCCACTTGCCGCCCGAAAGGGCGTCGGGATTGACGTTGTTCATGGGGGCATTGTCCACGAGTTGCCGCTTGGCGGCCGCCTCCGCCTCGGCCCAAATCAGCGCTTCCGCGGCGGTCGCCACGGCATTGCAGCAGGCCAGCAGGCAGACGAATGATACTTGTCTCAACATGGTTTGCGCTCCTTGGTGCTCTTGCGGGGAAAAAGGGGACAGTCCCCATGTGCCGGAACGGCCCGAAGGGTGCTTCGCACAAATGGGGACTGTCCCCTTTTTCCCTTCCCAGTATACGATCCATGCCGGGCGGGCGATATCATACACTGAAAATTTCCGCCTGACCAAGAAGCCTGCCTCGATTCACTTAACCATTATTCCACTGGAACGACGGCCCGACGCTGCCGTTGAAGGCCGAGCTCTTGAACAGGTCCGCGAAGTTCCGGGCGCTGCAGCCCATGTTGCCGTTGATCTGCATGATGGCGTAGAACAAGGCCTGGGCAATGCCGATCTGCTCGGCCTGGGCGGCGGCGGCGCGCTCTGCCCGCCGCACGTCGGGGCGGCGCGTGAGCAGATCGGCGGGCATGCCCACGGCCACTTAGCGCGGTGTCCTGGTCCGTCGAGGTCTTGTAACGGACACGGAGAGCGGTAACCGTTTACGGCATGGAACGTAGCAGGCACACTCCGTGTACCGTCTGCCATACGTTGTTCAGCCGTAGCGGACGGCACACGGAGTGTGCCTGCTACTTTGACGCGGGCGTGTGAACGATTACCGGAGAGCGCCACCCGCAAGCTTTGCCCCGCTGCTGCACCCGACCACCTTGACCCAGTCTACCGCAAGCACGGCAATTGAATTCGCATCTTGCCCATCTTCTCCAGGCGCTCCTGGGATTCACTGTTAGCGTCGCCGATTACTATTGGGGCGAATTTGCCGAGGGCGGGTAGGGGCGCACCTTGCGGTGCGCGCCCCCCCAGGAACCGTACGTGCGATTCTCACCGCATACGGCTCGACCTCAGAGACCACTGAAAGGCACATCTTTCAGCGAGGCCAATGTTTG
>JBEKTY010000004.1:0-105768 GCA_049515555.1 Thermoguttaceae bacterium
CCGCCGGCACGGTGTCTGTCGACGTGCTGGCCAATCGCACGCTGACGATCGGCAGCCTCAGCGTGGGCCGGGTCATGCACGGCTACCAGACCACGGTGTCGGTCCAAACCCTGGCGGGCGATCCGGACAACAACCACGCCACCCAGTTGAACACCCAAACCGGCCCGGCCACGGACTCCTACGTCTCGGCGAACTGGACCGCGCAGCCGACCGGCAACATGTTCAACGGGATATCGCAGTCCGGCACCGTGCAGGTGACGTTCAACGGCAGCGGCGCGGCCAGCGGCCCCCTGAACCTGGCCTCCCCCGCCAGCGGCATCGCCCTGATCGCCAACGGCGAAGCCGCCTCGGTGGGGGCCGCCCTTGCGGCCGAAAATCTCTCGTATTCCGCGACGATCCTGACCAACCGGCCGCTGAGCATCGGCGGCTCGTCGTATAGCAATGCGAACACCACCTACTCGATCTCATCGGTGATGCCATCGCTGGGGGTTACCACCCTGCCGCTGGCCGGCTGGTCGCTTAGCGTCCCGGTGTGCGCCGCATCCGGCGATAGTCAGTACACTAATCCCGTAATGGGGGGCGGCGTAGCGGTGAACATTCCGGGGGGGGGCATCTCGGTCGCGGCCGCGACTGGCTCCGGCAGCTTCCAGGACACCGCCAGCGGCAGCAACGGCCCCAAGCAGAACGTAGTGGTCCAGTACTTGGCGGCCGCCAGCGGCATGACCGGCTCGAGTGCCGACATAACACCGCTGATCGGCAACGAGGGGGGGGTGTCGGGAACGCAAAACGTGAACAACGGCACCGGCTCACTCAACATCAGTTGGCCGACGGTGTCCGCGGTCGGGTACGCCAGCGTAGGGGGTACCGCCACCCAGCCGGGTACCCGCAACGGACCTTACGGCACGCCGCTGGTGGCCCTGGTAGCCGCCGGCGGTACGTACAGCGGTCTACAGTCCATGACCTCGTCGAGCGGGAGTCTGATAGGCACGCTCGGCACTACCGCCATCGTGTCCGGCTCGAATACCACAACAGGCCAAGCGAACGTCCAGATGGCGTGGCGGAATCGGGCCCCCGACGAGAACGGCGGGCCCAGCACGGTCCTGCCGCCGGGCGCCACCTTCCTGGCTAGCGACGTGGTCAGCCTGACCACCCCTTCTCCCGCCGCCAGCTCGCCGTTCCTTCTGGAAATGTCGGTCGATACGAACCTGTACAACGGCCTGGCCAACGCCGAAGCCGTGGCCAACGACGGCGATATCTACCTCGGCTCTTTCAACAACACGGCGTGGGTCAATGCCGTTAGCCTCAACACCAGTGGCACCGCGGTATTTGAAAACGACGCCCAACATGACCCCACCAACGGTGTTGCGCCCCCGACGACGCAAGCCCAAATCGCCCTCGATCTTGGCCAGTATGGTTGGTACTACGACGGCAGCAACATGTATGCGTGGGCCGTGTTGAACCACAACAGCGAGTTCGTCGTGGTGCCCGAGCCCGGTACGCTGGCCCTGCTGGGCGTGGGCTGCCTGGGCCTCGGCCTGGTGCTCATCCGCCGCAGGCGCGCGTAAGAGGAAAGGCGGAAGGGGGAAGGCGGACGGCGGACGGTCATGACCTTTGACGGGTCGTCTTGATGGCCGTTACCGTGATAGCGAGCAACTCGTTTGCTTCTTGCCGCAGACTCTTAATCTTGGAGTCTTCGACGATGCCCGATTCGACGAGCAATTCCAGCCAAAGAATTGTCTCGTCGAGTTCCTGCTCGACAACGCCGAGCTTTGAAATGAGCTCCGCATTGGAGCGAGCGCGGGACGCTTCGCGATAGTTGGCTGCTGCGCTGGTGCCCGAGCGCAACACCTGCTTCCCCAGCACCTGGGCCTCGGTGGACTTGGGCAGCGTGCAAAACATCCGCACGATACGAAGTGCGAACGCCTTGGTTCGATCGCGCAATTCCTGGTTCTTCATTTTCGCCCTGCGCCCTCCGCCCTCCGCCTTCCGCCTTCCGCCTTCCGCCTTCCGCCTTCCGCCTTCCGCCTTCCGCCTTCCGCCTTCCGCCTTCCGCCTTCCGCCCTCCGCCTTCCGCCCTCCGCCTTCCGCCTTCCGCCCTCCGCCTTCCACCTTCCGCCCTCCGCCTTCCACCTTCCGCCCTCCGCCCTCCGCCTTCCACCTTCCGCCTTCCACCTTCCGCCTTCACGTGCGGCCCATGGCGGCTTCGTAGCCGGCCCACAATTCGGGCCCCAGCCAGGGCAGAGAGTCGGAGAACTGCCGCACCAGGTCGTCGAGGGCGGGCCAATCGAGCGACTCGAAGCGGAAGTCCAGCGCCGAGCGGCCGCGGCCGCGGACCAGCGCCCAACCGCCGGGCAGGTCGATCCGCAGGCCGTCGATCGTGGACTGCGGGAACTCGGACCAGGCGCCGCGGACCAGGGCGAAAAACTGCTCCCGGGCCTCCGGCTCGATCGGCAGGCGAATCGCCGGCGTCATGAAGACCCTGGGGCAGCGTCGCCGCAGCTCCGCGAGCGACTCGCCCGAGCGGTCCAGATGGGCGATTACGCGGCAGGCGGTGTACAGGGCGTCCGCGCCGTGGTCGAGCTCGGCGAAGAAATAATGGCCCCGGGCCTGGGCCCCGAAGGCCGCGCCGCTGGCCGACATGCGGGCCTGCAGAGCGGCCGGGCAGCCGCCATCGACCAGCGGCCGGGCCCCCAGCCGCCGCGCCGCCTCCGGCAGGCGGTCGGAAAATGCCTGGTCGAAGACGATCGACTGGCCGCGGAGCCGCCGGCCCATGGTCCGCATCAGCAGCCAGGCGGTCTCTTCGGCCGAGAGCGGCACGCCCCGGCCGTCGACCAGGGCCAGCCGCTCGCCGTCGCCGTGAAGCGCGATGCCCAGGTGCGCCCGCTGCCGATACACCGCCTTGCACAGCAGATCGAGCTCTTCAGGCCGGGAGCAGTCGGGCGGTTGGCCCCGAAAGTCGGGATCAGATCCCTCGCGGACCACCGAAACCAGACAGGCCGGGAAGATCGCGTGCAGGTAGCGGCGGGCCCGGCTCGACCAGCAGCCGTGCATGGCGTCGAGCACCACGTGCAACTGCGCCCGTAAACCGTCGCACCAGGTCTCCTGGAGCCAGGCCACGTAGTCGAACGAGACGTCGAGCGTGCGGGGGGCCGTGGGAGGGCGGAGGGCGGAAGGCGGAGGGGGGAAGGCGGAAGGGGGAAGGCGGAAGGCGGAGGGGGGAAGGGGGAAGGGGGAAGGGGGAAGGGGGAAGGCGGAGGGCGGAGAGGAAGAAGACGCGGAGACGCGGGGACGCGGAGACGCGGAGAGATCGGAACCCTCCCCATCCCCGCGTCCCCGTGTCTCCGCGTCCCCCGTTGCCGCGTCTCCGCGTCTCCGCGTCTCCGCGTCGCCGTGTCCCCCACTCCCGGCCGCGCGGCGGAGCTGGGCCGCCTGCTCGGCCGTGGGCGGACCGCCTACCGTCCAGGTCAGCCCGCTCACGGCGGCCGGATGGTGCGCGGCGGTGACGACGGCCGATCCGGCGGCCCGCAGCCGCCGCCGGGCGTAGTGCACCATGGGTGTGGGCAGCTCGCCCAGGTCGATGCAATCCACGCCCGCAGCGCACAGGCCCTCGACCAGGGCGGCCTGCAACGCGGGGGTCGAGCGGCGGAGGTCGCCCGCCACCAGGAACTTGGCCCCCGGCTCGACCCAGCCCCCCAGCTTCGCGCCCCACCGCCGATAGTGTTCGGGGGTCAATTCGGTGTCCGCCGCGTCACGAATACCGCAGGTCGAATTGCTGCTCATGCCAGTGGTTTCCATAACAAGGAGGGGATGGCCTCAAAAGGTAGCACGCCACACTCCGTGTGCCGTCTGCCACACCTTATTCCGCTTCAGCGGACGGCAAGGCAGTGTGCCTGCTAGTTTCACGCTGCGCGCCGCCGTGGGTCCCGCTAATTCTTCGCCCCAACCCCCGCGGCGGCAAGGGGTTTTCTGGCGAGTTTCTCGGGCTTTATCATTCATTTTTCCGCGATCTTCTGCTATCCTGGCGTGGGAAAAGGGGACAGGCACTCTTGCCGCCCGTTCGTGTGCCGCCATTGGGTGCCACTGCTGGCTTGTCCAGCAGTGTGAGAAGCACTGCTGGACAAGCCAGCAGTGGCACCCCGCAGCGGGAAAGGAATGGCTTTGTCGTTGGTCGTGCTGAAGCCGCGGAGGGCCCGCCCGGCGCTGGGCCGGCACCCCTGGGTGCTCGACTCGGCCATCGCCCGGATCGAGGGCCATCCGGCCGACGGCGACGTGGTGGACGTGCTCTCGGCCCGGGGGGAGTTCATTGCCCGGGGGATTTTCAACGCCCGCAGCCGGATCCACGTGCGGCTATATACCTGGGATGCGGGCCAGCCGCTGGACGAGGCCTTCTGGCGCTGCCGTCTCGAGCGGGCCCTGCGGTTGCGGACCGAGCTGGGCTACGGCGAGCGGGAAGGGGCGGCCCGGCTGGTCTTCAGCGAAGGCGACTCTCTCGGCGGGCTGGTGGTCGATCGCTACGCCGACGTGCTGGTGCTCCAGGTGACGGCCCTGGCGATGGCGGTACGGCTGGGTCAGATCGTGCCGCTGCTGGCGGAACTGGCCCGGCCGCGGGCCATCTTGGCGCGCAGCGAGCGGGATGTATGCCGGGCCGAGGGCATAGAGCCACCCGAGCCGCTGGTGTGGGGGCCGGCGCCGGATCCAACGGTCGTGATCCGCGAGGCGGGCCTGCTCTACGCGGTCGATCTGGCCGAGGGGCAGAAGACGGGCTTCTACCTGGACCAGCGGGAGAACCGCCGGGTGGCCGCCGGCTACCTCGCCGGGCGCACGGTGCTGGACACGTTCTGCTATACGGGTGGGTTCGGGCTGTCGGCCGCCCGGGGCGGGGCGCAGGACGTGCTGGGCGTCGAGAGCAGCGAGAAGGCCCTCGCGCTGGCCCGCCAGAACGCCCGCCGCAACGGCCTGGACCGCGTGCGGTTCGAGCGTGGCGAGGCGTTTGCCACGCTCCAGGCGCTCCTGGCGGAGGGCCGCCGATTCGGCGGTGTGGTGCTCGATCCGCCGCGGTTCGCCCGAAACCGCGCGGGCGTCGAGGAGGCCCTGCGGGCCTATCGGCGGCTGAACGCGCTGGCCATGCAACTCGTCGAGCCGGACGGCATGCTGGTGACGTGCAGTTGCTCGGGGCACGTGGGCCGGGAGGATTTCCTCCGCATGCTGCAAGGGGCGGCGCAACAGGCCCGCCGCGACGTGCAGGTCCTCGACCAGCGCGGGGCCGCCCCGGATCATCCCGTAGCCGTCGCCTGCCCGGAGACAGAATATCTTAAATGCTCCGTCTGCCGGGTGGCATAGGGGCTGGAAGCCCTATGAAATGCTTCGTCTGCTGGGTGGCATAGGGGCTGGTGGCTAGCGGCTAGTGGCGAGTCCTATTGGTGGGGCTCGCTGCGCTCGACCCGTCCAGCCTTAAGCCCCCACCCTAACCATCTCCCGGAGGGAGAGGGGACCGGGTGTCGCCACACGGGGATTCTATGCGCGGGCGTCAAGGCGAAAAAGGCGCCGGGCGTTGGCCGCGGTGCGGGCGGCCAGAGGCTCGACCGCCGTGCCCCGCAGGGCGGCCAGGCCGGCCAGCGTATGGATTAGCAGGGCGGGCTCGCTCCGCCGCTGCCTTCCTCGCAACGGCTCCGGCGTCAGGTAGGGGCTGTCGGTCTCGACCAACAGGCGGTCCTCGGGCAGGGTTGCCGCCGCCGCGCGGAGGGCCTGAAACTTCCGGTTGCGATAGGTTACGTTGCCGGCGCAACTCACGTAAAGGCCCAGCGCCAGGCAATCCGCGGCCATCCCGGCGTCGCCGCTGAAGGCATGCAGGACACCCTGGAGCGGTCCGTCGGCCGCCGCCTGGCGGAGCATCGCCAGCACGTCGGCCTGCGCATCGCGGCAATGAATGATCACCGGCAGGCGGCGCTGGCGGCCCAGCCGCAGGTGCCGCTGGAAATAGTCCTGCTGCAACGCCAGCGGTGCGAAGTCGCGGTAACGGTCAAGTCCCGTCTCGCCCAAGGCCACCACCCGCGGATGATCGGTCAGGGCGACGATCTGCTTCCAGTCGCCCGGGGGTGCTTGGGCGCAGGAGTTGGGATGTATCCCCACTGCGGCGAACAGCGCGGGGTAGCGCTCGGCCAGGCGGATGGCGGCCCGGCTCGATTCGACCGTCGTCCCCACGCACACGATCGTCTCGACCCCGGCCCGCAGGGCCCGCTCGATCACCGCGTCGCGGTCGGCGTCGAACTGCTCGTCGTCCAAATGGGCATGCGTGTCGATCATGCGGAGGGGATTTAGGGATTTGGGGATTTAGGGATTTGGAGAAGCGGTGAGCTATGAGCTGTGAGCCATGAGCCATGAACTGCGGGTTTTGGTCGGCTCACTGCTCATAGCTCATAGCTCACCGCTCATAGCTGCGCGATCTGGTCGATGTGCCCTTGCAGGTTGCCGAGCACTTCCTCGGCCAGCCGGCGAGCAGACGGCACGATGGCCAGCTCAGCCACGCAATGCTCGACCGCCTCGACGTCGGACCGCGCCCGATCGAGGATCTGGCCCAGCAGATAGTCCAGGCTGACGTCGTTCAGGGCGGCGAACTCCAGGGGAAAGGGGCCGGGGTCGGGCGTGCCGTGATTCTCGATGATGGCCTCGGCCACGCGGCGGGCCAGGGCCTGCTGGTCGGCTATGAGCCGCGCCAGGGCCGTGCGGCCGCGGGCCTCGTCGGGCCGACTCCAGGGCCGGGCACTCTCCAGGTACGCCGGCAGCGAGCGGCAGAGAATCCGCAACAAGCGACCCAGCACGCTCAGCACCACGCCTTGCCTCGATCTGTCGATCATTTTATTGTGCGAAACCGCAAGCGGCTTTTTTTGTGCGAAGCCGCAAGCGGCTTTTTTTGTGCGAAACCGCAAGCGGTCCCGCCGACGCAGTAGTTGTTACGGTACGAGAGCGGAGGCGGCGGCCTGCCCCATCTGCCACAAGGTGTCCCACCAGAAGAACATCGCCACCACAATCGCCGCCGCCGCGGCACAGTACAGGCCCGGCACGGAAACCAGCGGCAGGACCGCGGCCGGCCGGGGCTCGGGCTCGGCGTCGAGCACCATCACCTTCACCACGCGGAGATAATAGAACAGGCTGAGCACGGTGTTCGCCCCGCCGATCACCAACAGGCTAAGCAGGCCGGCGTCAAACAGGGCGGCAAAGACGCCGAACTTGGCCGAGAAGCCGGCCAGCGGCGGCAGCCCAACCAGGCTGAACAGGATAACGGCCATGGCCACGGCCAGCCCCGGCGAGCGGCGGACCAGGCCGGCGTAGTCGGCGATCGACTCGCTGCCCCGCGCGTTGCGGACGAAGGCCACCACGGCGAAGGCGCCGAAGTTCATGAACAGGTAGACGGCGAGGTAGACGACCAGGGCGGCCACGGCGTCGCGCGGCCGTTGGTGTCCCTGCCCGGCCAGGGCCACGGCGGCGGCCACGGGCATCATCATGTAGCCGGCATGGGCGATGGTGGAATAGGCCAGCAGGCGCTTGATGTTGGTCTGCCCGTAGGCGGCCAGGTTGCCGAAGGTGCAGGTGACGGCGGCCAGCAGGGCCAGCAGGCCGGCCAGATACAGGCGTGCCGGGGCCAGGGCGGCGGTGGCGGCGGGCGTGCCGGCCGTCGAGAAGACCAGCGCCAAGCGGGCCAGCAGGCCCAGGGCGGCGGTCTTCGAGGCCACCGAGAGGAACATGCCCACCTCGGCCGGCGCACCCTCGAACACGTCGGGGGCCCAAAAATGGAACGGCACCGCCGTGATCTTGAAGGCCAGGCCCACCATCCACATCAGCCCGCCCAGCATCAGCACGCCGACCAGCGCGTTGTGCTCCACACCGGCCGGGTGGTGCAGGCACGTGGCAAGCCGCTGGGCCATGGTCGGCAGATGGCCTGAGCCCAGCACGCCGCACAGCAGGCTGATGCCGTACAGCATGACGCCGGCGGTTCCGCCCCCGAAGACGGCATATTTCAGGGCCGCCTCGCTGCTTTCGCGGCGATGGCGGAGGAAGCCGGCCAGCACGTAGGAGGGCACGCTGGCCATCTCGATCCCCAGCAGGACCAGCAGGGCATGGTTGGCCGAAACCATGAGGCACATCCCCACCAGGGCCCCCAGCACCAGGCAGTAGAACTCGGTGGCGTCGTCGGGATCCGGCACGCCCGAGGCCCGCGTAAACCCCACCAGCAACAGCCCGAACAGCAGCAACAGGACCCGCAGCGTGGCCGAGAAACTATCGAGCAGCAACAGGCCGGTGAACAGCGCCAGGGGCCGGCCGGCGATGATTTGGCCGGTATCCGAGACGCTGTAACGGGCGGCAGGCAAGGCGAGCGACAAGGCGGCGGCCGTCCCCAGCAGCATCACGTAGTACGCCCCGGCCTTCCAGCGCGGCAGAACCATTCGCACCAGGAGCAGGAGCAGGATCGTGGCGCACAGCACGATCTCCGGCCGGAATGCGCGGAGCGACGGCCCGAGGTTCGCCATCACGGATTGGAGCAGTTCGTGGAAGGTCACGGCGACGGGTTCTTCCATGGTTTTTGATGAGGGTCGGCGTCTGCCCGCCGGCCGTATTCACTGAGCCGCTCGACCAGGCTGTTGACGGTGGGCGTGGAGTAGTCCAGCAGGGCCCGGGGATAAACGCCCAGCAGTACGGCCATCACCACCAGCGGGGCGGCGATGCCGATCTCGCGGCGGGTCATGGGCGTCAGGGCCTCGGGGTGCGGGCCCTTATACTCGGGCCCCAGGTACACCCGCTGGATCGTCCACAGGATGTAACCGGCGGTGAGAATGACGACCGAGGCCGCCACCACGGCCAGGACCATGCTGTACTTCCAGGCGGCCCACACGACGAACACTTCGCCGATGAATCCGCACAGCCCGGGCAACCCCAGGGCGGCGAAGAAGATGACCATCGAGATGCCCGAATAGACCGGCATCCGCTGGAACAGCCCGCCGAAGCGGTCCAAGTCGCGGTGGTGCACGCGGTCGTAAATCACGCCCACCAGGAAGAACATGCCGGCCGAGCTGATGCCGTGGGCGATCATCTGGAACATGGCGCCGCCGGCGCCCATCTTCCAGGCATCGGTCGCGTAGAGGGTCCCGGCCGTCGCGCTCCAGGCCCCGATGCCCAACAGCACGTAGCCCATGTGGCTGACCGAACTGTAGGCCACCAGCCGCTTGAAGTCCTTCTGCGCCAGGGCGGCGAAGGCCCCGTACAGCATGCTCAGCACGCCCACGCCGCAGACCATCCAGGCCAGCTCGCGGGCCGGGCCGGGAAGGATCGGATAACAGATCCGCAGCACGCCGTAACCGCCCATCTTCAGCAGCACGCCGGCCAGGATCATCGAGATCGGCGTGGGGGCCTCGACGTGGGCGTCGGGCAGCCAGGTGTGCACCGGCACCGCCGGCAGCTTGATCACAAAGCCGATGAACAGCAGCAGGAACGACCACCAGCCGACGGAATGGCCGCCCACGAGCGGCCGATCGAACGGCGAGCGAAGCAACTGGCCCATCGCCGCCAGGTCCGGGATGCTGAAGGTGTGCTGCGGGCCGGCCGGCAGCCCCGCCGCCGACCGCCCGAGCAGGCCCAGGTCGCTGGCGAAGTACAGCATCAGCAGGGCAATCAGCATCAGCACGCTGCCCACCAGCGTGAACAGGAAGAACTTTATGGCGGCATACTCCCGCCGCGGCCCGCCCCATACGCCGATCAAAAAGTACATCGGCAGGAGCATCACCTCCCAGAACACGTAAAACAGGAAGAAGTCCAGGGCCACGAAGACGCCCAGCATGCCTGTCTCCAACAGCAGAAACAGGATGCAGTATGCCCGCACGTGTTTCTCGATCGGCCAACTGGCCCACATCGCCAGCACGCTCAGAAAGGAGGTCAGAAGCACCAGCGGCAGGCTGATGCCGTCGATCCCCAGCGAGTAATAGATATTGAAGGCCGGAATCCACGGCCGCTGGACCGCGTACTGCATGGCCCCGGTGTGCAGGCTGAACCCGCCCGTGCGGCAGCCGCCGGGAATCGCCACCCATACCGAAAGCAGCAGCACGATGACCGTGGCCCACAGCGAGAACTGCTTGACGGCCGCATCCTGATTCCTGGGGAAGAACAACAGCACGCCCGCCGCCGCCGCTGGCAGGAAGACGATCGAGCTTAACAGCACCGTCGGATCGTTGAGAAAGGCAAGCATAGTTCGACGTGATCAGTTATCGGTTGTGCGTGGCAAACGGCGGCCGCGAGGCCACAAAATCGCGAAGCCGCAAGCGGCTGTTCAGTTCCTCATCCTTCATCCCCAATCCCTAATCCCTCGTCCCTAATCCCTCGTCCCTCCCCCTCAGTTCCCCGCCGTCCAGTTCCAGCAGAAACTTGCCAGAATGAAGAGGGCCACCGTGAACGCCGCCAGCAGCAGGACGTATTGGCGGAGATTACCGGTTTGAACCCGCCGCAGCCGCAGGCCGAGGGCGTAGGTTGCGCGGGCGGTCAGGTTCACCAGCCCATCGACGAACAAGCGATCGATCCAGTCGTCCAGCCGGGCGATGCGGGCGACGGCGCGGGCCGCGCCGTCGACCAGGCCGTCGATCCACCGGCGGTCCAGCGCCGCTACGGCTTGGGCCATGCCCAGCACAGGCCGCAGCAGCAACAGGTCGTAAAGCTCGTCGAACCACCATTTTCGCAGCAGAAAGCGGTGCACGGGCGCGAACTGCCGCCGCACCTCGCCCGGGTCCAGCGCCCGGACGCCGTAGAACGCGGTGGCCAGCAGGAAGCCGCTCAAGGCTGCCCCGAAGGCCCACCACGTGGCCGGCTCGTGGATGCTCGCCTCGCGGTGCGCCAGCTCCTCGGCCGGGAGTACGACCATGGGCGACACCCAGCCGGCCGAGGCGCCCTCCTCGATGCCCCGCGGCCGGGCCTGCTCCAGCAGCGGCACCAGGCCCAGCGGCGTGCCCAGCAGGTTCCAACCGGCCACGATCGACAGCCCGGCCAGAATCACCAGCGGCACGACCATCGACCGCGGCGACTCGTGGGCATGGCGGAAAATCGGCTCGTTGCGGGGCGGCCCGGTAAACGTCAGATACCACAGGCGGAACATGTAGAACGCCGTCAGACACGCCCCGCCCACGGCAATCCAAAAGAAAAATCCGTAAACCGGATTGGCCAGCCGGAACGACAGGGCCTGGGCGATAATGCGGTCCTTCGAGTAGAAGCCGCTCAGGCCGAGCGACAAGGTCGGCACGCCCGCCCCGGCAATGGCCAGGCAGCCCACGAGCATCGTGCCGGCCGTCCAGGGCATTTTCTTGCGCAGCCCGCCCATCTCGGGCATTTCGTTCGTGCCGCAGGCGTGGATCACCGAGCCCGAGCAGAGGAACAGCAAGGCCTTGAAACAGGCGTGGGTGAACAAGTGGAACATGCCGGACAGCCACCCGCCCAGGCCCAGGGCCAACATCATGTAGCCCAACTGGCTCACGGTGGAATAGGCCAGCACCCGCTTGATGTCGGTCGCCGCCAGGGCGATGGTGGCGGCCATAAGGAGCGTAATGCAGCCCACCGAGGCAATGACCAGCAGCACCTCGGGGGTGAAGATCGGGTAGCAGCGGCCCACCAGGTACACGCCGGCGGCCACCATCGTGGCGGCGTGGATCAGGGCGCTGACGGGCGTGGGGCCTTCCATGGCGTCGGGCAGCCACACGTGCAGGGGAAATTGCGCACTCTTGCCCACGCAGCCGCAGAAAATGCCCAGGCCCGCCACGATCAACAGCCCGTAGCCATAGCCCCGCTTGGACCAATCCGCCATCCGCAGCCAGACTTTCGCCTCAGCCGTCGCTCGATCCGGCGATTCCGCAACGATCTTGGCCGACTCGCCGCGGGCCGCCAACTCGGCTCGCTCGGCCGCCTTGGCCATGCCCTCGGGAACGACCGGCCAGAACTTGCCGTACACCCGGCCATTGCTGATCGGCCGCACCTGGCTGAAAATGCCGGGCTGTGTGCCGTCGGCGGTCTGGCTGTCGCCGAAATTGAACGTGCCCATGCCCGCCAGGATCGCCATCAGCCCGATGAGCATGCCGAAGTCGCCCACGCGGTTGACGATAAACGCCTTGTTGGCCGCATTGCAAGCGCTCCGCCGCTCGATGTAGAAGCCGATCAGCAGGTAGGAGCAGATGCCCACCAGCTCCCAGAACGCGAACACCATGGCCAGGTTGCCGGCGATCACCAGTCCCAGCATGCTGAAGCAGAACAGCAAGAGATACTGATAGAAGCGGTGGAACCGGCCGCGGCGGCAGACCGGCTGGCCGTTTTGCAGCCTTGCCAGCCGATCGGTCACCTCGTGCAGCTCCTCGTGCATGTAGCCGAACGAATAGACGTGGATGCAGGCGGCGACTAGTGTGACCATCGAGAACATGGCGATGGTCAGGGCATCGATGTAATAGCCGACGGTAATGGCCAGCGCGCCGAAGCGGGCCAGGGTGTACCACTCGCCCGAGACGGCATCCGGCGGCGGGCCGCCAGCGGCCGACAGCGGATGCACCCTTAGCCAGCAGCCCAGGGCCACGAGCGACAAGGCCAGCGACGCCACAATGGCCCCCGTGGCCAGGTAGCCGGCGCCGCGGCCGCCGCGGCCCAGCCGTGGACCCCAGAACAGGATCAGCACGAACGAGCCTAGCGGCAGGAGCCAGGCCAGTCCCAAAAGCGTCGGCAGCAACGTGGTGAGATCCATTTCTCTTCGCTCTAGCCCTGTGGAAGCGGGCCGGGGCGGGGGGAAGTTCCGGTGGACATTGTTATTCCGCTTCCCCTCACCCTGGCCCTCTCCCGGAGGGAGGGGGGACAGTTCATCCCTTCAGCTCGTTGCCCCGATCGACGTCGATCGTGGCGTGATTGTTGTAGAAGCACAGGGCGATGGCCAGGGCCACGGCCGCCTCGGCCGCCGCCAGCACGATGACGAAGATGGCGAACCACTGCCCGTCGAGGCCCAGCCCGCCGGGCCGGTCGCCGCCCAGCAGCGGACTGCCGAAGGCCACGAAGTTCACGTTGCCCCCGTTGAGCACCAGTTCGACGCCCATCAGCACGCCCACCGCGTTCCGCTTAATGGTCATCGTTACCACGCCGCACACGAACAGCACCGCGCCGACGACGAGGTAATGCGTGACTCCGACAGGTTGGGTCAAAAGGTCCATGATTTGCGAACCCGCAAGCGGTCCTCCATGTCTAATCGCCCAAATCCCCAAATCCCCAAATCCCTAAATCCCTCCGCTTCCCTTCCGCCGCTTGGCCCGTGCCAGATACGCGGCCCCCACCAGCGCCACCACCAAATGGACCGAAAGGATCTCGAAGACCAGCAGATAGCCGGGGGCTGAGGCCGGCTGGCCGGCGTCGGGGTTCTGCGTGCCGAGCCTATCGGTCCGCAGGCCCAGCAGGCCCATGCCCAGTTGCGTCGTGGCCGGGGGCACCGAGGCGTTCAGGTCGGTCTTGGCGCGGCCGGCGGGGCCGCCAGGCTGGATGTTCCACACCGTTTGCAGCAGCACGGCCAGCAGCGATCCGCCCACCAAGGCCACCATGATCCACTGCCCGCCGCTGGAGCGCAGCGCGGCCAGCGGGCCGCAGGCGGTGAGCATGACGCCGAACACCAACAGCACCAGCGTGCCGCCGACGTAAACCATCAGTTGCATGGCCCCCAGAAAATCGGCCCCGGCCAGGAAGAACAGTCCGGCCACCGCCCCCAGCGCGGCCACCAGGTAGCAAGCCATCCGCACGATACTACCGCTTACGACCACGGCCACGGCGAAACCACAGGCCAGCAAGGCGAACAGCAGGAAGAAAACGCTGTGCCAGTGAATGGTTTCCATGGGCTAGCCTCCTCTCGCGAACGTCCACAGCATGGCCCCCAGCAGCGACGCCGAGGCCAGCGGCACGCAGTATTTCAGGCAGGTGGTCATCACCTGGTCGATGCGCAGCCGGGGCAGCGTCCAGCGGAGCCACATCATGAAGGCCACGCCCAGGTAGCCCTTGGCGATCAGGTTCGCGGCCCCCAGGCAGTCGCCCAGCAGGCCGGCCCAATACCCGTTGCCGGGCACCAACCCCAGCCGGCCGGCCAGGGGGATCGGGCCGTGGCAGCCCCCGGCGAACAGAACGGCCGCCAGCATGCTGAGCAGGAGCATGGCCGTATACTCGCCCATGAAGAACATCGACCAGCGGAAGCCCGAATACTCGGTCATGAAGCCGGCCACCAGCTCGCTCTCGGCCTCGGGCAGATCGAACGGGGCGCGGTTCGTCCCGGCCGTGGCGCAGGTCATGAAGATCCAGAAGGTGCAGAAGGTGAACGGATCGTGGAACACCAGCCAATGCGTGAGCCAGCCGGCCTGCTGCGCGGCGATGGCCGAGAGGCTCATCGTGCCGGCCAGGAGCACGGGCACGACGACGCAGATGCCCAGCGGTATTTCGTAGCTGACCACTTGCGCCGCCTCGCGCATGGCCCCCAGCAACGACCACTTCGAGCCCGAGGCATAGCCGCCCAGGATGACGCCGTAGATTTCCAGCCCGGCCACGGCCAGCAGCAGCAGGGCGGCCGTGTCCAGGGGCAGGATCACCCAGCTATCGGTGAAGGGCAGGAAGGCGTAGGGGGTGAAGGCCGCGCAGAAACTGACGTAGGGCGCCAGGCGGAACAGCAGGCGATCGGCCCCCGCCGGAATGATGTCTTCCTTGCACAGCAGTTTCAGGCCGTCGGCCGGCGACTGGAGCCAGCCGAACCGCCCGCCGACCCGGCTGGGCCCCAGCCGATCCTGGATTCGCGCCGATATCTTTCGCTCCATCCAGTTGTAGACCGCCACCGAGATCATGGCCAGGCCGAGGACCGCCAGCACCTCGAGCAGGGCCACGAAGCAGTACACCGCCGCGGGCCAAACGGCCCAGGGCGGCAGGCGGCAAGCCATTTCCTCGAGAATCCAAGCGGCCATCAGCGGTCAATTTCTCCCAACACCAAGTCCAGCGAGCCGACGATCGCCGGGATATCGGCGATCAGGCAGCCCCGGCACAACTCCGAGACGACCGACAGGTTGCAAAAGCTGCTGCTGCGGATGCGGACCCGCCAGGGTATCGGCGAGCCGTCGCTGACGATGAGGAAACCCATCTGGCCCTTGGGGGCCTCGGTCTCCATGTAGGCCGTGCCCTGGGGCAGTTTCGGCTTCAGCTTGGTCGGCTCGCCGATGTTGTCGCGGGCCCGGCTGTACTTGTCCATCGCCTGCCGGACCAGCTTCATCGACTGTATCACCTCCAGCATGCGGACGTAATAGCGGTGCCAGCTATCGCCCAACACGGCCTGCGGCGGGACCGGCGGATAGGGATAGTCCTGCGGATAGCGCCCGCCGACCTGGGCAATGACCTCGAACTGGTAGCCCTCGTACATCCGCGTATACCAGGGCTCGCCGTCGCGGCGGAGGTCCCAGTCCACGCCGCTGCCGCGGAGCACGGGCCCGGTGCAGCCGTAATCGACGGCCATCGCCGGCGGCATCACGCCCACCCCCGCCGTCCGCTCGATGAAAATCGCGTTACTGGTCAAGAGCGTGTGCAGGTCGTCGACGACCGGCTCGAACTGCTTCAGGAACGCCTCGCAGCGGTCGAGCCAGCCGGGCGGCAGGTCGGAGGTCACCCCGCCGATGGTGACGTAGCAGTAGGTCAGCCGCGCCCCGCACAGGGCTTCAAACAGAAGGAGAATCTTCTCCCGCTCGCGGAAGGTCCACATAAACGGCGTGAAGCTGCCCAGGTCCAGGCCGTAGCAGCCGGCGGCCACCAGGTGGCTGGCGATGCGGTCCAGCTCGCACACGATGACCCGCAGATGCCGCAGCTTCTCCGGCGGCTCGAAACCCATGAGCTTCTCCACCGCCAAGGTCCAGCCGAGGTCCATGTTCATGCTGGCCAGGTAGTCCAGCCGGTCGGCGTAGGGCACGAACTGCCGCGGCGACAGGTTCTCGCCGATCTTTTCCGCGCAGCGGTGCAGATAGCCGATGTGCGGCGTTACCGCCAGGACCACCTCGCCGTCGGTCCGCAGCACGAGCCGCAGCACGCCGTGCGTGCTGGGATGTTGCGGGCCCATGTTCACCAGCAGCTCGTCGCTGCGGAGGTCGAACTCGACCAGCTCGGGATCCACCCGCTCGATCGGCATCGGTCTATTGAGTCCTTCCCTATGGCTACGGCCTGCGCCAAATCAACCCGTACACGGTGTCTCCCGCGAGATCCCGTGGTATTGCTGCGGCGGCTGGTAATCTTTTCGCAGCGGATGGCCCGCCCAGTCCTCCGGCAGCAGGATCCGCCGCAAGTCCGTGTGGCCGATAAAGCGGATGCCGAACAGGTCGAACACCTCCCGCTCGTGCCACACGGCGGTGCTCCACACGTGGCTGACGGTGGGCACTTCGGGCAGCCGGCCCTCGACCCCGTCCTGCCACCGCGGCAAGGAGACCACCAGCACCAGCCGATGCCGCAATCCGAGGCTCGACAGGTGATACAGCACTTCGACGTGGGGTTGCCAAGTTACGGCGGCGGCCTTCTTCGCGTCCGGTTGGAAGTAGTCCACGCCGGTAATCAGGTGCAGCATGTCGAACCGCAGTTGCGGGTCGTCGCGGAGGAAGAGGCAGACTTCCGGCAGCCGCTCGCCGGCCACCTGGATCCACGGATCGAGGGCCTCGAGGTCGCTGCCGGTGATAGTGGGCCCGAAACGCCCCGTCAGTTGCCCTTGAATGCCTTGAACGTCCATCGACCCCCTTCACCGTCGCCAAGCTTCCCTAATCCCCAATCCCTAATCCCTCATCCCCTCCCCCAGGCTGAGCCGCGGCGGGCTCACCGCCCGCACCCAGTCGAGGTCGCCCCGATACCATACGTAGGCGAATCCCAGCAGGATCACGGCGAAGAACACGCCCAGGTCGGCCAGCGCCGCCAGCGCCAGCAGCCGGGCGTCGGCGGCCCGCTGCCGCCCCGGGGGGTAGCGAAACGTCTCCTGCGCACCGGACGATTCTTCCCGGCTGTCCTTCACCGCCATTCCCAGCCGATCGCAACGCTCCTCGGCGACGGCCGCCGACGCTTGCGGCCCCATCAGTTGCGTCGCTTGGCCGAAGATCGTGGCCGGCGGAAAGAACAGGGCCACCTCCACCTCGAAAACCATGAACACCAGCGCTACGACATAAAACCGCAGGTCGAACTGCACGAAACTCGAGCCCACCGGCGGCTCCCCACACTCATAGGGCTGGAGCTTCTCCCGCGTGGGCACGTCCGCCCGCAGCAATCGGCCCAGCAGCAGCGCCACCAGCAGAAACAGGAAGCCCACCACGACGAAGAGCGACAGGTAAGCGACGACGGAGATGGGCGACATGACGGCGCGGAGACGTCTCCTCCCGGGGGAAGTGGGCTTCCGGAAAGAAGCCTATTGTAAGCCGGCTGGACCCCTTATTGCAACCCGGCCCGCCGACCCCACAATACGGGTGGAAGCCACGGCTTCGGCCCCCGTGAATCAAAAGCGGCCGGGAACCACGCCTTCGGCCCACCCGGTGGACCGAAAGCGGCCGGCAGTCACGGGTTCGGCCCCCCGTGAACCGGCTTAAGGATCGCCTTGGATCGCGCCACGACCAGCGGCTCGAGCGATGCCCGACCCCAAGCAATCTCCAGCGGCAGCCGCGAAAAATCGACCACGTAGCCCTCCCGCGCGTAACAGCTCAGGTCGTGCGCGGAACCCATGAAAATGCAGTCCACCGGGCACGGCTCCACGCACAACGCGCAGAACAGGCACTTGCCGTAATCGATCACGAAACTGGTCACCTGGAAGCCTTTGCCGCCGGGGGCCTTCTGCTTGGCGATGCGGATACAGTCGGCCGGGCAGGCCCGGGCACACGCCTCGCACCCGATACAAGTCGTCAGGTCGAAACGATGAAAACCCCTAAACCGGGGCGTAACTTGCGCCGGCAGCTCCGGATACTCGTACTGCTCCGTGAAGGTCCGTCGCTTGGGATCGTAGGTGCGGACCCAGTAAAGCAGGCTTACCCCAAGGGCGTGAGCTACCGTCAACACCGCCGAATAAATATTGTAAAACCAGCGAAACATGGATCGTGTGTTACCTACCCGGAAGTGGGGCTTCAAGCGTGATAAGCCTCTATTATAAGGTATGAGGGTGGGGTGTCCAGCATCATCTGCTCCCCGGACAGCGTTGCCGCTTGCTAGACATAAGCACTTATGTTAAAATGACTTATGAAGTACGGTGCGATTTCATGATCGGCCAGGTAATCTTTTATGAACTGGCGCTTCGCATGGAGCGTACGAAAAGTGTGCCAACCGATGCCGAAAAAGTGACGAAAATGGGCGATTTGGCCCCTGAAACGCTTGACTTCACGTAATTGCGCCGTATCGTACAATAATGGTGGTGCGTGTTGGCGCGCGACCGGGCTTTCGGTTGACTATACAAGATAGGAAGTCTGGTTCGAGGCGAAGGAACGTACGATGTTAGTCCTATCCCGCAAGAAGAACGAAAGTATTGTCATCAACGATGACATTACGATCGTCGTGGTGGAGATTCGAGGGGACAAGGTCCGCCTAGGGGTCGAGGCCCCGAAGGAGATCCCGGTCCACCGGCGCGAAGTGTTCGACGCCATCCACCGCAACGATGCGGCGGCCGGCGAGAAGACCATCGCCAAGACCGACGCGTCCGAAACAAAGACTACCGGCGAGGGGTAGTTTCCCGTCGCCGGCATTCCGGGGCGGTGCCCGCGTAGACCTGCCCCCTTCTCTCTGAGCCGATCTGCTCCCGGCTCGATCAAACCTTCCAGGCCTGCCAATCTCCCAAGGCTTGTGCGTCTTCGGCCGCGAGTCAGCCCGAATGGCCAACCCATTGACGGCCTGCCGCATCGCTTGTATATAGGTTGCATGGCCATTTAGTAGGCCGGCAGCAGGGCCCCGTCGTCTAACCAGGTTAGGACACAGGCCTTTCAAGCCTGGAGCACGGGTTCAAATCCCGTCGGGGTCACTTAATATCGCCGCAGGAGATCGCATGGCTGCCTAGCTGATTTTCTAACCCGCGCCGGATGACAGCAGCGGCGAGTCGCGCTCGATTTGGACCCGCTCGACAACGCAGCCGGTTTTCTGAACATCGGCCACGGCGCTGCGGATGGCGGATTCAAGGCAGTCCGCTTCCCGACTGAATCCGATAACCGGCACGCCGCAGCACACCCCCGGCGTACCGTCGTCGCACCCGGCCTCGAACAGCCGGTCGGCCAATTCTTCGGTCATGTCCGTCCCCGCCGCCAAAATTACCTCAAAGTCATAGGTCTTCATGGGCTTGCCTCCGTAGAATGTTGGCAATGATCTACCGCGCCCCGCAGCCACCGGGCGTGATTCTCCGGCACGCGGGGCGTGCTGAAGACCCTCCGCAAACAGCCGTCGCGCCCTTGGTGCGGACAGTATAGCGTGCCCCAGATATGTGCCCGTGGCCCCGCCAAGACCAACCGCCAGCCGTGTTCCAGAGCATAGTCCACTGCCGCACGAACATGCTTGTTTTTGTGGTTGTTCATCTCCCTACCTATTCTACCACAGCCGGTTTGGGGAGAAAGGGCCGCAACAGCCCGGTTGGCTTCCTGCCCCCTGCTCGTTACGATAGGACCATGGATTTCCCGCATTCCAGCCTTCCGCCGTCCGCCCTCCGCCCTCCGCCTTCCCTTTCACCCGATCCGCCGTCCGCCTTCCCCCCTCCGTCCTCCTATGACGCCCTGATTGTGGTTTCCTTTGGCGGGCCGGAGGGGCCGGACGACATTGAGCCGTTCCTAGCCAACGTGGTGCGGGGCAAGGACGTGCCCGCGGGGCGTCTGCGAGAAGCCGCCCGCCGCTACAAGGCGCTGGGGGGCGTCAGCCCGATCAACGCCCAGCATCGGGCCCTGCTGGCGGCGCTGGTCGCCGAGCTCAGCGTCCACGGCCCCCGGCTGCCGGTGTATTGGGGCAACCGCAACTGGCATCCCTTGTTGCCCGACGTGGTGCGGCAAATGGCCGGCGACGGCGTCCGCCATGCCCTGGCGCTGGTCACCTCGGTGCTCGGCTCGTACAGCAGTTGCCGGCAGTATATCGAAGACCTCGAGCGGGCTCGGCAGGAGGTGGGGGCCGCCGCACCGCAGATCGACAAGTTGCGGCTGTTCTACAACCATCCGGGCTTCATCGAGGCCATGGCCGATCGGGTGCGGGCCGCCTTCGACCAGATCGGGCCCGATCGCCGCCCGGCGGCGGGCGTGATCTTCACGGCCCACAGCATTCCGGCGGCGATGGCCGGGCACTGCCGTTATGAAGAGCAGTTTCGCGAGGCCTGCCGGCTGGTGGCCGAGCGGCTCGGCCTGGGCGGTTGGCAGTTGGCCTATCAGAGCCGCAGCGGCCCGCCCGGGCAGCCGTGGCTCGATCCCGACGTCCGTCAACTGGTTGCGGCCCTTGCTGCCAAGGGGGGCGTGCGGGACCTGGTGGTCGTGCCGCTGGGCTTCCTCTGCGAACACCTGGAGATCGTCTACGACCTGGACATCGAGCTCCGCCAGATCTGCGAAGAGCAGGGATTGAACATGGTTCGAGCGGGCGTGGCAGGCTGCCATCCACAGTTCGTCGGGATGATCCGCCAGTTGGTGCTGGAGCGGACCGCCGGCAACCCGGCCCGGCTGGCCCTGGGGACCCTCGGCCCCTGGCCCGACCAGTGCCCGGCCGACTGCTGCCGACCTGCGACCGATCCGCCTGCCGCCGCTCCGCCGTAACCCGCCGCCGGGTCGCCAGTTACGAGAAAAACGACTTCCTCACTTGCATTATAGATATCTTTATGATATCATACTGATATTAACAGGTGCAACTATCCTTGAACCATTCTTGGGGGCTACTGTCATGAGCCGGGAACGACAGGTCGGGGCGTCGAGCGGTTGGTTGGTGCTGCCGGTCACGATTGTCTTGCTAGGGATCGCGATCTGGCTGCTGGTGGCGTTCATCTCGTCGGCGGTCGCTGCGGATAAGACGCACCAACTGCCGAACTTCTGGCTGCTGGGCGGCTGCCTGGCGGTCATTGCGGTCACCATTTTTTCGTGCTTCGGATACTTCTCGTTGGAGCCCAACGAGGCCCGGGTGCTGATCCTTTTCGGCGCCTATCGGGGCACGGTCCGCCGGAGCGGCTGGCACTGGACCAATCCCTTGAACAGCAAGCTTGCGCTATCGCTTCGCGTGCGCAACTTGCAGGGCGAGCGGCTGAAGGTAAACGACAAGCGCGGCAATCCGGTCGAGATTGCCGCCATTGTAATCTGGCGCGTGGAAGACACGGCTCAGGCCGTGTTCGACGTTCAGCGCTACGACGAGTTCGTGAAGCTGCAGACCGAGTCGGCCCTGCGGCACGTGGCGAGTTCCTATCCCTACGATCATGGCGAGGGGGCCGAGATCACTTTGCGCGGCGGGATGGACGAAGTGGCCCTGGCCTTGCAGAAGGAGCTGCAACAATGCGTGTCACGGGCGGGCGTGGTGATCGAGGAAACCCGGCTCACGCACCTGGCCTACGCCCCCGAGATCGCCGGCGTCATGCTCCGCCGCCAGCAGGCCGAGGCCATTATCGACGCCCGGCAGAAGATCGTGCACGGGGCCGTAACCATGGTGCAGATGGCGCTGAACGACCTGGCGGCCAGCAAGGTCGTCGAGCTGGACGAGGAGCGCAAGGCGGCCATGGTGAGCAATCTGCTGGTCGTCTTGTGCGGCGAGCGCGAGGCCCAACCGGTGATCAACGCCGGCACACTCTACGCCTAGCGAGCCCCGGGATGAGACCGCGAAAACCGTTCTTGCTGCGCATCAGCCCCGAACTCTACGAGGCCCTGGAATCCTGGGCTCAGCAGGAGTTCCGCAGCGTCAATGCGCACATCGAGTTCCTGCTGATCGAGGCCCTCCGCAAACAGGGCCGCCGCCTGAAAACCGACGCCCCGCAGCCGCCGCCGGAGAGACCGGCATGAACTATCGTCCTCTGTCCAGCACCTAGCCCCTACTTCACGCACACTTTGCGCAGTCACTCTTGCCATTCGTGTTCCTGGTGGCGGCCGCCTCCCGGCGCGGTTTCGCGCTTGCCTCGTGGTTTCCATGGTGTATGGTTTCCACGCCCGGAAGTTTTCTGCCGCGCGGTTTGAAATGGCGCGAACCGTAACAACAGGGAAGACGCCGGATGATTTCCGGCCGCTCGCAGTGTAGCCCGCGTCGAAGGGGAGGCCGAACGTGCCGAGAATTGCGGCTACGCTAACGTCACTGGTGCTGGCGGCCAGCGCGATTGGCGTGAACGTCGCGCAGTATCCGATCGTGTGGCAGATGGTGAACGGGCCGGATCGTCCGAATTCTCAGGCCGTAGCGGCGAAGAGTGCGCCGGCCGCCGCGACTCTGCCGGCGGCCCCGCTTCAGCCGGCGGCCCCCAACGCGGTTGAGCGTCCGAAGGATGCGGCGCAGAAGACCGCATCGACCGAGTCCGCCCCGCCGCACAAACCGCCGCCAGCCGCCGAAAAAGCCTCGGCCGGCACAGGCTCTCAAGGCGCCGAAAAACCAGCGGCTGCCGCGGAAGCTCAAGGCGCCATAAAACCAGCGGTCGCCGCGGGCCACGACGAGCCGGTGACGCACATCGTCGGCACGCGTCCGCTCGTGCCGGTCGTAATGGCCGGCCTGTCGAGCCAGTCACAGGCTCCGCCGGGGGCCGACTACCAGGTCCGCCGCTTACCGCCGGCCGATCCGGCGGCCTTCGCCGCCCAGCCTGCACCATCGGCCGCCATGGCCGACGCCCCCCCGGCTTACCCGTGCACCCGCACCCCCTAGTGCTCCGCCAATCTTCGAATGACGGCTTGGGTGCCACTGCTGGCTTGCCCAGCAGTGCCGAAACACGGTTGGACAAGCCAACCGTGGCACCCGTAAACTCAACTTGGACAGACCACTAGCCGCGATCAGCCGGGGTTGCCCGCCGCGGCCTGCTGCCGGATCACTTGCTCCGTGCTGAGTTGGGCGGTGCGGACCTTCCAACACACCTGGCGAAAGACCTCGGGCCGCAGGACCCCGGACAAGCGGAACACCTCGGCCCCCGCGCGCCGGAAAATAAGCTCGCCGGCGTGCAGCCAGGCCTGGCCGGGCAGGAGCAGCACGTCGATGGCGTCGAACTGATCCAGGGCGATCGACGGCCCTTCCGCGGCCGAAAGACCCTTCTGGATTATCAGCCGCCGGTCCGTCAGCGCGTAACGCCGGCAGACCAGCGGCATGAGCTGCCAGCAGAACACGGCCAGGCTGATGGGGATCGTGACCACGGCCAGGAGCTTGCCGAGGGTGAAGAAGCCCCAGCCCAGCCGGGCGGCCGACAGCCAGCCCACCAGCCGGCCGGCCGCCGTCGCGCCGATCGTCGGCCACGTGGTGGTCAACAGCGTTTCGCGGGGGACCGCGGTCGCGGCGGCATTAAGAGCGTCTAACACAATACAGGCTTTCCCGGCTGGCCAACACGTCTAACGAGAAACCCCGTAGTCCCCTCTCCCTCCGGGAGAGGGCAGGGTGAGGGCTGGTGGCAAGGAAGCAGCCATTCCTGCGATCCGCCCCACGATGCCCTCACCCCCGGCCCCTCTCCCAAAGGGAGAGGGGAGTCCTTGCTACGTCCTTACGGCCGCGGCGCCCCGCTGGTGCAGGCCCTCCAGCTCGAAGCTGCACCGCGGACTGCCGTCGTGGCGACAGGCCACGCGCCGCACCGGGCAGCCCACAATTGCCGAAATCATGTCCAACTCGATCGCGCAGACGGTCCGCTTCTCGTCGCACATGCTGAGGAAGGCGCAGCTCCGTTTCGACACCGTCAGATGCCCCTCCCGCTCGGTCACTTCCACCAATCCGCCTTCCTCTTCCAGCACCCGCATGAATTGCAACAGGCGCGGCTTAGGGTCGATGGCCGTGATCTTGGCGCAGTAGTGGTCGGCCAGCAAACGGCTGACCTTTTCCAAGATCGCCTTGGTCAGCTCGGGGCCGCCGATCTGGTCGACCGCCCGCCACACCGCCGGAACTACCAGGTGCTGACTGTCGGCGAACAACAGCAGCAACGCGGCCTGGGTGGCGGCGTAGCGGTGGTGCGGCCGGCCACGGCTTTCCAGCCGCTCCTTGGTTCGCTCGACGAAACCGGCCTGCACCAAGTCGCCGAGCTGCTCGGTGACCGCGGTGCGGGTCACGCCCGCCAGGGCCACCAGCTCGGTGACGGTCCGCGCGGGATTGCCGACCAGGAGTTTGATAATCCGCAATCCGGCGGCACTGATCGTCACGTCGGACATGGCTGGCGTACCCAAGGGGCCCGAAGCTCGGACAGACTTTATCCAACCCTTCCTGATAATATACCGCGAACGGCCAGAAATGATACGGGCCCTTCGTTTGCAATTTGCATTTTACATTTTGCACTTCCGCCTTGGGGCTTAGGTCTTGGGTCTTGGGTCTTGGGGCTTCAGTCTTCATCCCAATCCCTAATCCCTAATCCCCTTCCCCCCTCACCCCTCATCCCTCACCCCTCATCCCTCCGCTATCGAACAGTCGCCCGCCCCGGAGTACCTTTCAAAAGTTACCGCGTTTGAGAAGTCTGTAACCCCTTGGCTGGCTTGCACTACCGATTCGGCCGGCGAACGTAAAGTCATACGTCTTCAGGGGTACGTGTTCGAATTGCGCCATTCCAGGCTCCATAACTCCTTGGCCGCCTTCCACTTGCGCCTTCGTCCGAGGGCCCGGCGTGTACCTATCGTTGAAATCTGCGGGCAAGCGATCCACGGATGAACACGGGGCCAGTGTTCAGTGTTCGCTGTTCAGTATTCGGGCCCGTGCTGAAAACTGAAAACTGAACACTGAAAACTCCCCGTCCGCCCTCCGCCTAATCCCTAACCCTCAATATATACAACCGTATAGTATCACATTCGCGGCCAAACTGCAAGCCCAGTTTATTGACATCTTGTGGGTGGGAGATGCTTCTCGGGCGTTCCTGTGACGCACCAGGATGTATCCGGGCGGACTATCCCGGCGATCTTCGCCGGTGTGCCGCAAGAGTGGTAAAATGGCAGCCGGCAAACTGGCAACCCGCTCCCCTGGCGGGAGTAGCAGAGCGGCGGCGAGACACCGCTTTGTTTGGGCCGCGACAGCGATATGAACACCACCGAAGGCAAACAGGAATGGCTGGACGGTCAACCAGTGTTCCAAGAGATGCAGTTTATGCAAGAAACGGCAAATGGATGGAATGCCGTGCGACCGCCTGAAAGACGCCCTTCAGCAATGAGGAGAATGAATCATGTTTACTCGACAAACAAGGTTCCGGGTTGGTTGGGTGTGGCTGGCGAGTCTCCTTCTAATCGGCAAACCGGTGTGGGGAGAAGAGGCCCTTCAAAACGAAAACACGATGGAAGGCAGGAAGACAGGCTTGGTCAAGAACGGGGGATTTGAGGAGGTTGTCCGGTCAGCAACGAATGTCAGTTGTCCGCCATGGAGCTTCTGGCAGGGCAGCGGCAGGGCGAACGGGGAATTAGTTACGAACGACGTACATTCAGGTAAGGTTGCGTGCAAGTTGCAGAAGGGGATGCGAGCCGTGCAGGAGTTCAGGGCCAAGCCGGGTGAGGATATCCTGCACATCGCGTTCTGGGCGAAAGGAGATAAAGACGGTCGGTGGATGAATAATGCGTGTGGTTCGTTGCAGTTGACCGTGTCTCAGTATCGTAGAGAGCAGTGTGTAAATACAAGCCGGATGGTCGAAGGGAGCGCGGGCATGGGCATTGGCGATGGCGTAGCGCTTGGCGCGGAGTGGAAGCAACATTTCTGCAGGGCGGCGGTTGCCAGCGAGTGCGACCGGATTGAAGTGGCGTTTACTCCCACTGATTGGAGCCGTAATATTTGGCTGGACGATGTTTCGGCGACGCTGGGCGGTTCTATAACTAATATCAGTTATCCGCCTTGGAGTTTTGGATACGGAAGCATAAGCGGTGATGGGGAAGTGGAGAAGGTCAAGAATGCGAATGATATGCACTTTGGCAAGCAGGCGTGCAAGCTGACGGGGGATGTCTGGGCGGCGCAGGAGGTCAAGGCCAAGGCAGGGGATGTTCTGCGTATAGCGTTCCGGGCCAAGGGAGACAGAGACGTTCAGGCACGGAACAATATGTATGGCGCAGTGAAGGTAACCCTCTTTCAGTACCGCGAAGGCAAGTGTGTGAATACGCGAGAATCCGCCGAAGTGGGTCTGGCGCGTGATAAATGGAAACAATGTGCGGCCTGGCTTCCTCCGGTTCCTGCCGGTGAGTGTGACCGGCTTGAGGTAAGGTTTGCTCCCAGTGACTGGAGCGGCGCGGTTTGGCTGGACGATGTCTCCGTGAGCGTAGCCGGGGCTCTGCCGTTAGATATAAAGGGCCGTGTGAATGTCAAAGTCGGCAAGCGGATCGTGGTCCGCAAGCTTGCGGCCACCAGCGGGGATCAGCCCTATAACTGGTTCCCATTTATCCAGCGGATGCCAAACAGGACTCTCGTCGCCTGGTGCCAGACAACTGCGGATGCATACTTTCCTTTCGGGACCGAAAACTGCCGCCGCATGATGTCAACCGACAACGGGAAAACCTGGAAGGATATCGGCGGCGAGGGCACCGCGAACTTTTGCAAGATCACGCTGCATGACGGCACGTTTCTCGAAATCGTCGGCTGGGTGAACGGCCTCATTCGCAAAGGCGATGGATGGGTAATGAACGTCAAGCGTTCGCGGGACAACGGGATGACATACACGATTCACAAAGATGTCCCTGTGGCCATCGAGCATGTTCGTCAGGACGGCGTCCCGCAAGGCCAAGGGAGGGCGACCTTCAATACAGGTTTGGTGGAGATGGACAACGGAGATTTGCTTGCCGCAATCTACGTGGATTTCGAGGGGCTTCCCAAATGCAGTTCAGTCCTTATGAAATCCACGGACAAGGGAAATCGCTGGCAATACTTCTCGACCATTGCCTACGATGCGGATGCCCCGGGTTTCGGTTTTTGTGAGCCGGCGCTGATCCGCACAGGCCCCAATAATCTGTTGACGATGATGCGAACGTCGGACACTGGGCCTGGCGAGTCCATGTATCAGGCCCGGTCAATGGACGGGGGGAAAACATGGAGCAAGCCGACCATCGTGGCCGACCACGGCGTTATGCCGGCTTTGATCAGGACCGACGACGGCATCCTGGTCTGTTCGTACGGACGCCCGGGTGTTGCCGTCATCTGTTCTCCGGATGGGGAGGGACGTGAGTGGACCGACCGCACGCAGATTTTCGATAGAGGCACGACGGGCTATACGGACATGGCCAAGACAGGACCCAATGAGATACTGCTGATTCACGACGGCATCTACGGCTACACGGAGCTTGGAGACAATAAGCCTCACAATTACGTTTTTGTCGTGCCGCTGATCATTGAAAGAGCAAGATAACAACAAGCGAACGAGGGCGGCCATGGCGAATTCGAGGGATTTTTGGGGATCGCGGTCGCGGCGGTCGAAACGGGCCGCCCGCCGCGCCGCCAGTGCTTCGCAAGCAAGGGCGACTCTTTGACAGTGGAACCTGTTTTTCGGCGGCCCTTCAGGCCAGCGTCCAGCCGGGGGGCAGGGTGGTGCCCTTTTTCACCACGACGACGTGGTCGCGGATCATGCCGAACTCGGTCTCCTCGGTGGCCTCGAGGCCCCGGGCGTTGACCACGCGGACGCCGGGGCCGATGCGGCAGTTCTTGTCGATGATCGCGCCCTCGATGTGCGCCCCGGCCGCCACGCCCAGCGGCCCTCCGCCGTTGCTGCGGGCAGCGGCCAGCGCATCGGGCAGATCGTAATAATCGTTGCCCATCAGGATCGAGTTGCGGATCGTCACGTTGCGGCCGATGAGGCAGCGCAAGCCGACGATGCTGTTCTCGATCACCGCGCCTTCTTCGATGCGGCAGCCGTCGGCCACCAGGCTTTGGCGGATGCTGGCGCGGTCGATCCGCGAGGGCGGCAGGAAGCGGGCCCGGGTGTAGATGGGCGCCTCGGCCGTGGCCATGTCGAACGGCGGGTGCTCGCAGGCCAACTGCAAATTCGCCTCGTAAAACGACTTGATGGTCCCGATATCCTCCCAGTAGCCGTCGAACAGGTAGACCTGGACGTTGTGGGTGCGCATCGAGGCGGGGAACACCTCGCGGCCGAAGTCGCGGTAGGCCGTCTTCTCCAGGGCGTTTACCAGCGTATTGCGGTTGAACAGGTAGATGCCCATGCTGGCCAGGCAATCGCGGCCGCGGCTGGGGCGGCCCTGGGCCTCGAGCCAGGCCGGATCGGTGCGGACCAGATCGAGCTCGGCGGCGGTTTGCGGTTTCTCCAGGAAGCCCACCACTCGCCCGGCGGCATCTACCCGCATGATGCCCATCGACGAGGCTTCGGCGGCGGTCACCGGCACGGCCGAGATGCTTACGTCTGCGCCGCTGGCGCGGTGCGCCGCGATCATGTCTGCGAAGTTCATGCGGTAAAGCTGGTCGCCCGACAGGATCAGGATGTACTCCACGCCCGGCTCGGTCAGGTGGCGGAGGTTCTGGCGCACGGCGTCGGCCGTGCCCTGGTACCAGCCGGTGTTGTCCAGGGTCTGCTGGGCGGCCAGGATCTCTACGAAGCCGCGATCGAAGGGGTCGAAGACGTACGTGCTGTGGATGTGCCGGTGCAGGCTTACCGAATTGAACTGCGTGAGGACGTAGATGCGGTTCAGGCCGCTGTTCAGGCAGTTCGACAGCGGGATGTCGATGAGGCGGTACTTCCCCCCCACCGGCACGGCCGGCTTCGAGCGGACCTTGGTCAACGGGTACAGCCGGGTCCCCCGGCCCCCGCCCAATACCAACGCGACAACGTTATTCATGCCGTCTCCCGGATGATGGGCGCAACCGCCTTGCCGCTGGCTTGGCACGGATCGCCGGCGGAAACTGTCAGCGGACAATTGTTTATTCTACCGGGAAACAAGCCGGCGTAAACCAGGCGCCGAAGGCTCGCAACGAAGCTGTCTAGTTCCTGCCGCGGAGAAACAAGGTAGGATGGGTCGAGCCCGAGCGAGCCCTACCAGAATCCGCTATGGCCACGCCGGCAGATCAGACCCCTCATTTGCGAGCCGAAGCAGCGATGCGCGCGTCGTGGGGTCAAGGAAGAACCCCAAGGATTCCAGCGTTTCAAGCACGGGTAAGACGGCCGGGAGATGCCCTTGCTGTTTGGCTTTGACCAGAATTCCAAGAGTGCCCGTAAGCTTGATCCCGAGTAACCGAGCGTAATGCCGCGCCCGGGCATCGTCGATCAACGCCAACGAATTCGGGGTCCGTGCAGCCAGCATCAGCACGTCGCGCTCGCCCGCCCCGAAATCGGCCGGCAGCGGTGATGTAAGCGTCGGGCAGGGACCCACAACGTGGACCCAGGGCATTGTATGGACGTCGGGCAAGGCGAATCCGAGGGAAATCCCGCGATCCAACTCGGCGGCCACCGCCGCGGGAACGATGATGCTACCATACAGACCTGGCAAGAGGTGGAGCAGGCCCGCCTGGTGCAAGTACTGCAAGGGCGAAGTGTCGGACACGACTTCAGGCACGCTCCACGTCCTCGCGGAGTTCCTCGTCGGTTAGGCGAAAGGTGGGGATACCGTAGTCGCGGAGCTTCGATAGGAACTCCACCCGTGCAACTCCGGCCAATTCTGCCGCCCCGCCCGAGGTCAACCTCCCGATTTCATAGAGTTTCATGGCCGCCGCCAGCCGTAGCTCCTTGCCCGCCGCCTCCGGCGAAGCACTTAGGGCCTCCAAGCTCCGGTCCGAGATTTCCAGTACAATCTGATTCATAGCGCCTCCAAGTGCCCTGGAGTTATTATACAGCGCGGCGGCATCGGACGTTGCCCGACGGTGCGGATCGCTTCGTGGTTCCGGCTTCCCGTCATTCCCGCCCGCCCGCCGCATGCCGCGCGAACACCTGCTTGCCGCCGAGCCACGTCTGACCGACCTCGATGTCTTTGACCTCGTCCACCGGGCAGGTGAGAATGTCCTTGTCCAGCACGATGAAATCGGCCAGCTTCCCCTTCTCCAGCGACCCTTTCTCCTTCTCCTCGAAGGTCAAGAAGGCGCAGTTGATCGTGTACAAGCGGATGGCCTGCTGGCGGGTGATGGCCTGTTCCGGGTGCAGCGGCTCGCCGGTCCAGCGCGGCTGGCGGACCAAGGTAATCCACATTCCCAGGAACGGGTCGTAGGAGTTGATCGAGCGGCGGCGGCCGATCTTCTGCATGTGGTCGGAGCCCCCGCCCACGATCACGCCGTGCTCGAAGAAGCTTTTGTAGGGCTGGAAGTATTCCAGCCGCCGATCGCCGAACTGGGCGCCAAGCGTCGCGCCGTCCAGCAGCAGCCAGATGGGTTGCAGGTCGGCCACCACGCCGATCGCCTGCATGGTCCGGATGGCCCGCAGAGTCATGAAATTGGCGTGCGACATGCACGGCCGCTTGGGCCGCACGGGAAACTCCCGGTTGACCTGCTCGTAGGCCGAAACCAGGGTCTCGACCGCCCCGTCGCCCACGCAATGCGCCGTAAGCTGCAGATCGCTGCCCAGCACCAGCCGGGCGATGCGCACCAGCTTTTCGGGCTTGATGAACAGCAGTCCGCGATATTGCGGGTCGGTGATCGAATAGATGCGGCTTACGCCCCACGGCTCGCGCATGTAAGCGCTGCCCGTGAGCATGCCGCCGTCCAGGTAGATCTTGATCCCGTGCAGCCAGAGCATGTTGTCGTAGCGCCGCAGGGGGTGCTCGACTGCCTGGCGGACCCGGGCACGAATCTGCTCCCACGGCATCTGGGCATCCAGGTGGTAGGTAATATAGACGCGGCAAGTCAGCTCGCCCCGCTGGTGGACGGCCCGAATGACCTCGATATCGGCGTCGCTGGTGTCGCGGTCGGTGACGCTGGTAATGCCCACTTCGTTGTAAGCGGCCAGCAGGGCCTTCAATCGCTGCCGCTGGTCAGCGGCCGTGGGCGTCTTGGCCGACGACCTCAATTTTATGAAGCGGTGGCAGTTGCGGAGCATGCCGGTGGGCTCGCCCGTACGGGGATCGCGCTCCACCTGGCCCGCCTGCCCGTCGGTGATCTTGAAATCCTTGTCGATCCCGCTGAGCCGCAGGGCCATTGAGTTCAGGGCCGCGTCGGGCCCGGTGCTGAAGCAGACCGGGTTCCGCGGCGCCGCCTGGTCCAGCTCCTGGCGGGTCGGAAACCGCCGCTCCCGCAGCCGCGTAACGAACACCTGCTGGATGCTGATCCACTCGCCCGGCGACAGGACGCCGGCGCGCAAGCGCACGTAAGCCAGCACGTCGGCGATCGAGTCCATCTGCGGGACCTCGTGGTCGAACTCGTACATGGCGGAGGACATCAGGTGCAGGTGCGAATCGATCAGGCCCGGCATGGCGGTCTTCCCGCCCAGATCGACCCGCCGGGTACGGGGGCCGGCCAGCCGCAGCACGTCCTCGTCGCGGCCGACGGCCACGATCCGCTCGCCGCGAACGGCCAGGGCCTCGGCCAGCGAGAATCGGTCATCCACAGTCACGATCTTGCCGTGATAGAACACGGCGTCCGGAACCAGCGACGCGGCCTTTTCGTCCCCCGCCGCCGCGCGGCTAACGGCCGAAACCGAGCAGGCCAAGAGAACCGTCAACACCGCCACCAGGATAATGTGCGGCAAGTCTTCCTGGCAGCGCATGGAATCGCGGGGACGACCGGGGAACCCGGAGGGTTCCGAGCGATTAGCCCCGGGTCGCGCTTCGCGACCCGGGGTCCGCGCCATCGGACAGTCCACGACCCCGGCGGGGTCGCAGCCGGACACTCGCTGCGACCCCGTTGGGGTCGGTTGCGCGTCGGGTGTCTCACGACCGGTGGTGTCGTCGCTTGCGCTCCGCAACCACCGGCTAATAGCTGATATCCCTCCGGGATAACGGCCTGCGACCCGAGCCGTTAGCCCGGCGTGAACGCAGCCTAAGCGCCGGGCCAAAGACCGGCGACGCCGGAAACGCGGATGGCCGGGCGTGAATTTCAGTGCCTGAAAGAATTGCCACACACTCGAGATCGTGGGCATGATTGAACTCCGCGTTTGGATTAAAGGGGGAGGACTGGCTACCGCCGTATCCTCGGGCGCCAGCCCGGCCTGAACTGCGTTTGATTCTACCAGGGTTTGGCCGTCGGAGGAATTGACGTCGCGTCCGCAACGGGTGGCTGGCGGCCGGCCGTTGTTGGCCGGGCGCTAGGGGGGAAATCACCGTCCCGCGCCAGCCGAAGCCAGTCTTGTCCAGTCCTCAACTGACTGGAAGGGCCAGTATTCGTTGTTTACGGATCGGGGTCGAGGCCGTCGCAAACCCATGGCTAACCGGCTTCGGCGGCTGCGCGGAGCTTGCGGGCCGTGTGCGAGAACTCCTCGATCGTCATTTCCCGCAGAAAGACCAGGCCGTGCGTGGCGCGGATCAGCGGGCTTGGGTGCTCGGCGAACCAGTCGCGCCCCAGGCAGGTCTTCAGCATCTGGTACTGCTCGACCTGGATCTTCTGGGCCAGTTTGCAGAACGGGCCGTCCAGCTCGGGACTGGGGAACGACGCCTCGCGCTGCGAAACGAACGTGTTCAGGAAAGCGCTCTCCATCACCGAGAACATATTGAGCGAGACGGGCACGTAGAGGTTGGCCTCGGCCGGATGGAAGCGGTACCACACGTTGCGGTAGCCCAAAATGCGGAACTCGCGGTCGGGATGGCTGGCGGCGTAGCGCTGCGTGGCCTCGTTGATCGCCTGGAGGACCTTGTAGTGCGTGTCCGGGCCGCTGGCCTCGGGGTCGAAGGTCACCGAGATCACGCCCGGTGTGGTCCGCTCCAGGAGTGCCACGATGGGCATTACGTCGCGCTCGACGGTGGGGGCGGGCGAGAAAACGTCGCCCGTGTAAAAACCCAGCCGCAGGTGCCGGATGTGCGACGACTGCCAGCCGAAGTAGCCCCACAGGCACTCGGCCTCCCACTCGCGGCACATCCCCTTCAGCCGCTGGATCGGCCGCGAGTCCTTCTTGCCCGCATAGATCGTGTGGAAATACCGCTCCAGGTCCCCGATGCGGTTGTAGACGGCCGGCAGGTCGCCGTCCTGGTAGACCTCGACCAGGTTGCGGAGCAGGCGGCGGGCGGCGCCCTCGTCGCGCATTTCCTCATCCAGGGCCGCGATGCCGTCCAGATATCGCCAGATGTCGCGGTTGCGGCCCTGCTCGTTGCGGGGGTCGAAATAGCCTTCCGCCTGCAATCGGGCGAAACGCGGCGTGCCCAGGCGGTGCCGCAGCCGCCGCAGCCGCTCCAGCATGTAATGGTTCGTTACGGCCGTGAAGCCGCTGGTGAGCGTCGCAAAATAATGCACGTTGCTGGGCTCCCGCACGTTCCGCACGATGTAGGCCAGGCAGCCCAGCATCAGGTCGTCGTGGTGCGGCTCGGTGTGCAGGAAGCGGGTGTTGCGCAGGCGTTGGCTGCCGGCCTCGATCTTCGCCAACAGCCGCTGGTGGACCATCGTCTTGAGGGCTTCCAGGCTTTCCGACCGCCGGGCGAGCACCGCGCCGGCCAGGGCGTCGGCCCGCACCGGCTCCTCGGCCAGGTCCAGGATCCGCTGGCGGCGGGCGATGGCCAGGTCAATTAGCACCATCTCTACCTGCTGGTCGCTTGCGGGATCGGTGCGCAGCGCCAGCCGCCGCTGCCGCTCGCGCAGGCCGCGGGTGGCGCCCATGGTCAGATAGAAGCGGGCGTTGCGCAGCCCGCGCAGGGCGCTGGCGGGGATCTCCACTCCGGTGGGCCCTTGCACGGCGTCGGCCACGATCGCCGCCTTCGCCTCGCCCGCGGCCGTGATGATCGCCGTACACTCCGGGTTGAAGGTGATCGTGCCCAGCCCGATGGTGATTACCAGCCGGTGGCGAGCGACCTCCAGGCCGCCCAGGTCGCCGGCGGCCGCGGCCTGCGTCTCGTAGTTGGTGGCCATCAAGCGGGTGGTCGAGAAGTGGTCCGAGCCGCGAACGTTGAAGCCCACGTGGCCGTCGGGCCCGATCCCGCCCAGAAAGAACCCGATCCCGCCCGCCCGCCGAATCTGCTCCTCGTAGGCCTGGCACCACTGGTCGATCCGCCGCAGCACCCGCTGCTGGGTCCGCTCCAGCGCGGTATCGGCATGCCGCGTCCGCAGGCTCAGATCGACCCGCAGCTCCGGCCACACCGATTCCAGCGTCTGGCCCCGCTCCAGGCCGATCCGGGCGCAATTGATGAGCAGGGCCTTGGCCGGATCGAACCCGAAACCCCGCACATAGAACTTGTTGACATAGGCATGGAAACTGTTCTGCTGGGCGGGGTTGATCGGATAGAACTCGTCGATCTGCACGAAGCGCAGGCTGGCCATGTCGGGGCGGCGGGCCGGATCGACCCCCGCCCGGGCCAACGTCTGCTGCGTCTGGGGGTCGTCCCACTTGGCCAGCAGCCGCGTGACCCAGCCGATAAAGTGCTCGGGGGTCTTCCCGGTGGGCAAGGAGACGGTTCCGCCCGGATGACCCTCGACCCACTCCAAGAAGCGCATGGCCATCAGCTTCCCCAAGGCGGGAAAATTACCCACCGAAAGCACGGGAATCTTCTCCGTCGGCGGATAGTAAATCCCGTCCAAAGGCGAGTCGCCAAGGGCGACTTGCTCGACCGGGGTCAGCGGCAGCCATTGCTCGTCGGGCATCGGTATATCGTAACCGCTTGTGGCAAGAGGGTACAAGGGCGGCTTGACGCCCGGCATATCGGTACCTACATTAGGGCTCAGCGGTTATAAAACGGTCAACCCCGGGGGAGAGAATCTCATGGCGACCCAACGAGCGAGCAATCCAGCGGATGCGCGGTCCCGCCGCGACTTTCTGAAGGCCACGGCGGCCGGTGCGGCGGGCTATGCCGGGCTGTCGCTGGCCCGCAGCGCCCACGCGGCCGGCAGCGAAGTGATCAAGATCGGCATGATCGGTTGCGGCGGCCGCTGTAGCGGCGCGGCCTCCGAAAGCCTCAAGGCCGGACCATTCGTTAAACTGGCCGCCCTGTGCGACCTGTTTCCCGATCGGGTGAAGGGTGCTTACGGCCGCTTGAAAAAGGCCTTCCCCGGCCAGGTCCTCGCCGACGAGGAGCACTGCTTCGTGGGCTTCGACGGCTACCGGAAAGTGATCGAAAGTGTCGACGTGGTGCTGATCGCCTGCGCGTCGAAGTTCCATCCGATGTACGCCGAGGCCGGCATCAAGGCCGGCAAGCACGTGTTCGTCGAGAAGCCGCACGGCATCGATCCCGTCGGCGCGCGGCGGATGCAGGCCGCCTGCGATTTGGCCAAGCAGAAGGGGCTGAGCCTCCTCTCCGGCCTGCAGAGCCGCTTCGACAAGGGCTACCAGGAGTGCGTCAAGCGGATCCACGACGGCCAGATCGGCGACGTGGTGGCCATGCAGGCCATGTTCCTCCGCGGCCCGTACCAGACCGTCACGCGCAACCCCGCCTACAGCGAGACCCAATACCAGTTCAGCAACTGGTATCACTTCCGCTGGCTTTCGGGCGACGACGTGCCGCAGTCGCTGGTGCACAACATGGACCGCGTGGCCTGGATCATGAAGGAAGAGATGCCCGCGTGGTGCTTCGGGCTGGGCGGCCGCTCGGCCTCCTACGGCGAAGTCTACGGCGACATGTTCGATCACCACACCGTGGTCTACGAGTACCAAAGCGGGGCCCGGGTCTACGCCCTGTGCCGCACGCAGAACGGCTGCTACGGCAATTCCAGCGATATCGTGATGGGCACCAAGGGCAAGTGCTATCTGGGCGGTTGCTCGATCGACGGCGAGACCAAGTGGCGCTTCGCCGGGCCGCACAACAACCCCTACGACGACGAGCAGAAGGCGCTCATCGAGGCCGTCCGCGGGGACAAACCGATCAACAGCGGCTACCACATGGCCGCCAGCACGATGTCCACCGTGCTCGGTCAGTTGGCCTGCTATGCGGGCCGGTCGCTGCGCTGGGACGAGGCGGCCAAGTCCGACTTCCAGTTCGGCCCGCCCCCCGATGCGGCCAGTTTCGACACGCCGCCGCCCAGTGTGCCCGACGCCACCGGCAACTACCCCCTCCCCATGCCCGGTATTACGAAAGTGATTTGAAACCATGATCAAAATCGGCATTCACACCGACAATTGGCGCTGCCTCAGCGGCAGTTTCCAGACGGCCTGCCAGGCCATCGTCAAGCAGGGCCTCAGCGACGTCGAGTTCGCCGTGATCCACGGGCAGAACTTCATCCAGGCCATGGGCTACGACCCCGGCATCTCGCTGCAATCCAATCCCCTGGCCCTGCGGCGGTACCTGGACGGCCTGGGGCTGGCCGTCTCGCAGATCGACGGCTCCTACCCCATGATGGGCCCCGACGGCTCGACCTTCGGCGTGCAATACGTGCAGCAATCGATCCGCTTCGCCGCGGACCTCGGCTGCCCGATGGTCGATACGGTCGACGGCGCCTTCCAGATCGAGGGCTTCTCGAAGGAGGAAGTCTTCCGCATCACCTGCGACAACTATCGCCAGGTGCTGCCCTGGGCCGAGGATTACGACGTGATCGTCAACATCGAGCCGCATGGGCCGTACACCACCGACGGCGATTTCATGCAGCGCCTGTTCGACCACTTCCAGTCGGAGCACCTGCGGTTCAACATGGACACCGGCAACGCCTTCATCGCCGGCCTCGATCCGCTGGAGTATCTGAAACGCTTCCGCAAGTACCTGACGCACGCCCACATCAAGGACGTCAGCCCGGGCCTGGCCGCCGCGGTGCGGGGCGAGGAGACGGGCATCGCCGTCAGCGAAGTGCCCGTCGGCGGCGGCGTCAATGCCCAGAACATCCTCCACTGCATCGACTTCCTCAAGCAAACCGCCTTCGACGGCGTGCTGTCGATCGAATGCTACGGCTCGGACGACAATATCCGGCGGAGCGTCGAGTTCCTGAAGAGCGCGGTAGGGAGTGGGGATTAGAAACTGTCCCAAGAGAGCAAACCCCCTGGTCCCCTCTCCCTCCGGGAGAGGGCTAGCGTGAGGGCCGACTAATCGGTCCCCTCTCCCTCCGGGATCAGCCCGTTGCGGCGCCGGCTGGCTCGACCTGGATCGCGTCGAAGGGGCACTCGTCGAGGCAGGCCATGCAGCCCGTGCACCGGCCGGGCCGCGGCTCGGGATAGGCCCGCTCCCGCGGCATGTTGATGGCCTGCTCGGGGCAGACGTCGGCGCAGATGCCGCACCCCGTGCACTCCCGCCCGATCAGCGTCCAATTCCAGCCCATGGCTTACTTTCCAGATTCGTGCCAGCCCGCTCTGATCTGTCGCAAGGCCGAGCATCCGCCCCAGGCCAGCACGGCCAGCAGGAGCGGAAAGCACACGTAGAACGTGTATTGCGCCACCTCCAAGCCGCAGGGATCGGCATTGGATCGCAGATGCGTGCGGAGGTACATCCAGAAGTCATAGCTCATGGGATGCCCCGCCAGGTACTCCTCGCTGGCGGCCTCCATTACGAACGTGAAGCCGGCCAGATTGACGAGGTTCGCCGCGCCCAGCAGCCACAACGCCCGATAATAGTTCCGCGACCCGGTCTCGTGGCCCCCGTGGAACAAGCGCAGGCACAACGCCACGGCGAACAGCACCGTCGCCGCCGGGCAGAAGGGCACCGCCATCTTGATGTCCGACATGATGTCGGGATTCAACACCAACAGGCCGATCAAGACCACGATGGTCAGGAGCATGTCTACGACCAGGACCGTAAACACCCGCCAGATTTCGATGGATACCCGCAGGGTAAGCTGCTTCTCCAGGGCCCGGTAATAGCCTTGGATGAGTGCCAGCCCGGCCGCCAGGATGCCCAGCAGGATCGAGACGTTCAGCAGGGTCTGGAGGGTCCAGACCTCGAGGGCCTTCATGATATCGTGTTCCACCATGGCGATCTCCTTAGCGATTTTCAGCAGAGCGTATCCAGCCGCGGATGTCAAGCCGGCGGCCAGCGGCGGCCAGCGGCGGCCTGTGCCTTAGTACCGACGAATCAGTTACCGTGGTGTTCGCCAACGTACTCATCTCGCTCCGCGAGATGAAAGCCCATCTCGCGGAGCGAGATGAGTACGTTTATTGATTCTGCGGTCCTTACCTACGGATCAGCTCTGTGAGCCTGTAAACGCCCGTCGTTGGATTGCGATGCGGCTCGTGAGCCTCCTCGGCAAGTTGATCCATTTTACTTGCTCGGGCCACCGCCTGCGAGTATCCCGCCGAGTACGTTTCGTAGTCAACGTGCTTGTCGTATGCCGGCACGTACTTTTTTAGCTTCTTCTTCATTGCGGCCGGGTCTTGCATTCCGGGGTTTTCGCTGAAATGCAGGAGCAGCCACAGTTCAATACACGGATTCGAGATGGCCAGGTCGATGCCATTGTCTCGCGCCATCTTTCTTGCTTCGCCCACGGCGGGATGCTTGTCTATGTCGAAAACGCACCAGACGGAATCATAGACAAGGTTATCGTCCCTTTCCTGATCGGCCGCGGCTTGTGCCCGATCCTTATATCGTTTTGCATGTTCCACAAGAGTCTTGGGAACTCCATGCTCGGGAGCCACTTCGATCCTAACCCTGGGGTTGCGGCAGGCGCGCTACAGCCCGCGAATGTACTCCGGTTCCGTCACTTCTCCTTCGCTGACGACCAGGATGACCGGCTTGGGCTCCAGAAACGCTGGTCGGCGTCCCCGTCGGCGTTGACGGTTGCGGGCGTTGGCCATGCGGCTTTACTCCCCCGTCACCAGGAAATCGCCGAGGAACGGGATGGCGCCGTAGCGGCCCTGAAGATAGCCCCGTTCCAGATTCTCGGCCTTGCGGGGCTTGTAGTCGGTCAACGGATAAAGCACCGTCGCCCCCGCGGCGTCTTTTTCCGTCAGCCAAACTTGATCCCGCCGCAGCGCCGGTTCGCCGAGCGCGGTTCCGAGCAGGTTCGTGTCGTGCGTGGTGAAAATGATTTGGGCATTCTTCGGATTGGCGGCGGGATCATTGAACTGGCGGATGATCTGCCGGGCGAGCGCCGGGTGCAGGCTGCGTTCCAACTCATCCACCAGAAGAATGCCGCCTTTTGGGATGACCCGCAGCATGGGCAATGCGATATCGAACAGGCTCCGCGTCCCTTGCGACTCTTCTCTGAGGGGCAACCACGCAGTATCAAATTCGCTCTTGTGCTTCAGATAGATAGAACGCCGAGGAACGTCGTCTGCTTCGCTTTTCCCAAGTCGCAGACCCTCGATCCCGATATCCGCCATCTTCAGCAAATTGCGAAAACGCTCCAAGAGCAGTTCCGGTGATTTCTCCCTTGGAGACACCGCCTGCTGGTGAGCGTCAGAGGCATCGTCATCAAGCAGTCGGGTAAGTTCGTACTCCGTCCGCCCTCGAAGTGGTACGAAACGCCGTCCGAGCAAGTTGATGACGCGAATCGCTCGAAACCACGAGTAGATCGGCTGAAGTTGGGGGTGGTTGAGCTGCGCGGCGGCCGATAGGAAGAGGGCATTCGGCCGAGTGACATCTTCAATGAGCTTGTTCTCGCCCTTTAGGTTCTCGCCGAACTTGTACGTACCGTTGTCCCGCTCAAACCAGACTTGTTTCTTCCCGTGCGGCCACGCATGAAGCCACTCTTCCAAGAAGCACTCATCCGATGCCATAAAACCATACTCGAAACGAACATCGCCGAGAAGGAATGTCACTTCAAACAACGACGGTTCCAGTTTCTTCGGTCCCCAGGCAAACGGGTCGCGCGGCACACCCTCGTCGGGCGACCAGGACCGATGCGACCATACAACCGCCTCCCACATGAACGCCAGGGCGGCCAGGACATTGCTTTTCCCGCTGGCGTTTGCGCCGTAAAGGCCGGCAACGGTCAGCAGACGTTCCGAGTGACCGGAAACCTGGCGCGGCCGCACGTCGGCTTCGTCGCCGACGCGCCCCGCCTCCATTGTCAGCACCTGCTCGTCCTGCAAGGACCGATGGTTTCCGACCCGGAATTCGATGAGCATGACGGTTCTCTCCGTGTCCCGTCTAATATACCATTTTACTGCCGGTTTGCGCAAGAAGTGCGCGGAAAGAACCCCCAAAATGACATTCTCCGGCGGGAAACAGGGGGCCGAACGTGGTTTTCGTCGTGTAGAAGCGGCGTTTGGACCGAATGGGGCCCTTTAGCCCGGATAATTCGCCGCTCGTTCGTAGTGACCGCATTCATGCGGTCCTTGACCTGTTCACACTCTCCAGACCCGATAAATCGGGTCACTACAAGCCTCGGTGAATAATCCCCCGTCAGCCGCCGGCCACGGGCGCCAGCAGGAGCAGCTCGTCGCCGTCGGCCAGTGGGGCCGGCTGGTGACTGCCGAGCGTGCCCAGGTGTTTGCCGGACACCGCCAGCAGGCAACTGGCGGGCAGTTGGCGGTCCGGCGGCAGCAGTTGGGCCAGGGCCTGCAGGGCGTCGTCCAGCGAGGCCCGCTCCGGCAGGGTCAATTGTTCGGGAATCGCCTGGGCCAGGTCGTATTCCCGGCCGGCTACGACAATGTTCACGTTCATGGCTGCTGGGCTCCCGGTTAGGCCGTTAGGACCGTAGAGTCAATGAAATGTACTCATCTCGCTGGAGCGAGATGGGCTTTCATCTCGCTCCAGCGAGATGGGTACGTTGGCAAACACAGCAATAGTTGATTCGCCGGTCCTTGTCGCGGCCGGCCCTCACTCTAGCCCTCTCCCGGAGGGAGAGGGGACCGGGCGCCTCGCCCCTCCTCCCTCACCCCTCCTCCCTCATCCTTCACCCCTCCTCCCTCACCCCTCCTCCCTCGCCCCTCGTCCCGCAGCAGGGGCAGTGCGGATTGCGGCGGAGCTCGATCTGTCTGGAGCGGCCCTGGAAGCCGTCGATCATCCACAGGCGGCCCGAGAGGGGGCGGCCGGCGCGGGCCAGGATCTTGATCGCCTCCAGCGCGGCCAGCGATCCGACGGCGGCGGAAATTGCGCCCACCACGGGAAACGATTCCTCGAACTCGGGCTCATGGGGGTAGATGCATTGCAGGCAGGCGGTCTGGCCCGGCCGGACGGCGACGAGCGTGGCGGTCATGCCCCATTGGGCCGCATCGACCAGGGGCACGCCGGCGGCCACCGCCGCCCGGTTCAGTCGCAGGCGCTCGGCGAAGGTGGGGGCGCAGGCCAGCACCAGGTCGGCGCGGCGGGCCAGGGCCAGGGCCTCCGCCTCGTCGGGCTCGTGGTCTACGGTCTCCACCGCCACCCAGCGATTCATGGCCCGCAGATGGGCGGCGAAATGCGGTATCCGCACTTCGCCGATCAGGTCCTCGCGGCCCAGTACCTGGCGATTGAGGTCGGGCCAGTCCAGCCGGCCGCCGTGGGCGAGGATCAGGCGTCCTACGCCGGCCATGGCCAGGGCCAGGGCGGCCGGCCCGCCCACACCTCCGGCCCGGCTCACCAGTACGGTCGAGCCTTTCAGCCGGGCCTGCCCCTGGGGCGTCAACACGCCGCGGCCAATCTGCCGCGAGTAACGCGCCAATTCCTCGGGCGACAGCGGGGGCAAGTGTGGGTCCATGGTAATCCAAAGCGCTGCTGTTAGGTGCAAACTCTATCCGGCCGCCCGGCGATCGTCAAGCCGCTCCCGGCGGGCCGGCCGGCAGCGGCAGCTCGCGAACGGTGCCGTCGCGGAGCTCGAACAAGCCGGTGGCGAGGCATTCCGCCTCGGCGCGGTTGTGCGTGACGTGCAGCACGGTGACGGCCATTTCGGCCCGTACCCGGCGCAGCAGGGCGTACATCTCTTGCCGGGTCTCATCGTCCAGGGCGCTGAGGGGCTCGTCGAAGAGCAGGACTTGCGGCCGCATGGCCAAGGCGCGGCCCAAGGCCACGCGTTGCGATTCGCCCCCGCTGAGGCCCCGCGGCCGGCGACGCAGCAGGTGGTCGATCCCCAGCCAGCGGGCCAGCTCCTGGACGCGGGCCCGGATCGCCGCGGACCGCCAACCCCGCACCGCCAGGGCGAAGGCCAGGTGATCGCGGACCGTGAGCGTCGAGAACAGGGCCATGTCCTGGGGCACGTAGCCCACGCCCCGGGCGGCGGGCGACCAGCCGGTCACGTCGCGGCCCACCAGCGACACCGTTCCGCCGCGGACGGGCCGCAGGCCGCAGATCGCCTCCAGGAGCGTCGTCTTCCCGCTGCCCGTGCGGCCCATCAGCACGCCGTAGGCCCCGGTGGGCACCGTCAGCGTGACGCGCTCCAGCGTGAACGTGCCCTGGCGAATCGTGACTTCTGATAAAGCAATCATGGCAGGCTTTCGGCGGGGGCAGTCCGATTTTCGCGGCCGGAAGACGGCGGTACTGGGTGCCACTGCTGGCTCGTCCAGCAGTCTAAGACGCACTGCTGGACGAGCCAGCAGTGGCACCCAAGGCCCTGTCGAATCGTAACTTCTGACAGTGCGATCATGGTCAGAACCATCCCGCTCCGCGCAGGCCGAACAGCCGGGTCAGCACCAGCACCGCCAGCGCCGTTACGATCATCATCAGCGACACCGCCGCGGCGGCCTCGATCTTGCCGATGCTGAGCTCCAGGAAGACGGTGGTGGGCAGGACTTCGGTCCGCAGCCGGGTGGCCCCGGAGAACACCAGGATCGGGCCGAACTCGCCGAGCGAGCGGGCCCAGGCCAGCGTGCCCGCCGTAACGATCCCCCGCCGCGCCTCGGGCACCGCGACCATCCAGAAGGCCTGCCACCGCCGGCAGCCCAAGGTCAGCGCCACCTGCTCGGTCCGCGGGTGGATCTGGTCGAACGTAACCCGCATCGTCCGCACGGCGAAGGCGCAGGCCACGGTGAACTGCGCCAGCACGACGCTGGGCACGGCGAATGTCACCGGCACGACCCGCTCCACCGCCCGCCCCAGCGCGGTCTGGAACAAGATCAACAGCGCCAGGCCTAGCACCAGCGGCGGCAGCACGATGGGGACGTCGATCATGGCGTCGACCCAGCGGCGGCCGGGAAAGGTGCATCGCGACAGGACGTAGCCGGCCGGCACGGCCACCCACAGCGACATCAGGCTGGAGAGCGTGCAGGACAACAGGCTCAGCCGCAGGGCATAGCGGATCTCCTCGGCCTGCAGGGCCGCCCACAGGTCGGCGGGCGTGGTGAACGCCGCCAGGGCCAGCAGCAGGCAGACGATCAGCAGCACGTAGGAGCCCAGCAGGGCGCTCAAGGCGGCCAGGAACAGGCGGTCGCCGGCGCGGCCCGGCGCGGGATGCACGGCCGCTTGGGAGCCGCCGTCTGAGTCCTGAGCGTTATATTCCGGCGTCACCGCGCTCACCCCCGGCCCCCCAGTCGATCACCCCGTCATCGCGCCGCAAATCCCCAATCCCTAATCCCTAATCCCCTTCCCTTCCTTCTCCCCGGCGATCCACTGGAACCCGGACTTGATGAAATGCTGCTTCGACTCCGGCGACAGGATCGCCGCCAGCAGCCTGCGCATCAGATACTTGTGCTGCGAATCCTTGGCCACGGCGAACGGCTGGCGGGCCATGGCCTCGGGCAGGTTCATCTCGACGATCTGTAGGTGCTTCTCGGCGTTCTCCGGATTGCTCAGCACGTTGCTGCGATAGACGACCAGTAGATCGAGGGCCCCCACGCGCATCTGGTTGACCAGCGCGTGCCCCGCGTCGGCGTGCATTACCGGGCATTTCCGCGCGGGATCATAGACCCGCTCGTGCAGCTTGAGCTTTTTGAGCAAGTCGTCGGTGAGCGCGCCCAGGGCCGAGTTGACCGGATGGGCCAGGCCGACCCGCAGCTCCGGCCGGGCCAGGTCTTCGATCGACCGCACCTGCTTGGGGTTGCCCTTGGGCACGACCAGCACCATGTCGTTGCGCGAGATGAGCGTCGAGGCCTCGAACCATTGCCGCACCTGGTCCATGAACGACACGTCGCAGGAGAAGTAGGCATCGGGGAACTGGGCCGGGGCCGGCTGGCCCGCCGCCGCCTTCATGGTCTTCATCTGCGCCACGAGTACCCCGCAGCCGTTGTAGATCGTCGTGATCGTCACCCCTTCCCGCTCGCTGAAGGACTTCACCAGGTCGTCGATGCCGGGCTTGAGCATGGCCCCCGCCATCAGCACCAGCGAAGGCCGGTCGGCCCAGGCGTCGGCATCCTCCAGGGGCTGGAAATAGTTCTGCTGGAAGGCCAACTGGCCGCGGTCGCGGGCGGTCAGGTAGCGGGCGAAGTGCAGCGCGGCGGTGGGCCTGCTGCAGGCCGCCACCACGCCCAGCAGGGCCTGGTCCGGCCCACGCGCTTGCAGCTCCGGCACGGCGACCGTCTCCAGGCCGAACTGCCGGGCCGTGACGTCCCACACCACGGCCGCGTCGGCGGCGCCGATCTTCACCGCCTGGGCCGCTTCGGTCACGGTGCCGACCAGCGACAGTTGCGCCCCCGGCCGCTGGCGGCGTGACAGGAGGGCGGCCCAATGGCCGCCCGGCTCGAGGGCCCGCTTGGCCGCCCGACCCACCGCCGCCAACTCCGGATTAGGCACCACCAGCCGCACGTCGTCCCGCAGCAAATCCTGCCAGCCGGAGACCTTTCGCCGGCTGCCGGGGCTCACGGCCAGTGTAACCTGCTGCCGGATCACCGGCAGGACCTCGGCGATCAACCCTTTCCGCCGGGCATCGTCGATGAACGACTCCTCGGCCGCCAAGAACAGATCGACCCGCTCGGGCGTCAGGCGAAGCTGGCTCAACAAGGTCCCCGAGCCGGCCGGGTTGATGATGACCCGCGTGCCATACTCCTGCTCGTACCGGGTGCAAATCTCCTCGACCGGCTTGGCCAGCCCGGCGGCGCAGAACAGCACCAACTCAGCCGGCTTTCCCCGGCTGGTTGCGCCGCCGGTGGAAAGCCACAGCAGGCCCACCAGAAGAACGACCGCCGCAACCGAGCCCAGCACGACGAGCCAGGGCCGTACGACCAGGCCGGCCCGCGGGCCGCGGCAGGCGCAACCGTTCACGGGCCGGGCCAAAGTAGCAGGCACACTCCGTGTGCCGTTTGCTGTACCTTCTTCCGCTTCAGCGGACGGCACACGGAGTGTGCCTGCTACCTTGCATGCCACAGTTCGGCGCGGGTCTCCCGACCCCGCCGCGGCCCGACCGAAGGTCTCCGGGGCTCGGGAGACCTCCGGTCGGCGGTGTGGCGCGGTCGGAGACCGGCCACAACGCGAGCTCGGTCCCCTCTCCCTCCGGGAGAGGGTTAGGGTGAGGGGAACTACGTAAAGATTCTGTCCCTCCAATTCTCGCCACCAAGGCGGTTTCCCCTCACCCCGGCCCTCTCCCGGAGGGAGAGGGGGACTGGTTGTGCGGTCTTCACCCCGATTTGCAAAACTCCGGTGCAAACACCGCATCAATGATCCCCTTGGTCCCGGCGCCGGCCCACGCTTCTCATTAGAATGCTGCCGGCCACGACCAGCAAGAGTCCGGCCGCCAGGGCGCCGCCCACGGCGGTCAGCAGTAGTCGGCGTCCTCCGCCGGTCGGGTCGGCCGTGGGCACTGAAGGCTGGCCGGCGGTTTGAGCCAGCGTAGGCCCGCTGCCCACGGCTTGGGCCTGTCCCGCCGCGGCCAAGGCGGCCTTGCCGATGGGACCGGCCGCGACCGTCAGGGCCCGCAGCTCGTCGGCCGCCAGCTCCTGCCGGATCGGCTCGCCGGAGAGGGCCGACTCCCAGTCGGCCACCAGGAGCAGGTCCGTGCCTGGGAAGCGGTCTTTCACCGAGCAGCTACAGTTTCCGCAGAGGAATTCGCCGACCTGCTCAAGCGTGTCGGCCGAAAGCGACTCGCCGGCCAGGACGGTCAATACCCGGGCCCGCCCGAAAATCGGCAGGACCATGGGCCCGGCGAAGTCCTCGGGCGTGTGCGTGGCGCCTAGCAGAATGCGGAGCAACTGCCGCTCGGCCGGATCGCTGCGGGCAAGGCGCATGGTCGAAAACGCGATCCGCAGGGGCAGGGAAGTATGCGGTCCGCCGGTCCCGTCGTCGGGCGGCAGCGCCAGCGATTTCTGCATCTTCGCCAGCGTGGTTTGCAGGAGGGTGGCGGCCGCCTGGTCGGCCTTCGCCTGCCCGCTCTCGATGAGCAGAAAGACGGCCGAGTCGCCGGCCAGCAGCCGCCGCACCACTTCCCGGCGCAGCGGTGAATCGACCAGCGGTCGCAGGTCCTCGCCCAGCAGCGGGCCCGACCAGAGCGGCTGGGGGCCTTCCTCGCCCGGCGGAAACAGGGCCAGCATGGGTAGGGCGGCCGCGGCAGGCGGTCGCCAAGCCGGTTCCGGGCCGGCGTCGTCCGCCGGCCGGCCGGGTTCCTCGCGCGGCGCGGCCTCCGCGGATGGCCCGGGCAGCTTGCCCTTGCCCGGCTCGGTGCGTGGCCCGGGCAGCTTGCCTATGGTCCGCTCAGGGCTGGCCCCGGCCAAGTTGCCCGTGCCCTGCGCAGGCGGCGACGATGCGCCCGTGCCGCCTGCTGGCGATGCGCCAGTCCCGCCCGCCGCGGCCAGGTCTGTGGCACTCACTTCCAGATTGGCCGATCCCCGGCTGCCATCGGAAAGCTTCGACAGCGCGGCGACCATGTTCTTTGCCTCGCCCGACAGCGGGCCACGGTGAAAGACCACCAGGCGATAGGGCGCCGACTCGATGCGCTCCAGGGCGTAACGGAAGACCGGCACGGCGCAGGCCCGGGCCATGGGACCGCCCACCACACAGGCTGCCACCGCCAGGCCAACCAGCGCCCCAAGCACCGGGCCGAACAATCGAACCTGTGCTGCTCTCACGGCCGGAACCCCCTATTGTTTCAAACCATACCTAACATTAAGGGTACCCATGGGGGCGGCAAAAGTCCACTGAGTTAAGTGCATTGGTATTCGCTCCTGGATGGGGCCAGTGACCGTTCACGGCATGGAAAGTAGCAGGCACACTCCGTGTGCCGTTCGCTGAAGCGGACAAAGGTATGGCGGACGGCACACGGAGTGTGCCTGCTACCTTGGCGCGGGGGAGCGGACGGTTACGCTCCTGGATGGGGCCATTCTACTCCTGTAGCGATCCGGCATCAAATCCCCTCAATCGCGCAATCGTCAGCCTGCCGTTGAGGGGTTTTGGCAGGTGTGGCATGTGCAAAAAACCCCGTGAACGCCTAACGGACGGAAAGGTGACGGATTCCTAACACCTCGCTAACCTCCCACCATTCGATGCCATGTACGATTGCTTAGAGAGAAGTTCGATGATCGTCTCAACTACGAGGTGCGGTATGGTGTCACTGCCCAAGCTTGCTGGTGCAGAGAGCCGTCCGCTGGCCGGCTTGCAGCGGTCGGCTGCCTGGGATCGTCTCTGGCGACGATCGCCGTCCGAGGATCGGTTCGCGAAGGGGGCGGTCGAAGCTCGGATCCGCGGGGTCTTTCATCTGGACGCCACGGACCCGTTGCCGCTCGTGCACGACAACACCCTCCGGGATTACCATGCGCATCTGGCCCGCTGCCTGTCGTTTCCATTCCGGGCCAGCCACTGTGAAGAAGCGGAGCCGCTGGTGTTGGACAGTTCCGTACTCGTGACCGGCCTGTGCGACCCGGTGCGAACCCCGCCGGACTCCGTGACGGGCGTTCTCTGCGAAGTGGTCTTTCGCAACACCGCGCGGCTACCGCTGGCGCTGTTGAAAGTCGACCCCCGCAATCCCAACCGCCAGATGATCGACGACTACTGGTACTGGTTCTGGAACTGCCGCTGACGGCCGCGGTCGGAACCCTCTCGGAACCGGACTCTTGCAAGCTGCCGATGCCCGGCCCCCTCTCCCTCCGGGAGAGGGTTAGGGTGAGGGGAAATCGGTGAGGACCCCGGCTATCCAGTTTTCGTGACGAACACAGGTTCCCCTCACCCCGGCCCTCTCCCGGAGGGAGAGGGGGACCGCTTGGCGGCGATCACTTGGCCAACTCCACGATCAGGCTCTTCATTACCGGCGCAGACTCGCAGCTAATGGTATAGGTCTCGGCAGGACTGCGGGCCACGTGGACGTCCTTCTTCTCCAGCCCGCCCTCCTCCCAGACGTAGGTCACCTGCACCGGGCGGAAGCCGCCGCAGGGCTGCTTGTAGTCCGCGTCGATGCGGGCATTGGTCATCGCCAGCGTGTTGCGGCCGGTGCTGCGGTAGCGGACCTGCGCCGCGCGCGTGCCCGCCGGCACGTCGCCCGCCGTGACGTAGCGCCCGCCGAAGCTCCGCGGCAGCGCCTGTCCCTCGGGCCGGTCGACGGTCTTCCAGGTTTGGCCCCCGTCGAAGGAGACGTCGATAAGGAACACGCTGTCCTTGCCGCTGGAGACGAAGTGGTCGGAGATCCGCAGACGCGCGATGTCGCCGGGGGTCTTCACGTTCAGCGTGATGCTCTTCTGGCCCTCGCCCCGGGGCATGGCATCCGCGGCGTAGCCCTCCAGCTTGGGATGGAAATCGCCCAGCAGCAGTTGCTTGCCCTTCGAGCTCGGCTCCACGGCGCCCTCGATCGTGATGCTGCCTTCCTGCGGCCCGGCGCTGAAAGTGATCTTGTTCTCACCGCGGGCCAAAGCGGGCAGCGGGCGCTGCGAGTGCTGAATGTCGTGCGTCAGTTTGAGCTTCTCCAAGCCGGTTCCCCGGCCCTTCAGCACGAAGCGGACCACATACACGTAGCGGCGAAGAACCAGTGGCCCCAGGTCGATCGTCTGCTCGCCGGGCGCGGTGATCGTGGCCACCGGCTTCCAGTCCAGGGCGTTGTTGTCGGAGACGAGCACCTTGATCTCGCCGCCCGCGCCCAGCACCGGCGTGAACATCGCCTGGCCGCCAAGGTAAACGTAGCTCGAAGGCATGCGAACGTCCAGTACGCCCGGGCTTTCGGGGTCCTTGACGTGAAGGGCCGGCCCGGCCTGGTCTTCGGACCTGGCGGCCAGATTGGCGGCCGTGAGGGCCCCGCAGCGGAACGCGCCGCTGGCCAGGGGCACGTCGTACTCCAACTGGCCGTTGCCCACGCGGCCCGGTGCGATGTCGCCCCAGCGCGGCGAGTGGCGGAACGAGCCCTCGCCGATCTTGGCCTTCAGCGAGCCCGGCGCGTCACCGCCGCCCGCCATGTTCACGTGCATCCCCTTGTTGAACCAGTTCCGCGTGAGCTTCTCGCCCGCGCGGAGCTGCACGTTCACCCGGTAGCCCATCGAGTAGCACGACTGCCAGGCGTTGTTGATCCGGCCGAATTGCAGCATGGTGTCGCCCCAGGCGAACTCCGCGCAGGGCAGCCAACCCATATAGTCGTAAAAGGGGTTGCGCAGCAGGACCTCCGGGCCGGTCTTCCAGCCGGGCTGCGCCATGTACGCGTAACGGTTCGTCTTGTTGATCGTGGCGTACTCGGGGTGCGCCGCCTTCCACTTGCTGACCCCGCCCACGATCTCCTCCAGCGAGGCGATCGAGCCGTCGGCCTTGGGGAAATATTCGATCAGGTCGGCGTCGAACATGTGCCAGGCGCCCTCGTAGAAAATCTCGGGCACCACGTGGGCGTTGATCGTGAAGCAGCGGGCCGGCAGGCCCACGTAGCGGGCCAGGCACATCACGTTCGCCGAGCTCACCGAACACAGCGTATAGCCGTAAACGTTGAACATCTTGATGGGATCCAGCACCGCGTCTTCCCGCTGCAGGTACTCGTTGGGCGGCGCATCGGCCTGCTGGAACGTCACCTCCGTGTTGAACACCGCCAGGGCCTTCTCCTTGTCGCTCATCCCTTCCTTGATGAACGACTTCTTCCAGGCCTCGAGGCTGGAGACGTCGGGCACCTTATCAGAGAGCACCTTGACGTTGCTCACCACGCCCACCGGCCCGCCGGAACCCGGGGCCGCCGGCTGCGCGCCCGCCGCAGCGACCGCGAAGAGCACCACCCCGGCAACGCCGCTCAACCATTTGCCATAAGAGATTCTCATTGCACCACTTCTCCCTTGAACCAGCGCGAACCCCGCGTTGTGGCCGGTCTCCGACCGAGCCGCACCGCCGACCGAAGGTCTCCCGATCTCCCGGAGACCTTCGGTCGAGCCGCGGCGAGGTCGGGAGACCCGCGCCGAACGCGCCTCCCTTGGACCAGTCTGACCTCGGCCGGGATACACCCCGAACCGCACAGCCGGCTAGTTTACTCCCCGGCCGGCGCAATGTCCAACGTCTGTGGCAATTGTGTTCGGCACGTTCTCCTGGCAGCATGTGGAATCGCGGGGCGACCGGGGAACCCGGAGGGTTCCAAGCCATTAGCCCCGTGGTCGCGCGAGCGCGACCCGGGGTACGTGGATCCGCAAAGCCGACGACCCTGGAGGGGTCGCAGCCGGGCATTGCTTCGACCCCGTTGGGGTCGGTTACGCGTGAGGAGCCTCGAGGCCGGTGGTGTCGTCGCTGGCGCTCCGAAACCACCGGCTAATAGCTGCTATCCCTCCGGGATAATGGCATGCGGCCCCGCTCCTCGGCCCGGCGTTTGCGCGGTGTTCACGCTGGGCTGATGGCCGGGGTCGCGTACGGTCATCCAGGGATGGCCGGATGTTGTCCAATGGTTGCCCCAGCGCCAGCGATTACACCACCGGCTCGGAGACCCGACGGGCTAACCGGCCCCGGCGGACAGCGTCGACTGGTTGATGGCGCGGGCCCCAAGACGCGGCGGTTCGGGACGGCCATTCATGGTCGTTTCCGGCGCAGCCGGTATTCGACCCGGCGTTGACGCCGGGTTGGGCTGGTGCGAATCAATTCCCTAACTATCGACGCCACCCGTTGTCAGCCCCGTTCGACGGGGCTCCTTCCTATGGCCGCAGCCCCGGCCGCGTCGGCCCACCGTAATTCTCCCACAAGCGAGGAGCCCCGTGGAACGGGGCTGACAGGCGTGGCGTGATGGAGAGAGGCGCTGTACGGGCTTGCCGTACCCATGCTGAAGCATGGGCCTATTACCGGCGAGCGGCGGAAACGGGCCTGAAGGCCCGTGGGTCACGTCCTTCGCGGGGCCAAGACCACAAGCAAGTGACCCTTCGGCTGGCGTCGTCGCCAGCGGTGGCCCGGCCCTCGTTGCCGCGCGGCATGGGGCAGCACAGACGGCCGGCCAACCCGATTCGCGAAGGTCGTGTCACGGCCTTCAGGCTGGCAGTTACAGAACCAGCAGTCAACGCCTAACGGCTAACGACGGCCTGGTGCCACGCTCCGCGTTTCGGCAGCGCGGGCACGCCGCCAAGCGGCGCGTGGAATTTGGCGTGCCCCCCTCAACGCCGGGACCGTTGGTCGGGCTTCCCGGCTGCCGCGTAGACGTGTTTGATGACCTCCTCCTCGTGAACGTGGCCGATCGCCTCAAGCTCAGCCAGTACCGTACAGGTGGTAGCAATCGCGGAAAAGTCTTTTCGGCCCTTCATTTTCGGATCCTCCTCGAGGATGCCGCAAACCTCGAGATACCGCTTCGCGACGAAATTGACCCGATCGCCTAGTGACCTCATTTTGAACACCCCTCTCATGCTATCCAGGTTTCCATAAGACGAGCCAGATCCTTGGACCTACCCTACCAACTAAGGCCAGCGAGTACAAGGGGCCCCGGACATGCTACTAGTTTCCTGGAGGTGGTGTCGTCAACCGCCCCGGCCGTGCCGTAGCCGTAGGAGGCGTCGCGGCCACTGGGATAGGCCACGTCGGCCGTACCGCAACCGCTCGGCTGGCGTCATTCGCCAGCGATGGCCCGGGGCTCGTTGCCGCGTGGCATGAGGTGGTACAGACGGCCGGCCAACTCGGTACACAAAGATCGTGCCACGGTCTTCAGACTGGCAGTTACAGAACGAGCAGTCAACGGCTAATGGCTAACGACGGCATCACGCCGCGCCCCCAGGAAAATTCTTGGGGAGGGGGTAGTGTCCTAATTTGCTCGGTTTGGTTCCCCCTTGCATACCGTTTCTGTGTGTGTTCTAATTATGACACGTTGACAGTTGCCTCCCCACCGATGGAATTAAGAGGAGAATGTCAATCATGGCCAATCGGCCAAAACAGGGTCCTCGGATCACGTATGAAATTGTCCAGGGGCTCACAGATCTGACGATTGACGCGATTCACCAGGCTGGAGCTAGGCCGAAGCCGGGGGTGAAGCGCCAGCATCTCGACCTCTCCTCCCTTGAAAGCATTGTCCTTTGGGTCGCTGCCCATGGTCACGTTGATTTACGGAGGAAGATTTGCGGTTACGCCGCACAGTCGTTGCTTGATGACGGAGTTTTGCAGGGGGCCCCAAAAAAACCGCGCTCTTCCTCTTCCGATCGTCAATGAGACTGGAAACTGCTTCTCGGACAGACACTAACGCCCCCGTTGGCCACGCCTCTGCGAATCAACACGCCACCCAGAGGTACAATTCAGGATGCTACCGGGGGGGGCGCTTGGAAACGCCACAAACCGCAACGGAGGTAGGCTTCGTCGCGCCACCGTGGTGGGGTCCCGGTGGCCCGGAAAAAGTAACGGCCGCGTGAATCGGAACAACGATAGGCCGGCCCGATCGCTAAAGAGAACGATCGATCAAGAGCCAGAACGCCGACACCACCCAGGCACCCGACGCTGAATGGAAGGTGGTTGCTGGCCTCAAAGCGCACGGCATCGACGCGGTCCGAGGAAAACTTCGGGGTGCGCAGGAAGGTCCATACCGCTGCCGGGTACCCGTCGCCGCTGACCTGAAACGCTCAGCGTCCGCGCGCGGGAAGACGCCGGGGGAGGCAGTCCGCAGCCGGCGGGCCGGGCGGGCAGGGGGCAGCCCGGGGATTGGGCCGCCACCCATGCGCCGAAGAGAACACGCCATGAGCGAGCGCTGGGCACCGCAGGGGAGTAAGGATAGATGGCCCCACACCCGAAGGCAACCGTTGCGGATTTTCCAAGTGTGGCATCGCAATGGCACCCCACCCAAAATGGTGGCGCCACACCGGAGGAAGTTCCATTCGGCACCAGTAAGAAATACTGGTGGGTCTGCGACAAGGGGCCGGATCACGTTTGGCACGCTTCGCCAAACGGGAGGATCAAGGCCGTTCAGCGCAACGGCGTCACCCGCTTTGAAATCCGTGGTTGCCCTGCCTGTGCTGGAAAGCAGGCGTCGGTCACTAATTCGTTGGCGGCACTGTTTCCGGAAATTGCGAGCGAATGGCATCCGTTGTTAAACGGAAATACGACGCCTGACATGGTGGTCGCGCGATCCAACAAGGGGTACTGGTGGAAATGCCCCCGAGGGCCGGAACATGAGTGGCCGGCGCAGCCAAACAATCGGATTTCGGGGGACACGGGATGCCCCTGCTGTGCGGGTCGCAAGCTTTCCGTCACCAACTGCCTGGAGACTCTGCGACCGGACTTGGCTCGGGAATGGCATCCTGAGAAAAACGGCAAACTGACGCCGCGCGATATCGTAGCGGGGACGAGCAAGAGGTACTGGTGGAGGTGTCCGGCAGGGCCAGATCACGAATGGCCACAGTCTCCGAACCAGCGCAAGAACGCGGGCTGCCCTTACTGTCGCGGGTTAAGAGTGTCCGTCACCAACAGCTTGGCCGCGCGATTCCCCGAGATTGCGAAGTTCTGGCATCCGGATCGCAATGGAGATTTGACACCGCACGACGTGACTTATGGCACAGGCAGGGAGTACTGGTGGCGTTGTCCCCGGGGACCGGACCATGAGTGGAGGCGGTCGCCAAACGATATGGTCAACGATAAAGCCGCGCCGTGCCCGTTCTGTGCCAACGTTCTCTTGTCCGTAACCAACTCGTTGGCAACGAAGTTTCCCAAATTAGCTGCCGAATTTCGTCCTACAAACAATCTTGATTCTAAAACGGGACGAGTGCTCACCGCGGCGGATGTCATCGCTGGTAGCCAGGTGGTTGTCTGGTGGCAGTGCCGCAAGAATCCGACCCACGAATGGCCAACTCCAGTTGTTCGTCGCACCCACAACCGAACGGGGTGCCCGTGGTGCCGGGTGGTCCCGCGGTCCAGGGTTGAGATTCTGATCGCATACGAACTTGCGTATGTGGTGGGGTTCGGCCCAGACGCACACAAACTGCGGATCGGCAGGCGTGTTGTGGACGTGGACATTATGATTCCTGAACTGTCCACGATTGTTGAATACGATGGATCCTACACGCACCGTGGCAAGGAGGAGAACGATCGCCGCAAGACCCGGCAGCTAACCAACGCGGGCTGGACCGTAATTCGCCTGCGCGAAGAACCGTTGCAATGCGTTACGGAGCACGATGTCGTAATCCCCGTGACTCGTGCCCGAGACGACGCGGCAATCAAGAACACGGTTGACATTGCACTCCGGAAAATCGCGTCAGTCCGTGGGGTTTGTCTCCCGAAGATGAAGGGCTACCTTCGGCGCAAAACGTGCGCAAATCGAACGGCGGCAGAGAGCCACACTGAGGCGTTGCTGACGGCTGCTGCGAAGTGACGCGAAACCGGGGGCGCGCCACTCCTTTCGCCGCTTCTTGGGCCGAACACCTTTATGCAGTTGAACACCCGACCAGCAAGGCCCTCCAGACGCTCCATGACCGGCTGCGACCCCTGCCGGGGTCGTGGGCCTTACCGATTCCCGGACCCCGGGTGCGCTATCGCGACCCGGGGCTAATGGCTTGGAACCCTACGGGTTCCCCGGTCGTCCCCGCGATTGCGTGCGCTGCCTGGAAAACTTGCCACGCGCGCTGTCCAACCGAGCGGCCTCCAATCCCCAATCCCCAATCCCCAATCCCCAATCCCTAAATCCCCAAATCCCCAAATCCCTAAATCCCTAAATCCCTAAATCCCTTCCCTACGGCACGTCCAGCACGAAGCTCTCCGAATGGCTGTTGAACTCCGGGGCGTACATGCACTGGATCTGGGCCATGCCGGTCTGGTACTGGCCCTTGTGCACCACGCGGGCCGCATACTCGAACACGTACGTGCCCTTGGGCAGGTAGTCGATGAAGAAGTGGCTGGCCGTGTCGCGGGTCGATTCGTAGTAGCCCAGGCCGTCTTGGTACTTGTAGTGCGACAGCACGCCCTCGGGCTCGGTGCCGCTGGCCCGGTAGTCCTTCAGGTGCACGTACTCCATGTCGCGGTCGGTGTGGAGGGTGATCCGCACGACGAGCTCGTCGCCCACCTGGAGCGGGGCCGAAGGGGACAGTCCCACTGAAGGGGACAGTCCCATTTTCGTCGGACGAAAATTGGGACAGTCCCCGACGGGTTCCAGCACGGGGCCCTTGGCCGTGTACTGCCGCCTCCACAGCGACTTCGTCAGCCGCAGCGGCGTGCCGGCATAGGGCGTGATCTTGCTCGTGTCCTCGAGGTACTGCCAGTGCACGCTGCCCCAGGCCACGCCCGCATCGAGCTTCCGGACCGTGATGCGGCCCAGCTCGGGCATGATCTCGCCGCGGGCGAAGCGCTGCTGGAAGTAGCCCGTGCCGGCCTCCACCTTCTCGGGCTTGATGGTCGTGGGGCCGAGGGTGACCTCGACCAGTTGGTCGGACTTCAGCAGGCCTGTGCCGCGGAGCAAGAGGGCATAGACGGCGTCGGCCGTGGCCTTGGTGGTCTTCCAGTCCTGGGTCTGCTTCTGCTTCAGGAGCCAGACTTTGCAGTCTTCGACGGTCTGGGCGTCGCTCATAACCTCGTCGAAGGCCTCGATCATCATGGCCTGGGTTTCGATCGGGGCGCGGTACCACCACCAGGAAAGTTCGGTATCGCGCCAGAACATGCCCAGCTCGTCGTCGCTGACCGAGCGCTCCTTGATCGAGCGCATGATGGCGGCCGGCGTGGCCCGATCGCCGAAGCGTTTCAAGGCGATCGCCAGGTGCGCCTGCGACTGCCGGCAGTCCACGGCCAGCCAATAGCGGCGGGCCTGGCCCAGGAAGTAATCCACCGCCTCCCGCGGCCCGGGCGCCACGGGGCGGTCCTCCAAGAAGAAGCTGCGGCCGTAAAGATACAGGGCCACGGTGCTGGAAAGGTGATTCTCGTCCGGGTGGCCGGCCTGGAGGATATCGCGATACATACGATCGATCCAGCCGTCCAGGCGGCCCAGCGACTTAACGGCCGCGGCCGTATCGAGCTTCACCCCCAGGTGCCTGAGCCGGCCGTAGCCGGTGGTGATGTACAGCGTAATGTAATCGTTGGGCGGCCCGCCGGGGAACCAGGGCCAGGCCCCGTCGCCCATCTGCATCTCGGCCAGTTTGGCCAGCAGCCGGGTCGTCTCGTCGTTCAAGCGGTTCTCGTCGAAGAGGATGCCCACGTTCCGCCGGGCCTGGCTCTCGGAGGCCGCCTGGCGGACCCACGGCGTCTCCTCCAACAGCACCGACTTCAGGTCCTGGTTCTTCTCCAGCGGGCTGTCCAAGGCCGGCGTGCCCTTCCACTGCTCGAATATGCGGCCGATCTTCGGGTCCGAACCCGCGATGTGCCGGGCCAGGGCGTTGGCGTACAAGCGGTTGAAAACCTGCTCCGTACACTCGTAGGGAAACTCCATCAGGTACGGCAGGGCCATCACCGCGTACCACGCCGGCTGCGAGACCATCTCCACCGTCAGGCTTTCGTGGCGGAGCGTCTTGGATTGGCCCGACTGCCGGAGCCGGGCGAAGTCGAAGCTCTTGGTCTCGGGCCCGCGGATGGGCAGCGGCATGGACTCGGTCACCAGCGTCCGCCGCACCAATACCGGCAGCAGGCCCTCCTCGCCGTCCGATAGCCGGCCGGTCGAGCCCACCGCCTTGTAGCTCAGGGGGCCGGTCCCGTCGGGAATAGCCAGCCGCCAGGCGTAGCTTTGCGACTGTTTGGCCGGCAGATCGAAGCCGCGGTCCGTGTCGGTATTGCCCAGCGCGGCGTCCAGGGGCTTGGCGGTCCGCGCGTCGGCCAGCGTCAGCCGCACGCTGCCCGCCTGCCGGGTGGCCGATTGGTTCGAGACCTTGACGGTGAACTCCAGCACGTCGCCCTCGCGCAGGAACCGCGGCGGATTGGGCTGGACCATGATGTCCTTGGCCGTTACCGCCTTGTCCTCCAAGAGGCCGCTGCGCAACTGGCCGTCGTGGGCGAAGCCCAGGAACTTCCACTGGGTGAGGGCCTCGGGCATCGTGAACTCGATCTTCACCAGGCCGTCGCTGCCGGCCACCAGGTGCGGGAAGAAGAAGGCCGTCTCGTTGAGGTTCTTGCGGGCGGCGACCTGCCCCAGGTCGGGCCGGAGCGCCCCGGGGGCCTGCCCGGCCTGCTGCAGCCCACCCGCCAACTGCTTGTCGGCCATCATTGCCCCGTCGCGCTTCAGGGCTTCAACCTCGCGCAATTGCCTTCCGTTGGCCGCGCGATCGTCCGCGAGAAGGTTGAACTTTCCGTTGGCCTCCTGTTGCTGTTCGCCCGCCATGGCCCGTTCCATGCGTCCTGCCGCCATTGGCGCGGCCAAGGCGGCCCGGCGCCCCGCGCCGCGGCCAAAGCCAGCCTCAAAACCGTAGTACATGTATCCCCACAGGTCGACCGTAATGCTCGCCGGAAACGAGCGGTAGGTCAGTTTCGCATCCTTCTGATCGAACGGCCAGGCGCCGAGCATCTGGAACAGGGGCTTGGCCATGTTCTCGAACTGGCTGCCCCGAGCGGTCCAGTCCTGGCGAAAGACGCCGAACCCGCGGGGCCAGGCGTGCGGCAGATAGGCGTCCAGCGACTGGTCGTACAAGGCGGCCACCATTTCGGCCACGGCCGTGGCCGACACGTCGGCAGAGGACGCGGGGACACGGGGACGCGGGGACGCGGAGACCTCGGGATTCACCGCGTCACCGTGTCTCCCCTTCACCGCGTCATTCTGCGCGGCTGGCGTTCCAACAGCCTTCTTAGCGTCGGGCGCCGTTATTATCGCCGTCCACGTCTCGCGCTTGCCCGGCTCGAGCTTGGAGACGAAGTGCTCCCACTTCACGCTCAGCTCCTTGTTGCTCCAGGGCACGTCGATTTTTCGGGCGGTGAGATAGGCCCGGTTCTCGCGGACCATGGTTACGTGGAGCGAGAATCCGCCCCGCATCGACTCGCTGACCGCCTGCGTGACCTTCTGCTGGGTTGCGCCCGGCTCGGTCCAGAAGCCCTTGACGATCCGGCCGCGGTGCTCGATCTCGATAAAGGCCCGGCCTTGCTGGTAGCCCGTGCCCCACAGGGCCATGAACTCCTGGCCCGGCTCGAGCGACCAGCGGGGCGCGGCGACCAGGTTGGGAATCATGATGGGCAGCCGCTTGGCATCGGGGGCCAACACCTCCAGCGGCAGCCAGGCGACGACCTTCTTGCCGAAGCGATCCTGGGTCTCGAACTTCGCCCGGTAGGCCCCGGCGGCAAGCTTGGCCGACACGTGGGCCGTGCCGGCCAGGTCGGTGGTAAGGCCCTCTTCCGCCACCACCGCGCCCAGCTCCCAGGAATTGGGATTGCTGGGGTCGGCCTTGGGCCCCGGCGGCTGCTCAACCGCCTTGCCGGCCGCCTTGCCGCGCCGCACGGGCGGCCGGGGGTTGACTTGATGGAAGGGCTGCGGGCCAAACAGGCTCGGCCGCTCGACTTTCTCCGGCTGCTTGAGGCGGTAGATTTTCAGTCCGCCTTCGGCCCGCTGCGGCTCGCCGTCAAGCGTCCGCGTGCTGACGGTGATCTCCAGCGGCTTTTCGTCGGTGAGCCACTCGCCGGCGGCCAACGTGGCCCGCAGGGCCGTATAGCCCGCCTGCACGCTGCGCTGCGCCGAGCGGGTCTCGCCCGTAGTATCGGTCACGTCGGCCGATACCGCGAACTCGAAGGTCGGCTCGTCTTGCTCCGGGACCGAAAGGTCGGGCTGGGCCGTGAACTCGACGGTAAAGGCCCCCTCGGGCCCCGTGGCGGCCGTGCCGTGGGCGATCTCCTTGCTGACGGTCTGGACGGGCTGCCACCAGTGCCACCAGCCCCACCAGTCGGGATAACGCACCTGGCGGACCACGTGGTAGCGAACCTTGGCCCCGCCCACCGCCGCCCCCGTGTAGGCCAGGGCCTTGCCTTCAAGCTGCACCTTCGCGCCCAGCTTGGGGGCCGCCTTGGGGGCCTCGAGGGTCACCTGGAACTTCGGCCGCTTGTACTCCTCGACCCGCACGACGGCCGCGCCCGCCGGCTGGCCCTCGACGCGAATCACCATTTGGCCCATCAGCCGGTCGCGCGGCGCGGTGAAGCTGCCGCTGAACGAGCCGTAGTCGTTGGTGCGCTGTTCCCGCCGCTCGATCTGCTTGCCGCTGACATCCTGAAACACGACCGTCAGCGTCCGGCCGGGCAACGCCTTGTAGTCGTCGCCCTCTTGATCCACGTTGATGGCGATGCCCTTGTATTGGATGGTCTGCCCTGGCCGGTACAGCGAGCGGTCGGTGAAGAAGATCGTCTGTTCGTGAGGCTTGGGCCGGATATCTTGGGAGTAGACGAAAATGTCGTTGGCCGTGGCCAGTTGCTGGTCCCGGAAAGCGGCGTGGATCACGTTCTGCCGCTGTATGACGCCGGCGACGGAGAAGAACCCGTTGCTATCGGTCTTGCCGGCGCCGCCCGTGAGGATGCCGCCGTTCCAATCGCGGCCCCAGTCTTGCACGGCCGCGCCCGCGATCGGCTCGCCGGAGGCGGCGTCCAGGACGAACCCTTCCATGCTGCCTGCGCCCGGCCGGCTGCGCATCACCAGGGCCAGCGTGCTCACCCAGAAATCGGCCGCCGTCACCATGTTGTCGTGGTCCGTGAACGTCGGGTCGTGGCTGGCCAGCAGGAAATAGTATCCCGGCTTAAGCTGCGGCGGCGCGGCAAGCTCCTCGCTCCGCTCGCGAAAATCCCCGGCATCGGGCAAAACGGCCGACCAGGCCAGGTCCGGCTGGCGGGCCAGCAGGGCCTTCCGCTGCGGCTGGTCCAGCCATTCCGGCCGGGGTCTTCCGCTCTTCATCCGTTCCAGCCAGTCCTCGCGGATCGCCCGGAAGTACACCGCTTTGACGTTCCGGTAGCTGACGCGGATCGTCGGCCACGGCGCGTTCCATACCCGCTCGATGCTGATGCTCGACGAGCGGGCCTCGATCTGCCGGGCCAGGTTGTAGCACAGCCGGCCGCCGGCACTGGCGGGAAACACCCGCGCACCCTGTTCGGCCAACTCGTGCGCCGCCGGCAGCTCGTTTTCTAACTGCAACATGCCGGCCAGGTCGTAGCGGGCCCGGGCCGAGACCTCGTGGTCGCCATTGCGCTCCACGTACCGCTTCAGGGCCGCCTTGTATCGCGCAGCTTTCTCCTCGCCAAAGGCCTTGTTGTGGCCGAACTCCAGCCGCAACAGATCGGTATCCAAGAAGGCCGACTGCTCCTCGTCGGCCTGGTGGAATCGCAGCAAATCCTGATATAACCGGATCGCCTTCAAGATGGGCCCAGCGCCGTCGGCCGCGACATCCGGTCCCCTCTCCCTCCGGGAGAGGGTTAGGGTGAGGGGGAATACGTGAGGATCCTGCTTCTCCGATTCCAGTGACGGTTGCAGCTTCCCCTCACCCCGGCCCTCTCCCGGAGGGAGAGGGGGACTCGTGCCCGCACCCGGTTCCCATTTCAAGAAGTCAGCCGTCGGGGCGAAGATCGGGCTGTCGGCCGAGAGCTCGAAGGCCTCCTCCGCCTTGGCCGCCGCCTGCTCCCCCGAGCTGTAGAACGTCAGGGCCTCGTGCACCAGGAAGTCGTACAGCGTGGGCCGATAGCGGTCCGGCTGGCCGCCCTTCTCCAGCAGGTCGTCGAACTGCCCGATCGCCGTCCGCTTCAGCTCCGCAGGGTCGGCCAGGGCCCGGGCGTAATGCTTGTCGATCTCGGCGAACAGCCGGGGCAGGTCCCAGGTGGTGAAGTCCTTGCCCGGCGACTGGGCCGTTGCCGTCCGCTGCATGAACCGCCAGCGGTTGTGGCTGAAATACTGCCAATACCAGTCGGCCAGCACGGCCTCCAGCAGCGGGACCATCGGCTTGGGAGCCTTGTTGATCTCGGCCTCCAGGCGGGTAATCTTCTCCTCGGGCTTGTTGCCCTGGATAGTCCCCTCCAGGGCGATCTTCCGGCCGATGGCCTTGACCGCCTCGCCGTAGGCCTTGTCGGCCAGCGCGGCGTCGATAATGGGCTGGAGCCGCTCGATGGCCGTCTTGGGCAACCCCGCCTTGACGGCCTCCTCAACCTGCTTCCACTGGGCCTCCCGCGTACCGGCCTCGGCCGCACGGGCCGCCAGACCCAGGGCCGCGAGGCCCAGGCCGGCCGCCAACAGAATCATCGATCGTCGCCGCATCGCTCGGTTCCTCCCCGTCTTGTGATTACAAACCCCCGGTTAGACGCCGCCGGAGGGCCGGAAGTTCCCTCGCGATATGCCGCAACGGCAGGGGTACTGTCCCCTTCGGCCTCTGCCGGGATCAACCGAAGCTTTCCAAGGCGCTTTGTTCGTTGTCGGAGATGTCAAGTACGGTGTGCAATCTCGCGGTGGTGAAGACGGCCAAGACCTCCGAAGATAGCCCGCAGAGCTTCAACCTCTTGCCCGCTTCGGCCAGCGTTGCCCGCATCGCCACCACCATGCCCAGGAACATGCTGGAGACGATTCGCAGGTGGACCAGATTCAACACCACCCCGGTGGCGTCTCCGGCCGCCGCAAGGAGCTCGTCCCTACCCCGCAGCGAGATTTCGTTGGTCGAAATCAGCTTCGGCAGGAACGTGAGAATGACCGTCTCGCCCATGGTTTTCCGCACGAACCAGAATGGCCGCTTGCAGTCCGGACAACGCGCCTCCCGCCTCGGGTCGGAAATATCGCCGAACATGTTATTACCGCACAACGGGCAGCAGTTCGGGGTCTCTTCGCAGCTCTGGGGCGAACCCTGCGCGGCCTCGCGCCGCTTGGCGGATTTCCACCAACGCCCCAAGTTAATCATCACGCCGATCCCCCATGAAGCCCCGACACGACCAGGAAAACACCACATCGACTGTATCAAGATGGGCGGCCCTGTCAAGAAGCCGGAAGGATGGGATAACGTCGCCTATCAGCTTGAAGCTGCGCCGCAGGCCAAGGCGGATGCCCCGCCCGCCGCCGACGGGCCCTCTGAAGGGGACAGTCCCAGTTTCGTCGGACGAGACTCGGGACAGTCCCCGCCCGCGGCGGGCAAAACGGCCAGGGGCAAGGCTCGCGCCGACAAAGCCAGGAATGCAGAGTTTCGCAGTGTCGACGATGTCAAGTCGTTCTTCCTCAAGGGCCTGGTCCAGGCCCAACAAAAGTATGGGAGCAAAGCGGCAGATTCCAGCGGCAAGGCCGGCCCGGGCCAAAGTTCCGGCTCCGGTACGCGCCCCGGTTACGGCCCCAGCTCCGGCTATGGCCCGGGTTCCGCTTCCGGCTACGGTTCGGCCAAGGTCAAGCACAATCGCATTTATACCGCGGCGGAAATAGTCCAGAAGTTCGGTGATCCCGCTTCCCGCAAGAGCGAGACGACCTTGGAGCACTGGGTCTACAAGTGCAAAGACGGCGTGGTGCACGTCCACTTCACCGAGGTCGGCTACGCCGGCGGCTCCTCCGCCTCCAAGTCGGAAACAGTGCGGCTGGAAGTCAAGTCGGTGGATTCGTCTTCCGCGCCGTCGGCGGGCGGGACGCGTCGCATGGAATGACGCGGAGAGGGGGAGACGCGGCGACGCGGAGAGTGCCGGCGTCGCGCGTGTCGCCGCGTCGAAAAGTTACAGAGGCAAGATCCTCACCGATTTCCCCTCACCCTAACCCTCTCCCGGAGGGAGAGGGGACCGGGCAAAACGACGCGGAGCGTGCCGGCGTCGCGCGTGTCCCCGGGTCGAAAAGTTACAGAGGCAAGATCCTCACCGATTTCCCCTCACCCTAACCCTCTCCCGGAGGGAGAGGGGACCGGGCAAAACGACGCGGAGAATATCGGTGTCCCCGCGTCCCCGTGTCCCCGTGTCTCCGTGTCCCCATATCCCCGCGTCCCCGCGTCCGCGCGAGCGGGCTACTGCGCCGGCCGATCGGATTCCAGGAGCGGCGCGAGCTTGCGGCGGAACTCGGCGAGCTCCCGCTCCTGCTCGCGGCTGTAGTGCCCTTGGCGCTGGGCGTAGGTGTCCATCCAGGTGGCCAGCCGCTCGAGGCCGTCGGGATCGATCCGCACGCCTTCGTGGCCTTGTGCCGCCGTGAGCAGGGCCAGCAGCTTGCTCTTGCGGGCCGGCATTTCGCCCACCAGCGACCGGTCGCGCTCGCGGGCCAGACGGTAGAGGTCCTTGCCGCCGAAGTTCAGCAGATTGTCGTAGGCGTGCGGCGGCATGAGATCCAAGCGGGCCGCCTTGGCGTTGCCGCTCTTGGGCTTGTGGCAAGATACGCACTGGCGGTCGAGCACCGGCTGCACGAGCGTGTCGAACCGCAGCGGCCAGGAGCCCGCCGGGCCCGGCGTCAGTTTCGATGGTTTGCGGGCGACGGCCGCCAGGACCTGGTTCACCGCCGGCGCCGCCTCCCGCGATTCGTGACAGCCGATGCAGGCCAGCGTCTGCTGCGGCTGGACGTAGGTCAGGCTGCGCATGGTCTGCAGGGCCAGTCCCTGCCGGTCCAGGGCCTGAAAGAACAGGGGCACGCCGGAAGGGACGCGAAAATAGGCCGAGCCGTCGGCCTCCACCGGCACGGTGCCCAGCACGAACTTCCCGGGGTCTTCGTCCGATATTCCCAGGCTCGGGTTATTCATGTGCGGCTGGGTCTTGGGCGGAACGGCCACCACCCGCAGCCGCTGGACCGAACCCCGCGAGACGCCCGGCAAGCCCTGGTAAACGTCTTTCAGCAGGAAGCAGCCTTCCTGGCGGCCGTCCCATTGGACCATGTTGGGATAGGCGGGCGGCTTGGCCCGCGCCCGCAGCGGGATGGGGCACAGGCTGGCAATCGCCGGGTCGCGGTACAGCAAGTTCAAGTTGCCCCACGCATCGTACAAGTACAGCCCGGTGGCGTTGACCGGGTTCCGCTCGGTGTCGTCCACGCGGCAATGGGGCGGCAGGCCCCGATCGCTCCAGGCCACCAGGTAATGCTCCTCCGAGAGCGGATAGGGGTTGACGTAGTAGGCGCCGGTCTGGCCTTCGGTCTCGGGGAACGGCACCTCCGGCGTGAGCCGCACGACGGGGGCCGACTCCTCGCTGCCCCGCGTGCGATCCAACAGGACCAGCGAGCCCCCTAGATTCGAATGATGCGCCGAGGCCGTAAAAATGAGCTTCTGGGAGCCGGGAATCGATCGGGCCTCGACCTTCACCTGCGGCCGCACCGTATAGTTGCCGTAGACCAACTGCGGATTGGTGCCGTCCGGGTTGGTCGACCACAGGCTGAAGAAGTGGCCGTTGAAGCGGTCGATGTAGTCCCAGCGGGTGTAAAGGATGCGGCCGTCGTTGGCCACCGAGGGGGTCCACTCGAAGTTCTCGAAGGCCGAGATCGGGCGCAGGTTCCGCCCGTCGGACCCGATGGCGTGCAGCGTGAACACCGGCACGGGACGGTAGTTGTCGCCGCCGCAGCGGACGTAGCTGTCGGGCAGATCGGAAAGCGTCGTGGCCGCCGTGTTGCTCTGACTGGACTGCAGCGCCAGGCCCTTCCGCGTGGAAAGGAAGGCAATGTCGCCGCTGGGCAAGTAGATGCCGTTGAAGTCGTCGTACCGCCCGTGGGTCAAGGCCCGCCGCCCGCTGCCGTCGACGTTCATCTCGAAAAGGTGGTAGAAGCAGTCCTCCGGCACGTTGCGCTTGTCGGCCTTGTTGGGCTGGTCGGCCAACTTCGGATCGTACTTGCAATAGGCGAAGACGATCTTCCGGCCGTCGAAGGAGAGATCGGGCCGCAGGAAACTTCCCAGGGGCATGTCGGCCGTCAGGCAGCGGAGCCGCGGCGCGGGCGTCTTGAATCCTTCCAGCACGAACACGCCGCCGCCCGGCCGCGACCACCAGCCGTAGAACTGGTCGGACATGTGCGGGAACCGCCCCGGGGCCTGCTTGACGAACACAATCGCCTCGAAGTCCAATAGCGGACTGCGCAGGGCCATGTTCCGCACGGCCCAGCGGGCGTCGAAGTACAGTTTCCGCCGGGCCTCCTGCGGGGCGCCGGGGGGGGAGTTGCTTCAGCCGCTCGCCGGCATGCCGCAGCGATTGCGCCTCGTCCTCGACCGCCACGCCCCGCCGCCGAAGGTCCTCCGCCAGTTGCAGCCCCCGCTGGACGACTTTCCCGGTCGGGTAGCTCGCGCCGCGATCGCGCAGTTCCTCCTGCCGGAGCCAATCGGCTTCGATCTGCACGGCGGAGATCACCGGCGCTACGGCTTGCACCGGGAAGACGTAAAGGAAGAACAACATCCCGGCCAACGTGGCGGCAGCGTGGTTTGTTTTCATGGCGGGCCCCTGGAGGGAAGTTTCGGCGCGGCGGGATCCGGACGCTTGCCTGTGCGCCCTGTCCCTGTAGTCTATCCTACCGTTGCAACGGGGTAAACCGGTATCTCTGTCATTCTTACGTATTCCTCACGCTCCGCGTGAGGCCGGAAGAACGCGTGCGGCTCTGTCGGGCCCTCTCGCGGAGCGAGAGGAGTACGGATCGGTCGTACTCCTCACGCGGAGCGTGAATTTTTCCCGCGTTGTGGCCGGTCTGCGACCGAGCCACGCCGCCGATTTGACGGTCTCCCGAGCCCCGGAGACCTTCGGTCGGGCGACGGCGGGGTCAGGAGACCCGCGCCGAACTTGTCGGGAGCCCCGCGCCGAACTTGAATCGCTGGGCCGGTGCAGCCAGGCGAAGGAAACCCGCTCGGACCCTGGACATCGGCGGGCGCTGGGCTAATATGGAGGGCTAGCTGTCCGGCCTTCTTCACCACCGAGATTAACTCGGTGGGGTCGTTGCGGGGCGCGAGCGGGCCGGTTAGCCGTCCAGCCTGGCTCACCACCGAGGTGAACTCGGTGGGGTCGGTTGCTTTCGCCGGCCGTGCTGGTGTGTGGTGCGTACGGATTGGCATCGGGCGCGCAGAAAGTCAGAAATGCCGGTCAAAAGGAGAGATATCGTGAAGTGCACCAAGATCGTGGGCCTGGTTCTCGCGGTTGGGCTGGCCGCGACGGCGGAGATACAGGCGGCGCAGCAGCCGCTGCGGGTGTTGTTCGTCGGCGGCGACTGGAAGGCGCAGTTGCCCAATTACCAGGGCACCACGCCCCTGCGCGGTCATTTCATCCGCCGGGAGGTCGACAAGGCGGCCCCGGGCCGATTCGCCTTCACCCTCTGGACGAGCTACGAATTGCTCCAGTACGGCGACGCGGAAGCGCTCAAGCCTTTCGACGTGATCGTCGTCGGCGACACGATGGGGCAGAGCGTCATGCCGCGATTGGTCCGCGGTCTGACGACGTTCGTCGAAGGCGGCGGCGGCTTTCTGTACTGCGACAACCACAAGGCATTCAGCTTCAACACGCGGGAGCTGAGCTTCGACGAAGTGCTGCCGATCGAGGTGGTGCCGTTCCGCCCGTACGACGAAGGCTCGCAGCCGGTTTGCAGCGAGAAACCGCTGGCGGTGCGGCCCGCTGCGCCGCAGCATCCCGTGATGCGGGGGCTCGATTGGGGCAGCGCCCCGCCGCTTCAGGCGGCCCGCTACGGCAAGCTCAAGCCCGGCGCGGCCGTGCTGGCCCGCTCGCCCGGCGGCAAGGAGATTTGGGTCGCCTGGGAGAAAGGCCGGGGCCGCGCGATATGGCTCGGCGGCGTTCTGGCCAACGACGAGCTCTCCGAGGATTTTGCCAAGTGGCCGGCCTTCGGAAAGTTCTACTCGCAACTGCTGGCCTGGCTGGGCGAGAAGTCAACCTATGCCCGGCCGGGGCTGCGGGATGCAACCGCCGGCGGATCGCTGCAGGTCGATCCGGCGCAGCCGGGACCGCCCGTCATCGCCGCGCACTTCGGCATCCACGGCCAGGAATCAAGCGGCAGCGGCGACGCCATGCAGGGCGCAGACCTGGCCCTGTACCAGGCGTTGAACCTCGAGGGCACGTTCGCCCGCACCGGCATCGCCTCGCCCGGCGACTACGTGGCCAAGGGCAAGGGCGGCCAGTTCGACTTCGTCGACGACGGTGCGGACCTGACCCGCTTCGACGCGGCGAAGTACGATTTCAAGCGCTGCGACGCGGTGCTGGACGATTGCCGGCGCATCGCCGCACGGCCCATTACGCTGGCCTGGTGCCCGTGGTTCGGCCCCCATTGGCCCGAGCCGAAGCGCTATACGAAGTACTTCGCCGCCTTCCTGGAGCACGCCGGCGGCCGGCCCGGCGCGCAGCAATACGGTCCGCGCGTCGATTACTTCGAGATCATGAACGAGCCGAACCTGTATCCGGCCGCCGAGGCGCTTCCGCGCTACACGGATTTCTTCAACTACTCGAGCGCCGCCCTGCGGCAGCGATTCCCGACAGTCAAGTTCGGCTGCGGCGGGTTCTTCGAGTGGAGCTATCTCCAGCGGGTCATCGACCGCTGCGGCCGGAACCTGGACTGGATCAGCCGGCATCCCTACGGGCACACCGGCGAGGCGGTCTTCTATCTCCAGGACCAGTACGCCGCCCACGCCAAATCGAAGGGCCTGGCCAAGCTGAAGTTCATCATTACGGAATGGGACTTCTGGATCTACGGCCCGCCGGCCTTCGACTACATCATGATGCGCTGGAAACCGCTCATCGAGCACGCCGACTCCTGCCTGGGCACGCTGCACTATCGCTGGCGGGAGTACGCCGAGGGCGGATACGTCTTCGGCCTCCACGGCGAGTTCGACCAGCGCTACGGCGAGCTGCCGCCGGAGTGGCCCAACCCGGGCAAGAACAAGCCCATCACCTACCGCTACAACGCCTTCTGGCTGATGCGGAACTGCCGCGGGCCGCAACTGCCCGTCCAGCTTGATATCCCCGAGCTGGCCGGCGCCGAGAGCACCCACGCCTACGCGGTGGCCACCTGCGACGGCAAGCGATTCAACGTCGTGATCTACCACGGGTATCCCTACCAGGACCTGAAGCTGGGCAAGACGTACAACAGGTTGAAGGTCCGCATCCAGACGCCGATCCCGGCGCAGGTCAAGGGGCGGCAACTGACCGTCGCCCGGGCGGATTGCCGCCAGACCCACGAGGCGCCGGCCCGCACCATCGCCGGCAACACCTTGGACCTCGAGCTGGAGATCCCCAGCCTCAGCGGCGTGTCGCTCACCGTGCAGTAAAGGGGCAATTCAATACCGGGATGGAGGATTTCCGAATGAGCCGCGGAATCGGAATCAGGCCCGCATGGCCGGCGGTGTGGATCATGCTCCTGGGCAGCATGGCGCGGGCCGATAGCCCTTCGGCCGGCCCGGCGGTCGGCGCGTGGGAGCTGCCGCGCGGCGGGGGATTGCAGGCCTCGGACCTCGCTTTGCGACAAGGCTGGAGGCCGCTGCCGCCGGGAGCCGCCAAGGGCCCCTTGGCCGGCGGCCTGGCCCTCGAGAACCAGGCCCTCGTCGTGCTGCTTCCCGCGGGTGGAACGCAGATTGTGCTGCTCGCCAAGGGCGCGGGCAAGGCCGCCGGCGTGCGGCAGGCGCTCACGCTTTTGGGCCGCCGTGACGAGCCGGCCGGCGGACTGCATGACATCCAAGTCGTCGATTACGACGAGGGCGAGGCCGTCGTGGGCTTCGCCGCCGGCGAAGTCCAGGCCCGGCTGAAGCTGGGGCTCGGCAAGTGCTTCGTCGAGCTGCTGCCCGGCAAGGGCGCCGCCGCCGTGCAGCTTCGCGGCCGGACGCGGTTCGCGTTCATCCCCGATTTCTTCGGCAACGACGTGCTTTTCGATGCGCAAGAGACCGCGGCGGCCAAGGTGTTCGCCCCGGCCGAGAACTTCATCGTCAGTCTGGTCGAGGGCCATGCGGCGCTCAGCATGCTGACCTGGCCCAAGGACGGCGGCGAGGAGGTGCTCCTGCTGTGCGAAGGCGCGGGGGCCGATCGCCGCTTCGCCGCCACGCAAGTGAGCTTCAACGGCAAGAGCGTCTTCGCGGCCGTCGTGGCGCGGGAAGAGACCTGGTTCGAGAAGGACCTCCGCACGGCCCGGAAGGATGCCACGCTGGTGGTCGAAGGTTGGCAGCCGCCGTTCCCCGCCAAGTGGATGACGCTGCTGGTCAAGCGGCCGGCCGTGGGGGCCGCCTCGGGCATCGCCTCCGAGACGCTGCCGGTGCCGCTCCTGCCCCGGGAGGGCGACACGCCCTATAGCGACGTCTACGTGCATCCCCACGTGCCCAGTTGGTTCTCGGGCGGCCAGTGGCGGCTGCACCTGGAATCGAGCCTGACCCACATGATGACCCACAAGAAAGTCGTCCTGCCCGAGTTCCTGCTGGCCATCAACTACCCCCGCGACCGCCTGAAGCAGACGCCCCTGGACGCCTTGACGCTGGTAGACGTGATGCGCGACACGCTGGGGACGGGACCCTGCGAGTACATTCTCGACCTGGAAGGGCTGAACAAGACCCGCAGCACGGGCGCGGCGGGCACGGGCAAGCCCACGGCTTCGGCCACCTGCTCGGAGCGCGGGGGGCTGGTCTTCTACTACCTGGGCGAGCGCTCGGAAAGCCCCCGCCGCGACGACCCGCTCATGCTCACCGACGAGGCCCTGACCTCGATCGAGAAGATCAAAGACTTCCTCGACGCGGCCTACGCGCGGATCCAGGAGTACCTGTCCTGGTCCGACGAGATCGTCCGCGTGGCCGAGCAATCCGGGGCCCGCAATCCCCAGGCCCGCGACCTGGCTGGCCGCATAATCCCTATCGCCCGCCAGATGCGCGAGCTGTGGCAGACGATGGTCGAGCACGACAAGCCGTGTGTCCATCCGCAGGAGTGGCGCATGGCCCTGGACCAGTGCAAAGACCTGGTACGCCAAGGCGCGCCGGACCTGGGCAACCGCATCCGCGAGTTCGATCCGCAGATGCGCGGGGCGGGCGAAGAGGTGGACGGCGGCATGCAGGCCTGCCGCCTGATCGTCAAGCGAATCCGCCAGGAGGCGGCCGTAGTGGGCTCCGACGACCCGGCGGCACTGAAGCTGGCGGCCGACATCCGCCGCCGCTGCCGCGACATCCTGCGGAACAAGCATTACAAAGAAGGCGACAGCGTGAGGCTGGGAGAGTAGGAAGGACACGAACCATGATCGCCAGACGGGCAACTGATCGCGGCATGGAAAGTAGCAGGCACACTCCGTGTGTCGTCCGCCATACATTCTTCCGCTTCAGCGGACGGCACACGGAGTGTGCCTGCTACCTTGGCGCCGCCCGTGAATGGTTGCCCACACGTTATCCACTTGCGGCAGGCTACGCGGCGGCGTGGTTGATTGCTGCATCGCTCTTCACCACCGCTCCGGGCCTGGCCGCGGCAACCGACGACGTTCGGCAAGCCGCCCTGCTCGCCGCCGAGCGGCGCGCGGCGGAGATCACCGAGCGCTTTGCCAGGACCTGGGCCAACTACACAATCGCCGAAGAGTGGTCGCGCACCGATCCCGCGCGGGCCGCCGATCTGGCCGATCAGCTCCAGTCCTGGACCGCGAAGCGCGACTTGTTGTCGGTGGTGATGGTTGCCTGGGGCCGGGCCGACCCCAAGGCGGCCGGCGACTGGGGCCTGCGGTTCAAAGAGCGAACCCAAGGCACGCTGGACCAGCGGAACACGGCCTTGCGCTACGCCGTGCTGGGCATGGTCGCCAGCGATCCGAAACTTGCCGCGGAGCTCATCTGGAAGCACCTCGAGGAGGAACAGTGGGGCGGAACGCCCCGCACCGCGCCCATGGAGGTTGCCCGTGAGCTGGCCAAGACCGATCCCGCCGCGGCGCTGGCGATGGCCGAGAAGATCACCCCCTATGAGCCCTTTCGGGTAGACGCGCTGCGCGGCGTGCTGCGCGAGTGGGCCCGCAAGGACCCGGCGGCCGCCCGGGCCGCGTTGGGCTCGCGCCCGGAGGCCGACTTCCGGAAGGCCTTTCCCCGCGATCTGGCCGAGGGCTGGGCCAGCCGCGATCCGCACGCCGCCGCCGCTTACGCCAAGACCATCGAGGACCGCTATACGAAGATCATGGCCCTGGCCCTGGTGGCCCGCCAGATGGCCGAGACCGATCCCCAGGGCGCCGCCGAGCTGTGCACGATCTTCGCGGCCTTGAACGTCGGCCCGTGGCACGAGCAGTTTCCGCGGCTGGGCCTGATCGTGGCCGAAGTCGGACGGGCATACGCGATTAAGGACCTCCACGCGGCCGCCGCCTGGGCCGATTCCTTGCCGGGCCAGCCCGGCGGCTGCCGCGCAAATGCCATCGACGGCGTAGCGGCGGGCTGGGCGGAAACAGACCCCCAGGCCGCATTGCAGTACTACACCGCGGCGGAAAAAAGCGGCGCCGGGCGCGACCGCCCGCGGGCCAATCGCGGCACGGGGGCCGCCTACCCGGCCATCGCCCGGCAATTGGCCCGCAGCGACGTTCCCGGCGCGCTTAAACTGCTATCCGCGAGCGAGAGCCTGGTCCTGAAAAGTCACGTAATCCACGATGTGGCCGTGGAGTTGTCGCGGCGTGACCCGGCGGCCGCCGCCGATCTGGTCCAGCGGTGGGCGGATCTGGTGGATTACTACGGCTACCGCAGCGGCGCCGCAGCGGTCGTGGCCGCGGCCTGGGCTGCTAAGAAACCGCAGCCAGCCGCGGCCTGGGCGGCCAAGCTCGACACGGACCGCGACCGGGCCGCCGCCCTGCGCGCTGTCGCCGCCGCGTGGGCCAAGCGCTCGCCGCCGGATGCCCTCGCCTGGGCCCAAGCGCTCCAAAATCCCCACGACGCGGTCTACGCCCTGGTCGGGGTGGCCGCCGGCGCCGAGAAATAGAACTCACGCCGCCGCTCGCGGAAACTCCCGCGCGCCGTGCTTGCCGAGCGGCAGAGGCGATTCGGCAATCAACGCCTGCGGGGGTGATAGCCGGAATTATTCACCGAGGCTCGTAGTGACCCGATTTATCGGGTCTGGAGAGTGTGAACAGGTCAAGAACCGCATGAATGCGGTCACTACGAACCATTGGTGAATAATCCAGGACGGCGGCAGCACGACGCCGGCCCCGCCCGGCACGCCACGGCGTCTTTTCCACCTCCGCTGGCTTGCTTCACTTGTCCGGCAGGACCAGGGAGACGCGGAAGCCCAGGGCGTGGTCATGGGCTCCGGGCTCGTTGCTGCCACGGCTGGCGGGCCGGCAGCGCCACGCTGGGATATTCCAGCCACCGCCGCGGCTCACGCGGCCCGAGCCCACTCCGGGACCGCCCGGGTCATCCACAGGCGACTTCGCGTAATACTCCTTGTCATACCAGTCCTGGCACCACTCCCACACGTTGCCGTGCATATCATACAATCCCCACGCGCCGGGCCGTTTGCCGCCTATCGCGTGCGGCGCGCCATCGGAATTGTCCTTGAACCATCCGCATTCGGAAAACGTCCCGTCTTCTGCGTCGGGGCGCGGGGGGCTCTCGAAGCCGTATTGACCCGTGCTCCCGGCGCGGCAGGCATACTCCCACTGCGCCTCGGATGGCAGCCGATACGTTCGCCCCGCCGCCTTCTCCTCCGGCACCTCCGATAGTTTCCGGCAGAACTCCACCGCCTCGTTCCACGAGACGCTTTCCACCGGAAACCGGTCCGTCCCCTGGCCGGCCATCCGCCCTCTGCTATTGCCGGTGGCCGAGAAATCACTGGGGTTAGTGCCCATTACCCGCTGGTATTCCGCCTGTGTGACCCCGTATATCCCCAGGTAGAAAGCCTTGGTAATCCGTACCCGATGCTGTGGCCCCTCACTCGGCAGGTGGTCCTTGTACCACGGGTCGTCGCCATGTGCCTCCAGTTCTTCTTCGATCAGTTCCTTGGGCGAGCCCATCTGGAACTCGCCCGGCGGGATGAGCACCAGCTTCATGCCGATGGAGTTGGTGATCTCGACCGGCACGCCCAGGTGCTTGGCCCAGCCCGCTTGATGCTCCTTGGCTTTGGCGGCGTCGAAGGGGGCGACGGCGGGCGGGGGAGCGCCGGGCGGAAGATGCCATTTGCCATCGGTTCCGATCAGGGACTTGACGGCAGGGAGGGCGGTGGGGGCAACAGCAGGCGTTTGCGCCGCCGGTAGGGAGGACTCGGTATCCGGCACTTTCTGCCGTCCGTCCGGCTTGTCCGCCAGGACTTGGAGGACACGCAAGCCCAGGTAGGTGCCACGTCGATCAGGCTCATCGCCGCAGCGGTCCGCCGACCGGCAACCCCCGCCGCCGTTGCTCCAGCTACCGCCGCGATACACGCGGCGCGAGCCCGAGGGTGGTCCCATTGGGTCGCTTCCAAGTGACGCCTTATAGTAGTCCTGGCCAAACCAATCCGCACACCATTCCCACACGTTCCCGTGCATGTCGAAAAGCCCCCAGGCGTTCGGCTTCTTGCCGCCCACCGGATGCGTCTTCTGCTCCGAATTGTCTTTGTACCACCCGTACTCATTCAGCCCCAACTCGCTGTCCCCAAAGAACCACAAGCTCGTGCTGCCTGCGCGACACGCATACTCCCACTGCGCCTCGGTCGGCAATCGGTAACTCCCCTGCGGCAAACCACACTTCTCGCCCAGCTTCTTCAAGAAGTCCTGGCAATCGTTCCAAGTAACATTCTCCACCGGGTTCGTCGGCCCCTTGAATGAGCTTAGGCTGCCGAGCATGACCTGCTCCCACTCCTCCTGCGTCACCTCGTACTTGCCAAGGTAAAACGGTTTCGTGATGGTCACCCTGTGGGCCTCACCGCCCTCGCCCATCGTGAACTCCCCAGGCGGGATTAGCACTAGCTTCATGCCAATGGCATTGGTCGTCTCCTTCGGAACGCCGAGATACCTGGCCCAAGCCTCCTGGTGCTTTCGTGCCTGCTTTGCGTCGAACGGCGCAACGGCCAGCGGGGGTGGCTTGAGCGTGACCTTGACCTTCACCTGGCCGCCCCGCGTGACCGTGATCGTGCGCGAGTCAAGCAGGAACTGGTCGTCGCCGCCCTGGACTGCAAGTTCGTAATTACCGGGGGCGAGACTGAGCGTCCAACCACACATCGCATCCGCCACTTGAACTTTCTCCCCGCCCTGGCTGACGGCCACTTGTACGTCCTTGCCAAGATTCTCGTCGATCTCGACCACCAGCGTCCCGTGACGCAGGGTGAGCGTCAGCACAATTTCCAGCAGCAAAACCAAACCGCCCACGAGTCCCAGTAGCACCAGCGGCTTGCGGCGGACTATGGCGACCGTGCCAAGAGCTTTGCTGAGGACGTTCGACCCGGTGTCCCGTTGGGAAAGGGCGCTCCCGGACCCTAATGTAGCCGGCACACTCCGTGTGCCGGTTTTTGCCGGCGGCACACGGAGTGTGCCGGATACATTTTGCCGGTCTTCCTGCAAGAACGCCAGGCTCTGGGCCAAGGCCGAACTGGATGGCTCTTCCGGCGTTCGGGGAGCCGACCTACCCGACGAGACACCCAGAATTGCCTCCAGCTCGGCCACCACCTCGGCCATCGACTGCTGGCGGTCTTCGGGCTGCTTGGCCACCATCTTCTGAAATAACGAGTCCAACTCTGCGGGTACGTCCGGTCTGGCCTGGCAGAGGGACGGGATTGGGGCCTCGCGGTGTGCCAACAGGATCTGCATCAGCGACTCGCCACGATAGGGCGGCTCGCCGGTCAGGAGCCGATACAGCGTGCAGCCCAAGGCATAGATGTCAGCCCGATGATCGGCAGTTCGACTGTCGAAGGCCTGCTCGGGGGCCATGTAATCGCAGGTGCCCATCACCTGGCCCGTGGCAGTCAACCGCTCCGGGCCGCCCATGGCCGCCTCGGTCCCGGTAATGCGAGCCAGCCCCATGTCGAGGATCTTGACCGCCCCGCTCTTGCTCAAGAGCAAGTTGCCCGGCTTGATGTCGCGGTGGACGATGCCCTGCTCATGGGCATATTGAAGTCCGCGGGCTGCTTGGAGGACGCATTCGACCGCCTGGGAGACCGGCAGCGGCCCGTGTTCCTTGACCACCGTGGCCAGATCGTGGCCCTCGACGTACTCCATGATGAGGCAATGGAGGCTGCCCTGTTGGCGGGCGTCGTAGGCGGTGACGATGTTGGGGTGCATCAGCTTGGCGGCAGCTTTCACCTCGCGGTAGAACCGCTCGATGGCCCCGGGCGATTTCATGGCCGTATCGGGCAGGAACTTGACCGCCACCACGCGATCCATCCGCCGGTGCTGGGCCTTCAGCACCACGCCCATGCCGCCCTCGCCGATCTTGTCCAGCACGACGTATTCGTCGAAGACCAGCGACTGAGCTTTGCCCTCGTAAACCGCTTTGGCCTGGTACTTGGTGATCTTGCCGGCCCGGTACAAGACTGTAACCAACGCCTGGACATCGCGGGGCCGCTGGTCCGGCGGCAGGCTGTCGTGGAAGGCCGAGATTTCGGCCGCCGACATGAGGCCGCTTTGTGTCAGCCGCTCGATGAACTGCTCGACTGTGACCGCCATCCACAGGCCCCGCCACCGGACCGCTGGGGTACGACCATGTTTCTAGTGTACACAGACGCCGAAAACGGCGAAAGCCCCAGTTACGGATGGACGGCGAGCATGGCGCAGGTGGCGTCGGTAGTCAACGGCCGCGGGGCGACAGCGGCAACACGACGCTCGACCCGGCGGGCACGGCGGCCGTCAAACGCAGACCGCCGAAAAGCGGCGTATGCGGCGGCGAAACGAGGACCGTGCGGACCGCCTCATCCGTGGGATTGTGCACTTCCAGGCACGCTCGACGGCCGGGGGCCATGCCGTCGCAGGTCAGCGTTAGTTTCAGCGCCTTGTTGTCGCTGAGCAGCACGTTGCCGGCCCAGATCGTCGAGCCGCGGTCTACGTTCTCCTGGAACCAGGCGCTGCCCTCGGCCACGCCGACGAAGCGGAACAGCGGTCGGGCCGTGCTGTAGACGGCCACGCAGCCGTTATCTTCGATGCCTTGCAAACGGATGGGCAGATCGATGATGGTCGGGCGCGGTTGGACCTGGAAACTGGCTTCGCCGCCTTCGGCTTTGGCGGTGAGGAACATTTCGCGGCCCAGGAGCGATCCGGCGGCGAACGTCGCCCGCACGCCGCGATCGCCGCCCCCCAGGCCGAAGCCCTCGCCCAGGTCTTCCAGTTGGGCCACCTGGCACTTCGGGTCCAGGCGTGGTCCGCCCAAGGTGGCCATGGCAAAGCGGTAGGCGAGCTCGGTGCCGGCTTGCACCCGCTCGCCCGATCGGCCGAGCCCTACTTGCAGTTGGTTCACGCGTCCCGTCGCCGCGTCGGCCACCAGGGCGTAGCGGAAGCGGCTGTCGGAGGCGGCGTAGAACACGCCGTAGGCATCGCACGGACCGGCCGTCACGAACCCGCCGGGCGCGACGGCGCCCTCCTTCACCAAGCTCTTTCCCTTGGGAATGGGTACGACGCTCGGGCCGCCGCCGGCGTCTTTCACCAGCAGCGTGTCGGCTGTGGCTTCCGCCGCGCCGGCGGGAGTGAAATAGAAGAGCATGACGGGCACCGTGCCGGCGAGCGTCGCGGCGCGCTTGAAGATGATCTTGCCTTCGTGCCAGACCATGCCGCCGCGGTAGTCCTTCGCGCCCTCCCTGGCCCGGCGGTAGTCCCAGGTGATGAACATGTTGTTCCGGTTCTGCAAATAATAGCTGCGGTGGACGCGCGAAAAAAGCCGGTTCTCCTCGACCACCGCCGCGACGCCGTTGCGGGCCGGGGTGTCGCGCGTCGGCGAGTCGTACGGCTCGACCAGCGGGCCCATCGTCATGTCGCAGATCTTGACGTCGTTGCCGGGCAGGGCCACGTCGAGGATCTTTCGCAAGATGCCGTGGGTCCAGGCCAACGGGTACTGCTTCAGCTCGTCGGTCGTGATTGCGTCGACGGCCCACGTATTCAGCGTGCTTTGGCTCGTCAGGGCCGCCGCCGTGTCGTAGCCCCGAATGCTCTCCACCGGCGCTCCTTGATAGCCCTGCACCAAGGGCATCATTTCGTTGCGATCGGGATGCCAGCAAAGCCCCACGCCGTTAAGGAAGTTCAAGTTGTCGCCGCAGCGCAGCAGGCTGGTCTTGTAGCAGAAGAGGAGCACTTTGTCCGAGACCGCTTGGCGGCCCTTCATGTCGGTCACTTCCAGGGTGAGCGCGTGGTCGCGGTCGTGCACGAGCTCGAACTCCCGGGCGAAAGTGGTCATGCCCTTGGCCAGGAACCGGCGGACGACGCCGTAATCGGCATTATGCACCTGCACCTCGCGAATGCCGTCCGCGGAACTGACCTGGAACCGGCAGCGGGCGCGCTGCCCGCCCCGCACTTCCAGCGGGAAATCGTGTTGGGTGTTGATCGCCGCCCACTGCTCGATCGTCGGGCCGGCCGTCACATAAGCGCCGGCCGGATGACCGAAGTTGCCGCAACGCGTGTTGAGCCAATCGCGGAGTGCGGCCAGGTCCCGTCCGCCGGTGGCGCAAACGGCGGCCGCTTCCGACACCTGTGAAGGGGCGTACACCCGGCTGTACGAAGCCGCGTTCAGATGCCGCACGTCGCGCAAGGCGTAGAGCCACTCGGCAAACTGCTCTTCGACCAGCCGGGTGCGATCGTAGACGAAGGGCGGCACGCGGTAGAACCACCACATATTGGCCGGATGGGCCTGCCGGGCACGCAGGTTGCGATAAGTGAGGAGCATGTTGGGCGGGTAAGCGCAGTATTCCCAATACTGCCCCGGATTGTGCAGCACTCGCCCGTCCCACTGCGCAAGTTCCGGCCGCTTGGCGTCGGTCGTCCCGTAGGCCCGCTTGAAGCTGGTTTGCGGAAAGACGACGCGCTCCGACCAGATCGCCCAGCGATTCCCCAGATCGTCGCTGAATTCCAGTCCCGGACAGGCGTAGAAATCGGCCGCAGAGGCCTGCCGGCACTGGAGCTTGAGCCGCTCGAGCTTCTCGGGCGTCATCTTCTCCAGCGATTCGTTGAACACGAGGAACGACAATCCGGCGTTCTTGGCGGCTGCGGCATATTCGGCCACCGTGCCCGTGCCGTCGCCCAGCGCCGTGCGGGCGCCCAGCACGCCCCGCACGCCCTTGGCGGGCGCGGGAAACTGCTCCTTGTCCCAATCGATGCTCTTGCGAAACTCGACCGGGGCGATCTTCCCGCTGCGGAAGGTGCCCAGGGCGGGGTTGTCGCGCGAGCTTTCGGCCAGCCAGCGCAGGCCGTTGAGCACCATCTTGGCCCCGTCGCTGGCCCGGCCGGCGGTGCGGTCGCCCGCCGTCTCGACGATCATGTTCCAACCGGGCACGCCGTAGTTGGCATGCACGCTCCGCGCCGGAACGCTGAAGGCCATCACCCGTCCCCGGCCGAAGCTCCGCACGGCCACGATCGGCGGGGCGCTGGCGAACGTGCCCACCTGATCGTAGTCCACCACGTGTTCGCGGGTTACCGTGTAGCTCTGCGCGCCGGCCTCCCCGCGGACGAGCACCTGCCATTGGGGCGAGAGTTTCAAGGCCACCACGCCCGGCGTCGTGCCGTTGTGGTACTGCGGCAGGCACAGACGCCTCACCCCCGCGGTCACCGGATGCCCCCGCACGACGTTCTCCGTCCAGAAGAACCCTTCGGGCGGGAAAATCGAGGCGATGGGCGCGGTAAACCGCCGCTGCCGGTCGAACACGCCTTCGTGCAGCATTTCCAGGCCCAATCCTTGCAGGATCAGGTTGGCGTAGTCCTGGTCCTTATCACCCGGGTAGCGCACGGCCTGCAGGATGAGGAGCACGCCGCCGCCTTCCGCAAGGTACTTCTCGAGCGCCCCGCGGGCGGCCGCGGCGGTATGTTGCCGCTGCGGGCCCAGGTCCATGATGCTCGAGTCGAACGGCGTATCGATCACCGTCACGTTGAACTTGCCCAGCAGGTCCAAGGTGCGCGACTCACCGGCCTGATCGCCGAAAAATGCGTGCCACTCGCCCAGGCCGAAACCGAAATCGCTCTTGGCCAGCACGCGCGCGGCGTAAGGATAGCTATCGCGCTCCTCGGCCCAGTGGCTGCCGGCTTCGACCGTCAGGAAGCCAATTACCGCTTGCTTCGCGGCGCAAGCCAACGGGGAGCTAAACGTCAGTGCAAGCAGCAGGATGTACTTGAGAGCTCTCATTTAGTTCACCTTCGCCGGAAACTCTACGGATCTCGCATTAGTTCACGTTCGTGGCGCTGATCGAAAAGGGCGAGCCCGGGAACTCCAGGACGCCGCCGCATTCGAACTCGTCCTTTCCGTCCGGCCCCATTCCAAACTTCGCCCCGCCCTGGGTCGCAAACACAAGCCGGCCGAAACGGTAGTTGACGATCTGCCGGCCTTTGAAATCGGCGACCGTCAGGAGCGACGTTTCGATGCCGTGGGTATCCGACATTTCCGCGAACACGGGATCGAGCAGCCGCGCGTCGCGCAGGCGGCGGACGACGCGCGGCTGCTGGCCCGCGCAGTCGATCCAGGCAATTTCCCGGTCCCCGCGCGAGACGGCGATGACCGTATCCGGGCCGCCCTTGTGATAGGCCAGGCAGGTCGGGTTCCGGCCCGCCCGGACTTCGGCCACCCGCCGGATGGCCTCCGCCGCGGCCGGCCCTTCGGCGCCGAGCCCGCCCACGCTGAACACGCCCACGCGGCCGTCATGCGAGGCAATGAAGGCCTTGGCCTTCACGCCGCCTCGCAGGCTGGCCAGAACCGCCGTCGGACGGGCAACCTCGACGAGTTTCACCACCGGCGGCTTCCAGGCCGGGTCGGCGTCGAACGTGTACGGCCATTGCCGGCCGTCCGGCCCCGAGTCGCGGGTCTTGCGGTAACTGCCTTCGTCGCTGAAGTACATCTGCTCGACGCGCCGGAAAAGCGGCTTGAGGTCCAGAAAAGCGGCCTTGTTCTCGTACTTGCCCAGCACGACCGCAAATCCGGCATCGCTCGCAAAATGGGCGTTCGAGCCCTTGAGGAACACGTCGCGATCGGCCTGCCGGGCCAGATCGTACTCGCGCAGCAGACCGGCGTTGCCGTCCCGGCCGTTCATTCGGCCCCCCGAGTCGTTGCCCACGGCGCACACGGCCGTCGGAAACTCGATCCCCGGCAGGTCGACGTAGCCCAGCAGTTTCATCTCCGTGAAGACCGCCACGCTGGGCAGCGACCAGGCGTGGTCGTCCTGCCACTCGTGGACGAATTGGGTCTTCCGCCCGTCCACGCGCATCGACAGCACGGCCACCTGGCCCTTGTGCGTCTGGAGGTCGCACACGGTAATCAGCGCGAACTCGCTCTTGTTGGTAAGCGAGACGGCCGTGGGAATCTTGTGGGGCGGGAGCCGTAGCGTGGGCTCCAGCCCGCGGGCCGTGACGGTGCCGGCCGCCGCGACCAATCCGGAGGAGAAGATCGCCAGCCCGTTATTGGCCCAGTACCCCATGCCGCGGGCCATGGCGATGGGCAGGCCCACCGCGCCGCCCGGCATGGCCCGCTTCCAGCGGGCCGCGGCAGGCTCCGGCCGGAACCCGCCGTGCCACGGCGCCAGCGGCGCCTCGCTGAAACAGCCGTTGGACCACTCGATGATCGTCACGCGGTCCACGGGAAAGAAGCCGGCGTCGGGCAGGTACAGGATCTGTCCTTGCGTACTGCTGAAATCGCCCGCCTCCTTGACCCAGGGGCCCCCGATCTGATACTCCCTGCCGCCGTGATCTTGCCTCCGCAGCGCCATCCACACCGTGGGGAACCTCTCTGCCGGCTCACCGCGGTGGCAGACGGCATAGTCCGGGCCTAATCGCCGGTCCATGCCCGCCAGGCTTAAATCCTGTAGCTCCCGCAGAACGGCGGCGCGATCCGGCCCGCCGGCCGCGTCCTGTGCCGGCAGATCCGGCCCGGCCGCCGGGCACGATTCTGCCGTCGCGACCAGGACCATCATCCACGCCACTGTGACCAACGTCGCATAACGCATGGCACGACCTCCTTAACCCATGATGCTACCATGGCGCGGCCCGCGAACGGTTACTGGGATACGCTCCCCCGCGACAACTCCCACCATGTTATCTGAGAGCTGCATGAGATTCCAGCCAGCCCGCTGATTTCCCGCCGAAAATATGGTACGATATGCAAACACAACTGAAGGTACAGTGCGGCTTGGCTGACAAGGGCCAATAGCCGGGATTAAGGAGATCATGATGAGATTGTTCTTTCACGGGTTGCTGCTGGGGTTAGTGTGTCTGCCGGGCCGGGCGTATGCCGCCGATGCGCCCTTGCCGCCGGAAATTGAGAGGCCCGAATGCCTGGGCATCAACAAGGAACCGTGGCACGCCACGCTGATGCCTTATTACAACATGCGGGAGGCCCTGGCCGCCAACCGGCGCGCCTCGTCGTTCTGCCGCAGCCTGAACGGGCCGTGGAAGTTCAACTGGGTGAAGCGCCCCGAGGAGCGGCCCGTAGATTTCTATAAGCCGGATTTCGACGCCAGCGGCTGGAAGGAGCTGCCCGTGCCGTCGAACTGGGAGGTCTTCGGCTACGGCACGCCAAGTTACCGCAATAACGGCTACATCTTCCAGAAGGATTTTCCGCACGTGATGAGCGAGCCGCCGGCGAATTTCACCGCCTACGTCGAGCGCAACCCGGTGGGCAGCTATCGCCGCGAGTTCGATCTGCCGGCGGAGTGGAAAGGGCGGCGCGTCTTCCTGACCTTCTTCGGCGTGGACTCCGCGCTGTTCCTGTGGGTCAACGGCCGGAAGGTGGGCTATAGCGTCAACAGCCGCAACGCGGCCGAATTCGACGTCACCAAGTACGTTCGGCCGGGCAACAACCTCGTGGCGGTGGAAGTCTATCGCTATAGCGCCGGCAGCTTCCTGGAGGATCAGGACATGTGGCGCCTCAGCGGCATCTTCCGCAACGTCACGCTATGGAGCACGCTGCCGGTCCACGTCCGCGACTTCTACGTCACGACCGACTTCGACGCCAAGTACCAAGACGCCACGATCCAGGTGACGGTGAAGGTGAAGAACTACGGCGATCAGGCGATCCCAAGGCATGTTACGTTTGCCCAGTTATTCGACCGCGATGGCAAGCCGGTCGCCAGGGCGGTGGGCGGCGTCGGCGAATTCGCCCCCGGCCAGGAACAGTCCGTTAAGTTGAGGATGCCGGTGGCGAATCCGGCCAAGTGGACCGCCGAAACTCCCAACCTCTACACGCTGGTGCTGGCGGGACACGACACCCAGCATAACCCCGCGCCCGTCGAACTCCTCTCCGCCCGCATCGGTTTCCGCAAGGTCGAGATCAAGGGCCGGCAACTGCTCGTCAACGGCACGCCGCTGAAGCTCAAGGGCGTGAACCGGCACGAGCATTGGTCCGAGGTGGGCCACGCCGTCAGCGAGGCGCAGATGATCCGCGACCTGGAAATCCTCAAGCAGGGCAACTGCAACCACGTTCGCACCTGCCATTACTCCGACGACCCGCGTTGGTACGAGCTGTGCGACGAGTGGGGCATCTGGCTGGTGGCCGAGGCCAACTGCGAGTGCCACGGCTACGACGGCCGCTTCGACAACGAGCCGCGGATGCGCAACGCGATCATCGACCGCAGCGTGGCCAACGTCCAGAACTTCAAGAATCACCCCTCGGTCATCATCTGGTCGCTGGGCAACGAATGCGGGGGACGCGGTAAGAATTTCATTGACGCCCTGAACGCGGTCCATGCCCTCGACCCCACCCGGCCCGTGCATTACGAGCGGTTCGGCCTGGGCGCGGGCAATCCCAGCGACTTCGACCAGAAGATGTACGGCACGCCGGCCGAGTTCGCGCGCATCGCCCAGGACCAGAGCCTCACCAAGCCCTTCTACATTTGCGAATTCGCCCACGCCATGTTCAACTCCATGGGCTCGCTGGCCGAGTACAGCGACATGCTGGACCGCTGCCCCGAGATCGTGGGCGGCGCGATCTGGGAATGGCAGGATCAGGGCCTGTGGAACCGGCGCGATCCAAAGCATGTCTTTCTCGCCTACGGCGGCGGCTTCGGCGAATATCCCAACGACCACTACTTCATTCACAAGGGCGTGGTGTTCCACGACCGCTCGCCCAAGCCGCATTACCCCGAGATGAAGCGGGCCTATCAGTGGATTGGCATCGCGGCCGAGGACCTGGCCGCCGGCAAGATCAAACTCCGCAATAAATACCAGTTCATCAGCCTGACGGGCTTTCAGGGAACATGGAGCATCAGCGCCAATGGCGCGGTCTTGCAGCAGGGCCCGCTCGAACCGCTGAACCTGCCCCCGGGCGCTGAAACGCTGGTTACCCTGCCCTTCAAACCGATCACGCCGCAGCCGGGCGTGGAATATTTCCTGCGCGTGGCCTTCACGCTGGCCCACGACCAACTGTGGGCCAAGGCGGGGTACGAGCTGGCCGCCATGCAATTCCAATTGCCGCTCTTCGCGCCTGCCGCGCGGCCATCCGAGAAGGCTATGCCGCCGCTGAACCTGGCGCAAGACGGCCGGACCGCGACCGTTACGGGCGACGGTTTCAAGGTCGTCTTCGACAAGGCCGCCGGCACTTTCAGCGCGCTGGAGCGCGACGGCGTGAACCTGCTGGCCGCCGGCGGCGGACCGCGCCTGCATCTGTGGCGCGCGGCCCATCGCAACGACGACATGTGGGCTTTCGACGACTGGCAACGCTGCGGACTGATCGAGCCGCAATGGAAAACGACACAGGTCTCCGCCCGGCAGACCGGCCCGTCGGCCGTGCGGATCACTGCGACCACGCAACTGGAGGGCGGCCGGGGCTTCACCTTGTCCCATAACGCCGCCTTCACCGTGTATGGCGACGGCACAATCGCGGCCGACAACGCCGTCATGCCGCGGGGGAAACGCATTCCGCTGGCGCGGCGGGGCGTGCGCCTGCTGCTCGATCGGCGGCTCGACCGCTTCACCTACCTCGGCCGCGGTCCCATGGAGAATTATTCCGACCGCAAGCGCGGATCCGATGTCGGGCTGTTCGCCAGCACGGTGCCGGAACAGATGACGCCCTATGCCAAGCCCATGGAATGCGGTAATCACGAGGATGTGCGTTGGGCGGCCGTCAGCGGGGCCAAGCTGCCGGGCCTGCTGGCGCGCCCGGAAAAAGGCCTGCTGCAGGCCGCCGCTCTGCCCTACACCGACGAGCAGATGCAGACCGTGGAATATTCGGTGGACCTGCCGCCGCGGACCGTCACCGCCCTGGTGCTGGCGGCCCGCACGTTGGGCGTCGGCTCGGCAAGCTGCGGCCCGCGCCCGGACGATGCGTGCATCGTCTGGTCGGAGCCTGCCAAGTTCAGCTACGTGCTGCGGCTGCTGCCCGAAGGTGCCCGGTTCCCTCTCCCTCCGGGAGAGGGCTAGGGTGAGGGGAAATGGGTGAAGGCCACTCCCAGACGCCGGGCGCCGCTGCTGGCTTATCCAGCGGTGCCGACCTGCCGCCACCCGCTGCACTGCTGGGCAAGCCAGCAGTGGCACCCTGCGCGCAGCCCCGCGGTGCTTGGAAATGGTGGCTGGCCGTCGTGCTTTTCCTGGCCACCGTGCTGACCTACCTCGACCGGCAGACGATGTCGCTGTGCGGCGGGATGATCACCCGCGAATGGGGGCTCAGCGAGGAGCAGTTCGGCGACTTGCTGGGGGGCTTCCGCATGGCCTATGCCCTGGTCCAGGTTCCCGCCGGACTGCTGGCCGACCACGTGCCCGTGCGCATGACCTACGCCCTGGCCGTGGGCGTGTGGTCGCTGGCCGGAGCCGCCGCGGCACTGGTCACCGGCGCCAAGCAGATGCTCTTCACGCGGCGCTTGCTCGGCGCCGGCGAAGCCTTCAACTGGCCGTGCGCCACGCGGATCGTGGCCACCATGCTCCCCCCGGAAGACCGCGGGCTGGCCAGCGGCATCTTCAACAGCGGCGCCGCCGCGGGCTCGCTGCTGGCGCCCTTGGTGATCACGCCGCTGGCCCGGGCGATCGGCTGGCGCTGGGCATTCTTCGTCATCGGCGCGCTGGGCGCGTTCTGGATCGGCCTATGGCTGTTTGCCACGCGGAAAGGAACCGCTGCCCATCGGGTCGTGGGCCGCGTGGCACACGCCGCGGCGGGGCCTCGTCCGCGGCGCGGGCGGCTGGCATCGCTCGGCACCTGGTCGCGGCAGGTGCTCCTGCATCCCGCCTTCTGGATGCTGGTCCTGGTGGCGCTGACGGTCAACCCCTGCTGGTATTTTCTGAACGATTGGATTCCCAAGTACATGATTCGCGCGCACCACGTGGGCGACGTCGCGGCCGGCTTCTTCACCGTGCCTGTTTTCCTGGCCGCCGACGCGGGGAACCTCGCCAGCGGCGGCCTGATCAAGCTCCTCACCACCCGCGGCTGGTCGCTGCGCAAGGCCCGCGGAACCACGCTGGCCCTGGCGGCCGTCGTGGTGCTGCCGGTGGCCACCGTGCCGCGGATCGACAATCCGTACCTGGTGGTGACGCTGCTGGCGCTGGGCGGTTCGGGAATCACCTCGATCGTGGCCAACTACTCGGCCTGCCAGCAGGATTTCTCGTTTGCCAACGTGGGCCTCGTGGCCGGAATCCTGGGCATGCTGGCCAACCTGGCCGCCGCCGTGATTCAGCCCTGGATCGGGCGTTACGTCGATCTCACCGGCACCTATAACCTCATCTTTCAACTCGTGGCGATCGTACCCGTCGTCAGCTTCATCGCCATTTTGCTGTTCGACGCGATCATCCACGGGCGGAAGATGGTCACCGACTGAGCAATCCGCCGCCCCACCGTTTCTGCCTCCTGACGCATGGCGGCACGCTGTCACCCTCCCTCAAATGTCGTATTCACGCCCTACCCCGTGCCCAACACATCGGTCGTGGGGATGCGCAGAAGAAGATGATGGCACGTGAATTCCGTCGGGGAGTTCGGATGCGGAACCTCGGCGCGTCGATGGCTGCTGATCCTTTGAGGCCGATCAAGGAAGTGCGGATGTTGGCTTGGCGTTTGCTGTAGCCGCACCGCGATTGCCGCGAAGGTCCGCTCAGGTTCTCCACGCAAGAGATATCCGAGCATTGCGCCTTCGCTTGAAAACGTAGCATAGCGGCACGTGAGAAAGTTGTTGTTGATTTCATCTACGTAAGGGCCCACGTCCTCATCGTGAGCCAAGACTTTACATTCCAGCGGCCAGACCGTTCTGGGATAGCCGTACAGCGCGAAGCCTATATCCGGCTGCGGAGATCGACCCCTTCCACGCTTCCGTTTCGTCTGCTCGGGCGACTCGTGTTGGACGGAGAACGGCTCGTCGCCGCTCTTGCACTGGTCGATCCAAACCGCCAGAAGGTAATTGAGCGATTCCTCCTTCACCTCGTCGGTGGTGGAAAGCGGAGTGTAGTTCAAGTCCTGGGACAAGAGTCGATCATAACCTCGCCAGACAAGATCGAGAAGTAGACGCGACTGGTCCTGGCACCAGCGCGTGGCCACCTCCTGAAATGGCGGCGAATCAGGCCAGCGCCGTTCAAGATAGGTCTCCCGCGTCATTTCCGTCCCTTGCCGGCGGGCCGCGCCCCCCGCCGCCAGAGTTGCACGTCGGCCGCAACTTCATCCGCATCGCGCAGGGCTGTCGATCGCGTCCAGTAACGAACGCGGTCCGGCTTGATTATGTAGACAGTCGGGATCGACCGCCGCTCGTGCCGATATTCTGAGTACACCATGGCGACGCGCTGATAGAAGATGCCACCGCGATTCTGGTCGCCAGCCTGCAGCCATTTTGTGTCGAGTTCCATCAACAGATCACAGAGTGCCGCCGAGTCGATCGGCTCGACAACGGGTTCTTCGTGGCGCGGCCAATCCAAGTGAATCGCGACTAACCGCACAGGAAGCGGCGGCTCCGCGGTGTCCTGGTAAATCCTTGCGCAAATAGCCTTGTCCTGCCCGAACCCGGCCCTGAGCACGCGAGAGAAGTGCTGGCAATACGCTGACAAGTGCGGTTCAACCTCAGGCAGATCCTTCGATGAGCCCGAGCGTACGGTTATTCGGCGTCCCGGAGATGTCTCGTCGCCCTTAAAATCGGGGATCGTGTACTCGTACAAGTCCCTGACAAGTGCCCATTCAGAGTCCTTGAAGGCGAACTCCTTACGAACACGTTCATCGACTTGGCCAAGACCCCCAAGGTCCTCGAGGAGGCCCACCCGTGGTTCAGGCATTGGAACGGCCAGTATCTCATCGACAAGGGCCTCTGGGCGGTAAGAAGCCAGCCTGCCACTTGTCAGCAACAGAAAGTACGTTGCGAAAATGCTGTTGTAACTGAGGCAGGCCGCTTCTAGCCACGGTTCGTATTCGTTCCGAGAATGGACGGACACGTAGCTTTGTGTACAAATGACACCTCCAGTTTGGGGGTCGGAATCGGTAATGAGCGCTTTAACCCGGCCAGAAGCGACTTGCCACGCTTTCTTCAAAATGAGCTGCGGTAGGTCAAAGGGCTCCATTGTAGTCGACGAGGCAGATTCCGTACCGTCGTCGTGATTGACGGTTAGGTTCAACGCTCTAAGCCGCAGGAATGTATCCGCAGGAAAGTCTGGGGTGCTAAGAATGCGCCGGTCAAGCAGCTCTGGTTGCTTCTTGAGCTTGTTGCCCCGAACAATACCTTTACGACGGACGATTCTTTGGTCGTCGTCTAATGCCTTCAGACTTCGGGATTGTCGCACCTTGCGGATAAACGTCAAGTCCCGCCGACCGCCCCAGGCCAGTGCCGTCCACACATGTGGATCCGACGCCGCCTCTTCCGGCCATATTCGAGATATATCATGCGGCTCAATGACAATCGTGTATTGACTATCCGTCGCCGCCGCACCCCCGGCCCGCCTTACCTGTTTCGGCGAAATGTAGACGAGTGGTTCGTTGTCCGGTTCCGTTGGTCGAAGGGTCACTATGCACGGCGGCGACGCGGCCTTCTCGAATAGCTCAAATCGTAGCGTCGAGAGATTAACGACCTCCTCGACCTTGAACTGTGAAAAGAGTCCCTTACGAAAGCGGTTCGCCGGCCCACTTCGATTGAACAAGAGGGAACTCGCAGGCTGGATCATGGAAACCCGTCCATCGGGTTTTGCTAATGTGGCGGCCTTAGCCAGAAAAAGGGTTCCTACTGCCGTGTTCGGTATACCCCATCTGTGGGACCGATTCTTCGCCCACGTTCTTGCGGGTGGGGTTTCGGTGCCTTTGCCCCAAGGGGCATTTCCGATGACGAGGTCATAGGTCGCTCCGTCCCGTTCCGTGCTGAACCCGTCTCTGTCTTCCAGGAAGAAGTCCGCGTGGACCAGCGTTCGGTCGCGGAGTGGTGGAAATTTCGTCGACTTGAGGTAACTCTTCGGGTCCAACTCGTCGCACATGGTCAGGTAGAGGCTAAACGATGCGACGCGCGCCGCGTGCGGGTCGAGGTCGACGCCGAACAGATTTCGCTCCAGGAGCTTCCTCAGGAATTCGGTCGACGGCTTCTGGCCGGGGTTGGAATTCTTCCAGCGTTGGATCAATCGCTGGTATGCCTTGACCAGGAAGATCCCCGACCCGCAAGCCGGATCAAGAATCTTGAGATCCCACTGCTTGCCGCCCCATGGCAATACTTCGTCGAGCATGAAATCGACCAGGTATCCCGGCGTGTAGTGCGCCCCCTTGGTGGTGACGAACTCCTCGTAAACGCTGCTAATGAACTCTAAAGGGATCACGTCGAAGGAGTACAATCGCCATAAGACCCTTTGCCGACCGCGCAGCCTTCCGCTGACAAAATCAGCCAGCGTCTGCAGGTGGCGCCGCTCGACATGCCTCTTCTCCTCTTCCCACTCCGCCTCTCGTTCAGCAGTCGTGCGGCCCTTGCCGGGAAAAAGATCGCCGTTGAATTTGTCATTCAGCCAATGGAAGAACTTGTATGCTTCATCGCGGTCGGCGAGGATGGTGCCGAGCTCAGAGTGTTCCTGCCGCAAGTGCCGCTCTTCACGCAGCCGCGACAAGAGGCCGGGATTGATCGCCGGTCGACCCTCCGAATCCTTGCGATCGAAAAGGAACTGGCTGAACACGACCCGCGCCAAAAGGTCGTGAATCCTGTCATCATCGAGTTTCTGGCTCTCCAGTTCCTTGCGAACAAGCGTCAGTTCCTCAAGCAAGATGCGGTCGGCTCGTCCATCGCGGGGAAAGCGGTTGGGGAACTGCCGGTAGAAATCGCCCGACGCCAGCCGCACCCAATGCAAGGCATGTGCCGCTTGCTCGGATGGACTGAGCCTGGTCGTGAGATCAAGCCCCGCCTCTTCGATCTCGGCCCCACGGCTTAGCAGTTCCGGTTCGGTGGCGGGCGGTTCACAACATGTCCAGGTTCGAACCCGATGCGGCTCAACGGTGACAAGCAGCGGCGAACGAACGAAGTTCCACGCCAACTTGTGGCACAGTGCCAAGGTTGCGTCCGGAACAGCGCGCGCAAATTCGCACACCAGCGCGAGCGGCGCCTCTGTACGCTCCGAGTCCGGGTTGTTCGTCAGAATTCCGACCTGGGCATCGCTGGTCCCCTCGAGGGACTTGCGAACGGTTCCTTCGATCTTTTTTCGGGCCAATTCAGCGAGCACACGCGGGCCACTCCCCCGTGGCGACAAAATGGTCCTCCTGGTCGGCCATTTCATCTGTTCGTGGAGTTGAGCAAGCGACATAACGCTTTGATGTATTGTGACTTACGATGTACGGGCCAGTGCCCAGGTATTCATGCCCGCAGTATACTCCCTACACGGCAGCGGGGCTATAGGGCCTGGTAGGTACGTTTACACGCTGCGAAGAAGCAACCAACCCAAGGCCTTGCCCTGCTGCCGATGGCTGATACGGATCGCATAACAGCGTGCTCCCCAGGCGGTCGGTAAGCGGGTAAAATGGGGCCGCCGGGAGGGCTGTTGCGGGTTGCAAACCGGGCAACCAAGCGGCTCGGGCCGGCCCGCAACAACGAAATGGTTCGTTGAGCGGTGGGTGTAGATGAGTGTTCCAGCCATCCTAAAGGGGGAGACTTGCCATGGCGTCGAGAGAACACCCCGAGAGCGGTCACTCCGAGAGCCCCGCGATGTCCCGCAGGAGCTTTGCCGCACGCACGGCAGCCTTGGGCATTGCCGCGCCGATGGTCATCGCGCGTTCCATTCTGGGCGGCGAGGGGCATCAAGCGCCGAGCGATACCTTGCGAATCGCCGCCATCGGAGTAGGCGGGATGGGACGGAGCTACCTGGCGGGCTGCAAGGGCGAGCGGGTGGTTGCCCTGTGCGACCTCGACCATCGCCTGGCGGCGCCGGTCTTGGAAACCTACCCCGGCGCCACCCGATACCATGACTTCCGCAAGATGCTGGACAAGGAGGCGAACCGCTTCGACGCCCTGGTGATCGCCACGCCCGACCACACCCATGCCATCCTGCTGATGGCCGCCTTGCGGCTCAAGAAGCACATCTACTGCGCGAAGCCGATTACGCACTCCATCGGCGAGGCCCGGAAGATCCGGCAGGCCGTCCTGGCCGCCACCGGCGTGGTCACGAAGGCCAGCGTTCAGTCCTCCGGCACCGAGGCCGCGTGGAGCACGACGGAGTTGCTGGCCAGCGGCATCATCGGCCCGGTGCGGGAACTGCACATCTGGTGCGACCATCCCGCCTATCCCTGTGGGCTGGTCCGGCCCACAGATTCCCAGTCGCCGCCGCCGGGGATGGACTGGGATCTCTGGATCGGTCCGGCCCCCTACCGGCCCTATCATTCGGCCTACCATCCGGCAAACTGGCGGCCGTGGTGGGATTTCGGCACGGGCACGGTGGGCGACATGGGCTGCCACACGCTGCACATCTTCTTCCGGGAACTCCAGTTGGGCGCCCCGAGCCTGGTTTACGGCTATGGCTCGACCCGGCACGAGGGGTTCTTCAGGCCCGTTTCAACGCCGGAGTGCCAGGGCCACGCGAACATGGTCACGTGGGAGTTTCCCGCCCGGGGGAATCTGCCCCCGTTGAGCGTGCATTGGTACGACGGGGGCATGAAGCCGCACCGGCCAACTGAACTCGAACACGGTCTGGGAATGCCGCACAGCGGACTTCTCTTCGTGGGAGAGAAGGGTAAGCTGATGGCCAACTACGGCGGTGGCAACCCCTTCCGCCGGGGCGGTGCTCCGCGCGGTCCGCGCGGCGGCGCGCTCCTGCCGGAGGAGAAGTTCCGCGACGTGCAGGACCCGCCCCAGACCCTACGTCGGGTCGAGGATCACTACGGTGAATGGACCCGGGCATGTAAGCACGGTGTGCCGACCATCTGCCCCATCGAGTTCGCCTGTGAGCTGACCGAGATGGCCCTGCTCGGGAGCCTTGCTCTGCGGACGGGGCGCCCGCTCGAATGGGACGCCCGAAAGATGCTGGTCACAAACAACGAGCAGGCGAACGGGTACGTCGATCCGCCGTATCGAAGCGGGTGGACTTTGTGATAGGGGGCCAGGCGACAGGGTTTCCTTGGCGGCGCGGCAAACCGCCGCCCGTGGGGCGCCGCGTCACACTCCGGCCTATTTCGCTGCCGCGGCGCCGGCCGCGGCCACGGCGTGGTCGTTCTCCACCGTGCTTCCGGAAACGCCAATGGCCCCGATGACCGTGCCGCCCTGGTTACGCACGGGGACTCCGCCCGGAAAAGTAATCAGCCCGCCGTTGGAATGTTCAATGCCAAATAGCGATCCGCCGGGCTGGGAGAGCTTGCCGACTTCGCCGGTGTTCATGTCGAAGAAGCGGGCAGTGCGGGCCTTGCGGATGGCAATGTCGATCGAGCCGAGCCATGCCCCGTCCATGCGGGCGAAGGCCTTCAGATTGGCGCCCGCGTCAACCACGGCAATATTCATTTTGGTGCCCAGTTCCCGAGCCTGGCCCAGGGCTGCGGCAACGGCGGCATGGGCTTGTTCCAAGGTCATGTCGTCCACGGGAATTATTCCTCCACTGCTGGGTTATGACTCATAGTCTACAACGTCGTTCCAGTCACGAACGGGGCTGTCACTTGTCCTTCCACAAGCCGTGCAGAGTCTTATGGCAGCTCCCTGTTAGCGTGAGGCAACGGCCTGTCTGAGAACCACTTGGCGTAATCGTACCACATCGCTGGAGCACTCTCAAGCGGTTGGAAATCGCCGCGTCGTGTGGCTGTGAGATGCCCCCCTCTTGTGTAGTCCATTGCCGCCGCTGGTCGTCTCTGCCGGGGTTTCGCAAAGTCTTGACACTCCTGCCGCCAGGCGTTTCACTGGTGGGGGCGTGCAAGAGGTGGTCGCTCCAATTCCTGCCCTATCCCGCGGGGAGTGATACGTATGAACAAGGTGTTGCTGCGTTCGGTTTGTACGGTCGTGGATTATTGATAGGGTGTCTGATGGTCCAACCCTGCCACTCGATCCACTTGGGAGACAGATCGTGATCCGAACCTTCCGTCTGATGTGCGTGCCGGTCGTCCTTGCGATTTTGGCCTTTGGCCCGCGGTCCTCGGCGGCGGCTGGGACGCTGCCCTTGATTTTCGACACCGACATGGGCAACGACGTCGACGACGCGCTGGCTTTAGGGCTCATCCACACATTCCAACGCCGCGGCGAATGCCGCCTGATCGCGGTCACCATCACCAAAGACCAGCGCTACGCCGCGCCGTTTGTCGATCTGGTGAACACCTTCTACGGCTACGGCCAGATCCCGATCGGCGTGGTGCGGGGCGGCGCGACGCAAGGCGAAGGCAACTACCTCCGGCAATTAGCCTGCGCCGCAGACAACGCGCAGCCCCGCTATCCGCACAAGCTGCGCGACGGCAGCGCGGCCCCCGAGGCCACGAGGCTGTTGCGGCGGGTGCTGGCCGCCCAGGCCGACGGCTCGGTGGCGATCGTGCAGGTCGGCTTCTCCACCAACCTGGCCCGGCTGCTGGACTCGAAACCCGACGATATCTCCCCGCTGGACGGCAAGACGCTGGTCCGCCGCAAGGTGCGGCTCTTAAGCGCGATGGCCGGCAACTTTGGCCCGGCGCCCGGCGACCATTTCAAGGAGTTCAACGTGGCGACCGACGTCGCGTCGGCCAAGAAGCTGTTTCAGGAATGGCCCACGCCGATCGTCCTAAGCGGCTTTGAGGTCGGCAATGCCATTCTTTATCCGCACCGCAGCATCGAGCAGGACTACAACTACGTGCCGCATCATCCCCTGGCCGAGGCCTACAAGCTGTACATGAAGATGCCCTACGACCGGCCCACTTGGGACCTCACCAGCGTGCTCTATGCGGTGCGGCTGGCCAAGAGCTCTTTTGGCCTGTCGGAGCCGGGCCGGGTGGTGGTCGGGGACGACGGGGTCACCCGCTTCCAGGCCGAGGAAGGCGGTCCGCACCGCTATCTTACCGTCGTCAGTCGGGAACAGGCCCTGCGCGTACGCGACGCGTTTGCCGACCTGTGCAGCGAACCACCGGCCGGCGTGACCGAGCGCCAGAAGCAGATGGCCGAGGCCGCTCGCCGTCAGAAGGCTTACTCCACCCGCACGACCCCCGAAAAGCGCGTGCAACTGGCGAACCAGGCCCTGCGTCTGGGCTTCGATCCGCGGACGTCGGGTACGGACTACAATTACATCTGGGTGCGCCGCCCCGGCACCGACCGCTGGGAGCGGGTGCACAATTTCGGCGTCGACGTGGGCTCCTTCGACTCGGACGATCAGCGGGAAATGAACTGCATCGGGATCAACCTCTCCCTGCAGCGCATCGGCCGCACGATGAAGGTCACCTATCCCTCGCCCCTGGTGCAGTATCGCCAGTTCGACGACCGGATCGGCACGCCCCAGATGATCCGCAAGTATCCCGACTTCACGGCCGGCGAGGCCCGCCGCCTGGTTCATGCCGACGCGTCGGTCGAGTTCCGGTACGAGATCGACCCCCAACGGCCGAGCTTCGTGGTGTCGGGGCGGGTGCTCCAGGGGCGGATCAGCTCGGTTGTGTACATCATCGACGCGCTATGGACCGACAACCACTTCCTGCCGACCCACGAGTTGGTCGAGGGGCAGCCCGAATACGATCCCGCGCGGCCCGAGGAGAAGAAGGCTTGCGCCCAGGTGCCGATTGAAAAGGTTCGCTACGCGATCTTCTACCGCCGCGACGGCGCGGGGTTGCCGTTCGCACTGCTGCGGCTTCTGCCCGACCGGGCCCGCGTGTGCAACTACTTCGACAACTGGAAGTGCCTTTACGACTTCCACACGTCGGAGTTGAACCAGCAGTACGTGCCCGACGACCCGCCGGTGACCGGCGCCAACGACACCGGCTACATCACCGCGCCGCGTGCCGACGGCACGTTGGCGCCCGTGCGCGTGGCGTTCTTCCCGGAGCTGGGCTGGGGGCAGGGGGGCAAGGGCGATGAGCTCCGCGAGCGGATCGTGCGATCGCTGAAGCAGGCCTACCCGGCCCCATGATGAAGTCTCGGGCTAAATGACCTTGCACGATCTTGGGAGGGAAAAAGGGGACAGGCACCATTTGCCGGAACGGCCCGGAGGGTGCTTCGCACAAATGGTGCCTGTCCCCTTTTTCCCAGAATCCCGCAAGGTCAATGAAGTCCGTTCTACGAAGGCGCTCGACACGCCCCGGGGCCAGAACTACAATCTTGCCATGGCACTCCCACCCGGCAGAGACACGATGGGCATCACTGCGCGAGCGGCCTGCACGGCGCTTCTGCTGGCTCTGACCGCCGGGGCCGTGCGGGCCGAGACGCTCACGCTGCCGCCGGAGCACCGCCCGGAGTGGCTGCGGCGCGAGGGCATCGTGATGGCCGGCGATTGGGAGCCGCTGCTGTTCCGCGTCCGCCGCGACGGGGGACCGGGCTACACCCCCACGCCCGAACAACTGGCCGCTTACCACCGCGAGCACAGCCCGGAAATGATCGCCCGCCTGAAGGCCCTGGGCGTCAACTTCGTGATGATGCACTGCTACAAGGGAGCGGGCATCCAGGCCGAGCGGCAGAGCATGGCCGACGCCGCCCGCTTCGCCGCGGGCTGCCGCGCGGCGGGTCTCCGCGTGGGCGTCTACGTCACCAGCGGCACCATGCTCTGGGAACTCTTCTTCCAGGAGAAGCCCGAGGCCAAGCAGTGGGCCGTGCTGGATGCCAAGGGGAAGCCCATCATCTACCCCTGGGGCACCGCCGCTTACCGCTACTTCTGGAACCGCAACCACCCGGAGGCCGAGGCCTACCACCAGAAGATCGTTCGCTACGCCGTCGAGGAGATCCATGCGGATCTGCTGCACTTCGACAACTACGGCGTTGGCCCCGGCTGGGACGCCTGCTCGGTCGATCGCTTCCGCCGCTACCTGGAGAGCACGTTCACGCCGCAACAGCGGGCCGCCATGGGCGCGGCCGACCTGGATCGCCTGATGCCGCCGCCGCCCGGCACGCAAGGCACGCTGCAGTGCGCCTGGCGCGACTTCTGCTGCGAGTCGCTGGCCGAGTCGTACTATCGCATGACCCGCTATGCCCGCTCGCTGCGGCCGGACATCCTCGTTGACTGCAACCCGGGCGGGATCTCGCCGCGGATCGAGCCGCCCATCGACCACGGCCGGCTGATCCCCGGCGGCGAGGCCTTTTGGGACGAGGACGTGCGGCCCGGCTACCGCGACAAGACGCTGCAAACGCGGATCCGCACCTACAAGATCGCGCGGCGCATGCGGAACTCGGCCTTCACCTACGTCACCACGCCGCTGGAGATGGCCGAGGCGACGGCCTTCAACCTCGATTGCCTGGGGGCCGTGTGCTGGTTCGAGTACGGCCGGATCGCCAACTATCCCGGCGGCATCGCGCCCCCCAAAGACCCGCTCAGCCCGGCCATCCAATCGTTCGTCCGCTTCTTCCACCAGCGGCGCGAGATCCTGCGAGACGCGGCCGTCGTGGCCGACGTGGCCGTGCTGCGGAGCTTTCCCTCGCTGGCCTTCGGCCGCGCCGGCGAAGTCCCCATCACCTGGCAGGTGGAACGGTCGTTGATCGAGAGCCGCATCCCCTTCCAGATCGTCTACGACCCTCAGCTCGACGACTTGCGCCGCTACCGAGCGGTGGTTCTGGCCGGCTGCACCGCCATGTCGGACCGGCAGGCCGAGCAGCTCCGGCACTACGCGCGGTTGGGCGGGCGGCTGTGCTTGATCGGACCCGTCGCCACGCACGATCAATGGAATGCGCCACGGGCCAGGCCCGCGCTGGACGACCTGCCGGACACGGCCCTGGTCCGCGCCGATACCGAGGCCGACGCACTGGCCGCCGTGCGCCGGGCCTGCGGCGACGGCCCGTCGCTCAGCGTGCAAGGACCGCACGGCCTGTGCGCGGAACTGACCGAGCAGGCCAACCGGCAGATGGTCCACCTGGTGAACTATCGCACGGGCGAGCCGGCCCGCGGCGTCGAGGTCTGCTTGCGCACTTCCTCGCTGCGGCATGTCCGCTCGGTCAGCCTGGCCAGCCCGGAGCATGAGAAGGATGTCTCGCTGTTGTTTCGGCAAGCGGAAGGCGCGGTGACCTTTACCGTGCCGGAAATCCGCACCTACGAGATCGCCGTGGTGGACCTGGGAGAGAATCCTCTCCAGGCCATGCTTGAGCGGCCGATCGTCGGCCCGGCGCTGCCGATAATGGAGGTGCAGCGCTACTGCGAGGCCCGCGTGCCGCCAATGCCGGCGGTCCAGTCGGTCGCCCAATGGGAGGCGGAAGCCGAGCGGCTGCGGGCCGCCATCCTCCAGCGCGTGGTCTTTCGCGGCGAGGCCGCCCGCTGGCGCGACGCCCCGGCCAAAACCGAGTGGCTGGAAACGCTGCCCGGCGGGCCGGGCTACTCGATCCGCAAGCTCCGCTTCGAGGCCGTGCCGGGCATGTGGATCCCCGCCCTGCTGTACCTGCCCGATAAACTGACCGCCAAGACGCCGGTCATCCTCAACGTCAACGGCCACGTGGGCCCCCCGGGAAAATCGGTGGCCTACAAGCAAATCCGCTGCATCAACCAGGCCAAGCGCGGCATGTTGGCCCTGAACGTCGAGTGGCTGGGCATGGGGCAATTGGGCGGCCCGGGCTTCCACCACGACCGCATGAATCAGCTCGACCTGTGCGGCACCAGCGGGGTGGCCCCCTTCTACCTCTCTTTGAAGCGCAGTCTCGACCTGCTGTTGGGCCTGCCCCATGCCGATCCCAGTCGCGTGGCCGTCACGGGCCTTTCCGGCGGCGGATGGCAGACGATCTTCATCGGCGCCCTGGATCCGCGGGTGACGCTGGCCAATCCGGTGGCGGGCTACTCCGCCGTTCTCACCCGCATCCACAACCTGGAGGATCTGGGCGATCCGGAGCAGGCCCCCAACGATCTGGCCACGCTGGCCGACTACACCCACCTGACCGCCATGCGCGCCCCGCGTCCGACGCTGCTGACGAAGAACGCCAAGGACGATTGCTGTTTCGCCGCGGGCCATTCGCTGGCTCCGCTCATGGACGCGGCCCGGCCGATCTTCGCCCTCTACGGCCGCCAGAACGCGCTGCGCTCGCACGTCAACGACAACCCCGGCACGCACAACTACGAGCTGGACAACCGCCAGGCGTTCTACCGCATGCTGGGTGATTTCTTCTATCCCCACAGCCATGACTTCGATCCCGCGGAGATCGCCTGCGCGTCCGAGGTCAAGTCGCAAAAGGAGCTGGAAGTGGCCTTACCGGCCACCAACGAGGATTTCCACAGCCTGGCGCTGCGGCTCTCGATGGAGCTGCCCCGGCGGCCCGCTCCGCCGCGGGACGAGGCCGGCTTGAAGACCTGGCAGGGCCGGCGCCGGGCCTCGCTCCGCGAGCTGCTGAAGGCCAAGGATTACGAGGTCCGGGCCGTTGCTTCGGGCCGCGCGGAAAAGGCGGGCATCGGCTGCGTGTTCTGGCGATTGCACCTCGGCGGGGCATGGACGGTGCCCGCCGTGGAGATCACCCGCGGCGCCGCCGGCAAGACGGCCCTCATCGTGGCCGATGCGGGCCGCGCCGCCACCGCGCCGGCCGTCGAGCGGTTACTGGCCGAGGGCCACCGCGTGCTGGCCGTCGACCCGTTCTACCTGGGCGAATCGAAGATCGCCAAGGACGGATATTTGTGGATGCTCCTGGTGGCCAGTCTCGGCGATCGGCCGCTGGGCATCCAGGCCAGCCAGATCGCGGCGGTCGCGCGGTGGTCGCTGGCCCAGTTCAAGACCGGGCCGGTCACGCTGGTCGCGATCGGGCCGCGCTCCGGCACCGCCGCGCTCGTGGCGGCGGCGCTCGAGGAGCAGGCCGTCGGCCAGATCGATCTCCGGCAGCCGCTAAACAGCCTCAAGGAGGTGATCGCGCAGAACTGGACGGTCCAGCAGACGCCGGAGCTGTTCTGCTTCGGCCTGCTCGAGCAATTCGATATCTCCACGCTCAAGGCCCTGGTGACTCCGCGGTAGATCTTAGACCGCTCGGGTCCGATGGGGGGACGCCCCTTAATGGCTCGGAATCTCGACAAACCAGCCTTTGATGGAACGCTTGGCACGCTTCCGAATACCGTTAAGCGAGAATCACAATGGCCTTGCACGGCAGGGCTGATTTGAGTATCGCAGCGTTTACCTCTGCATCATTCGACGCCACATGTGGCGGCGCTTCAGGGCACGTCGATGGCCTTGGCGCAAAGTCATGCCGGCTCGCCTACATACGGGCGGCGTCCGCGCTGGCGGTAGTGATGTGGATGTCGTCGAAGTTCACCTTGCCTCGGCAGGGCAACAGGCCGAAGAACAGGGCCATGCGGACCGCGCCTGCGGGGGCGGTGATCGTGCGCTTGACCTCCGTCCAACCGTAGTTGCCGTTGGTCAGCTCCGGCCGCCGTACCGCGCCCTGGTCGTCCCTGCCGACAAGGAAAATTCGCTGGCGCTGCTGGCCGGTTTCGTTAGTGAACTGGAGCCACACGGCCGGGGAGCCCTTTTCCGTTGAGACCAGGTCCTTGCCGCGCATCTTGAGCGCGACGGTGACCTTGGCGCCGGGGGCGGCCCCAAGGTACGGCGACCAGTAGCCCACGCCCTGCGGCAGCATCTTCTCGGGGTGCAGCCCCTCCATTACCAGCCAGAAGTTGCCCTCGGTGTACGCAATCTTCACATTCCACTCGTGGAGATGGCCTTTGAGGCAGGGCGTCTTCGTTTCGAGATCTGCCGGGAACTTGCCCTCGGCATCGTTATACCAGCGGCAACCATGTTGCTCGCCGCTGGAGCCGCTGATGGCCAACCAGTATTTGTGATACACGTCTCTGAAGTAATTGCCCAGCAGCGGGTCGGCGTTATAGGTCCCGTCGGCCACGCGCCAGAAGTAACACGGGCCCTCGCCAGTATTGGCTGAGAGCACGGCCCCGGGCCAAGGGCAATTCCCCCGCACGCTGGCGAGCATGGGCCGGGCTTCGCCGCTGTGCTTGCCCCAGGGAATGCGGAAGGTTACGACGTTGCCGCCCATGGCCCTGGCCACGGCTTCGACCGTGTCCTTGTCCTTTTGATAGGGCAGCACCTCGCCGTGGAGCTCCCACTGGAACTCCTTGCGGATCTCGTCGAGCGTCTTGTACTTCTTGGCCCCGTCGTAGATGAGCCAACTGTCCTTGGCCAGCCACACGCGGTTGCGGTCGACCACGCAGTTGCGGAACACTTCCGGCCAGGCATACTGCCCATAGCCGGAGGCGAAACCTGAGAGATAACCGTTTCGCGGGTTGATGAAGGCGTTGCGGCGGAGCAGCATGTAGCCGTCACGCAGGGGATTGTTGTCCAGGTTGTTCCAGGCGATGCCGCCCTCGAAGAACAGGTTGTCGATGAGGTTCCAGCGCGTGGCGACCGAACTGGCGGCATCATTACGATAGAGGACGTTGCCCTGGGCCACTGAATCGTTGACAAAGGCCTCGTTGAGGATGCCGGGGCCGGTGTTGTCCCAGAAGGCATTGCCGATCAGCCGGGCGCTCTGTGCGTTGGGGCAATCGGCGTACCAGCCGTAACTGGGATTATCCGACATGATGTTGTGTATGAACAGCATGCTCAGCATGTCGCCCTTGAAGCAGGTGGGGGGATAGCCTTCGATCATGCTGTTGGCAACGTCCAGCGGGAGAATGTCATCCTTGGCGTCCAGCGAGCAATCGACGATCAGGTTGTCCTCGATAATAAAGCCGACGCCGCCGCCGCCGTGCATGGCGTTGCCGCAACGGAAAAAGTTGCACCGCCGGACGATGTTCGTGCGGCCGTATAAGAACATCCCGCCCCGGTAGCAGTGCGTAAAGTAGCAGTCCTCGATCTTGCAGTTGTCGCCGCAGAGATACATGCCCACACCCACCCAACTGAATTCGATCTTCCGCACGACCCACCAGGCGGCCGGGGACTGGATCATCATGAAGCTGAAGCAACTCGGCCGCCGGCCGTACTGGAACTTGCCCAATCGGTTGGGGTCCTTGCCCTTGGCGTTGAACATTAGCGTGCGGTCCGAGCGGCGGTACGCGGCCCAGTTGACCTTTTCATCCTTGGGCGGCCCATCCTGCATCCAGGTGAGGATCGCTGTGCCGTCCAGCAAGAGCAGGAAATCCTGCGGCACGTCCTCCGTCAGCTTGATCTGCCAGCTCTGGCTTCCGGGGATGGGCCGCCACTGACCTTGCACGGGCAGGGGCCGGGGCCGGTAGCCCACCCGCACCCGGTCCTCCTTCCACGCGCTGAGGACGATGGGCTGGGTGGCCGTCGCGGTCTTGTCGATCACGATCCGCTCCTCGTAGTTGCCCTCCTTCACCCAGATCGTGTCGCCGGGCTGCGCCTTGCTCACGGCCGCTGGAATGGTCTTCAGCGGTTGGGCCTCGCTGCCGGCGTTGCCATCGGCGGCCGCGGGGTGTTGTTGGGCAACGAAGTAGTCGCTGCCCATTGCCGGGCCGGCGATCACAATCAAGCACAGCCCGCACATCCCCACAACGAGCACACGGTTTACCGGCCGATCGGACATTTCATTCTCCCTTGTTTAGTGTTGAAAACGTCAGGGCCCGATCTTCCCTGGGAGAATACCACCGGAATAGCCCGGCTGCAACTACACCTCCATCCGCAGCCCTCGTGTCTCGACGACGCGAAATGCCGGGCGGTTGAACTGATCGGGCTTAGTTCCGTAGCCCGAGACGCTTTCCAGGCGATGGCCAACCTATGAACGTGCTTCGTGTGGCAGTATAATGCGGCATGTCCCTGCCGGGAGCCAGGAGAGGCACTGTGCTGGATGGTCAAGGTGATAGGCTACACCGGCTCGAAACGAGCAAGAGCATGACCCGAGTAATGATCCTGTTCGCCACGATTCTCGCCACGGCATCGGCTACGCGGGCGGCCCAACCGCCTGCCGTGCCGGCCGACGGACAACCGTTTTCCGGGAAGAGATCTGACTATCGCGGCTACCAGCGCTACGACTTCGTCGTGGATGGCTGCCCGGCCACCGTTGTCGTTCCGCGCCAGGCAGCCGCCGGAAAGCCTTGGATCTGGCGGGCGGAGTTCTTCTTCCTCCTCTGCGGCGATGCCGACGACATCGTTCCCTGCCCCGAGAACGGCGCACTCGTCAAACAGCGGTACGAGAAGCTGGGCGGCCCGCTCACCCTGCTGATCAAGCAGGGCTTGGGCCATCATCCCCACGGACTGGCTGACCCCACGCCGCTCGTCGAGTTCATCCTGAAGTACACTCTCCCTGCGGGCACGCCTGTCGTTGCTACCCTTTGCCGTAACCGTTCACGGCATGGAACGTAGCAGGCACACTCCGTGTGCCGTCCGCCATACCTTATTCCGCTTAAGCGGACGGCACACGGAGTGTGCCTGCTACTTTGGCGCGACCCGTGAACGGTTACCCCTTTGCCAAGCCTATTCACCACGGCCGTGCATGAGATACAATTGACCGCGGTGGATGTGCCGCGGCCAAGAGATCCGCCGGGGAGAAGACGGCATGGGCAAGGTTGTGACCTCGCACCACTTGCCAAGTGGCAATACGGGGGAAGGCATGGCGCGTGTGCGTCGTTTCGGCCTGCGCTGCACGCTGCTTTGCCTGACGCTTTGGGGTGTGCTCTGTGCCGCGGCAAGCTCGATCGAGGCCGTTGAGCCGGCGGACCGGATCGCCGCCGGGGAGGCAACCGCCGAGACGGCTGGCCCGCCGAAAAACATCGCGGACTTGAAAACCTTGGAGCAACGAATCCGGAAGACGGTCGCGCAGGTTTCACCCAGCGTGGTAGCCATCGCCGGCGGGAGCGGCGTCGTCATCAGCGACGACGGTTATGTGCTCACCGTGGCCCACGTGGGCGAGCGGGCCGGCAGGCAGGTTGTCGTCATTTTTCCCGATGGGCGGCGGGCCAGGGCCCTCACCCTGGGCAACGATCATGGCGCCGACGCCGGGATGGCCAAGATCACTGACCCGGGCCCCTGGCCGCACGCCGAGACGGCCAGCTCCGGCGACCTGAAGCCCGGTCAGTGGTGCCTGACGCTCGGCTACCCCATAACCTTCGAGCACGGGAAACCGCCGGTGCTGAGGCTTGGGCGGGTCTTGCGCAACGAGCGGCCGGCAATCATCACCGACTGCACCATCATGGGCGGCGATTCGGGGGCCCCCCTCTTCAATCTGGACGGCAAAGTCGTGGCCATCGGCACCAAGTGCAACAACGCGCTGGTCTTCAACATCCACGTGCCGTTGGACCGCTTTGCCGACGTCTGGGACCGCTTGGCCAAGGGTGAGGACTTCGACAGCCTGGCCCCCAAGCCCAGTGGCGATGCGGGAGAAAGCCAATGACCATCGGACGCCGCACGGAGCTGATCCTGTTGGCGTGCTGGGCGTTGTTGGCCTGCGGGCGCGTGCTCGCCGGCCAGGAGCCGACCCTGCCCGGCCGGCCACACGACGACGGCCGACGGCGATGGGGCGTAACCAACGGCAAGAACGAAGCCGCGGTGAAAGCGGCCTTTCAGGAGGCCCTCCGCGCGGCGTCGGCCGCCACGGTCCGTATCCGCGCCGACGGCGCGGACGTGGCCCTGGGCGCCGTCGTCGACCCAAACGGCTATCTCGTCACCAAGGCCAGCGTCCTGAGCGGAAAGATCATTTGCCGCTTCAAAGACGGGAAAGAGAGGGAAGCCCGGATCGTGGGCCAAGACGCCGACCACGATCTGGCCTTGCTTCAAGTGCACGCGCTGAATCTGCCGGCCATCACCTGGCGCGAGGGCGATCCGCCCCCGCCCGGCAGTCTCGTTGCCACGAGCGGGCCGGCCGACCAGCCGCTGGCCCTGGGCGTGGTGAGTACGGGCCTGCGACGCATTCCCGGCCCCACAGCTCCCCCCCGGCCCCAAGGATGGCTCGGCATCGGCCTCCGCGGCGGCGAGTCGGCCATTGGCGTGGAAAGCGTCGCGCCCCACAGCCCCGCGGCGAAAGCCGGAATCCAGGTCGACGACGAGATCCGCAACATTGACGGCCACGCCATGAAGTCGGCCGACCAGATCGTCGCGACCGTCGGCAGTCACGCACCCCAGCAGACCATCCGCTTGCTGATCCATCGCAAAGACCAGGATATCGTGATTTCGGCCACCTTGGCGAAACCCATGCCGCCCCAGGCGCCGGAGGACGAATGGGGTGGCGGGCCGTTCAGCGAGCGGCGATCGGGCTTCCCGGCGGTCTTGCCGCACGATACGCCGCTGCGGCCCAAAGACTGCGGTGGCCCCCTGGTCGATACCGATGGCCGTGTCGCCGGCATCAATATCGCGCGGGCACTTCGGGTCGCCACCTATGCCCTGCCGGCGCGTGACGTGCGGCAGGTGCTAAACGAGCTGCGACGCAAGTCGCAATCAACCGTAAAGGACTGAAATGTATTAGGCACACGCCGTGTGCCGTCCGTTTAGTATGGGCCGAAATAACTTCCGTACTCATCTCGCTCCGCGAGATGAAAGCCCATCTCGCGGAGCGAGATGGCTACAGTAGACGCATGCCGACCGCGTCGGCCGGAGAGTCCAGGATGCTCAATAGCGCCGCATCGGTGGCCGAGCCCGGCGCAGAACCGCCCGCGGAGGAATGCGTTGCACCGAAGCTGCTGGCGCAAAGCCCAGCGATGGCCGCCAATAGCGCGGACGGCCGGGCAGCGGCCAGCGGGGCCTTCGATGCTGCGGTCACCACCGTCTCGGTCACGCTGCCGCTCGCGGCCGCCGTGGCGTTGCTCGCTGCCGGCAAAGCGATTGCGGCCGCTTGGATACTCTTGCTCTTCGTGAAGGCGACCGGCACGAGTTTGCCCCAGTTCCCGGCCGCGTCCTCGCCGTTAACGTAGATCGTATGCTTCCCAACCTTGAGCTTGCCAAACACGGTCGAACTGATGACGCCGGAAACGCTCACCGTTGGGCTGGGGGAGGCAACACTGATCGCCGTACCCCGGCCCGCCGCTGCGGCCTTGTCGATAGAATACTCTACCGCCGCCACGTTGTTATTGCCGGTCGCGGCGTCGCTCACAGTTGCGTTCACCGTGGGAGCCGTGCCGGCTGGACCGGCAACCACCGTTACGTTCGAGGTCACCGGGCCGACCGTGTCCTTGGTAAAGGTCGTGGAGACGAAACTGCCCCACCGCCCCGACGCGTCCTTGGCGTGTACGTAGATGGTGTGCAGCCCCTGCGCGAGGCGTGCGAACGTCGTTGCGTTCATGGTGGCGACAACGTTCTCGATCGGGCTGTTGAACTTCCCGCTCGGCGGTTTCATCGCGACGCCCTTGCCGTTGGCTCCCTGCTTGTCGATAAAGTACTCAGCCGCCGTAATCTTGAAGTTGCCCGAGCCGGCGTCAGTTTCCAACGCCGTTATCTTGGGGGCCGTCCTGGTCGGACTGGGAGTTGCCGTGACGCCCGAGGTCACCGGACCGCTGTTGTTCACCGTGAACGCCCCGGTCGTACCCGCCGTGCCCGCCCCGCCCGCGTCACTGGGCGTGATGCGAAGCTCCACGTCCGAGTTGTTCGTATTGCCGAGATCGGCCACGCTGTTCCAGACGAACGTGTGCGAGGTTCCACCGGGGCTTGACGTCAGGCCCGACGTTCCGCTGCCGCCTGGCCCCGGCGTCGCCCCAGACCAGGTCGTGCCCCCGTTCGGGCTTACTAGTACCTGGATGCTGCACGAGGACGATTCCTGGTCGAAAAGGCTGTAGCTGATCGTCACGTTCCCGCTTTGCATCCCCGAGGGAGTCGCCACCGTCACCACAAGCGGCGGGTTGTAGGTGACGATGATCTGCTCCCGGGTCGAGTTGTTCAGCGTGTCCTTGCCCACCACCGTAATCGTGTTCGCGCCAGGACCCAGCGTAATCGTGGCGCTCCAGTCGGCGATGTTGGCTCCGCTGGCCGTGTCGCCGCTGGCGCTGACGCCGTTGACCGTCACCGACGATACCCCATCGTTGCCGCGCCCGCTGTCGCTCGCCGTGCCGCTGACCGTCAGGCTCGCGCTGCGCACCGTGGCGTTGTTGGCAGGGTAGGCGATCACCACCGCAGGGCCCATGGTGTCCGGGACGCTCACGGTAAACGGCCCGAAAGTGGTGGCCGCCATGTAATTCCCGCCGGTGTCGGCCACCTGGTTAGACTGCACCGTCAGGCTGTACGTTCCGTTGTCCGCGCAGTCCCACGTCCCGCCCGGCGCGGTCACTTGGTAGGTCACTGTACGCGGAGTTCCATTGCTGTTGTTGTCCACGCTCACAAACGTCGCCAGTTGGCTGTAGCCGTTCGGCCCCGTCACCAGCACGTCGTTGCTGTCCAGCGTGGAAACATTCACCGCCACG
>JBEKTY010000005.1:0-93425 GCA_049515555.1 Thermoguttaceae bacterium
GCGCGGCCGAAGCCACACGCTCAACGTCTTTACCTATGGAATAGGCATCCCCTAGAAAACACCTGTTGACAAGCTTAGAACAGGGACTTTGGAACTTAGCCCAGGGTTGCGGCGCAGCCGCTACCCTGGGTCGAGAGGGCACCGAACGATCCATACCCCAACGGGGTTTTGTCCTTCGTGGGCGCAACCCCGTTGAGGTTGACACGAATTCGTGGCTCGCGTCCCAGGGTAGCGGCTGCGCCGCAACCCTGGGCTGGGCTACGGAGCCCCGTTGGGGCTCGCCAGAAAACCGCCCTAGCAAACCGGAGAGATAAGGGGGAGAGATAAGGGGACAGGCGCGCTTTCCCGGGACCAAAGCCCTCAATAAGCGCGCCTGTCCCGCTTACCTCTCCCTCGGAAAACAGCTTCGCCATTTGCCACACTCCCCTGGGCAGACTCCTCTTTCAATCGGCATGCGTCCTTCTGTTTTCGGTCTTCCCGCAATAAACGTAATGCTCGTATGGGTGCTCGCCGAAATACGGGTGCGCCGCTACATCCGGGTATTCACGCAGATAGAAGGCACTATCGAAGTCAGCGGGTGGTGTGAGGTTACCTTTATCCATGCTAATCACCCGACCATCGCTAACTGTGATAACGCCGGTTGCGGGATTCTGATTTCCGAACAGAAACTTCGCCTTTCCGCTTACCAACAACTCATGCAATTCCCGCAATCTCGCCTCGGCTTCCTTCTCGTCGATTGTCTGCCAGAAATACCTGGAAATGGAATCGTCTTCAAATGTGATGCGACCTGCCGCCTCTTCCCTATAGGGGATACACATGAATCGATCCCCTGATTCGTAGAACCAAAACTTATCGACCATCATGTTCAACTCATGGATTTCGCCTCTAACCGCTATCAAAGAAACTCCATTATCCATCTTCAAAGAAGAAATCTCTTTCAGTTTGATCTGTTTCTTAAGTATCCCGAAGATGCCCCTCTTCCCAGGAACCAGCCACGTTTGGAACTTAACCGCGTCGTTGCCAAGTTCATTCAATAGAGTTATCTCGGTAGGGTACTCCTCGATTGTATGCCTGACATACTGTATTCTGTCGTCCGCTGTCAAACGCTGGTATTCTCCCTCCTTCAAGGAACCTTCGTCGTCCGGCAGCTGATCCAGGAACTCCAATGTATGAACATACCTTGCGTCCGCTCTTATAAGTCTATTCGCCATGCTTTCCTCACCTATAAGCCTGTACAGTTTGAGGCCGACATATCCAATCGACGGGATAAGGACGGGATAAGGGGGACAGGCGCGCTTTCCAGGGGCCAAAGTTCTCAATAAGCGCGCCTGTCCCCCTTATCTCCGCCCGCACTCATTTACGCCTATCCCATGCTTGTTCGCCCGAATGTCGGTGTGCGCTGTTCCTGCCGTGTGGGCAAGGGCCCTAACCCTAGCCCTCTCCCGGAGGGAGAGGGGACCGGGCATGCGCGGTTCGTTTCGACGGACGGGAATGCTTCCGTCCGTCGTCCGTCGTCCGTCGTCCGTCGCTGGTTCTGGTGGGACTTCGCCGGGCTTGTCCCACCCTACGACTCCCGCCCGTCGTCCGTCGCCCGTCGTCCGTCGCGGTTTTGGTGGGGCTCGCTATCGCTCGACCCACCCTGATATTGTATCCGGCACACGCCGTGTGCCGTCCGCTGGGGCGGAAAAAGATATGGCAGACGGCACACGGCGTGTGCCTGATACTTTGGGCGGACGGCACACGGCGTGTGCCTGATACATTCGGCGGCACACGGCGTGTGCCGGATACATTAAGGCTCAGCCGGCCAGCGCCTTTTCGGCGGCTTGGCGGATGTATTTCTCGCTGGGGTCGCTGCGCGAGTCGCGCAGGTAGGTATAGATCTTTGCGGCCTCGGCCTGCTTGCCCGCCGCCTGGAGCTTTTCGGCCAGCAGCATGCAATGCTTGGTGGCTTGGATGCGTTCCCAGCCGGGCTGGGCGCCGGCGGCTTTGATGAGGAGGTCGGCCGAGGCGGCGTCGCCCGCTCGGGCCAGGGCCCAGCCGGCGGCCAGGCGGACCTCGCGATCCTCGTCGGCCAGCGCCGCCTGGAGGGCGGGGGCCGACTGCGGGTCGCCCACGGCCCCCAGTCCCTGGACGACGTTCAGCCGGCACTTGCCCTGGGCGGCCCCCAGAGCGGCGCGGAACTGCTCGGCCGCGCCCTGGCCGATGGCCACCAGGGCCATGGCCGCCGGGGCGCTAAGCTCCTCGTCGCACAGCAGCTTGCCCAGGGCCGGCGCGGACTCGCTGCGGCCGGCCCATTGCAGCTCCTGGCACAGGTAGCCCCGCACGTACTTCGACCGCTCGCCGGACAATTCTCCGGCCAACGTCTCGCAGAACTGCCGCCGGCCGTCCTCGTCCTTCGTCTGCAGGTAGAAGTTGGCCAGGCAGTGCAGTGCGTAATGCGGCTTGACGTCCTGATCGCTGCCGGGCTGGCCCAGCATGTCGATCAGTCCCAGTATGCTCTCCTTGCCGCCCTTGTGGATCTCGGCGATCGCCCGCTCGATCTTCTGCTTATCGACGCCGGTGCAGTACATGCCGCGCGCGTCGGGGTCGGGCATCTGGGCGACCAGCGTTTTCAATTGTTCTGAGGCTGACATAACGGTTATCCTTTGGTGAGTGGTTTTGCGGTGGTGATTGGGAGTCAGGAGTCAGGAGACAGGAGTCAGAAGGTAGGAGCCAGACGAAGAAGTCGTGAAGCGACTTCGCCGGTTCCCAAATTCCGACCCCCCCTCCGCGTTCCTCCCTCCCAACTCCTGTCTTCTGACTTCTGACTCCTGACTTCTTCCTCCTCACAGCCGCCACGGCGCCCTCGTCGGCTGGTTGACCAGGCGGTTGGCCTCGTCGTCGCCGACGACCTGGTGATTGTCCGGATCGTAGCGCAGTTTGCGGCCGCAGCGCATGGCGACGTTCATGAGGTGGTAGACCGTGGCCACGCGGAGCGAGGCGGCCGCGTTGCCGCCGGCCGGCTTCCGCTGCTTGACCGCCTCGCTGAAGCCCAGCAGGGGCGGGGGATCGGGCATGGCGTCCAGCCGCTTTTGGTCTTCCGCGCTCAGCAGCTTGCGGAGCTCGCCCTCGCCGGTGTTCTTCGACTGGAGCCGATCGTAGTCGGGCCCCCACTCGTTGCTGGTAAACACCAGCGTGAATCCGTCGGCGTACTTCATCTCGACCCAGCCCCAGACCATGCAGCATTCGGGGTGCATGGGCGGGGCGAAGGGCGTGATCTCGACCGGAGACGTGACGTCGCGGCCGTACTGGTAGCAGGGGCCGTCCAGGTGATGGTGGGCCATGTCCGACAGCCCGCCGCCCTCATAGTCCCAGTAGCCGCGATGGGTGCCGCCGAAGCGATGGGGCTGATAGGGCCGCAGCGGCGCGGGGCCGCAATACATGTCCCAATCCAGGTTGGCGGGCACGGGCTGGACCTTGTACTTCACCATGCCGCTCCATTCCTTGACCTTTACGCCGCCCCGCTCGACCAACACGCAGTCGCACTGTTTCAGCAGTCCGCTGTCGAAGATTTTGCGGATCTTGCGGTTGGCGCCGAAGCGGCCGTAGGTGCCGATCTGGAAGATGCGGCCGAAGCGGCGCTCGGCCTCGGCCACGGCCCGGCCCTCGGCGATGAAGCGGCACATGGGCTTCTCGCAGAGCACGTCCTTGCCGGCCTCCATGGCGGCGATCGAGATCAGGGCGTGCCAGCCGGGGTGCGTGGCGATGGCCACCACGTCGATGTCCTTGCGCTCCAGGACCTTGCGGTAGTCGGTGTAGATGGTCTTGTCGTCGGCCTGGTCCTTGAATCGCACGTCGCAGGAGGCCAGGCGGCGGACGCCCTTTCCCAGTCCCTCGAAGGTTCCGCCGCCGCGGCCGCCGCAGCCGATCAGCGCCCCGCCCAGGCTCTCGCTGGGCGGGAGCTGGCCCGGGCCGCCCAGCACGTGCCGCGGCACGATGGCCGCCGCGGCGCCTGCGGCCGCCCCCTGCAAAAAATTCCGGCGACTGAATCCGCCTTTTCGCTTGTCCATGATGCGACCTCCCCAAAAAAGGTTTGATGAAACCGAATCACGATCCGTAGGGCGGGTCGAGCGCAGCGAGCCCCACCGGAGACACGACGGAGGACGGGCGACGGACGGAAGCACTCCAGCCCGTCGTCCGTCGTCCGTCGAAAATGGTGGGGCTCGCTAACGCTCGACCCACCCTACTAATCACTAGCAACGCAAACGAATCTACAAATACTCCTGGTAGGTGGGCGTGATGACCAGCTCGGGCACGATCACGTTGGCCGGCAATTTAGCCAGCGCGACCACGCAGGCCCCGATGTCGGCGGGATGGACCATGCGGGCTTTTTTTTCGGCGGGCACAGGCACGGGCCGCTGCTCCAGGATCGGCGTGTCTACCTCGCCGGGATAGATGTTCGTGATGCGGATGCCGTTGGGGCGTTCTTCCAGGCCCACGGCGGTGCCCAGGGCGGTGGCGGCGAACTTCGAGGCGCAGTAGGCCGGCCCGGCCAGGGCCAGGGCCCGCTTGCCCGCAATCGACGAAATGTTGACCACCAGTCCCTGGCGGCGCTGGCGCATGCCCGGCAGCACGGCCCGCAGCACGTTGTACAGGCCCGTGCAGTTGATGCTCATGACGCGGTCGAAGTCGGCCGGATCCAGCTCGGCCATCGTCCGCCGGGCCACGTTTATGCCGGCGCTGTTGACGACGATGTCCAGCGGGCCCAGCTCGCTGACGGCCCAGGCCACCAGCCGATCGACCTCTGCCCGGTTGGCAACGTCGCAGGCGGAGAACAGGGGACGCGGGGACGGGGGGACAGCAGGACGCGGAGACACGGAGACGCGGGGACGCGGGGACGGGGGGACCACGCCTTGCGGCGTCTCTTCTCCGTGTCTCCGCGTCTCCGCGTCTCCGCGTCCTTCCTCGTCCGCTGCCGGCCCGGCGATCAGGTCGGCCGCCCGGCGGAGCCGCGCCGCGTCGCGGCCGCTGATGGCCACCCGGCACCCCTCGGCGGCCAGCGCGCGGGCAATTCCCAAGCCGATCCCGCTCCCGCCGCCGGTGATAAGGGCCGTCTGGCCTGTAAGCTCCATGTGCTTCTCAGCCTCACCCTGGGAGGGATGTTACTTGTGGAATGTTCAATGCTCAAATGTTCAATGTTCAATGTCCGGCGACCACCGCAACCAGGCCCCACAAACGGCCCACAGCCGCCCTCCGCCGGCCATTAGCCATTAGCGATTAGCCATTGGTCATTGAACATTGGTCATTGAACATTGGTCATTCCGCGTTACGGTTTCAGGATCACTTTCAGCAGTCCTTCGGTCGGCTGTCGCAAGCGGTCGAACCACAGCGGGCCGTCGGCCAAGGGGGCCACGGCGCTGATTAGCGGCTCGGCCTGCACGGCGCCGCGGGCCAGCAGTTCCAGGCCGGCGGGGTACTCGCCGCACGAGCCGCACGAGCCCGCCAGCGTAAGCTGCCGCGTGACCACCGCCTGGAGCGGCAAGGGGACGCTGGGGGCCAGGTTGCCGACCAGGGTCAGGTGCCCGCCCTTGCGGAGGCAGGCGACGGCCGTGGCCACGCTGGCGGCGATGCCCACCGCCTCGATGGCCAGCGCGGCGCCGCGGCCGGCGGTGCGGCGGATGATTTCGGCGGGCACGTCGGCGTCGGCCCGCAGCGCGTCGTCGGCGCCCAGGCGGCGGGCCAGGTCCAGCCGCCGCTGGTCGAGGTCTACGGCGATGATCGGCCCGTAGCCGCCCGCCCGCAAGGCCTGGATCACCAGCAGGCCGATCAGCCCCGAGCCCACGACCACGACCGTCTCGTCGCCGGGCGGCGCCCGCCCCACGGCGTGCAGGGCCACCGACAGCGGCTCGACCAGCGCCGCATGCTCGAAGCTCAGCCCGTCGGGCAGCCGGTGCAGGATCCGCTGCGGCACGGCCAGGTACTCGGCGAAGGCCCCGTGGCAGCGATACTCGTCGCAGGAGACGCCCAGCACCCGCCGCCGGTCACAGAGATTGATCTCACCGCGGCGGCAGAACCAGCAGTCGCCGCAGAAGACGGTGGAATCGAAGGTCACGCGGTCGCCCACGCTCCAGCCGCTGACCTCGGGGCCGAGTTGGGCCACCACCCCCGCCGCCTCGTGCCCCATGACGATCGGCGGGCGGCGGCGGCCGGTGCTCCCGTCCATGCCGTGCACGTCGCTGCCGCAGATGCCGCAGGCGGCAACCTGCAGCAAGACTTCGCCGGGCCCAATCGCCGGCAGGGGCCAGTCCTCGAGCTGGAAATGATCGTAGCGGGTCAGCACCAGGGCCTTCATGATGCCGCCAGGGTAGCACCCGCCGGGAAGAAAAGCAATCCTCCGCGTCCTTCGCGCCCGGCAGGTCGAGCCGCGCAATGACTCCGGGTGGAAAAGATGTCAGGAAAAGGTGTCAGGAACCGTCATTATTGCACGATTCCTTTATCTGCAAGAATGGTTCCTGACACCTTTTGTTACTCGGCCTGGGCCCGCTCCTTCTCCAGCACCACGCAGTTGCCGGCCGCGTTGTACTCGACCCGCGACATGAAGGCCTTCATCAGCATCACGCCGCGGCCGGTGGGCTGATGGACCTGCTCGTCGCAGGTGGGGTCGGGCAGGGCCTCTGGATTGAACCCGCCGCCCTCGTCGGCGATCTCGATCCGGACGCGATGGGGATAGAGGCAGCAGCTTACGCGGATGTGCTTGGCCGTGTCGAAGTGGTTGCCATGCTGGATGGCGTTGGACAGGGCTTCCTCGATGGCCAGGTGGATGCTGAACACGTCGCGCTGCACCCAGTGGCGGGCTTCGAGTTGCTCGACCACGTCGTTGAGCACCTGCCGGCACGCCGCGGCGTCGCTGGAGATCACCCGATCGCACCGCCAAAGAGATTGCTGCTCGGACATGGTGAGCATGCGCAGAATCACTCAGAAAGCCGCCAGCGCATCGGCCTCGTCATCCTTGATGTCGAACAGCCGATTGAGCTTGGTGATGGCGAAAACCTCGTAAATTTCCGGGCGAATGTTGGTGAGTTTGAGCGTGCCGCCGTGGGCCTTCATTTTGCGGTCCAGAGTAATCAGCTTGCCCAAGGCGGCGCTGGAGAGAAAATCGACGTCCGAGAAGTTCAGCAGCAACTTGTCGCGATGGTCGACTTCGACCAGTTGAAACATCTCGCTTCCCAACTCCTGGATGTTGATGTCCTCGACGATCTTGCGGTCGCGAAATCGAACTACCGTTACGTCGCCGATCTCGGTCACGTCCAGACGTCGTAGCGCGGTCATCCGGAGTAACTCCTTGATGGAAAGAGTTTGGCGCCGGGGCAAAGGGCACCCGGTGGGGCCTCCACCATAGTAACGGGCCGTTGCCGGGCGGTCAAGCCGGCGGCCGGGGGCTAAGCGCGGCATGCGCCGGCGCGACGGTCAGGCGTCGGCCGTCAGCCGCCCGGTTTCTGCATGGCCCAACTGTGTAGGACCAGGACTACCCCCAATGAGAGTAGCGACCAACCGACGTACTCGGGCGGGCAGATGGTCTTCTTGGTGACCTTCCCGTCGCTGGCGGTCAGGGCTTGTGTGGTGGCACTGACGGCAGCCAAGGGGTGGCCGGTACGCTCGGCCAGAAACTGGGTGAATTCCGCGGTGAGCTCGATGCGATCGATAACGCGAAACTGGATCCCCAGCAGGAGCAGCACCAGCCCCGCCAGGTAATACTGATTTCGGGTAATTTCCATGGCTACCCCTTTGCCGGCGATCGCAGATGAACAATCCGGCAATGAACCCCGCAATGGGCGTTTCGGCCCCGGGCGTGGGCCGGCATCAGATTTTTCGGCGTAAGTGGTTTCCTAGCGAGAAGATCGGTATTGCGGATTGCGTGATAGATGTTTGGGGATTTGGGGATTTAGGGATTTACCGCGCCCCTAAATCCCCGAAGCCCTTTCTCAAGGTCCGCTGCCGGAGAGCGTATCGGTCAGGTAAATGTCGATCCGGGCATCCTCGGCGGGCGTCGTGGCCGGCTCGTCGGCCGGCGGCGGCTGGCTGGCCGGCAGGACCGTGATGCGGAGCCGCTCCGGTTCGATCTTCAGCGTGGCCAGGAGGCCCGCCGCCTGGCGACAGCGGGCGTAGGCCAGGTCGCAGCGATCGTGATAGGGCGAGCCCGGCGGCAGGGGGCGGGCGGAGGTGTGCCCCACGATCTCGACCTGCTGCGGTTTGCCCGCCATTTCGTCGGCGATGGTCCGGAGCCAGGCCTTCTGTTGGTCGGCCAGTTGGGCGGAGGTTTCGTTGAAGTAGACGACGCCGCCGATGACGACGTGCTCTCCGCGGCCGGGGACGCGGATCCTGGCCCGCTCGTTCTTCAGGACCTTGACGTTGCCGTCTTCGTCGCCGTTGGGGGGGGTGCCGGGGCCACGACCGGCCAGTGCCGTGCCCCGCGCAGGCGAATTGCCCGGCGCCAAGCCCCAACCGGCCAACGGCTGCCAGTGGGGACCAAAGCGATACTGGAGCGAGGCCAGCGCGGCCTCCTGACGTTGCCCGTTCTTGCCCTTGGCTGCCTCGCCCGAGGCAATCGCAAACATCAGCACGAAAAACGCCATCATGATGGTGATCATGTCGGCGTAGGAAACCATCCATTCCGGCGCGCCGTCGGGTTTTTCGTCCGGTTTGACGTTCATGGCGAAAAAAGGGGTCAGGTACATTTTGTGCGAAGCACCCTGCGGACCTTTAAGGCAAAATGTACCCGACCCCTTTCCTGTTCCTCTTCTGCTCAGGCGGCCTTAGCCATGTACACCTGCCCGCGGTGTTTCGGCGGAACGAACGTGTCCAGTTTTTGGCGGACGACCCGCGGGTTGTCGCCCGACTGGATCGCCAGAATCCCCTTCAACACGATCTGCTTCAGCAGGACTTCCTCGCCGTTGAGGTAATTGAGCTTTTCGGCCAAGGGAATGCAGACCAAGTTGGCCAGCACGGCCCCGTAGAGGGTGCCGATCAGGGCCATGGCCATGGACGGACCGATGGTGTTGGGATTGTCCAGGTTGCCCAGCATGAAGATCAGGCCCAGCAGCGTGGCGATCATGCCGAAGGCCGGACCGCAGCGGCCGACCAGCTCGACGATTCGCTTCGCCTCGCGGTGCCGATTCTCGAGGGCCTGGATCTCGGTCCGCATGATCTCCTCGATGACCTCCGCCCGCGTCCCGTCCACCAAGAGCTGGATGCCGAGCGTGACGAACGGCTCCTGAAGATCCTCGGTCTGGTTCTCCAGGGCCAGCAGGCCGTCTCGGCGGGCGATCTCGGCCAGGGTCACCACCTCCTCGATCACTTGGCCCGGGCTGGCGGGCCTGGTGACGAAGGGCTTCTTGAGCACGGCAAACACATTGATCACCTGCTTCAGCGGATAACCCACCAGGGCCACGGCGATCGCGCCGCCGAATACCATGAGCATGGCCGGCGGATCGACGAACTTGGCCAGCGACACGTCGGCCCCGTTACAAACCAACACGCCAATCATGGCGCTGAAGCCGAGAAGCAGGCCCAGAACGGTGCTCAGTTCCATACAAACCTTCCCCCTCACGTCTGTTATCGAGTGCCGGTGCAGGTCGGCTTGATCCCGTATAGGCCGCCGGGAGCGGGAAAGCTTTCCCGACCGTCAGCGGCGGAAAAGGCGGAGAAGTCGAGGGCCGGTTGCCACGTCGTCCCCGGTGCGTTTGGGCCCCTGAAGCAGCCGACGCGGGGCGTGTGCCGGCCGCGTGGCCTATTGCGGCACACGGCCTGTGCGGCTTGCGTTGAGGCCGGCGGCAGCCCGCAGCGGTCACTCGCCGACCGTCTTGCGGTCGAAGGTTGTGCCGGTTTGCTCGTCCAGGGGCGTCTGGACTTCCCGCAGCAGGTGGCGGGTCAGATGGCTGTGCCGCCGGCTATAGAAGAAGTAGATCGCCAGGCCCACGGCCAGCCAGAACACCAATCGCAGCCAGGTGTCCAGGGGCAGGAAGAGCATCAGCGCGAGATTGACGAGAATGCCCAGCGGCGCGATCAGGTACAGCAGCGGGCAGCGGAAGGGCCGGTGGACCGCCGGCCGCTGAATCCGCAGGACCAGCACGGCCCCGCAGACCATGACGAACGCCATCAGCGTGCCGACGTTGACCATTTCCTCGAGTTTGAGGATCGGCGTCAGCGCGGCGGTCAGGCAGATTACCACGCCGGTAACGATGGTGGCCACGTGGGGCGTGCGGAAGCGCGGGTGCACCGTACCGAAGACTTGGGGCAGCAGCCCATCCCGCGACATGGCCATGAAGATCCGCGCCTGGCTGAGGAACAACACCAGGAGGACGCTGGTCATGCCGGCCAGCCCGCCGACGGCGATCAGGGCGGCGGACAGTCGCAGGAGCAGGCTGCCCTGGAGGGCCGCCTTCTGGGCGAAGGCGGCGGCAATGGGGGCCCCGATGTCGATCTCCGGGTAGGGGGCCATGCCCGTCACCACCGCCGCCACCACAATGTACAGTACCGTGCACAGCCCGAGCGATGTCAGGATTCCGATGGGCACGTCGCGTTGCGGGTGGCGGGCCTCTTCGGCGTGGGTCGAGATCGAATCGAAGCCGATGAAGGCGAAGAACACGATCGAGGCCCCCAGCATGATGCCCGAAAAACCGTAAGGCATGAAGGGGCTCCGCGTGGCGTCGTCGATGGGCACGAGCCAGCGGTTCAGCCCGATGAGGCCCAGGATGCCCCACGACTGGGCCTCGGCCTCGGTTTCCCGGCCTTCGACTTGCGTCAGCAGTTCTTCCACGACCTGCCGGTCCTGGCCGGTGTGCGGCAGATCGGCGGCCAGCCGGGCCGAAAGGTCTTCCAGTTGCCGGCGGGCCTCGGCGGCGGTCAGTTTGCCTTCGCTGCGGAGCCGGGTCAGCTCGGCGCTCTGCCGCACGATACGATATTGTGCGACCAGTTGCTTCTGCACCTCGGCCGCATGGGACTCCGTCCAGGGACCGTTTTTATTTCCGTACTTGTTCACCAGGTCTGGAATGAGTTTCTTCTCCTGGGGCAGCGTTCGCCGCGCGACGGAAATGTCCGTCCAGTTGGCGCGGTCCACGTAGGCCCAGCCGACCACGATCACGAACAGCACCACAGCCAGTTTGGCCGCCACGAGGATGGCGTTGGTCCGCGCGCTTTCGCGGATGCCCAGCACGAGGACCACCGTGACCACGGCCATGATGAGGACCGAGGGAAGATTGAGAATTCCGGTGGTGCTGTTTTCGATGGAGATGGGCGGGTTGCACAAAATGGCGGGCACCCGCGGCAACCCGATCGCCGCCAGCAGCTCGTTGAGGTAATGCGTCCAGGCCGAGGCCACGGTGGCGCAGCCCATGGCGTATTCCAGGATCAGGTCCCAGCCGATGATCCAGGCGAAGATTTCGCCCAGGGTAGTGTAGGCGTAGGTGTAGGCGCTGCCGGCCACGGGGGCCATGGCGGCGAACTCGGCGTAGCAGAAGGCGGCCACGGCGCAGCCCAGGCCGGCGATGGCATAGGACAAGATGACGGCCGGGCCGGCGTCCTGGGCCGCGGCCCGGCCGGTCATGACGAAGATGCCCGCCCCGATAATGCAGCCGATGCCCAGCGCCGTCAGGGACCAGGGGCCCAGCACGCGATGCAGGCGGTGTTCGCCGGCCGCCTCGGCCAGCAGGGCTTCCAGGTCCTTGCGGGCGAAGATCAGTTTCCAGCTCACGCGGGCCCTCCTACTCGGCAAGCTGCGGCTGGGCCGCCGCGCTGAGGATCGCGTACCAGCGCCGCACGGCGTCCAGCACGATCAACGTCGTCAGTACCAACATGATGCTCGCCAGCGCGCACATCAGCTTCAGCGAAAAAGCCTTGGCCGGATCCAGCGACGGGCCGGCCAGATCGGCCCACCAGGCTTGGATCCGCAGCACCCCGGCGAAAAACACCGTAACCACGACAAACGCCAGCGGCACGCCCGTGCACAAAGCATAGACCCGCTTCGGCGAATGCTTAAGCAGGTAGGTGGTGCCGACGGTGAGGGCAATCGCCGCCAGAAGCTGGTTGGCAATGCCCATCATGTTCCAGAGGGTATCGATGCTGCTGGTATAGACCAGGTACCCCCAGAGGGCGCAGACCAAGAGGCTCATCGAGACGTTCAAGAGCCAATTGGGCTGGTGGCGTTCACGGGGACTGTCCCAATTTTCGTCCGCCTGTCCTTCCGGACAGGCCGAAGATGGGACTGTCCCCTTCGGCCCGGCCGGTCGGCGGCGGAACTGGGTAAGCGAGTCCTCGAAAATGAACCGCGCCACGCGGGTGCCGGTCTCCAGGAGCGTCAGGATGAACAGCGCTTCGAACATGATCACGAAGTGGTACCAATAGGCGGCCATGCGGTCCATGCCGGGGAGCTTCGAGAAGACCTTGGCCATGCCCGCGGCCAGCGTCACGGCGCCTCCCACGCGGCCGGCCAGTTCCTCGTGCATGCCGGCCTCGAGCGATTGCAGCTCGACGGGGGCGATATCCCATTTGTGCTCGGACCGGACGCGGCGGCTCATTTCGGCATAACGTTCGTCGCCGTATTGGCGGGTCAGCCGGGCCCGCTGGTCGAGATCGGCGACCGCGGCGATTTCCCGCGGCGGCGAGACGGCGTAGTTGATGCGGAAGTAATCGCCCGGCTCCAATGCGCAAGCGGCAATCAAGGCGGTGACCGAGACAAAGCCCTCCAAGAGCATCGCCCCGTAGCCGATGGGGCGGATGTCCGACTCCTTGTTGAGCATCTTGGGCGTCGTGCCGGAGCCGATCAGGGCGTGGAACCCGGACAGCGCTCCGCACATGATCACGATGCAGACGAAGGGCCACACCGAGCCGAACATCACCGGCCCGCCGCCGTGTATGAAAGGCGTCGTGGCCGGCATCTTCAACGCCGGATGGGCCACGAAAATCCCCAAGGCCAGCAGGACGATCACGCCGATCTTCATGTACGAGCTGAGATAGTCGCGCGGGCAGAGCAGGAGCCAGACCGGCAGGATCGAGGCGATCGCCGCGTACACCGGCAGGATGACCGATAGTTGCGATTTACTGAAGATGAGATACCCGCTCAGCCACGAGTCGCTGAAAGGCTTGCCGAAGATGACGCCCAAGAGCACGAGGCTTACGCCGATAATCGACGCCTCACCGATGCGGCCCGGCCGGATCTTGTTCATCCACAGACCGGTCAGCAGCGCGGCAGGAATGGTCACGACGATCGTGAACATGCCCCAAGCGCTTTGGCTGAGGGCATTGACTACGACCATGGCCACGCCGGCCAAGGTGGCGATGATGATGAACAGCGTGGCCAGGGTGGTCGTCGCCCCGGCCAGCGGGCCGAGCAGCTCGCGGGCGATCTGGGGCAGCGATTGCCCGTTGTGCCGAACGGAGGCCAACAGGATCACGAAATCGTGCACGCCGCCGGCCAGGCAGGCCCCGATCACCAGCCAGGCGAAGCCGGGGAAGTAGCCCCATTGCGACGCCAGGACCGGGCCTACCAGCGGCCCGGGGCCGGCAATGGCGGCAAAATGGACCCCGAACAGCACCAGCCGCCGTGTGGGATGGTAGTCTACGTCGTCGCGGAGCCGGTGGGCGGGAGTGATGTGCGCGTCGTCGAGCACCGCCACCCGGGCCGCCAAGAACGCCCCGTAGAACCGATAGGCCACTAAGAACGCCGCCAGCGCGGCAATCACCAGCACCAATGAGTTCACGGGTTACCTGCGGGGGCAGTTCTCAGTGTTCAGTTTTCCGTGTTCAGTTCTCGCTGTTCGGTGCTCAGTTCGATAGCTGGCTCAAACTGAACACTGAACGCTGAAAACTGAACACTGGAGCCCATCTTACGGCATGCGCCGCTTTCGAGCAATTGGTGGGAGGTCGGAGGGAGGTAGACGCGCGCGACAGACGCGCTATAATGTCCAAATCTCTTCCAAGATTACCCCTTCGCAACGGACGTACGACCCATGCCTGAGAAAGTCATCATTATCGGCAGTGGCCCCGCCGCCTGGACGGCCGCCATCTACGCAGGCCGGGCGGAACTTGCCCCGCTGGTGATCGAGGGGGCCATTACGGAAGAGAACCGCCTGGCCGGGACCCTTCCTTTGGGGCAGTTGGCTCTGACGACCGAAATCGAGAACTTCCCCGGCTTTCCCGCCGGCGACCTGCAGGCCTACCTCGAGAGCGCGATGCCCCCCGACAAGCGGGCCATGATGCCGCCGCACGACAAACACGGCATCAGCGGCCCCGAGCTCATGGAGCTGATGCGGCAGCAGGCGATCAATTTCGGCGCGCGGGTCGTCAGCGCGGACGTGGCGTCGGTCGATTTCAGCGGCCATCCGTTCCGCCTGGGTGTATCGGACAGTCAGACCTACGAGGCCTGGGCCGTGATCGTAGCCACCGGCGCCCGGGCCAACTACCTGGGCCTGCCCTCGGAGCAGCGGTTCAAGAACCGCGGCGTCAGCGCCTGCGCCGTGTGCGACGGCGCGCTGCCGCGGTTCCGCAACCGGCCGCTGGCGGTGGTCGGCGGCGGCGACTCGGCCGTCGAGGAAGCCAACTACCTGAGCCGCTACGCCGCCAAGGTGTACCTGATCCACCGCCGCGAGCAGTTGCGGGCGTCGAAGATCATGGCCGAGCGGCTCCTGGCCAACCCCAAGGTCGAAGTGCTGTGGAACCGCACCGTGGAAGAGGTGCTGGGCAACGAGCGCGACGGAGTGACCGGCGCCCGGCTGGCGAGCACGGCCGGCCAGCCGCCGCTGGAGATCGAGATATCGGGCTTCTTCGCGGCCGTGGGCCACACGCCCAACACGGCCTTCCTGGAAGGCAAACTCGGGTTGACCGAAAAGAAGTACATCAAGTTGACCAACCCCATGCGGACCTTCACCAGTGTCGCGGGGGTCTTTGCCGCCGGCGATGTGGCCGACGACTACTACCGCCAGGCCGTCACGGCGGCGGGCACCGGTTGCATGGCCGCCCTGGACGCCGAACGCTGGCTGGCCGAACACGCGTTCTAAGTGCTGGAGTAATGGCGCTTGGTAGTTGCCAATCATCGCTCCGCCGGCACAAGGCCGGCGGAGGCGTTTTTTTAGTCGCAAGGAGCGGCATAATGCCCGAAAAGCTCACCGTCGGCGAGGCCCGGCGTCCCGAGGCCATCGACCGCGAGGTGGCCGTGCAGGGCTGGGTCCGCACGCGGCGGGACTCGAAGGCCAACTTCAGCTTCCTCGAGATCAACGACGGCTCCTGCCAGGGCAACCTCCAGGTGCTGGCCGACGCTGCGCTAGGGAATTACGAGTCGGAGATCAAGCGGCTGACGGCCGGGTGCAGCGTTTCGGTCGAGGGCCTGATCCGGGCCTCGCCCGGCAAAGGCCAATCGACCGAACTGGCCGCCCGAAGCGTCGCCGTGTACGGCTGGGCCGATCCGGACAGCTATCCGCTCCAGAAGAAACAGCATTCCTTCGAGTTCCTGCGGACGATCGCCCACCTGCGGCCGCGGACGAACACCATGGGGGCCATCGCCCGGGTGCGGAACCGCGTCTGCCGCTCGATCCACGACTTCTTCCAGGAGCAAGGCTTCCTGTACGTCCACACGCCGATCATTACGGCCAGCGACTGCGAGGGGGCGGGGGCCATGTTCCGTGTCACCACGCTGGCCCCCGGCGCCGCCGATCGCTCCGCTGGCCCGCGTGCCGATGTGGCACGATTGGGAGAGGGGCCGGGGGTGAGGGTATCCGACGCCACGCCGGCCGACTTCAGCCAGGATTTCTTCGCCCGCCCCACGTTCTTGACCGTCAGCGGCCAACTGGAGGCCGAAACCTTCGCCTGCTCGCTGGGCAAGTGCTACACGTTCGGCCCCACCTTCCGGGCTGAGAACTCCAACACCACCCGGCACCTGGCCGAGTTCTGGATGGTCGAGCCGGAGATGGCTTTCTTCGACCTCGCGGACAACATGGAGCTGGCCGAGCGGTTCCTGAAGCGGATCTTCCAAGACGTGCTGACGCAATGCGCCGAGGACATGGAGTTCTTCCGCCAGCGGATTGACCCCACGGTGGTCGACGTGCTGCGGCACGTGGTCGAGAGCCGCTTCATCCGCCTGCCCTATACCGAGGCGGTGGAAATCCTGCGGCTTTCGGGCCGGCAGTTCGAGTTCCCGGTAGACTGGGGCCACGATCTGCAAGCCGAGCACGAGCGATACCTGACCGAGGAGCACTTCCGCTCGCCCGTGGTGCTTTACGATTATCCCCGCTCGATCAAGCCCTTTTACATGCGATTGAACGACGACGGCCGGACCGTGCGGGCGATGGACGTGCTGGTGCCCAAGGTGGGCGAGATCATCGGCGGCAGCCAGCGTGAGGAGCGGCTCGACGTGCTCGACGCCCGCATGAAAGAACAAAACCTCGATCCCGAGAGCTACTGGTGGTATCGCGACCTGCGGCGCTACGGCACGGTGCCGCACTCGGGGTTCGGCCTGGGCGTCGAGCGGCTGATGCTCTTCATAACGGGCATGGTCAACATCCGCGACGTGATCCCCTTCCCCCGCGCCCCGGGCAGCGCCGAGTTCTGACGGCGCTGCGGGGGCAGGCCGGATGCCCGGTCCCCTCTCCCGCGTGCCGCTGCGGCACGAATGGGAGAGGGCCAGGGTGAGGGAAACATGGAATAGAAGTATCACAAGAATTGATTATTGCTCGTTAATGGAGAAAACTACGATGGCCGACGAAGCTCAAGCGTGCTGCCCGGAAGGATATCCGGAAGCGTGGGACCAAAGGGAGATCTGCTGGGCAGACAAGCCGTTTGTGAAGGGGCGGGTCCGCAGCCTGCTGCACATTCCGTTGAACTTCGCCGGTGTACTGGCCCGCAACGTTGGCCTGATCGAGGCGGCCGGCGCCCGGCCGGAAGAGATGCTCGTGCTGTGCGACGAGAACTCGCTGTGGGGCGCCGACATGTACGTCGCGGCGACCAAGGACGTGCCCGGCGCCGCGATGGCCCGGCTCTCCGGCACGTTCTTGAGCAAGGTCTTCGAGGGCCCGTACCGGCAGATTCCGGTCTGGATCGACGAGATGAAGCGCTACGTGGCGTCGCAAGGCCGGGAGGTGCGGCAGCTTTACTTCCTGTACAAGACCTGCCCCCGCTGTGCGAAGAAGTACGGGAAGAACTATGTCGTGCTCCTGGCCCGGGTATAACGACCATGCAGACGAACCTACAACTGACTCTGGTGTTGCTCATGAAGAGACTGTTAATGACTTTCGGGGTCGTGCTGCTGGCTGTGCTGGTGTTCGGCCCGGATGTTCTCGCGGCCACATCGGTCGACATTTATCAGGACATGGAGAGCGGCAACAGCGGCGAGGCACTTACGTCAAGCATCATGAATACTTCCAGCCACGGCGGCGGAAAGGGATGGATCGCCGCGCGCGGCACCATGCGGGTTTCAACCGCCCATCACAGGGACTTGCCGGGACCCGTGGTCGTCGGCGGCGTAACCTATAACGGCACGGGCGGCACCCGCACCTGGACGTTCAACGACAAGTATGCCAACAATTATGGATCAACTTACATTAAGACGCTTTTACGGGAACGTGTTTCGTGGCGGCTTTCGATCCTGATCGGGGCTTCGCCCAACTGGGGTCCACCATAACCGCTCCGGCCGTACTTGGCTCGTCAATGAACGGGACGGCTGACTTTGGCCGAACCGACAATCATGGAACCGATACCCTCAACAGCGGCCAAAGCTACATCGGCCATATCTGTATCGACTATAGCAACGGGGCGTTCCCGCCTCTTCCCAGCGGCGGCAGCGACACGACAGTGCCCGGCGCGCCGCCCGTCGTACGGGATGGAACGGGGGCCGATCAGTCGCTCGCGCTCTCGACCACGCAGTTGTCGGCCAACTGGGATCCGGCCTGGGATGCCGAGAGCGGAATCAAGGGCTACCGCTACGCCGTCGGCACAACATCGGGTGCGACAAACGTCGTAAACTGGACAGACCTTCGCTACGTATCCTCAGTAACAAGGACAGGATTGAGTTTGACCGTTGGACGGACCTACTACTTCAGCGTAAGGGCCGTTAATGGGGCGGGACTGATATCTGGTGTTTAGCCACAGATCCCAATGGCGGCGGTGGTTTGGTGGTTTCTTGTTTCATTCCTGCTTTGCAAATTGCTGCCACTGCCTCTCCGTGGCGTCGCGGTCGACCGGGCCGGGCTGGAACACGATCCGGTACTTCAGCAGAATGCTCTTTCTCGCTGGCAGGGTGTAGGGTTCCCGGTAGAGCACCGCCGGGCTGAAGTACGGCATGCTTCCGATGAGATACCACGGCGTCGGATGACGAAAACTCTTGGGGTGATCCAACACGATGATCGAAGCAGGCGCTCCCTTCCCGGTCGGGCCGCCAAACGACATCCAACGAGCCTCTTTCCAGACCTTGTTCACCGGCCCTTCGCTATCCGCGAATTGCCAGCCGCGCAGCGCGGGCGCCAGCCGCAGCGACAACCCCGCATAGCCGCCGTAAGCAACACCGTTGGGCTGGCCGAGGATGGGCGTGCGATCCAGCAGCACATCCGCATCGCCGGCGGTAAAGACGCTCAGCCAGTCGATGAAATAGCCCCCGTCTCCGGCCGGCGGACTTACTTGCAGCGTGCGTTTCTCCGTGAGCACGGCCGGCTTGCCGGGTGGGTGATAGCTCAAGGCCAACTCGAATTGCGCCGCGTGGCCGTCGTCCGCCGACACCTTGATGTGGGTCAGTTCCGTCTCGCCCGGCGCTTTGCCTGTCTTGCGATCCTCTTCCCAATACAGAACGCTATTGATGTATTTCCACGAGAACCAGAGGGCACGGTGCCAGGGATGATCGGCCGGGCGAAAATCGGTCAGCACGGGGCTTCCGGCAACCGTGATCGGATGGAAATAGGGCTTGCCCCCGTCGGTCCTGTAGTTGAATTGCCAGACGACACGGTCGCCGCGCGTCAGCGCCAGCGAGTCGGGCGTCTGTTTCCAGGCCAGATCAGGCTCGGCGCCGAGAGCCGCTGCCACAAAGAGCAATGGGATCGAGGTCATATTTGTCTCCTTCTTGGGTACCTGAGATCACTCCGCCACGATCTACTGCCTAGCCTGGTCGAACCGGCCTGCTACTCGCAGAGCAAGGCGAGGTCGATGTGCTGTCCGCCGACCGTTTGGTGCGTGTGGACCGCCACGGTGTTCGTGCCTTCGCGCAATGCCTTACGCAGCGCCTCCGTGACGACGTGTATCTCGTAGTGGCCGATGAAGTTCTGAACGCCCAGGATCTTCCGGCCGTTGACATATACCTCGGTGTCTTCGTCATACGAGATGACCACCGCGCCGGCGTTCAGTTTCGCGCCGTCGTACTCGAACGTCTTGCGCAGATAGATGTCGTCGGTGATCCAGGGAGTTTTGGTCGGCCAGTGGTCGTCGCGGCCGAACGGCGCCAGTCCTGACTGCCACGCCTTGTCGTCGAAACGGTCGGCGGTCCAATCGCCTTGCGGGGTCTTGGTCACGTAGCGCCACGGCGTGCATAGTTTGCCGTCCTGTTGCGCGCCGACGAGGACCTTCCAGGTGACTACCGGACGAGCCGCCGGTTGCGGGGCGGTCGGCTCGCCGCGCTCGTAGGCGGCCCGGCGGGAGGTGATCGCGCAGATTCGCTGCAAGTCGAACTTCGGCCGGCGGTCGTAGTAGTACAGGCCGTTGTGCTCCTGCTCGACGTCCGTCAGTTGCGTGTAGCAGAACCCGAACAGGTTGGGGTTGTCCAGCAGTGCATCGAGCGTGCCCTGGTAGCGGGTGTAGAAATCGTCGAGGTTCTTCGGCCCCGCGCCGTAACCCCAGCCCCCTTCGGTCGCCCAGCCGATCCCGCCGATCTCGCTGATCATGAAGGGCACGCCGCAGTCGGCCAACGCATTCGACTGGGAGCCGTATCGTGCGGGCATCGATGGCCCGTTGCCGGCCGCCGTGAAATAATCGGCCCACCGCTTGCGGAGCGCGACCGGATTGCCGTCGTAATCGTGCGTATCGCGGACCTCCGGATGCGGCAGCGTATGCGCATAGCCGCTGCTTTCCAGCACGGGACGCGTCGGATCGACCGCCTTGGTGACGTTCCAAATGACCTGCTGAATCTCGCCGGCGCCCGCCCCAGTCTCATTGAAGGGACACCAGCCGATGATGGCCGGATGGTTGCGATCGCGCAGCAGGACCTCGATCCACTCGGTGACGTAGGGGGCATAGCCTTCGGGCCTGCAGTTGTAACCCCAGTTGGGAAATTCGCCCCATACCAGGTAACCGAGCTTATCGGCCCAGTACAGGAATCGCGGCTCGAAAACTTTCTGGTGCAGTCGCGCGCCGTTGTAGCCGGCGGCCATCGACATCTCGATGTCGTGCTTCAATGCCCCGTCTGTCGGGGCGGTCCAGACGCCGTCCGGATAGAAACCCTGGTCCAGGATCAACCGCTGGAAGACCGGCTGGCCGTTGATCAAGATCCGGCGGCCTGCGATCGACACTTTCCGCAGACCGAAGTAGCTTTTCAACTCGTCGATCGTCTGGCCGCCGCGCACCAGCGTCAGCTTCAAGTCGTACAGGAACGGCGAGCCCGGCGCCCAGAGTTTCTTTTCGCTTAGGTCGAGCACCAGCCGCTGGTTGCGCCACGTGCCGGTGATGGAATCTGAACCGACGGGCTTACAAGCGGCAAAGGCTTCGGCCGTCAGTTTCACGTCGGCGTCCGCGCCGTTGACCGCCGCCTCGATCAGCACGCGGCTGTGGTCCGGATCGGGAACGACGGAGAGGCTTTCCACGAAAGACGAGCCGACCGCTTCCAGCCAGACCGGCTGCCAGATACCCGTGGTTCGCGTATAGACGCAACCCTCGCTCTTATTGAACGCCTGCTTGCCGCCCACCTGCAGACCGCTGCGAAGATCGTCGAAGACACGCACCACCAGCTCGTTTGGGCCTTCCTTGAGCAGTTGTGTGATTTCGAAGCCGAACGCGGCGTTCTCGCCCGTGTGCGCACCGGCGAGACGGCCGTTGACATAGACCCAGGTCTTGTAATCGACGCCGCCGAAATGCAGAAGGATACGTTTGCCCTTCATGGTCTCGGGTAGTTCGAGCGTCCGCCGGTACCAGACGTGCGTGAAGTATTCGGTGTTGCCAAGGCCCAGGCCCGAAAGTCTGCTCTCCGGGCAGAACGGCACGACGATCTTCGAAGCCAACTCCTTGCCGGAGGTCAAACCACGTGCCTCGCCATCGCCCTTATGGTCGATTTCGAACTGCCACGGGCCGTTCAGCGACAACCAATTCTCGCGAAACGCGTCGGGCCGCGGATGCTCCGGTCGCGGCACGTCCGCCTTGGCAATCAGGCACGACAGGCACAGGAGAATCAAACTTGGAATCGTCTTGTTCATCGACGTTGCTCCTCGGGTTGTTAACGGTATTGTTGGATTCCTCACTACCGCAAGTCTTGAACCCGTCGCCCGGATGCTGCGCATTTCGAGGCTCCTTGTCATAGGTGGGAATCGTAGTCGGATGGTCAGAGCGCCGCGCGGTCTGGCGGCCGTTCAAAACTTGAGTGTAGACGGGGCACCGGGGGAACGCAAGCCGCGCCCGCTAGCCGCCAAGAACTGCCGTCATTCACCCGGCAGGGTTGTGGAATGCGGCTTCGAGCACCAGCGAAAATGGCTGTCAAGCCGCGAAAACCCACTCGGACACTACGTACGGGGATGTGTGGTGCTCCACCGAGTTTTGATAACTCATGTAGGTGGGATCAGCCGGGCACAAAACCACCCAGAGGATCGGCCGAATCTCGCTGGACCGCCACACCAGATGGTTTGCTGGATGGGACGCATTTCCGTCCGGTGCAGGGCTTTGGGCGGCAGGGACACGCCCACGCCGGTGATCTTGATCGGATAGGCGCTGCCCATCATGCAGCATCCACCTGCTTAAGAACCGGTTTGCCAGCCTGGAGCGTCGCGGTGTAGACGCTGCCGATGGCCCGCGCCTGCAAGGTGGCCGACCCCAGCCCGGGGATCTTTACCGTCGCCGGGCCCTCCGCGCCATCCGAGGCCCAGGCGGTGATCAGCCACTTCGCCTCCTTGGGCATCTTCCGGGCCAGCACCCGCCGGTTCGGCTTGCCGGTCGGGAACTCATAGGCCGCTTGGTCCGTGACCTTGGCATGCTTGTTCGGGCCGGGCAGCAGGTCGCCCTGTCGCAGGAAGGCCTCCTGGTGCGAGAACAACGCCTGCACGCGCCCTAGAATTACCATCTGCACCAGGTATTGCGGCGGCTTGTCCGGCGAGAAAGCGGCGTCAAATCCGCCCTTGGGATACGAGAAGTAGCCGGCAACGCCGCCGATCATGCCCTCCGTGTACAGGCACTTGAGGAAGCCCTCGTACAGGCGCAGGTCGCCGAAGGCCTTGGCGTTGTTGTCGATCGGCCCCGTCGCGTCCCACACCGGCGGGCTGGGGGCTTTCTCGTTCTGTTTGTACCCGGGACACAGGTAGTCGTAGCTGTTCTTCATGCCCAATCGCAACTCATAGCCTTTGGCGCCAAGGGCCTGGGTGAGCATGTCGTCCTGGCCGATCCAGCCCGAGTTGAAGTCGTGATAGTAGTACTCGTTGGTGGCGATGTCCGCGCAGGCCCGCATGTCGGAGTAGTCCCACGCCCAGTCGTCGTGGAAGGTCTTGTGGGTACCGTGCCGGTGCGTGTCGCCGCCGCAGGTGTAAAAGACATAGAGCAGACGGTCGGGCGTCGCGGCGCGGACGGCATCCGCGACGGCCTTCTGCTCGCGGGCCTTCTGACGCGAGATATACTGGTACCAGCTCGCGTCGCCCTTGGCGGCGACCACCTTGGGGTCCTTCTCCCAGTACTTCTGGATGAAGCCCAGGACATTCAGCCCGTACTCGCCACCGTTCTGGATGATGGCGATCGGGCAGCGGGTATGGAGCTTGGCCAGACCTGCGGCGCTGAGCTGTCCGGCCTGCTTCAAGCAGTCCTCCGGCATCTCCGGACTCAGGCCCTTCGGGCTCCCATTTTCGGGAATGGATTTGCCCTGAGCGTCGCGGAGATACGCCTCCGGCGGCAGGTCCTTGGGAAACTGGCGGTCGAGCAGGACGCCCAGCTTGTACTTCCGGGGGTTCCCGGCGACGAGCGCCAGGCACTGGCCGTTGCGGCCGTCAGGGTTGGCAAGCCCCTCGTCGGCGACCTCCTCGCTCACATAACCGGCCAGCTCCACGGCATAACCCCAGCGGTCGGCAAGCTCCTTGGCCACTTCGAAGGACATGGCCCAGCCCCAGCGGCCGAGCGGCGGGAGCGTGAAATTGGGAGCGAAGTCGGGAGCCTTCTGAGCCTTGAGCCAGCCGACGGGCTTGACCGTGACGCCCCGATCCGGCGCGGTGGACTGATCCGCAGCACGTACGCTGCCGGTCGGGGACTGGAGACAGGTGGCCAAGGCCATCACCAACGACGCGAGCCTAATCATATGAAGACTCCAGGACAGCGTAAGAAACCGCTCGCTCAATGGCGGCCATGGCTGCCGCCGCAGCTTCCGTGGCCGTCACGGTCTGGACTACCGGTCATTCTACCGCTCGGCGGATGTAACGATGTCCTTCTTGAAGCCGGAGAGACGCCCTTTGACCTCCCAGATTCGCAGCATGCAGGCTCGGCCCCTCAGCAAGACACTGAACTCTGTGTTGTCGAGCGAACGCAGCTCTGCGGGCGAAATGCGGATCGGCTCGTGCAAAACATGAATGGAGCCGACACGCCGTACAAGTTCGGGAGACAGGATCAGGAGCCGCACCGTGGTCTCCCCTTCCTCGGTCCGCGTGATCCTGAGCGGGTAATAGAGATACGAGGTGGCAAAGCGATATTGGATCGCATCCTTGGTCTTGATCTCCTGCCCCAACTCGACCACGTCGAACACGAACCACTGGAACTTCTCGTGAAGGTACTCGGCCACGACCGCTTTCATCGGCTCGGGAATGCTCGGGTTATCCACGCCCGCCTTTCGCAGGTAGCGTTCCACCCAATCGACAAAGCCCCGGCGGTCCAGGACGTGTGTGACCGAGATGTCGTGCGAGTCGATCTTATCGTGAAAGGTGACCTCTCCGGCGGGACGTGAGGGTGCCGCCATGCCGCCGCCCATCCCACCCATGCCGCCGCCAGCCCCTCCCGTGCCGATGTTGAGCCTTCGGTTGACGAGGGCGGTTGCTTTCGCAAACAGGTCTACGTCTCCCTTGGTGACCTTGGGTTCGCTCGGCAATGGCAGGACCTGCAAGACCTTCGTCGGCTCCGAGGCCCGCAGGTCCGTGGAAAGCAACAGGATCTCCTCTTGACCGTTGTAGCCGATCACCGCCCGCTGGTTTGGCTCGAAGATGACCGCGCCGGGCTTGAACGGGATTCCGCCACAGTCGGCCCATGCCCATTGGGCAGTCAGCAGCACGGCCACTGAAATAAAAACGCCGGTTCGATTCATCGCACCCTCCCAGAGTCTAGGGAACACTCCACGCGGGATCACATCCCGCGACCGTTCTTAGCCGTTGCCGGTCGCCATTGTGGTTATCAGCCGGTTTGGTACCCCTACTTATGCAGCCAGGCGACGAACATGGCGAGCCGCTTGTCTAGCCCGAGCACCCCCCATAATACGAAGGCCAAAAACATGGCAGGTATTATGGCCATTGCTCCGCAACTGAGACGCTTCGATGGGGGTGGCTGTGGGAAAGACCACATCTGGCATCTCCTTTCTACTGGCACAAGTGCCGCCCATGGCCGGGCTGGCTGCAAGCGAAGCTGATCCGCCTTTGGCGGACCCTGCGGCTGTTAGTTGCTAGCAGCGGTTTTCTGTTCCTGCTCTCTAAGGTATTTGAGCAGACGTATATTGGGATCAACAGGGGTCCGCGCCTCAGGATGCGCCAGCGACCAGATGACATGAAACGGAGACTCGTCCCGTCTCTCCTTCGCTCTTGCCAGTTTGGCAGGGTCCGCCGTGAAGTCGATCCCAACGCGCCGTGGGTACTCCTCCCAGCGGAAACCTCGAAGAACCCCGTTCTTCTCCTGAATCGACAAGAAGGTCTTATGCAACTCTTCCCAGCTTCTCGGCCAGGCACCGTCGTTGGCCTTCATATGCTCGATCACTAGGTAGGCGGCCCCGTCAGGGACATAGACATCATAAAGACCCTCCCAGGCTGCTCGGTAAAGGCCGATTCCGAATCCTACGAAGCCAATCGTTACGACGATGGTCGCCGTAATCAGCGTGATCTTGAAGCGTCGAGATCGCATCGCATCAGCACCCCAGGACTCGCTGGCTATAGCGGTTCGCCCACCCGACGCCACCCGGAAGGGAGCCGATAAGCATCGAGCCCTCGTTGATTCTACTACGCCACGGCAGCCTACACCACTCCCAAGGCGTGCCCGAAACGCCTCAGCGGGCGGGCGGTGTTGGAGCGACTTGTCCTTGGGACTTCCTGAGAGACCATACAACGCCCCGGATAATCAGCACGCAAATGGCGTACATCGAGCACGCAATGCCAAATAGCCAAGAGGGGTAATCGTACCATTTTGGCCGGAATGATTCGTCTTTTCCCAGTACGCAGATCATGATGGCGACGACGACCACGACAGCCAGGATCACTCCAGGGTGCATTTGCACTCCCCGCTCAACTCGGCGAATCCATCGTTCGATCACGAACCCCGTTAGCGTAATAACCACCAACCAAACCGGCACATCGACACTCAGCGCCAACGGGCGAAAGCAGCTTATTGCGTAACCGTCTTCTGCGTATCGCAAGCGTACTGCGATTGGCCGATCCCACTCGCCCATGAATCGAAACGGCCAACCATATGCTTCGATCTGTAGCACACTGCCCTTATGGGTGCCTGGTGCCGACGTGTAGCCGGTGTGTGTGAATAAACAGTAGTGCAAGAAAGAGACGGTAAAGGCAGTCAGTGCAAGCCAAGTGAGCCAGTGGATTCCAGGCCATCGGCACCGTCGCTGGGAATCGGCAGATCGGAGGACCAGCCAGCGGGCAGCGGTTACGACCAGGAGAATGGGTGTAACGTAGATCAACCACTGAGCGCAGAAGCAGAAGAGTTCGAGGTACTTCCACAGACCGCCTGAACCACCAGTGTTGAACTCGACGAAAGACACCAAGCCCACCAGGACCGCAGCGAGTCCAACCAGGCGTCTTTGGGTTAATCGAAGATACTTGGGCCGCATCCGCAGCCAGTATTCCGCAATGGGAACCGTCAGACACATCAGTAAGGTCGCAACACAAACATCTAGCAAGAGAGCCGTCGGTCGGAACCAGATGAGCGGAGGATCGTAAACCGGCCACATGCCATAAAAGACCGTGAAGCCGCCGGGTACTCGCGTCTCTCTGAGCATGTAACCGAACGGCCACCCGTGCTGTTGATCCACTTCCTGTAGAAATTTGTATGGAAAAACATTCGCTGCCGCAAATACGCAACCGTAGATCAACGCCAGTCCATACCCTATGGTCCTGGGTGACCAATGGGGCTCACTTTGATCTCGAACTTTGTGAATTGCAGGTAGCATAGTTAGAGTTCAGGCGGCTCGACTTTTCGCGAATCCTCTGCCCAACGGTACGAACAGGCCGTCAGTCGCCAGGCTGATGCGGCGCAGCCGCACCCTGCGGCTGTTCGGTGTTGTGCGTCCGAGCTGCCATGAGTTCCTCCTGTCGCTTTAGAAAGCCAGGCCACTCCGATGCCGGTATGACTTCTTCGGGGCCATGTAGAAACCACACTGAGTGCCCGCCGTGCAAGTCTTGGCCATTATGGCCGAGTCCGACCTTGTCCCAAACAAGTGCAAGTTCAGGATCATCAGACATGGTCAGCCCTTCGACGTAGTGCCATCCGCAGGTGTCGGGACCAAGAAGCTCCCCTCGTTCAAGTATGCTCCTGACTTTCTCGACAGGCACCGTTTTTCCGCGCAGGAGTTCCGCACCGACGCCATAGTCTTCGCGATACAGCAGGCTCAAAGACGCCTCTGGGCTTCCTGCACCCGCTGGGAAATGGCCGTCGTGTTTCTCTGCGTACTGTAGCAGTGCAAGCCCCAAACCCTTTAAGCAGCAATGACTCCAGCCATACGGATATGACGGAAGTTGGCTGTAAACGCAAAGCGCCAGTGCCAACACGACGCCGACGATGGCCGCGCCGCCGATAATCATCCGCCTCAGGAAAATGTTCACAGTCGGGATTCTCGAAACAGGAACGCAGAACGGCGTTACAAACCGCACAGTGTCTGCCGGAAAAGGTCGCAAGACAGACTCCGTTCCCGTGGGTTGCGCGAACCCTTTCACTGCGCGCCATGGTACCGCGCAAAAAGGGGCAGTCAAGATACGGTTGTCGGTATGGCTCTCTCCCGCTTGCCCCAGGCGACGCTACTCTTGCGCCCCTGCTGTTGTTTACGTGATTGTGCCCTGACTGCCGCGAGAACCGGGACGGCACGTTGGGGGAAGGCGGAAGGTGGAAGGCGGAAGGCGGAAGGCGGAAGGGGGAAGGCGGGAGGGGCGCGGGGGCGGAATGCTACGGTTTTCCGGCGGGATTGCCGCCCGGGCCGCCGCCGGCGAGCGCGTGATCCGTGGTTTCGCCGCGGACGACCAGGGAGTAGAGGGCGGGGACGACGAGCAGCGTGGTCAGCAGGCCGGCCAGGAGCCCGCCGATGACGGCCCGGCCCAGGGGGGCATTGGCCTCGCTGCCCCGGGCCAGGGCCAGGGCCATGGGCAGCAGGGCGAAGAAGGCGGCCAGGGCCGTCATGACCACCGGCCGCACGCGGATCGAGGCCGCGCGGCGAATGGCCGCCGTGGCGTCCAGCTTCTCCGCGCGGCGAATGTGCTCCGCAAAATCGACCAGCAGCACGGTATTCGACACCACGATGCCCACCATGAAGATCACGCCCAGCAGCGATTGCACGTCGATGGCCGTGCGGGTCAGGAAGAGCATCGTAATCACGCCGATCAGGCCCACCGGCACGGCCGAGAGGATCACCAGCGGCGTGACGTAGGACTTCAGCAGGGTCACCAGCAGGAAGTAGATCAGCACCATGGCCAGGACCAGCCCCAGGCCGAGGTTCCGGAAGGTTTCCTGCATGCGGGAATACTCGCCGCTGAGGCGGATGCGGCTGCCTTCCAGGAGTTTATGGTCGGCGGCAGAAGGGTCGTAGGGGATCCAGCTATCGCTCTCGGCGGGTTGGCCGAAGCGGCCCACCACGGCGGCCACGTCGTCGGCCACGTGGCCCAGGTCGCGGCCTTCCACGCCCATCGTCAGGTCGATCGTGGCCTGCAGGTCGGTATGCGTGATTTCGGCCGGGACGCTGGCCCGGCGGAGCGTCACGATGTTCCGCAGCGGGATGGGCTGCTTCTGCACGGGGCTGGTGACGGGAACGTCCAGCAGCGTGTTGATGGACTGGATGTCCTCCTCGGGGTACTGCACGCCGACGTAATACTGGTTGTGGGTCAGGGGGTCGATCCAGAAGTTCTTCTTATTGAACTGGATGCTGGAGTTCAGCGCGGCGACGACGTTCTGCATTACGTCGTTCTGGTTCAGGCCCAGGTCGGCGGCCTTCGAGCGGTCGACGTCGATGATGTACTCGGGGTAATCCAGCCGCTGCATGATGCGGCAGTCGACCACGCCGTCGATCCGCGACACCTGCCGCTGGATGTTCTCGGCCAGTTTGTGCGCGACGGGCAGGTCGCGGGCGGTAATGCGGCAGTTGATGGGCGTGGATTTGCCTTCGTTCATGGCGGCGCGGATCATCCCGCCGGCATCGAAGGCGAAATCCAGGTCCCCGAAACGCGGATCGGCGGCCAGCGCGCTGCGCAGCGCCCGCACGTGCTCCTGCGCCGAATGCCGCCGGTCGTCCGTCAGTTGCACCTTGACCACGGCGTCCATGGGGCCGGCGTTGGGGGTGTAGGCCGCCGACCAGTCGGCCGTCACGCCCAGCTCGCTGATGATCAGCTCCAGGTCGTCGGGAATGCAGTCTCGGACGACTTGCTCGACGTGGGCGATGTTGGCTTCCGTGTTCTCGATCCGCATGCCGGCGGGTCCGCGGACGTACATCTCGAAGGCCCCGGCGTCGACCTCCGGGAAGAACTCGCGGCGGAGCGGGGCGCCCAGCAGGAGGATCACCAGCACCAGCAGGACCAGGGCCCCGGTGACGGCCGCCAGGCGGTGGCGCAGCACGCGGTCGAGCTGCGTTAGATACCAGGCGATTCCCGCGTTGACGAGCGACTCCCAGCGGTCGCGGAGCCGGCCCAGAGTGCCGCGCGGCGGCGAGAACTCGCCGGGGTTCCGATCGGGGTAATCTTCCCCGGGGTGCACGCCGTGCGAAATCTTGTGCGGCCGCAGCCAGGCCGCACAGCGGGCCGGCACGAACGACCGCGATTGCAGGAAGGCCACGATCATGGCGAACGCGACCCCCAGGGCCATGGGCAGGAACAGGAATTGCCCGGAGCTGGGCATGATCGCCAAGGGCATCAGCACCAGCAAGGTGCACAAGCTGGCCGCCAGCTCGGGCAGCGCCACTTCGTTGCTGCCGTGGAAGGCCGCTTCAGCCACCGTGGCCCCCAGGCCCAGGTGCCGATGCGTGTTTTCCAACGAGATGATGGCCGTGTCGATCAGGGGGCCGATGGCCAAAGCCATGCCCGCCAGCGTCATCACGTTGATCGTGTTGCCGCTGTAATAGAGGCAGACGATGGCCCCCAGGATGGCAATCGGAACGGTCAGCACGGCGATGACCGTCATCCGCCACTCGCCCAGAAAGACCAGGATCACGAGCGAGCAGAGCACGGCCCCCAGCAGGCCTTCCTCGACCAGGCTCTCGATCGAGTGCCGCACGTAGATCGATTGGTCCATGACCACCTTCAGGTCGATATCGGTGCGGCTGAGCCGGGCCTGCATGTCGGGCAGGGCCTTCTTCAGGGCGTTGACCACGTCCAGCGTGCTGTAACCCGACTGCCGGTAAACAGGGATGTACACCTGCCGCCGCCCGTTCACCCGCACGACGTTGGTCTGGATGAAGCTGGCGTCGGTCGGGTTGGCCACGTCGCGAAGGAAGGTGGCGTTGCCGTGCTCGGTCCGCAGCGGGATGTCGCCCATCCGTTTGACCAGGTCGTACATGGAGTTGGAATCGATGGCGTAATCCGTGCCGCCGAACTTGGCGTCGCCGGTGGGCAGGAAGAGGTTGTAACTGTCCAGGGCCCGCATCACGTCCAGCGGCGACAGTCCGCGGGACTGCATCTTGGTGCGGTCCAGGTAGGCCATGATCGCCCGCAGCTTTCCGCCGTAGACCACGGGGGCCACCGCCCCGGGAATGGCCATGATCATGTTGCGGACCTCGTACCGGCCCACGTCGTAGAGGATCGACTCGGGCTCGCTGCGGCTGTCCATGGCCACGAGGCACACGGGGGTGGTGCTGGTGGGGTCAAAGGGCAGGATCACCGGGGGCAGGGTGCCCGGCGGCAGGTTGGGCACGGCCGCCGTGGCCAGCGAATTGACCTGCGTCAGGGCCCCGTTGGGATCGACGTCCGCCCGATAGTAGTTGCGGATCACGCTGGCCCCCACGATCGACCGCGATTCCTGCCGGGCGGTGCCGGCGGCCTGACCCGTCCAGCGCTCCATGCGGCTGGTGATGTCCTTCTCCACGCCGTCGGCCGGCATCCCGCCGTAGAAGGTCAACACCTGGACGGCCGGGCTCTTGAACACCGGCAGGATATCAACGGGGATCAGGCGGAGGGACAACAGCCCGAACAGGACCACGGTCAGCGCGGCGACCGTAACCATACGGGGGTTTCGCAGCGATGCCCGAATTACCGATTCCATGCACCCGTCTCGCCCAGTTCACAGCCTATGTCCCGTTGTCCGCAACTACCGCTACCGGCACGGCCTCGCCAATGGGTCCGCTGTAATGAACGACGACCTCGTCGGAATCGGCCAGGCCCCGGCTGATTTCGGCGTGCGATCCGTCGTCGGCCGCGACCTGGACGGGGACGAGGTAGCTTTTGCCGTCGCGGACCACGTAGACCGAGCCCAGTCCGTCCTTGACCGGCCCGATCAGGCAGGAGGAGGGAATTCGCCGGCCCTTGCCGCCGGCGGTGGCCATGATCGTGGCGCGGCCGTACATCCCCTCGCGGAGCTGGCCGGTGGGATTGGGCAGATCGACCTCGACGCGCATCGTCCGCGATTGCGGGTCCTCGGAGTCGGCCATGCGGGCGACCGTGCCGTGGAACATCTGGCCGGGCAGGGCGTCGATCTCGACCGTCGCCCGGTTGCCGCGCGCCATCCAGGGCACGTCGCGATCGGGGACTTGGATCACGGTCCGCATCAGGTCGGTCCGCGCCACCACCAGTAGCGGCGACTCGCCGCCGCGCTCCGCGCCGCGGACGAAATCGCCGCGGTTGAACGTTCGCAGGGTGATCACGCCGTCATAGGGGGAAATGATCTTTTCGTAGCCGGCGAAGACCTTGGCCTTGTCCAGGTCGGCCTGGGCCGCCTGCACCGTGGCCTCGGAATGGGCCACGTTGGCCTGGGCCTCGACGATCTCGGCCGCCGCCGCGGCGACGTTGGCCTTGGCCGTGGCGATGGCCGCCTTGGCCGCCCCCTCGGCGGCGCGGGCCGCGTCACGCTCGTCCTGCTTCTCGTCCACCAGCCGCTCGTCGATGGAATTCAGATCGAACAGATGCTTGATTCGCTCGTATTGAACCTGGCGGAACACGCGTTGGGCGGTGGCCCGGCCCAGCTCGGCCTCGGCCTGGGCAACGGCGGCGACGGCCGCCTCCCATTTGGCTCGCGCCGTGACCACGTGCGCCTTGGTCTGATCGACTCGCGCTTTGGCCTCGGCCAAGGCCGCCACCGACTGCTCGACCGCCACGTCCAACTCGGGGTCGTCGATCTCGGCCAATACCTGTCCGCGTTTGACTCGGTCGCCGATATCGACCTGCTGGGTCTTCAGATAACCCGATACCTTGGCGTAGAGCGCGGCCCACTCGAAGGCATGCAGCGAGCCGGGCTGGACGGTGCTCCGCGCCAGTCCGCCCGGCTGCGGTTTGACGACTTGCACCCGCACGTCGCCGGCGGCGGCCGACGCAGAGGGGTCAGTGCCAGGCCCCGCGGTTTCGGCCGAAGCAGCGGCCCCGGGGCTCTCCATGGCCTGCGTGGTTCCCGCGCTGTCGGCCGCGGCCGGCCCCGGCTTATGCCGCCAGCCGATCGCACGCCAGACAACAACCACGCCGCCCGCAATCGCGAGCAGCAAGATCAAGGTCCAAGCCGCTTTGGCGCGATGTATCCTATGTCCAAACATCAACGGAATTATGCCTTTGACAAAGCAGGCTTACGGCCCCCCTGATGGGGCAGCGTCCGCATACCCGCTTCCACCTTGGCCGGATCGACCTGCATGAACAGCCGCAATGCCTGTTCAGCCTTCAGGGGATGAAGGGAAATGGGGCCTTGCCGCTGTCGTTTGCGTTTCGGTTTTGTAGTCACTTATTCTTGCCCTTGCGTGCTCTCGCCTTTCGCTTCGGGGCTGGTCCTGGACCAACTCCAGAAATCACGATGCCACCATCTTTCAACAATTCGTCGCCGTTCTCCGCTCCATGTGCGAGTGATTTCTGAAATGCGGCGTCGATAATCTTCCGCCGCTCACCGTCAACTTGGTTGGACGCCGGAACATTGGCCCCGCTCTTGGATCGTTTCAGTTTTGCTCCGCTCATAGTCAGACTCCCTTTGCCGTAGAGTTTTCAACAATCTCGATTTCTTCGGCCGTCAGGCCGTACAAATTGTAGACCAACTGGTCGATCTCGGCGTCGGTTGATTCAATCTGGCGCTGGATAACAGCCTTGCCCGATTCCGAGTCTATGGCGGCAAGTTGCTTGTGTAGCGTCTGCATTGAATCAACTAAACCTACCATTTGGTCGTGGGCGGCCTTGTCCGCTGCGTCCGAGAAGTTGATCGTGCGGATTGGGAGTTGCTTTACTTTCGCCAATTTGACTTGCGCGAACACACGTCCACCTTCATGCGCCAAATTATTGTATACCCATCTCAAGTACTTGGAGTTAAGAATCCCCAGGAAATACGCTGCCTCGTGCGCAAAGCCCGATCTTACCAGAATTGCTATGATGCTCCGACCAAACCATATTCCTCGATAATCTATTGCTGCAATCAAACGATCCGCCGTCTGACGGAAAAGAATCTTGGGAACCCTGTCGTAAACCCTCTCGTTTAGCCTGACAACCTCGTTAGGCAGGACAAACTTTTTGTAATTGGGCCGGCAGAAACGGGTAGTAGAATCCGCTATCCAAAAGCGGTTCATGTCTGCCCCTTTCCAATACATCTTGTCGCCAGGGTGTTGGCGCTCGCCTTCATAAAGCAAGCGATCCGCCAAATCACTCTTGCCTTTGTCCTGCATACCAGTACCTACGCGCTGGTAATTGATACCAGCATCTTTGCATTCAAGCTCCTTACACCCGCCCAACAATAAGGTTGGAACTCGATACTGTCTCGGGCCTTCTGCAAAATCGAGATCGGGGTTGCGCTGGAACTCGGTCTGCCTTATAGAAGTGCCGTTCGATATCCCACTTTCCAGCACTGTCGCCTTTTCCGCATTCGATAGTAAAGCCAGGTTTGCTACAGCCACCTCATGTAAAGGTGTTGGTTCATTCCGCTCGACGACAAAAATACACGACGGGGCAACAACACCTTGGAATACGTCCTCGCCCAAGTCAACCAAAGAAAGGATTTTATGTTGTAGTAGCAAAGCGCGAATATCTTTGAGCCGCCGCTGGCGCAGAATTGTATTTGGTACAATCATAGCTACCAGCCCAGCAAAGGGCAAAAGGCAGACGGCCCGTTCGATGAACAGTTTGAAACTGTCTGTATGTTCCTGTGTCGTGGCTGGATACTTTTCGTGGAAATATAACAACCACCTATCAATATCACCACCCCACGGTGGATTTCCGATAATACAGCCAAACCCCCCAGCCTTCATCGCATCGGGGAAGCCTTGTTTCCAGTCAAGCGGGTTTATCCGTTTCAGTTCTTCGGAATCAGCATCAGGAATCAGATTGTTTTTGTTATAGTCACTGCCGATCAAAGAATTGCCACATTTGATGTTGTTGACAAGGTTAGGCAACGCCCGCTCGTGGAAAAGGCGCAATTGCTGGCTTATTGTCTGCTCGCTCTCGCCTTCCAGGACTTTTAGCAGTAGGGATAGCTTGGTAACTTCCACTGCTTGGCGGTCGATATCCACGCCGAAAATGTGCGTGGTCAAAATGCGTTTCTTTTCCTCAATGATGAGTCGCCATTCACCGCTTTGCTCGTCTTTGTAAACGGCTTTCTTGTAGTTTTCTGGCTGGTGCTCGCTGTACCATTTCAGGTAATAATCAAGGAGGTACTGGTAAGCGCCCAAGAGAAATGTACCGCTGCCACAAGCCGGGTCAAGAATACGCAAGAGCGGCTTGCCTTTGCCGCCTGCCAGTTGGGCGGGACCTCGACCCTCAATCTGCCGCCCGATAGTTTGCTTGATGGTATAGCCGGCAATGTAAGGCGGTGTGTAGTGAACTCCACCAGCCTTGCGAACGTCTGGTTTTTCTTCCACCTGCGCCCGATGGCCAGCCGTCAAACGGATAACCTTGCCCAAGAACCGTTCATATATTGTCCCCAGGATTTCCAGGGGCATAACACGAAAATCATACGGCGAGCCATGCTCGGAATACAGGCTTTGCAGAATCGTCTTGAAAACCTTGTCGTCAACTTCCACTTTCGGCGTAATGCGGTCGGGGTCTTCCGGTACGCCTTCTTCCTTCTGGAAATGAAACAGGCCGGAATTATATTTGTCGTCGGCCTTGCGGCAGACATTACGCATGAAATGCGAGTAAATGTCATTCTGTCCACACAACTTGAGAAGCTGTTTAGAAGGTTCAAGGCCCCGATCTTCCGCCATGCGCAGGAACACTATCCGGTCAATCGTGGCTTGTACAGCAGCATTCAGATCATCCGAAGAAATCCACTTGTTCCGCAAAGCAATATTGTGGGCAAGCACATCCCGCCAGCCTTCGATTTCTTTGAGGAACTCTGTATCTACTGTCTCTATTGGTGGTTTCTTGGACCCAGCGTACTTATCGAAGGCCCCGGATCGTACCGCTTGGGGTGAAAATACATTCCACAATTCCTGCCAGCGGTCTACATACTCTGTGTACTTCAAACAAAGGCGAGTGCGGGCGTAACTCGCCCTGTCACTGGGGCGTGGGCGGCGGGTACAATCGTAGACGGCGAACTGCTCGAAATTAGTCAGGATCGACACACCGAGGCCGGCATTCCAGCCGTAGCGACGAAGTTGAAGGGCGGGGGCCGGGTCCGTGCCAATGTTCACCGCACACTTTTTCGCTTCCACAAAGAAATTCACCGATGGGCCGATGCGAAAGGCGTAGTCCGCAGAATCTTGCTGCCCTTCCATATCGGGCCTTTTCTGTGGGACTACCTCTCGATACCGTGGAGCAACCAGCGCAGTGTTGCGCACATCCCATCCTAGAGCCTCGAAAAACGGTTCGATAAGAGACGAGCAAACGTCGGCTTCCTTTATACCTTCGGCGCAAAAGGCTTCGCGGTTGGTAGCAAAGTATTGGCAGAGGTTGGCAATTTCTTCCTTGCCTTGCTCAAAAGTCTTGCCCATCGTACCGCCCTGAAAAAGGTGTCTCTACTTGTCTTTTGGCTCGGCCACCCTGAGTATGATAATCACGCAACCGACTTCTTGTAGACCAGCCGCTTGCCTTCAGCGCCCTTGATCGCCTCTGCCGTTCTCTTGCCGTCAGTCACCTTCCGTTCGCCCCAGCGGAAAGAGAACTCATCGCAGTAGCGGGGCAGGTGCTTCTTGGAAATGTGGTGGAAGGTTCCATGCACCCCGCGCTTGAGCAGGGCGAAGAATGATTCAGCGGAATTAGTGTTTACTTCACCACGGGCGTACTCGCCCTGACTGTGATTCACAGTCTGGTGCCCGCCCTTGAATTCCTGGCCGATGCCTTGATATAAATTCAGTTCGTCCGTCTGGATAGCGGCCTTGCGGCTGACATTCTCTCGGATAGCTGACTTGAGGTTGTCGGCGTTGACATGTTCTACAACCTTTGTCCTGACTCGCCCGTCGCGCTCGACCAGGGCCAGCACGGGGGTTTTCTTGGTGCCCCGACCTTTCTTGTTGATAATCAAGTTGCCAGCAGCATCTTTCTTCCCCTTGCGGGGCTTCCCGCCGACATAAGTTTCATCGACTTCCACGGTGCCCTTGAGCTTACTAGCCAGCGGATCGCACTGCATAGCAAGCCTAATCCGGTGGGCGAGAAACCACGCGGCCCGGTAGGTGTGAAGGCCGAGATTTCGCTGAAGCTGAAGGGCGGACACGCCCTTCTTATTGGAGCAGATCGAGTGGAAGGCTTGAACCCATTGCCGCAAGGTAATGTGTGACCGTTCCATGACCGTGCCCACGGTAACGGTGAACTATTTTCGGCAGCCATTGCACTGGATTACGCCGTCGCGTACCTTCTCGGACTTGGCTTGTAGCCGGGTCACTGCCGATCCTCCGCAGTGTGGGCATACCGGCCCGGTCGGCCAGCGGATTGATTCCAAGATAGTGCGGGCCTCTTGCTCGGTCAATCGGCCCACGTCGATAGCGGCCATATCGGACAGGTTCGTGAATTTCGGGGGCACGTATTTCATGGCTTGTTCCTTCCCTTGATCTACCCTAATCTTATCATAAACCCTTGCGATTGTCAAGGGTTTGCGGGGGTCGAATTGGGAAGTTTCCGAAATAGTTCCGAAAGAGGGGGTTACTGCTTTGATCGTGGCCGTCCGCCCTTCCGGGCGATGGCCCCGAAGCGGGCTAACTCCCTCTCGGAAATTACGGGGCGGCCAGCAACCTCCACGGCCTTTAGCCGGCCTGAGTCGATAAGCTGGCCGATCCGCTGCCGTGAAACGCCGAGCCGTTCGGCGGCCTGTGTTGGGGACAGATAGGTAATCATGCACCAAGGATAGCATAACTATTGCGTTTGTCAAGAGCTAGCCGCCGGCCTTGTCTTGTGCTATACTAGGGACGTGAGATATTCCCCGAATCCAGCCCCCGGGGGCAAAATTGCGCCCGGGGGCTTCTTGTTTCCGTGAAGGCGCGGTAGACTACCTCTCTGTAGGACGCTTTCCGGGATCGGTTGGAATATCTCACAATCTTCCGCCATTCTGGCCAAGCCTCCTGAAACCGTTTCGTTTCTCATTCCGCGCTAGTAATGCGCAAGGAGGTTTTCTGTGGCATTTTCAGACCACACAAAGGATGCCGCTTTCAACCTATCGGGCGGCCAGTGCGAGTGCAAACGCTCCGCGTGCCCGCAAGGACATTCTGGTCGTTGCAACACCAAAGTAACTCGTGATGGCGCAGAATACCACCATGTAACGGCAGAATCAGCAGGTGGGAGCGATGGTCTCTCTAATTGCGAAGTCCTCTGCGTTCCCTGCCATGAGGGTACGAAGTCATACGGTCGTCATTAGAGGCGGCGCGAACAATGTCAGCTACGCGCTCGATGTCCTTAGGAGAACATTCGATGGTTCCCAAGGGACCGGCATCGGAATTCCATTCTAGACGAATGCGATAGAGGGATTCCCGATAATCGCATTTACGACCCATTGCTCGGGCCAGACAGGCAAAGAAGAGGGGCTCGCGACCTTCGCCCCCAAGATACCGAAAAACAACCCGGGCCGGTCGATCCTTTCGTCCCTGACAACTATCCAGGGTCCAGACTGGCAGATTACTGAGAGCCAAGACGAGCGGCGCGATTCCTGCGTCCACCATCGCGTTGACCTTAACGGCAATTTCCCGGTGGGGGCGTCTTGGGCGAACCCTACTCATCGCCTACCCCCATTATGCTGGGTAGGCGGGCCTGCTTTGTCAAAAGCATAATTCCGAACATCAATGCCTACCGACATGAGGGCCAAACTGGCGGCCAGCAGCGCGCACAGGGCAGGAACCGGCGCATGCGATCCTATCCAAATGTCGTACAAGACACTATATGCCTGGCCTGTCCGAAGTTCAACTCTCGCAACCATGCAACTTACGGGTAGTTAAATATACCACAATAGGCGAGTAATTTCGTGCCTCGCGGCGTACCGGCGCGGCAAGCGGTGAGTACGATCTGACACCAGAGACGCGGGCAAGGTGGGTTACGCAGGGGACATGGGAGGATTTCGGTCGGCCGATGGAGCCCATTATCTTGCCGCGTCAGCAAAGTTGACGTTTCCGCTAAATCCGAAAAAGTCGATACCATCAATAACCCCCGTTGTGCCCGGCGGATTGTTGGCAGGTGGCAAGCCATGGACGGCCCTATCGCGATGCGAATGACGTGGATTGTCTGGTCGGCGACGGCGCTGCTGGCGGCCGGCGCCGGGGGGGCGGCGGCTGTCGAGCCGGCCGAAGTGCTGCCCTTGCCTGCGGCCCGGCAGGCCCGGGCAATCGCAGGCGGTGCGGCGGAGTCGGGGGCCGTCTCGATCCTGGGCCCCGACACGCAGCCGATCGACCTGGATAGTGCGTTACGGTTGGCGGGGGTGCAGAATCCCGAGATGATGCTGGCCCGCGAGCGCGTGACCCAGGCGGCGGCCGAGCGGCAGTTTGCCGCCGCGCAACTCCTGCCGAACATCAACTTCGGCACGAATTACGACGATCACACGGGCAACCTTCAGCGCGCGACCGGCCAGATCCTGGCCGTGGATCGCCAGGCCCTGTACGTGGGCGCCGGGGCGGTCGCCATCGGCGCCGGAACCGTCAACATCCCCGGCGTGGTCTGGAACGTGCAAGTATCCGAGACGATTTACAACTACCTTGTCGCCCGGCAGGCGGTATTCCAACAGGGATTTGCCCTGGAGACGACGCGGAACAACCTCTTGCTGCAAGTGGCAGTGGCCTACGAGGAGCTGCTGCGGGCGGAAGAGGCCCGGGCGGTGGCCGTTAAGAATCGCGACGACACCCACGAGGTCGCCCGGATCACTGCCGCTTATGCCCAGACCGGGCAGGGACGCAAGGCGGACGCCGACCGTGCGGCCACGGAACTGGCGCGGCGGGAGTACGAGCGGATGCAGGCCGAGGGCCAGGTGCTCACGGCCGCCGCCCGATTGAGCCGGTTGCTCAGTCTCGATCCGGCCTGCCGCTTGCATCCCATCGACCAGGCGGCGGTTCCCGCGACGATCGTGGCCGCGGAGATTCCGCTGGGAGAGTTGCTGGCGACGGCCCTCCTGCGGCGGCCCGAGCTGAAGGCCCAGCAGGCGGCGATCCGCGAGGCACTGCTGGCGCTGGCCGGCGCCCGGGCCTTGCCCTTTACCCCCACCGTGTTGATCGGTTACAGCGGGGGCACGTTCGGCGGGGGAAGCAACCTCAGCCCGCCGGCGATGGGCGACTTCGGCGACCGCAGCGACTTCGACGCCGTCGCCTACTGGACTTTGCGCAACCTGGGCGTGGGCAACGTGGCCCTCGTGCGGCAGGCTGCCAGCCGGGCCCGAAGCCAAGACTTTCAGCGGATTGCCCTGCTGGACCAGGTTCGCGACGAGGTGGCCGAGGCCTATGCCCGGACGCGGGCCAGGTTCGCCCAAATCGCCACCAGCGAGCAGGCGGTCCGCACGGCGCAGGAGGCGTACATCGAAGACCTGACGCGAATCAGAGGACGCGAAGGGTTGCCGATCGAGGTCTTGGACAGCGCGCGGCTGTTGGGCCAGGCACGCAACGACTACCTGAACGCGATTATCGACTACAACCGGGCCGAGCTGGAACTGTACGTGGCCTTGGGTCAGCCGCCGGCGGGCGCGCTGGCACGTCCCGCGGCGGTCGAGAACGTTCCGGCGCCGCTGCCCGAGCCGCCGCGGAAGTGAGGCTTCCTGTCGGCGGCCAACGTCGCAAGGGTGGGGGGATTGGAATGAGGCGCCGACCGCTGCTGGCCGCTGTGGCGCTCGTCGTGGCGTGGGCCGCGATTGCCGGCCAGCCGCGCGGCGCGGCGGCCCAGCCGCCACCGGGACCGTCCCCGGCTCCTTCCCCAGCCGCCGCCGAGACGTATCCGATCGATCTGCCGGCGGCCCTGCGCTTGGCCGAGCGGGCCAACCCCACCATCGCCATCGCCCGCGAGGCCGTGCTGGAGAACCTGGCCCTCCAGCAGCAGGCCCGCACAATGCTGCTGCCGACGCTGGTGGCCGGCGGCAATCTGCGCATTCACGAGGGGAACTTGCAGCGGAGCACGGGCCAGATTCTGGACGTCAATTCGCAGTCGCTGTACTTCGGCGGCGGAGCGGGAGCGGTGGGGGCGGGCAGCGTCGGCATCCCCGCGGTTTACATCCTCTCGCCCCTGAGCGACGCCCTGCTGGAGCCGCTGGTGGCCCGGCAGCGGGTGGCGCTGGCCCGGTTCGACGCCCGGGCCGCGTCGAACACGGTGCTGTTGGAGGTCGCGCTGGGGTACTTGGATTTGCTGGGGGCGCAGGCCCGCTTGGAAGCCTACCGGCAGGCCGAGGCCGAGATCAACAGCGTGGTCCAGTCGGTCAACGCCTTCGTGAAGGTGGGCCAGGCCCGCAAGTCGGACGCCGACCGGGCCCAGACCCGCGGCCTTTTCATTCGCAATCTGGCGTACCAGGCCGAGGAAGGGGTGGGCGTGGCGTCGGCCCGCTTGGCCCGCACCTTGGACCTGGACCCGGCGGTGCATCTGCGGACCGTTTCCGGCCCGCTCCAGGCGGTAGACCTGGTCGATCCGGGCTACGACCTTGCTGCGCTGGCGGCGATTGCCTTACGCTGCCGGCCGGAGCTGGCGGCGCGCTCGGCGGCGGTAGCCCTCAGCGAGGCCCGCTGGCGGGAGGAAAAGACTCGCCCCTTCCTGCCGACGATCTCGGCGGGCTACAGCGCGGGCGAGTTCGGCGGCGGCAGCGACCTGGCCCCCGCACGCTTCGATCAGTTCGCCGGCCGCACCGACTTCGACGTGTGGGCCGTGTGGACCTTGCAGAACGCCGGACTGGGCAACCTGGCCCTGCAGCGCAGCCGCCGGGCCGAGGTCGAGCAGGCCGTCGCCCAGCGGGTGCGCGCGGTCGACGTGGTCCGCGAGGAGGTCGGCGCGGCCTACGCCCTTTCCGCCGCCCGCCGAAGGCAGATGGACATCGCGGCCCGACAGTTGCCCACGGCTGAGGCGGGGTTCCGCGAGGAACTCGTGCGGACTCGTGGCGGCGTAGGCCTGCCCATCGAGGCGCTCAACAGCTTTGAGCTGCTGGTGCGGGCCCACCAGGATTGGATCGTCGCCACAATCGAGTACGACCAGGCCCAATTTCGCTTGTTCGTCTCGCTGGGAGAACCGCCCACCGTGGCGCTGTCAAACGCCCAGGCCTTGTCCGCCGTCAACGGGCGGCAATAGGCAAACTATCCGGGCCACCCAACGACAAGCGCAGCCGCCGGTCCGAGTGGACCGGCGGCTGCGTCAGAGTCAGCCCTGTTTCGCGCCAGCAGCGATCAGCGGGAAGCGGCCAAGTTGGCGGCGGCCGGGTCCTGCTGGCCGCCGGCGCGGGCGACGGCGGGGCCGTGCCGGGCTATCGCGCCGGAACTGGCGGCAACGGCGCGATCGGAGCCGGAGCGGCGGGCGCCGCCTTCGGCGTAGGCGCCGGCCCGGCTTCGGAGCAAGCACTGCAATGCGGGCAGACCCACTCGACGCAGCACTTGCGGACCGGCACTTCCTTCGTGCACGGGCATTTCACCAACTTCTTCACCTCGCGAACCATGCACCGGCATCCGCAGCCGTCCTGGCAACCGTTGTTGCAGGTGTCGCCGCACTGGCCAGAGCCGTCGCCGCACCCGCACAGCTTGCAGCACAGGGGCGTCAGCGGGGGAATGCAGATGTCCTTGCAGGTGCAACAATGCTTGTACTCCGTGACCGTTTTCGGCTCGCAGTAAACATGGCAGGTTGGGACCAGGCGGCAGCCGCAGTGCGGGCAGCACTTGCAACATGCATTGCAGCCGCATTCGGCGCCGCAGCCCGATTCGCACGCTTGGCAGGCCGCCGGGTCGCCGGCCACCGCCGTAGGGGCTTGCCCCGGCAGAGGGCTGCCGATCAGCAAGGCCAGTCCGATCAATCCGAAAAGATACTTCGTCATTGTTATTGTCTCCTGTGAGAGTTTTTCACGGTTAGGTCGTTTGCGCCAGACGGTTAGAACTGGAACTGGACGCGGCATCCGAAGCCGTCCACAGAGCCCGCGAAGACCCCGGCCGGCAAGTTGTAACGGTAGTCATAGGCGTAGTCGAAGTTGACGTTCATGTTGTTGTTCAGATACCAGTTCAGACCCACGGCCAGGCCCTGCATCTCACCGCCCTGGATGCGGGTTGTTCCGCTGCCGTCGTTGAGGTCCAGGTACGAGTAGCGCAGGGCGATTTCCCAGGCGCCCCAGCTCGAGATGATGTTGCCGTTGGCATCCCGGGTGATCCAGGCGTTGGCAAACGGACCGCTCTTGCCGAAGTACTCGCGGGCCAACGTGCCGTATTTCCGGTCGTAGGCGCGATTCTCGCCGGTCAGCGTGTACGCCAGTTGCAGATATCCGCCGCTGAACACGTAATCTTGCGGAGCGGCGAATGCCACGAACTTCGACGTTGTGGCGCCAGTGGTTTGCAGGACGCCCGTCGTATTGTCAACCCAGTTCCAGCCATATTCGGCCTGGAACGAGAAGGGGCCCCGGATGTACAACATTTCCAGGCCCATGAGGTATTCCGTGTCGGAGCACATCACACCCGTGTCGACCATCCTGTTGCTGTTGGCGTTGGTGGAGACGGTGGGACCACCGCCGGCCGGGTCGTCATCGCGAAGCTCGGGCCGGGCGTTCAACTGAATCGTGTTGCCGGTGAAACCCGACCCGCTGGCGCCGCCGTCGTTGGCCGTTCCGTTGCGATACCCGCCCGAGAGGCCCAAGTGCAGCAACTGCCGGCCTTCGTCTTGATAGATGGGCAGGGCCGTCACGCGGGCTTGCGCGGCATACTGGCCGTCGCCGAAGAATTCGCCGGTGGCCGCCTTGTAATCAGGCCGGGTGAGGGCGAACGTGGCCGTCGCGCGCTGGTCCAAGTAGTTGTTGCTCAGCCAGAGGCCGGTGGTGAAGTTCTGGTTCAACTCGATGGCTTCGGAGTAGGATGACCTTTCCATGAAGGTCATGCAGCGGCTGGAGGCCGTCATGTCGCCTTCCAGGCCCATGGGAGTCTTGACGTGTCCCACGCGGACGGTCCCGATAAAGGGAATATCGTGTCCGCCAACCCAGAATTCATCGAGCCCGGACGTGCTGGCCTGATCGTTTTCCAAGGCCAGAATGAGCCGGTATTCGCCGGTCTCCCAGAACGTGCCCTCGACAAAGGGCCGGATGCGGCGGAAGTATTCGCCGTCGGCCAACTCGCCGATGCCGCCATCGTTCGGACCATTCACGGGACCGCCCACGGGCGGGGTGAACTTCGCGGCCCTGGCGGCGAACGTGCCCGGCGACTGCTGCCACCACACGTTGTCGAACTGCATCCAGCCGCCGATGTGCATGGTGAAGTCTTTGCACGGCGTTTCAACCCATAGGAACAGGCCGTCTTTGAAGCTCAATTTGGCGCTCAGGTCGCTGCCCACTTCACAACACTGCTGGGCGGCCGCGGCCTTCTGCTGCGCCTCCGCCTGTTGCTCCTGCTCGCCGAGCACTTTCAGGCGCTGGTCCACGATGGCCTCGATCGCGGCCTGGCTGATGGGTTGCCCGGGCGCCGCGCCCGGTGAAAGCTGCGGGACCCCCGTCGTAAGCTGAGGGGTCAGGGGGGGAAGCGGGGAAGCGTTGTCCGCCGCCACTTGGATCGAACCTGGATTGGCCGCCGCCGGCGGTGGCAGGAAGGCCTGTGTGTATGGGTCCTCTGCCCACGCCAGGCCGGTAATCAGAAACGCCGCGGCCGCGCCTACGCCGAGCGCTAGGGCCTTCGCTCTCGACGAGCGACTTTGTCCGTTAGACATAAACTCCTCCGTGTGTCTTGTTACAGCCGAAGGGGACAGTCCCCGGGAACAAAAGTGGCCCGAGCGAAAGGTCGCTACCAGGCACACCCTCGGCACACCCCTCTTGTCCCTAAACTGCGGATCATGCGATCCTAATGTTGTTTTCGATAGACGGGTCAAATCTGATTCGTTAGAAAGTCGTCAGGGTTGGGCAGTTGGTAGCTTCTGCCGCATGGCGCCGCCACAAAATCCCGTACAATCGTTGCTTCCGCCCCCCCGAATACCCGGGTGGAGCGAATTCCAACGCGTACGATCTTGCGGCCCTTTCCCAAGTCAGGGCTGGCACGGTCTGTGCCTAGCCTGCCGATTTTCAGGCAGATCGGGCGACGCTGCGTGCGATGGAAAAATACGATTCCGGCGCGGTGGGTGGCACTGCTGGCTTGCCCAGCAATGTTTGCCGGAGATCAGGCATTACTGCGCCGGGCTGGCCTCGGCCGGGATCGGGCAACCCAGGGCCCGGTACAGGCGGAACTGCCACTGGTCGAAGTCGCCCACGGCCCGCAGGTACTCGCGGCGGCTGAGGTCCAGGGCCTGGATCGACTGGAGCACCTCGATGGGCAGGCCCTGGCCGCCGCGGATCCGCTGCAGATTCCGCTGGTACGAGTCGCCGGCCACCCGGATTCCCGACTCGGCTACGCCGATCTGGCCGCGCAGCGACTCGCACTGCGCATGGGCCTCGACAATCTCGCGGGCCACGCGGTCCATCAGCCGCACCTGCGAGAACTTCGACTGCTCGAGTCGTGCGCGGGCCGCGTCGCGGGCCGCCGCTTCCCCCAGCCCGAAGTTGCGAAGCTGCCAATAGGCCGTGGCGTCGAAGTCCATTCGCCCGCGGAAGTCCGTCAGCGTGTCGCCCGGGCCGCCGCCGTATCCGCCCTGGCTCATGTCCAGCAGCACGCTGGGCAGGAGCGGGGCATACCGCTCGCGCTTCAGGCGCTCGACGGCTTCCGCTACCAGGTGCCGGCTCTCGGCCAGCTCCGGCCGCCCGGCCAACCCTTCGGCCACCAGTGGGCCGGCGTGGGACTGCTGCGGAACCAACTCGATGGGCAGCACCGTCGGCTCCTGCGGCACCAGGAGGCAACTAGGGTCCAGGCCCAGCAGCTCGGCCAGGCGGGCCGAGGCGACCCGGCCTTCCGCGGCGGCCTGCGTCACGGCGTTGCGCCGCACGGCAAGCTCCGTTTGGGCCCGATCGGCGTCGGCCTGGTTGCCCTGCCCGCTGCGGGCAAAGGCGGCCGTCAGCTCGGCGAGCTGCTCCGTATGCGCGAGCGTCTCCTGGGCAATGGCTTGCTGTTGGAAGGCCCGCATGAGATCAAGATACGCCACGGCCACGGCCAGCAGCAGGTCGTGCGTGGCGGCCGTGGCGGCATGCCGCCGGGCGGCCACGGCCTGCTCGGCGATCCGCGGCTGGAACACGGCGTCGGTGAGACGGAAGTTGGCCGAGAGGCCCGGGATCGCCGGGGCCCCGCCGCCCACCGCATACATTCCCAATCCGGCTTCCAGTGCCGAACGGTTGGCCACGGTGATCGTGCCGTTGCTGTTCTGCAGCGGCCCGTCGTGGTTTTGGTAATTGATCCCGGCTTGAAGGGAAGGCAGCCACAACACCCGCGCGCCCTTTAACTGCGCGAAGGCCTCGCTTATCTGCTGATTGGCAAAGGCGATTTGCGGGTTCTGATCCGAGCCCAGCGTCAGGGCCCAGGCAAAGCTGACGGCCTGCTGATTCTCCTGTGCCCGTGCGACGGGATCGCCCGCGGCAAAGTGCGCCACGGCCGGCAGCAGCATCGTAGCGGCCCAGCGGCCCCAGCAGATCCAGGTCGCCCGGCGACTGGTCCGTTTTTCGGCCAGTTCGCGATGTCTTTGGGAGAAAACGTGGGCCAAAAACACAGACCTGTCCCCCTGCGGCCGAAGCCCCCCGTACTCCTCACGCTCCGCGTGAGGTTCTGTCGTACAGCCGCTACGCCGAACAAGCCTCACGCAGAGCGTGAGGAATACGACAGTAATCGATCCGCCGCCCCGTACCGCCTGTTCGCCGCACGCATGGGTACACGGTCCGGCTTCTAACTCCTAACTCCTAACTTCTAACTTCTACCTCTTTCCCCCTTCCGCCGCGCGCGGGGGCGCACGGGCAGCCCGTGGCGCCTATCAGGGGTCTTCGGCCGGGTTCTTGCCGTTACATCAGGAAAAACCGGCCGAATCGCTAGGACCGGCAAGGCTTGCCCAGTTAAGCGGACCTTCCTCGTTCTGCCTCACCCTCACCCTGCCATCTCCCGGGGGGAGAGGGGACCAGGCGGGGGATTTGGTCTCTTGGCTTCCCTTGTGGCCACAATATTATTCGTAATCCCCTATGGACTTAGGTTGCCTGGTATTGGTAGAGTACGCCGCTTATTGCCTCAACAAATGCTTGTGATTGCCGCGACCACTGTTGGGCTTGAGATCGGGCTGCCGGCGGTCGCCTTCGTTTCGCAAGCCGTGCCGGAGGCAATTGGACTACCGATTCTGGGAGATCCGCTGGGCGACGTTCAAGGAGGAACGCGCGATGTCCGCCGAACCGTTGCAAGGTTTTCGCAGAGGCATATTGAGTTTGGCCGTGCTGCTGGGGCTGACCGGCGGCATACCGGCGGCCGGGGCCGCGGTGGTGGAGGAGCCGCCGGCGCCGCCCACGCGGGATGATCGGCCGGACGCGGCGGCGCCGCACGCATCGCAGGGGGCTGCTGCGCCGGTCGCGGCCCACGCGGTCGGCCAGGCGCCAGCGCCGGACGGAACCGCCAGCGGCGGCGGGCAACAAGGGCCCCTGCTGCCGATCCCCGATCCAAAGAACGCCGGCCCCGTGGAACTTGAGGTCACGGGCCTGCACGGCGTAACGCCGGGGCTCAGCACGCAAGAGGCGGTGGAGAAGGCGTGGGGCAAGCCCAAGGAGTCGCGGCGGGAAGGCAACGTCCTGATGCAGCTTTATTCGGTGGCCCCCTTCTCGCGGGTCGAGGTGAGCTACGTGTCCGACAAGGTGGCCTCGATCCTCGTCCGCTTCGATCGCGGTTTCCCCGCCGGCCAGGTGGCCGAGCAGTTGGACCTGATCAAGGTTCAGCCGGTGCTGGTGTCGAATGCCTACGGCGAGATCCTGGGGCAGGCGTATCCCGAGCGTGGCGTGCTGCTGGCGTTCGAGGCCGGCCAGGCCCCGGGCAAGGCGGTGAAGAAGGTCACGCACATCGTGTTGCAGCCGATCGAGGCGGAGCCGTTCATGTTGCGGGCGGAGACGAATCTCGATCAGCGGCCCGAATTCAGCCTGCACGACCTGGATCAGGCTTTGAAGCTTGCGCCCACCCATGCGCGGGCCCATTGGCTGCGGGCCCGCGCCCTGCTGGCGCTGGGCGACGAGGCCGGGGCGGTGACTTCGGCCAGCGAGGCCGTGCGGCTGGACCCCAAAGACGGCTGGTACCGCGTGACGAAGGCCCGGGCATTGGCCCAGTGTGGCCGGGGGCCGGAGGCCGTGGCCGAGGCGGAGAAGGCGGTCGAGCTAAGCGCCAGCCGGCCGCACGTGAAGGCGCGGGGCCTGTGCCTGCTGGGCGACCTGAAGGCCTCGGCGGCCAAGCCCGACTACCACCAGGCCCTGCAGTTCCATGCCCAGGCCATTCAGGCGGCCGCCAGCTTGGCCAGCAGTCGGCATCCGGCAGTCCGCGTGGCGGCCAAGGAAGTGCTGCTGGACGCGCATCTCGGCTCCGCGCACGACATCGCCTGGGGCGATTGGCGGGAAAAAGAGGCGGCCGTCCAGCACTGGCTGGAGAAGGCGATCACGATCGCCGACGACCTGGTCAAGAACGAGAACAGCAGCGAGGAATGCCGATTCCGGCTGAGCAGCCGGGCCCTGGCGATCCAGGTGGGGCTGCAAGGGAAGCTCGATCCCGGCCCCTGGGCCCGGGAGACCGTCCGCAGCGGCGACTCGCTGATCGCGGCCACGCCGGAGACCGCCCGCAAGATGCAATTACAATGGGAGATGGCCTTGGCGCTGTACGACGCGTTGCAGGCCTGCCAGATGCGTTCCGACCCGGACTCGGCCCTCCGCTACGGCCAACTGGCCGTACGCTATCTGGAACAGAGCGGGCGGCAAGACCGTGCGGCCACGAATAGCTACCTCTTGGGCCGCTTGTACTTCCGCCTGGGCGCCATCTGCGTGCTGGGGCACAACGACCACGCGGCGGCCGTGGTTTGGTTCGAAAAGGCGGTGTTGCTGTTGGGCAAGTCGCCGCCGCCGGAGGCCCGTCAAGACATGGGCCGGCTGGGCGACACGTTCGTAAGCATGGGCGTATCCTACTGGGCCGCCGGCCGGCGGGAAAAAGCCCTCGCCTTGACCCAGCACGGCGCTAAGCTGATCGAAGAAGCGGTGCACCGCGGCACCTACGAGCGTGCCGCACTGGCCGTCCCGTATGCCAACCTGGCCACCATGCACCGCTCTCTGGGCGACCGCCAGCAGGCCGACCGGATGGAAGAAATGGCGTCGCAGATCAAGGGCACGAAGACCCGCTAGCCCGGATTATTCAGCAACCGTTCGTAGTGACCGCATTCATGCGGTCCTTGACCCGTTCACACTCTCCAGACCCGATAAATCGGGTCACTACGAGCCCCGGTGAATAATACCCGCTAGCGGCGGTAGCCCAACGCCTTGACGATCGCCAGCATCTCCTCGTAGGTGATGAAGCGGCGGCGGTGGCTCATCTTGTAGCCGTCGATGGCGTGGGCCAATTCGAGGGCCTCGGGCGAGAGCCCTTCATGCGAATTGGAGAACTGGCGCCGCTCGTGGGTCGGCGTCCGGCCGGAAATGTCGTAACTGCGGCGGTCGAAGAACGTGTCGGTGGGGGACTGCAATCCCTGCGCCATGAGTTTTTCTCCTGGGATCAACGAGTTTTCAAGGGAGTTAGGAGTTAGAAGCCAGGAGTCAGAAGCCAGAAGTTAGGAGTTAGAATGCCCGGCGATAGGCCATAAACGGTCGGCCGACCTCTCCGGCCGGGCCTCTGGCGGCCCGGGGCGTGGCGAAGGATTCAGCCAGTGGGGCACTCGTTCACCTGCGACTTCTAACTTCTAACTTCTGACCTCTGACTTCTGACTCCTGACTCCTGGCTCCTGACTCCTGGCTCCTAACTCCTTTACTTGAATTCTAGCTTGTTTTTCGGGGGACTTTTCCTTGCAGGCGATCTTTAGCGGCGTACCGGGGGGGTGGCCTGAGCGGCCAGCTCGATCTGCCGCAGCAGGTCGCCGCTCGGCCCGTAGCGGGGGTCAATCTCAATCGCCTGTCGGAGGGTGTCGACGGCGTCGCGGCCGCGGCCCGCACGCCACTGCGCTTCCCCAAGGCAGCAAAGGACTTGGGGCGACGGAGTGCCACGGCTGGCAGCCGTCGAGAAGCTGGCTACGGCGTCGTCGTAGCGGCCCAAAGCGGCGTAGGCTTGCCCCAGCCGGCACAGGACCTCCACCGGCTCCTCGCCCGGTGAATAGGTCTCTGCCAGGCATTGGATGGTCTCCAGGGCCCGCTCGGGTTGACGCAGTTGGCGGTAGACGTCGGCCACCTCGCCGAGGACTTGGCGGTCGCCGGGACTGAAGCCCAGCGCGCGATGGTAATCGGCCAGGGCCTGACGCAGATCGCCTTGGGCCCGCATGACCCGCCCCCGGACGGCCCAGGCCACCTCGAGTCGCGGATTGCGGTCGATGGCCATTTCCACGCTCTGGCGTGCCAATTCCACGCGGGGCAAAGCCAGGTACATTTCGGCCAGGCGGACCCGCAGACCCGTGTCCTCGGGGTCCAACCGGCAGGCCTCTTCCACTTGGGCCACGGCCTGGGGCCGGGCATCGCGAAGCCACAGCGTTTCCGCATAATAGCGGCGGGCGTCGTGATCGGCGGGGCAGATGGCCACGGCCTTGGCCAGCAGGGTTTCCGCCTCTTGCGACTGGCCTCGCTCCAATGCCGCGACCGCCTGTTGCGAAAGCTGCCGCGAGTTGGCCAGGGCCGTAGGCACCGGGTCGCGGATGCCGGGCAGCCGGCACCCCACCTGTGCCAGGAGCAGACAGTATAAGCACAAAAACCGCATGGCGGGCGACCCCAGACCTGGCCGGAGGGTACCAAAAAAGGCTACACGTCACCATGCCGTTTTCGGATTTTACCGCCTCTCCATCCTACGCCATCATCCTAACCATCTCCCGGAGGAAGAGGGGACCGGGCATCCGCAATTTGCAGCGGCTTGTGGCGGGTAACGTTGATCAGTGACTTGTCCGGGGATAGCAACTTGCGATAATTCGACGTATATTTGGACAAAGTAGGTCGTGTCCGTATGGGGAGGAGTGAATTCCATGGCTGAAAAAACAGTTCCAGCTTCCATCGTTCTCCACGTCGGCGAGACCGCTGGAGCGGTCTGGGGAACCTTGAGTCAGAAAGGCCCCTTGACCTTCGCCAAGTTGGTTCAGGCGGTGGGAGAGCCTCGCGACACCGTGATGCAGGCCATCGGCTGGCTTGCCCGTGAGGACAAGATCGACATTAGCGAGCGGAAGCGGGTGCAGGTCGTCTCGCTCAAGTAGGCGGCTTCCGTCGTTAAACTTGGTGCAATCGGCAAAGTCGTCGCCGTTGGGCTTGAGGCAGCGAAAAAAGGACCGGATTGCACCTTGTCAGGCGGAAATTTTCCCCGTAGTCTAAACGCAGTGGCCATGCGCCGCGCCATGAGGCGCTAGCGGGGCAGGCCCTGTTGTTTAGGTCGCTGTGGCTTCGGTCGCCGTGGAAGCCGGTCCCAGCGGCAGGAACTTTCTGATGCCCAGATCGCCGCGGGCATGAACCATTTGTAGGCGGGGTTTCGTATTGTTCAGATAGGGCTCGCGGGGCCCGAAGTCACCAGATTCACTTTAGGGGAACCAGTTCATGACACGCTCAGCTCGTTACTTGATGTTTGCATTGGGAATTGTGGCCGCCTTGTCGGCGGGGCTCGCGGGCCGAGCGGTGGCCCAGGTGGTGCCCGACGCCGCGACGCCCGCCAAGCCGGAAACGACGCAGCCACCTCAGATCGAGGAGGTAAAGGCGGCAATCGAATTGTTCAAGCAGAGCAAATTCGACGAGTGCCTGGCCTCTTTGGAAAAGGCGGTGCAGAAGCATCCGGAGCTCCCGCCAGCCCAGGTCATCATGTTCCAATTGTTCGCCGCGGCCAATCAGCCCCAGGCGGCCCGACTGGCCCTGGAAAAGGCCGTGCTGGGCAGCCCGGACGACCCGGAAGCCTACGCCATTTTCGGCAGTATCGGCCTGCAAGAGCGGCGGGTGACTGACGCCGAGTTGGCGTTCCTGAAGGCGCGGGAATTGATCAAGTCGTTCCAGGGCAATGCCAAGCGGAAAGATCTGTTGGAGCCGCAGGCGATCAGCGGCCTGGCCAACGTGGCCGAAGCGCGGGAAAAGTGGCCGCAGGCCCAGAAGTTGCTGGAAGAGCTGTTGAAGGTCAGTCCGAAGAACGCGATGGCCATGCAGCGGCTGGGCAGGGCCTTGTTCCAGCAGCAGGACGCGGCCGGGGCGCTGACCAAACTGCGGGAGGCCAAGGCGGCCGACAAGGAGAACACCGTCCTCACGCCGGAGGCCGCCCTGGCACGCTTCTACGAGCAGTACGGCGATCACAAGAACGCCGTCAAGTGGATGACCAATGCCTTGAAAGCGTCGCCCGATGATCTGCGAACCCGGCTGGTCGCCGCCCAATGGGCGCTGGAGACCGACCAGATCGACGAGGCCAAGACGCAGGCCGAGAGGGCCCTGGCCATCGATTCCAGGTCGCTGGACGCCCAGATCCTGCGGGGCGTCGTGGCCCTGTTCCAGAAGGATTTCAAAGAAGCCGAGAAGTGGTTCCAAGATGCTCACCTCCAGTCGCCGAGCAATTTTGCCGCCAGCAACAACCTGGCCTTGGCCCTGTGCGAGCAGAACGACGACGCGAAGAGCCTGCGGGCCCTGGAGTACGCCAACTCGAATTACCAGGCGTATCAGAAGAATGCCGATGCGGCCTCCACTTTGGGCTGGGTGCTTTACAAGCGGGGCGACAAGGATCGGGCCGAATTGGCGCTGCGTCAGGCCCTCAGCGCCACGACTTCCAGTGCCGACACGGTGTTCTATGCGGCCCAGCTCTCGTTCGACCGCGGCCGTAAGTACGAGGCCAAGGTCCTGCTGAAGGCCGTGCTGGGCAGCAAGCGCCCCTTCGCCATGCGGAAGGAGGCCACGGCCCTCTTCGACAAGGTTAAGGACGAGGAGAACCCCGCGAAGAAGGAAACCAGCAGCAAGTAACGAGTTGAGGGACTGTCTCAGCCAGTCGTTCTAGTGGTTCGGTGGTAACCCGCTAATCTTGCGCGCAAAAAAAGATCATGGTATGCCGATCCGTCGTCATACCATGATCTCTATCCTGAAACGGGACACCAAGTGCCCCGCCCTCCCGGCAGGTCTCTGTTGGTGGCATCGGCAGGACCGCCGACCCGCCTGAAGCCGAATTTGCCATTTTTTCGGGTCTTCCGGGACTTATACTCCGCACGGCCTAATGTGAGCCGTTTACCTGGTGACAACGGATCGTTCTTGCCCGCGCAGAGCATATACTCCACCCGCGCTAAGGACTTGGGACAGAAATAGTTGGGGACTTTCCCCTTCCGAAATGCGAAAAATGCGGTAGGATGGGGGTGGGCTATAAAGGAGGCGCACAATGGGTCGCCGGGCAGGCGGTTTCACGCTGATCGAGTTGTTGGTGGTGATCACGATCATTGGAATCCTGGTAGGGCTGCTGATGCCGGGGGTGCAGGCCGCGCGGGAGGCCGCCCGCCGCACCTCTTGCCTCAACAACGTCAAGCAACTGAGCCAAGCCTGCCTCCAGCACGTGTCGCGGTCCGGATTCTTCCCCACCGGCGGCTGGGGGAGCCTGTGGGTAGGCCTGGCCGACCAGGGCACCGGCAAGAACCAGCCCGGCGGTTGGATCTACAACATTCTGCCCTTCGTGGGCGAGGACCCGCTGCACGACATGGACAAGGGGCAATCGACCAGCAGCAACGGGCCGGCGCTGAGCGCCCAGCGACTCCAGACGGCGCTGCCCGTGGTCTATTGTCCTACGCGACGGCGGGCCCAACTTTACCCCTATAGTAAAACCCCCTACCAGACCAGCGCCGTGACCCAGGTCTGCAAAAACGACTACGCCATCAACGGCGGGTCAGCCCCGCCGCCCCCCTGCGGCGGCGGCCCTTCGACCATTGCCGGCGCTGCCACCTTCACCTGGCCCGTCGATATTACGACGGTCAACGGCCTGTCCTGCCAGCGGTCAGAGATCGGCGAGGGCGCCGTCACCGATGGGCTGAGCAACACGTATCTCGTCGGTGAGAAGTACCTGGACCCCGACTACTACTCGACCGGCACCGATCTGGGCGATGACGAAAACGCTTTTTCGGGCGACGACGTGAACCTGATTCGCTGGGGCCATTACGACGCAGACCCGACAAAGAACATCCTGCCGTCGCAGGATCGCGCGGGCCGGACGGGCCCGACGTGGACGGGCCCGGGCTGGACGGACCCGCACGAGCCCGCCTCTTTCGGCAGTGCCCACGCCGCGGGCTGGAGTGTTTCCTTCTGCGACGGGTCGGCGAAGCTGTTGAGCTTCAACATCGATCCCCAGACGCACAACAACCTGGCCTGCCGCAACGATCACCAAGTCATTGATCCGATCCAGATCCGATGACGAACTCAGCGTTCGGTTTTCAGTGTTCAGTTTTCAGTATGCAGGCTGAACACTGAACACCGAATACTGAAAACTTCCTATGAGCAGCCCATGCTGTTGCCGCAATTGTAGCACAGATAGCAGTTGCCGCAGCGGGCGGTGATCGCCCCGCAACGGTCGCAACTGGGGGCATCGGTCTGGAAGCTGGCGAACTGCTCGTTGCGTGCGATGTGGGCCGCCGCCGGCTCGGCGGCGGGGCGCGAGAGGGGGGCCATGGCCGCGGTCGGATGTTTGCCGGTCGCGGTGGCAACGGCCGCCGCAGCGGGCCCGTGCGCCCCGTTGGTTCCGCTGGCCCCGTTGGCCCCGCCGGCAGCCGCCGCTGCGGCGGCCGGCGCCGAACCCGGTTTGGCGGCTCCCTGCCCGTTGCTTGGCCCGCCGGCCTTCGTGGCGACGGGCCGCGACTGTTTTTCCGCGTCTGCCTCATGCCGCTCCGCCACCTCATCGCCCGGCGCCAGCGGCACACTCTTCTGCATCTCGCTGTAGCCGGGCAGAAATTGAATTCCCAGCCAGCGGAAAATGTAATCCACCAGGCTCTTGGCAATCTTGATCTCGGGGTTCTTCGTGTAGCCCCAAGGCTCGAAGCGGGTGTGCGAAAACTTGTTCACGTACACCTCCAGCGGCACCCCGTACTGCAAACTCATCGACACCGCCGTGCCGAAGCAATCCATCAGCCCGCCGATCGTGCTGCCTTCTTTGGCCATGGTGATGAACAGCTCGCCGGGCCGCCCGTCGGGGTACAGGCCCACGGTTACATAGCCTTCGTGGCCGGAGATGTTGAACTTGTGGGTGATCGACTGGCGGGTATCGGGCAGGCGTTCGCGGCGCGGTCGGGCGGCGCCCCCCGCCGCCTTCTCCTTCTCGCCCTTCTTCGTCGACACGGGCTGCACTTCCTTGGACCCGTCGCGGTAGATGGCCAGGGCCTTCAGCCCCAACCGCCAGCCTTCCATGTAGGCGTCGGCCACGTCCTCGGGGGTGGTCTCCTTGGGCATGTTCACCGTCTTCGAGATGGCCCCCGAGATAAAGGGCTGCGCCGCGGCCATCATGCGGATGTGGGCCTTCCACGGAATCGAGCGCGTGCCGTGCGCCGCCTGGAAGGCGCAGTCGAACACCGGCTGGTGCTCGGGCTTCAAGCCCGGCGCGCCCTCGATCGTGTCCTGCTGGTCGATGTAATTCACGATCGACTCGATCTGCTCGGGCGTGTAGGCCAACGTCCGCAGCGCCAGGGGCACCGTCTGATTGACGATCTTCAGCATGCCCCCGCCCGCCAATTGCTTGTACTTCACCAGGGCGATGTCCGGCTCGATGCCCGTCGTGTCGCAATCCATCATGAAGCTGATGGTGCCGGTGGGGGCCAGGACGGTGGCCTGGGCGTTGCGGAAGCCGAAGCGCCGGCCGTGGACCAGCACTTCGTCCCACAGGCGGCCCACGGCGTCATGGAGCGGCTTGGGGCAGCCTTTGATCTGCTCGGCCTTCTCCCAGTGCATCTCCATCACGTGCAGTACGGCCTCGCGGTTCTCTTCGTAGGCCGCGAAGGGTCCCGCCGCCGCCGCCAGCTCGGCGCTGGTGCGGCAGGCCGACCCGTGCAGCAGGGCCGTAATCGCCGCGCACAGCCCCCGCGCCTCGTCGGAATCGTAGGGCAGCCCGCTGGCCATCAGCAGGCTGCCGAGGTTCGAGTAGCCCAGCCCCAGCGGCCGGTAGCGGTGAGAGTTGGCCGCGATCCGCGGCGTGGGATAACTGGCATGATCGACCAGAATATCCTGGGCGATGAACACCAGCCGGCAGGCGGCCTGGAAGCGCTCGACGTCGAACGTGCCGTCGCCGCGGCGGAACTTCATGAGGTTGACGCTCGCCAGGTTGCAGGCCGAGTCGTCCAGGAACATGTACTCCGAGCAGGGGTTCGAGGCGTTGATGCGCCCCGATTTCGGGCAGGTGTGCCAGCGGTTGATGGTCGTGTCGTACTGCACGCCCGGATCGCCGCAGGCCCACGCCGCCTCGGCCATCTTGGCGAACATCTCGCGGGCGGGGTAGGTCGGGCCGGCATGCTTGGGCTCCGTCACCCAGTGCGTCGTCCAGGGCTTGTCGGAGACCACGGCCTCCATGAACTCGTCGGTCACGCGGACCGAGAGATTCGCGTTCTGGAACAGGATCGAATCGTAGGCATCTTGCGGATCGTAGCCTTCGAGGATCAGCAGCCGGGCCTTCTTCTCCTCGCGGTTCTTGCACTGGATGAACTCCAGGATGTCGGGATGCCAGACCTTGAGCGACTGCATCTTGGCCGCCCGCCGCGTCTTGCCCCCGCTCTTGACCACCGCCGCGATCTGGTCGTAGACCCGCATGAACGACAAGGGCCCCGAAGGCTTTCCGCCCCCCGATAGCCGCTCGCGGTGCGACCGCAGCGTCGAGAGGTCCGTGCCCGTCCCCGAGCCGAACTTGAAGAGCATGGCCTCACTGCGGGCCAGCTCCATGATGTCCTCCATGTCGTCCCGCACGCTCTGGATGAAACAGGCCGAGGCCTGCGGGAACTCGTACGGATTGTCCGGCTGCACGGCCTTGTTCTGCGCCGCGTCCCAGTGCCAGTTGCACATCGCGCCCTTGATCCCGTACTGGTGAAACAGCCCCACGTTGAACCACACCGGCGAATTGAACGACACGTACTGCGAAAGACACAGGCAGGCCAACTCGCGGTAGAAGCGCTCGGCATCGTCGGCGGTGGCGAAATAACCGTCCTGCCGGCCCCAGTCGGCGATAGTCCGCGACACGCGGTGCACCAACTGCCGCACGCTCTTTTCCCGCTCGGCCGTGTTGACCTCGCCGTAGAAATACTTGTTCACCACCACGTTGGTGGCCAACTGGGTCCAGAAGGCGGGAATCTCGCAATCCTTCTGCTCGAAGAGGACCTCCCCGTTCTCGCCCTTGATGGCCGCCGTACGCGACTCCCAGGGGACGGTATCCAGCGGGTCGGCCACGTCGGCCGGGCAAAACAGCGGCTCGACCGTCAGCCCCATTGGGGCGGCCTTCGCCGCCACCGGGGCTGGCCGACCAACGGTGGCCACCGATGACTGGACAATATCTTTATCCCTGGAATCCATGGCAAAACCTCGCTAATTGGAACCTAGATTACCAAATCCGTCCGGTACCTGTACGCCGGTACATAGAAAGGCCCGGCGACATGGGCTTCCCCCCATATATATTGTATGTCGCTGGTCATCAGACCACAACATACGGGAAAGATGGTCCAAGTTTAACGGTTTCCTCACGTCGGTCAATAACGGACCGAAAACTTGGTTCTAAGACGATATGGGGCCGTGCTTTGCGCTCTGGCGGCCCGTTTCGGCCGCCCTCCGCGCACGCCGGGCCCCATCACGCAACTCGTTGCCGGACAATGCGTTGGTGAACCGGCGGCGGCCCCCGCCGGGCCTCCGCCGGCGGCCAGCCATTTCGTGATTCCCGGCCGGCGGCTATATTGCGAGCGGCCAGAAATGATCCGACGCCTCCCTATTGTTGTGGTTCGCGTCATTTCAAACCGTGCAGCGTATAAAATCAAGAAAATCGTGCTGTTTTCTCCCGACCAATATCGGCTTCTCGACTTCGGCGAGGGGCGGCGGCTGGAGCGTTTTGGGCCGCTGATCGTGGATCGGCCTAGCCCCACGGCCGACGGCCTTGCCCGCGGAGACCCCGAAGCCTGGCAGCGGGCCGATGCCCGCTTCGAGCGCACCGATCGCGAGCACGGCCAGTGGATCTGCCGCCCGGACCTGCCCCAGCGCTGGACCATCCGCCGCGCCGGGCTGGTCCTGGAGGCCAAGCTTACGGCTTTTGGCCAGGTGGGCATGTTTCCCGAGCAGGCCGAGAACTGGGATTGGATCGCCCAGCGGGTGACGCAGGCCGGGCCGAAGGGGACAGTCCCATTTTCGTCGGACGAAAATCGGGACAGTCCCCGCAAGCAGTTGCGGCTGTTGAACCTGTTCGCCTACACCGGGGCCAGTACGCTGGCCGCCGCCGGGGCGGGGGCCGAAGTGGTTCACGTCGATGCCGCCCGAAACATGGTCGCCTGGGCCCGGCGCAACGCCGAGCTGTCTGGTCTGGCCGCGGCCCCCATCCGCTGGATCGCCGAGGACGCCCTGAAGTTCGTCCGCCGCGAGCTCCGCCGCGGCAGCCGCTACGACGCCGTCGTGCTCGATCCGCCCAGCTACGGGCATGGGGCGCACGGCGAAGTCTGGCGGCTCTCGGCCCACTTGCCGCGCCTGTTGGCGCTGTGCGCTGAGTTGGCCGTGGGCCGCCCCCGCTTCCTCCTGCTCAGTTGCCACACGCCCGGCTTCACTCCCGGCCGATTGCACGACCTGCTCCTGGCGACGCTCGGCGGGGGCAACATCCAGGCGCAACCGCTTCAGTTGCTCACCGCCTCCGGCCGCGAGCTATCGGCCGGCGTTGCCGCCCGTTGGGAACCGTAGGTAGAAGTTGGAAGGCAGGAGTTAGGAGTTAGAATGTAGAGGCCGCTTGATGAACGCCTAACTCTCCGCAATTCTAGCTCCTAACTCCTGACTTCTAACTTCTAACTCCTCATGATCACCAGTCTTCAGAATCCCCGGGTGAAAGACGCGGTGCGGCTCCGCGACGGCCGGCATCGCCAGCGGCAGGGGCAAATCCTCATCGACGGCGCCCGCGAGCTGGCCCGGGCCGTCGCCGCCGGCATCACGCTCCGCGCGGTCTTCCTGCACGAGCCCTGGTGCCAAAGCCCCGCCGCGCGGCAACTGCTCGGCGTGTTGCCCACGTGCGGGGTCGAGATCCTGGAAGTCAGCGCGGCGGTGTTCGAGAAACTGGCCTTCGGCGATCGGGCCGAGGGCCTGTTGGGCGTGGCCGAGATGCCACGGCCCAGCCTGGAGGCCCTCTGCCCGCCCGAGCGGCCGCTGATAGCCGTCCTGGAGGGCGTGGAAAAGCCGGGCAACCTGGGCGCCGTACTGCGCACCGCCGACGCCGCCGGCCTCAGCGCGGTGCTGGTGGCCGATCCCCGCACCGACCTTTACAATCCCAACGTCATCCGGGCCAGTCTGGGGACGATCTTCACCATGGGCGTCGCCCAGGGCACCGCCGCCGAGGTCCTGGCCTGGCTGCGGCGTTACGGCCTGATGATCTTCGCCGCCCGGATCGACGGGTCCACGCTCTACACCGCGGCCGACTACCGCGGCCCGGCGGCCATCTGCCTGGGCAGCGAGGCCCAAGGGCTCAGCGCCGCCTGGTCGGCCGACGACATCCGCCCCATCCGCCTGCCCATGCTCGGCACGGCCGACAGCCTGAACGTATCGGCCGCCGCCGCCGCGCTCTTCTACGAAGCCCGCCGCCAGCGGCAGGGGGAACGGAAGCAGGGGGATTAGGGATTGGGGATTGGGGGGAGTCTTCACGCGTTGTGGCCGGTCTCCGACCGAGCCACACCGCCGACCGAAGGCCTCCCAGGCAACGGAGACCCTCAGTCGAACTGCGGCGGGGTCGGGAGACCCGCGCCGAACTCGGGATTGGGGATTGGGGTTGTCTTCACTTATTTTCCCTCACCCTAACCCTCTCCCGGAGGGAGAGGGGACCGGGCATCCGCAACTTGCAAAAATCCAGTTACCGCTATAATTCCGTGGTGCTTGAGTCGCGCTTTACAGTCTCAGGCGTGGCCCGTGAATCTGCTTTTCGTGGGAGGTTCCTTAACATGAGAATCAGCGCACGCAACGTCTTGAAGGGCAAAGTGAAGAAGATTACGGAAGGCATGGTCAACTCGGAGGTGGTGGTCGAATTGCCCGGCGGGCAGGAGGTCGTGGCGGTTGTCACCAAGACCTCGGAGCAGCGGTTAGGGCTCGCCGTGGGCAAGGACGCCTATGTCATCATCAAGGCGACGAGTGTGATGCTCGGCGTGGATTGAGCGTCTGTGTTTCTGTGCGGGGATCAAGTCCCACAGGCCAGCTACCGCAGGCCAACTACGCCCCGCCGGCGCGGAGGGGGGCCTTGACGAGCCAGCGGAAATTCTCCGCCCCCAGCAACTCCTCGACGCGGGAGCGCATCTCCGGACTGGCGGCCACCCGGAACTCGTCCGCGCGGCAGGCCACCCGGGTCCCGTCGGCCAGGCACACGCTCAGCTCCAGGGGGCAGCCGCCCGGGTAGCCGCGGAGGATCTCGTGCAGCATTTCGAGTTTCCGCAGGCCGTGTGCCTCTTCGGACACGCGGACGCGGACGCCGCGGGTGTAGCGCGAGGCCAGGTCTTCCAGCGGAATCAGCTCGTTGACGATCAGGTTGGCCTCTTCGCTGCCGGGCCGCTTATCGACCGCGCCGCGGAGGATGCGGATGGCGTCGGGCTGGAGCAGCGGGCCGAATTGGGCCAGCGGCTCGGGCCACAAGATGCAGCGCAGGATGCCGGCCGTGTCCTCCAGATCGAAGGTGGCGTAGCGGCTGGGGCTGCCCGGCTTGGGGTTCTTCGTGTGCGCGAACTTCAGGGCCGAGATCATGCCGCCCAGCATGACCTCGGTGCGGTGCTTCAAGGCGCCGGCCTCGGCCGTGGTGTGCGAGCAGTAGGCGGCCAGCGTCTTTTCATGCTCGGCCAGGGGGTGGCTGGACATGTAGAAGCCCAGCGATTCCTTCTCTTTGGCCAGCCGGTCGCGCTCGTCCCACTCGGGCATGTCGGGCAGGTCCTTGGCCGCGGCGCCCGGCGACTCGTCCTCCTCGTCGCCGAAGAGGCCTTTTTGCCCGCTACGGCGGTCGGCGGCGGCGGACGACCCGGTCTGCAAGGCCCGATCGATGGCCGCGAACCACTGGGCCCGGTTCCCACCCAGGCCGTCCAGGGCCCCGCACTTTACCAGCGACTCGATGGCCGTGCGATTGACCGTGCCGGGGTCCAGCCGGCAGCAGAAATCGAACAGGCTGCGGAAGGGACCGCCCGACTGCCGGGCCCTGACGATGGCCGCGGCCGCCGAAGAGCCGCAGCCCTTGATCGCCGAGAGGGCGAACAGGATCTGGCCCTCGGCCACGACGAAATCCACCTCCGAGCGGTTCACTGCCGGCGGGAGCACCGCGATGCCCATCCGCTGGCAGTCCTCGAAGTGCTCGACCAGCGAGTCCTTTTTCCTGAAATTGCGGGCGGGAATATCGCTGGAGAGCAGGGCCGCCATGAACTCCACCGGATAATGGGCCTTCAGGTAGGCCGTCATGTAGGCGATCAGGGCGTAGGCCGTGCTGTGGCTCTTGTTGAAGCCATAACCGGCGAACTTCTCGATCAGGCCGAAGACCTCCGCCGCCGCCCCCTTGACCATGCCCTGCCCCACGGCCCCTTCGACGAACTCCTCGCGGTACTTGGCGATCGTCTCGAGCTTCTTCTTGCTGATGGCCTTGATGCAGCTATAGGCGTCGGCCAGCTCGATGCCGCCCAGCCGGTTGAGGATCCGCATCACCTGTTCCTGGTAGATCATTACGCCGTGGGTCTCCTCCAGGATTTCCTTCAGGACGGGGTGCTTGTACTCGGCCTGCTGGCGGCCGTGCTTCACCTGGATGTAATCCTCGACCATGCCGCCCTCCAACGGGCCGGGCCGGTACAGGGCGTTGACGGCGATGATGTCGCGGAAGTGGTCGGGCTTCATCCGTTGCAAGAGGTCGCGGATGCCGCCGCTTTCGAGCTGGAACACGCCCTTGGTCTCGCCGCGGCACAACAAGGCAAAGGTCTGGGCATCGTCCAGCGGGAACTGGTAGGGATCGACCCGTCGGCCCGTGCTCCGCTCGATCAGCTCGATGGCCTTCGAGAGGATCGTCAGGTTGCGCAGGCCGAGGAAGTCCATTTTCAGCAGCCCGATCCGCTCGACGTCGCCCATGGCCCACTGGGTGATGATCTCTTCCTTGTTCTGCACGTGCTGCAGGGGGACGTACTCGGTCAGCGGGCGGTCGGCGATGACCACGGCGGCGGCGTGGGTGCCGACGTTGCGGGCCAGGCCCTCGACTTTCATGGCCAGGGTCAGCAGCTCGCGGGCCTCGGGGTCGGCTTCGTAGAGCCGCCGCAGGTCGTCGCTTTTGGCCAGCGCGGCGGGGAGGGTGATCTTCAGCTCGTCGGGGACCATGGCCACCACGGCGTCGACGCGGGGGATGGGCAGGCCCAGGGCCCGCCCCACGTCGCGGATCGCCGCCCGCGCCGCCAGTGTGCCGAACGTGCCGATCTGCGCCACGTTGGCCGTGCCGTACTTGTCCTTCACGTACTGAATCACTTCGCCGCGGCGCTGCTGGCAGAAGTCGATGTCGATATCCGGCGCTTCCCGCCGGCTCTCGTCCAGGAAGCGCTCGAAGAGCAAGTCGAAGTCCAGCGGGCAGACGTGGCTGAGGAACAAGGCGTAGGTCACCAGCGAGCCCACGCCCGAGCCGCGGGCCGTGGCCGGGATGCCCTGCTCGCGGGCAAAACGCACAAAGTCCCACACGATCAGAAAATAGTTGGCAAACCCCAGCTTCTCGATCACCGCCAGCTCGCGATCCAGCCGGCTCATGACTTCCGGGGCGAGCTGCCCGGCGGACAAGCGCTGGGGATTGCCGGCATAGCGCTCGGCCAGGCCCTTCAGGCACAGCTCCCGCAGAAACTCCTCGGAGGTCTTCCCCTCCGGCGGCGTGGCCACGGGGAAGTGCCGCCGGCCCAGCTCGATCTCGATGTGCACGGAGTCGGCGATCTGCTGCGCGCGGCGGAGGGCCTCTTCCCGGCCGGGCAGGGCGGCCTGCATCTCGGCCGCACTCCGCAGGAAGAACTCGTTGCTCTCCATCCGCATGCGGTTGGCGTCGGTGCGGAACTTGCCCGTGTTGATGCACAGCAGGATGTCCTGCGCCTCGGCGTCCTCGCGGAGCACGTAGTGCACGTCGCTGGTGGCCACCAGGGGCAGGCCCAGACAATTGGCCAGGTCGACCGCCGCCTCCATCGCCACCCGCTGCGGCTCCAGGCCGTTGTACTGAATCTCGATGAAATAGCGGTCGCCGAAGAGCTGGCGATACCACTCGGCGGTCTCGCGGGCCTTGGCCAGCCCGGCCGCATTGCCGCTGAGCAAGTAGCGGTTCAGCTCGCTGGAAAGGCAGCCGCTCAGGCAGACGAGGCCCTGGCTGTGGGCGGCCAGCAGCTCCTTGTCGATCCGCGGCCGGAAATAAAACCCCTCCAGAAACGCCAGTGAGGAGAGCCGCAGCAGGTTCTTAAAGCCGGCACAATCGCGGGCCAGCAGCGTAATGTGGAAACTGGCCTCCTTCACGCCGGCGGCCGACTCCTTGTGGAACCGGCTCCCTGGGGCGATGTAAGCCTCCAGGCCCAGAATCGGGTTGATGCCCAGGTCCTTGGCCGTCTTGTAGAAGCTCAGCGCGCCGTGCAGGTTGCCGTGATCCGTCAGCGCCAGGGCGTTCATGCCCAGTTCTTTGGCCCGGCGGAGCAGGCCGGGAATCGTGCCCGCCCCGTCCAGAAGGCTGTAATGGCTATGGCAATGAAGATGGGCAAACGGCGGCGGGCTCATCGGGTCCTTCCTGGGCAACATTCACTCTGCGGGCTCGCATTGGGTGCCACTGCTGGCTTGTCCAGCAGTGCTTGCCACACTGCTGGACAAGCCAGCAGTGGCACCCGGCGCCAACTTATTTGCTGACGCGGCCTTACTTGATCTTCCTTGATTATCGGGTCCCGTTTCGTTTGTGGAAAGGGCCCTGACGGGGCGTTTACAGAATACCTGATTGGTCGCGAGAACCGGAAAGGCGGGGGGCGCAAAAAATCTTTCGCCAACCTTTTCAAGCCAGTCTTTTGCAACCTCTGCGGGGCGTGGGTACACTAACGACTATCCGCTTTTCCCTCCGGCAGATGGAGCTCTACATGCGTATTGTCGTACCGATCCTGGCATTGGCGAGTGGTATTGCGGCCGGGCCGGCCGCTTGTGCGAAAAACAACGCGCCGGAGTGGGCCAAGCCGGGGGTCTATGTGTACCGAATCAGCACCCCGGACGAGGCGATGTCCCTCGACAAAATTCAAGCCGGACTGAAGATCACCGCCCATCTGCTGGACGGCAGCGTGCGGCAGATTCCGATCATCAACGGGATCATTGGCCACGACCATCCCGGCATGTGCAACTGGGATGGCCTCTGGCCCTACTGGAACCGCGTGACCTATCGCGCCGGCGATTGGAACCGGCTTTCAGCGTTCATGCGGCAAGCCCGGGATGGCTCGAATGCCTATCCGAGCTTCCACGTCAATCTGACCGACGTCAATGTCGGCCTGCGCGACTATCCCGAATCCAGGGCGTTCTTCAAGAAGCTCGTCGAGACACAATCGATCTATCGCCGTGAGTGGAACCCGGCCACGAACTCGCGGGACCGCGGACCGCCGAGCGTGCCGCAAACCATTCCAGCCAAGGAGGGGCCTGTCGAGATCTTCGCACTGGTCAACTACAAGCGTTTCTGGGAGAGCGGCCTTGCGCGGCAGATGATCGACGAGTTCTACGCGAAACTGCCCTACGCGCCTCCGCTATTGTATCTCGACGTTCTTACCTTGAGCGGCGGCAACTTTGCCACCGGTTTTCCCGATGGCCCCTTGGGCGGAAGCGCGGCGACGCAGGCCGCGGGACGTAAGGCCATCGTCACGTATCTGCGAAGCAAGGGGACCGAGGTGGCCACCGAGGGGAGCGGTACGATGCTCGACATCGACGGCACCTACGCCTGGCTGCACGGCCAGGGATATTCGGATAACGACTATCGTCGGTTGGCCGGCGGGTACTTCATTCCCTATGTCGAGCAGACCTTTGGATCGATGGGCGGGTTCAATGTCTCGCCCCTCGCGTCGACTCCGGCGGGCCTGGCGAGTGTCCGCGAGCATTACCGCTGCTTGCTCGCCGGAGCGAAGAGCAAGAAAGTCGTGCCCGGCCCGGCAACGGCGCATGTCTGCCGCCGCACGCAGTCCGATGCGTTCGATATCCCCGGCACGGGCGATCCGTTCCGCGGCGATTGGGCCGACCTGGCCAACAACTTCTATTTGATCACAATCCAGGAGCTCTATCACATCGGCAAAGGCAATGTCCGTACCACTCGCAACCGGCCCGGCACGGCCCACCTGCGCCAGTTGACTTTTGTGCCCGTGTCCGGCGGACAGAGAATCGTCGTAGAGGCCGCTTCCTTCTTTCCGGCAGGAAGCAACGTGCGGCAGGAGGTGGCCAAGAATCGTGACCTGATGCTGGAAACGCCTCTCACCAGCAGCATGACGCTGCCGAAGGGCGGCAAGTACCGTCTTAGCGCCGAACTGTTCTCCCCGGGCCCCGCGGGGCTGAATGTGTATGTGAATGACCGTATTGTGGCTACGGTCGACCCGCTTCCGAAGACCGAAGGTCCTTGGGTGACCCGCGATCTGGGTGAGACGACGTTGGCGGCCGGACGGCAAACCGTCGCGATCGACGCCGGCCCCCAGTATGCCCAGTGGAGCGACGGCACGCGGGCCGTCTGGACGACACCGTATCTGGGCGTCGGTCTGCGCGTGACTAACGGTGAGGTGACCTTCGCCCGGGACTACGATCGCATGTGGCCCGATTCCTGGAGCGGGCGGCGCAAGATATACTTCTTCAGTTGGGACGGCTGTGCCCGCCCGTGGCGGCTCCCGGCAGACTGGCGAGCAGTCGACACTGCCCTGCTCTACCCCCTTACGCCCGACGGACGGGGCGACGGCAAACCGCTCTCGATCACTACTGGCACGGTCACGCCATCACTCCTTCCCCAAGTTCCCTACGTGTTGGTGCCTGGAAGGTAACCCCGGCGCGGCTCCGATGCGACGGGGTGTGGGCACGATCCTCACCTATTTCCCCCGGCGCTAGTGATCGGCCTGTTCTTGGGCGCGCTTCAGCAGGTCGTCAAAACGCGTTGCGTAGTGCGGGTGAACCTGGGAAAGATGCTCCCGGATGGCGGCCGCCTGATCGGTGTTCGCGCGGAGCAGTTCCACCACGTCGCTTTCATCGCGGGCCCGGCCGGCGGCGAGTTTCAATTCCACCAAGCTTGCCAGATCGATGTAGGCGAGGCGTGTTCCGCGCGCGCCCATGCGCGAAGGGTGTGGAATCGTGGTCGGCGCGGGATGCGCCGAGGTGCCGGGCGTGGCGCCTTCCGGCAGCAGATCGACGTTGATCCCCGATTCCTTGTGCAGCAGCTTGGGCCACAGTCCGGCAGGTGTGGGCAGGACATCGAAGCCGCCGAGGGGCGCCACGCGCAGGAGTTCCTGGATAAGGGCGGCCGGCACCACGATGTCCACGTCTTGGGTGACACGGCCCAAGAAACCGTGCCGCCACACCGCCCAACCGCCTGCGACGACGGCCTCGCAGCCAGTGGCCCTCAAGAGGCGATCCAGCGCACGGATGACCCGCCCGTAGCGGCCCGGCAAATCCTGCGGCTCGAGCATTTTATCCCTGCCGGCGCGCAGGGCGTCGGTCAGTTCCAATTGTTCGGCAAGGAGGTTCAACGCGATGACCGATACCATAGGCGTCCTCGCCATCTCTCCGCTTTCGCGCTAATGCTATCGGCCTGCTGGGAGGGCGTCAAGCCATGAGACATAGCTTTCAATCATTCGGCGGGCTCGCCGATGGCCCGCAGATATTCGGCCAGCCGCGACTGGAGATCGAGCAGATTCTGCCACTGCCGCTGTTCGATCGAGACCCGCTCAGCTTTCTCCTTTCGCACCGACTGGATCAAGCCCCGCAGCCGCAGATGAAAGTAGCGGAGCATCTCGGCGATCTCGGCGGCCTGGCCGGGATGGAGCGAGCTGGGCAACTCCGGCGGGAGGACGGTGCACAGCAGGGCCTGGGCATCGGGCTCCTTGCCCAGGTTCAGCTCGAAGTCCAGCGCGGCGTCGCCCCGCTCGGCCAACTCGTCGCTGTCCAGCGTCACCGCCTGGCCCAGGTCCGCGGCCCGCAGGTGCGCCAGCCGCCGGGCGACCTCCTCCCGCGAGCCCAACAACACCAGCGTTCGGCCCAGGCTGATCATGTCGCCCGGCCGAACCAGGCAGAGCTGGACGTTCTCGCCGTTGACCTTGGTCCCGTTGGTGCTTTCCAGGTCGGTGAGCACCAGCTTTCCTTCATCTTCCTGGATTTTCAGGTGGAAGCGGCTGATCCGCTCGTCGTTGAGCTGGACCGGGTTGCCCTCCTCGCGGCCGAGGGTCAAGGGGGTGGGCACGTCCTCGAAAATTCGCCCCCGGTCGGCCCCGTCCAGAATGCGTAAGGTAATCAGAGACATCGAGTTTGGCTTAGACTACAACGAGGCCGGCCACGGTCCCCTCTCCCTCTGGGAGAGGGCTAGGGTGAGGGCGATTGCTCGCAAATTGCGTTGCCCTGTCGGCTCACCTTCCCGGCGCCCTCACCCCTGCCCCTCTCCCAAAGGGAGAGGGGACGAGCTTGCAAGAGTCCGGCCGAGACTGCACAGGGCGCGTTTCACACGTTGTAACACGCCGGGAAGCCGGCGGTCAAGGCACGGCCGGTCAGGGAACCGGCGGGCAAGCACTCGACAATGGGGTGGTGAGTGATTATGCTGGGGGAAACTTGGCCCATTTTTAATGAGGGAACCCCATGCAAAGCAAACGCGTTCTGCTGAGCGAAAAAGAAATACCCCAGGCCTGGTATAATCTGCTGGCCGATCTGCCGCAGCCACCCCCCCCGCCGCTGGACCCGGCCACCAATCGGCCCATGGACCCCGCCAAGCTCGAGCGGGTCTTCGCCCGCGGCCTGCTCCAGCAGGAGATGAGCTGCGAGCGGTGGATCCCCATTCCGGAGGAGATTCGCCGCATCTATGCCATCTGGCGGCCCTCGCCGCTGGTGCGGGCGACGAACCTCGAGCGGGCCCTGAAGACGCCGGCCCGCATCTACTTCAAAGACGAGAGCCATAGCCCGCCCGGCAGCCACAAGCCCAACACGGCCGTGGCCCAGGCGTATTACAACAAGATCGAGGGCATCGAGCGGCTGACCACCGAGACCGGGGCCGGCCAGTGGGGCGCGGCACTCTCCTTCGCCTGCAAGATGTTCGACATCAAGTGCAAAATCTTCATGGTCAAGGTGAGCTACCACCAGAAGCCCTACCGCCGCACGATGATGCATATATGGGGCGGCGACGTAACGGCCAGCCCCTCGACGGAAACCGAGTCCGGCCGGGCCATCCTGGCCCAGGACCCCGACTGCCCCGGCAGCCTGGGCATCGCCATCAGCGAGGCCGTCGAGTCGGCCGTTACCCACGAGGGCACCCGTTACACGCTGGGCAGCGTGCTGAACCACGTCATGCTGCACCAGACCGTCATCGGCCTGGAGGCGGAGAAGCAGTTCGAGCTGATCGAGGACTTCCCCGACGTGATCATCGGCTGCGTGGGCGGCGGCAGCAACTTCGCCGGCCTGGCCTTCCCCTTCCTCCGCCACAAGCTGCAAGGCCGCGACATCCAGTTCATGGCCTGCGAGCCCCACTGCTGCCCCTCGATGAGCCGCGGCGAGTATCGCTACGACTACGGCGATACGGTCAAGCTCACGCCGCTGATTAAAATGTTCACGCTGGGGCACAGCTTCATGCCGCCGGGGATTCACGCCGGCGGGCTGCGCTATCACGGCATGTCGCCCATGGTCAGCCTGGGCAAGCAACTGGGCCTGATCCAGGCCGAGGCCTTCCACCAGATCGAATGCTTCGAGGCCGCCCAAATGTTCGCCGCCGCCGAGGGCACCATCCCCGCCCCCGAAACCTCGCACGCCATCCGCGGCGCGATCGTCGAGGCCCTCCGCTGCAAAGAGACCGGGCAGGAGAAGTGCATCCTGTTCAACTTCAGCGGCCACGGCCTGTGCGACATGGCCGCCTACGAGAAGTTTTTCCTGGGGCACCTGGAAGATTACGCCTATCCGCAGGAGAAGATCCGCGCCGCCTTGGCCGAGCTGCCCGTGGTGGGGTAATGGCGGAAGGATGAAGGATGAGGGATGAAGGATGAACGCGGAAATAGTCGGCGGCTAACAGCTGCCGGAAGCCGGAAGCGGGAACACTAATCAGGCTAATTAGCGCTTATCAGTGTTCCCCCGTCCGCCTTCATCCTTCCCCGCTCACCCCGCCTTTTGCATTACTTGCGGCGCGCGTTCTTCGGAGGGGTGCAGTTTGATGGTCGCGCCGGGCGGCAGCCGCCGCTCGGGGATGATCCCCCGCGGCGAGGTGCACAGAAACGGATAGAACTCGGCGGCCAGACCGTCGGTAAATTCCTGCCGCAGCCGGCGCAGGATCTCGGCCCACAGCAGGCCGCTGCGATAGATCACCCGGTAGGCGGCCTTGAGTTGCAGGATCACCTCGGGTCCGTAGCCGGCCCGCCGCAGGCCCACCTGGTTCAGCCCCACCACGTAGCTGCTCTGCCCGTCGACGGTCACGAACGGCGGCACGTCGCGGTTCAGATGGGCCTGGCCGCCGACCATTGCCAGCGAGCCGATGCGGCAGAACTGGTGGATGCCCACCGCCCCGGACAGGAAGGCCCGCGGGCCCACCGTAACGTGCCCGGCCAACATCACGTTGTTGGTGAGGATCACGTGGTCGGCGACGGTGCAATCGTGGGCCACGTGGGCGTTGGCCATCAGCAGGCAATGGTCGCCGATCGTGGTGGTATGCTCCGGCTGCATGGCCCGATGAATCGTAACGTTCTCGCGAATCGTGTTGTCCGAGCCTATTTGCAGGCGGCCGGGCTGCTCGGGCATGTGCACGTGCTGCGGCGGGCCGCCCAGCACGGCCCCCTCGAACACGTGGTTGTTCCTACCCAGCGTCGTGCCGCGCTTGACCACCACGCCGCTTTCCAGAACACACCCGTGGCCGATCCGCACGCCGGCCTCGACAACCGAAAAAGGGCCGATCCGGACGCCCGCGCCAAGCTCTGCCTGGGGATCGACACACGCCAACGGGTGAACGCTCATTGCCGAGACCTCGGGGGTTCCGAACGGTGGTGGCTGGCCCGTTAAGATTTATCGGTTAGCCAAGCAATACCCGTTGGTCAAGTTTTGCCGGCCGTAACGCCTTCGCTATCTTTTCCATTTGGAACCACGCCGGCAGGGGGTGGTGGTGAGGGATTGGGGATTAGGGATTAGGGATTGGGGATCATGCATGAAGGCGGAAGGCGGAGGGTGGAAGGCGGAAGGTGGAGGGCGGAGGGCGGAGGGCGGAAGACGGAAGGCGCCTCGTCCCCTCTCCCTCCGGGAGAGGGTTAGGGTGAGGGTGAATCGGAGAACAGCGTGCCTTTTCGGTATCGTCGATTGGCGATACTTCCTGTCTCCGCGTCTCCGCGTCCCCGCGTCGTCCTTCCGCCTTCCGCCTTCATCCTTCCGTCTTCCGCTTTCATCCTTCATCCCTCCGCCTTCCCCGAAGCGGCCCCAGACGATACACTTACACGCAGGTGGCCCGCCGCTTCAGGGGACTGCCGGCAACTGACAACTGACAACTGACAACCGACAACTGCTCATTGAACTTCCATGCCGACAGCCGACAACTTGTACGACGAGGCGATTGAGCTACAGCAGGCGGGCAAGCTGGAGGAGGCGGTCGGCAAGCTTACCGAGTTGCTGGCCGCGCACCCCGATTACGCCCTGGCCCATGCCGGCCTGAGCGTGTTCTACGGCAAGTTGGGCCGTCATGACGAGGCGGTTGAGCACGCGCAAAAGGTTTGCCAACTCGAGCCCGACGACCCGTTCAGCTACATGGCCCTGAGCCTGATCTGCCAGCGGGCGGGCCGCAACACCGATGCCGAGCAGGCCATGAGCGCGGCCATGGAGAAACAATGGTCCCGCCGGGAGTGAGGACCGCTCGCCCGGAGCCCCGCGCTCGTAGTTGAACACGTTGACATGGGTGTCACCGTCCCGGAGGGACGATTGAAATTAGCCCGGCAGTTCACTGCTGGGAAGGCAGGAAACATAGCGGTTTCCAGAGTCCCATAGGGACGACTGAGGACGTGGACTTGTTCTCTATTTCAGCCGTCCCATTAAGGGACTCTCGGCAGGATTCTGCCAACTGATCTCCCAGCCATGCGCGTCATCGGCAGGCATGGCTTCTTGGCTGCAATTGCTTGTTCACTCGTCGATGAGCAGCACTCCATAGTGGCTGCGAACCTCGATTCCGCGACGATTCAAGAGGCCCAGGGCAGCCCCGAGATACGCGGCACTCTGTAACCGGGGATTGCTGTCTTTCGCAGCGGCCATCGCTCCGCCGGCCCCTTGTGCCAGCGCCTGATGGAAAGCGACCGTCCGCACGGCCCACGATTGCGGCCCTGGCTCTCTTATCTTTCGAGCCACTGCATAACCGGCGGCGAAATCTCCGGCCTTGGCCAGCAGCAGCGCAGCCTCCTGGTAACCGTCCCGCGGCGACTTGTCCAGCGGAAGGGCCGGCAGCAGGACGTCGCGGAGCGTCGCCTGTGCGGCTACGGGGAGGCCGGCGGCGATCTGGCCCGCGGCGATCTCGCGGGCTTCGTCCGCCCGGTCTTTGGCAACCGAGACCGCGCGGGCATGTCGCGACGCCTCTAAGAGCGTCTTCTCTGCCGAGGTCCGGTCGCCCATTTTGACTTGGGCCTCGGCCACACGAGTGACGGCCTGAGCGTAATCAAACCCGGCACTTTCGATTTTGCCAGCCTCCAGGGCCTTGGCGAGCGTCGCATCGGCCGCGGCCCGGTCCCCCATCGCCGCCTGCCGCACGGCCAGCGATGCCAGGGCATCCACGCGCTGGCATCCGTCCTTTTCGTGCTCGGCGATGTGAAGGGCCTGCTGCAATATGGTCCGTGCCGCCGTCCGATCGCCTGCCTTTGCCTTCGATCCGGCAATCGCTCCCAGTAGAATGGCCTTGGAGTCGCTATCGGGCACGAGCTGCGCCCATTTCATGGCTCCTTCCAGGTCGCCCACGTCGATCACGTCTTGCACAACGGCCGCCAGGTGAATCTTGCGGCACGGCTCTCGGTCTTCGATGTCGCGGGCAGCCTGAAAGGCCTCGGCGAACGTCTCGGCCGACGCTCTGCCCGCTTTCGCTTCATGGCGGGCCAGGGCGCACAGGGCGTTGCATCGCCAATAAGAGCCCTTGGAGATGGCATGGGCCAGCTTGGCCGCCTCGGCGACCTGGCCCAACTGCAAGTACATCGGCAATATCTGCTCCCAGGCGGACATGTCGAACACATCAAGGGTTCTTCGGTTTGCGCCCGCCGCCTTGGCCACGGTTGCCCGCGCCTGCTCACGACGCCCTTGGGCAATTTGAGCTTGCGCGATCGCCAGGAATCCATAAGCCTGGTCCAGCCGGTCGGGGAACGACTGCGCGATCTGCGCCGCTTCGGCGTCCTGTCCCGCCGCGGCATGCGCCGTGAGAATGGCGTGCAGAAGCAGCTCGCGCGCTCTAGGGTGGCTGACCCGTTCTGCAAACCGGCGGGCCTCCGCCAGCGTGGCTCTTGCGGCGGCATCTTTGGCTTTGGCCTGGGCCAGCCCGATCGCGGCCAGCACGGAGGCGGCGGTCTCGGCATCCTTGCTTCCTTGAATCGTGCGGCGCCCGGCGGCAAGATCGCCCGCACAAACCTGCGCCAGCCCGATGTCCCGCAAGGTCTCCTCTTGCAACTGGCGGTTGTCGATGCTTGTGGCTGCGTCGAGCGCCTTACGAAGGCACTCTTGCACGTCCACCGTCTCGTCGCCCGCAGTGGTGACGCAGTTGACCGCTCCAAGTGCGACGATCAACGAGATGAGTACCGTGAGCCGGATATTGCTAACCATGAAATGCCCTTCTTACCAATCGCAATACGGTCTTCCCCCTGCCCGACAATAGGGTCGGAGCGGAGGTTCGGCAGGGCCATCTTCAATTCTACGTGCCGGCCCGCCTCGACCATCTGAACGAGGGCTTCACGCGCCATCGCCCTCTGGCGTTTGACCCGCCGCACGCTGACTGCAAAGTAATCTGGCATGGATTCCACGGGATTAAGAATCGAAACAACGGCGAAGATCGCAACGAGCGCGAGGAACCAGACTAACAGCCAGAAAAACATTTTCCTTCTCGGCTGGAGCGTAATCAACATGGCTGTCGGTAAGAGCAGTACAAGGAGGGCCGGGCCAAGCAATATTCGCGACCAGGTCATTCGCGGGGGCAAGAGGTTGTGGCACTTGAGCGGAACCAGGACTGCGTAGGCGACGACGAGCACCGCTGCGCCGCCGTACCACGCGATGCAGAAGGCCCGCCGCAGTTCAGGTCGATAACAACCTCGTTTCTCCATGATTTCGAGCCCCCTTGCGGGAGGCGTCCCGGCGCTAGCCGCGTTTAACGCCGGCGCCCGTGCTTTGGGCCTTCCTCCGGACACACTCGGCCACGAGTTCCACGAGGCGTTCCAGGGCGGGGATTACCTCATCACGGAATTGCGCGTTGATATGCCTGCGGTAAGCGGCTCGGAAGTACGGAGCGCTCCCGAGAAGCGACTCGATCTCCTTCTCCAAGGCTAGCCGATCAGCCCGGCGGGTTGCTTGAGGCACCCTGGCACGAAGACCGGCCAGCCGCTTAGCCGCGCTTTGCGGAGCAGACCTGCACAGGTGCTGCTCGGTGCCGTAGAGCATATCGCTCAAGGTCGTGGTCCATTTACCTGACATACCAAAGGCCCCGACAACGGAAGCCGCAACCGTCGCCGCGGCACCCGTCCCTCAATGGTCGGAACTGCCCGTCAATTTACCATCTTCCCACGGCTTGCACTACCGGACGTCGTGGCGCCCTTGCGGCCGCGGCGTGTTGGCCCGGATCAGACCATGAGCAATTGCAGAAGACCCGCAAGGAACAGGAGCAGCAGCGGAACGCTCTGCAATCCGTTTTCCCTACGCCATAGCGAACATACCCATCCGCCAAGTGCCAAAACCAGAACGACAACGGCCACAACTGAAAGACGGTCGGCCTGGACAGCATACAGGTGAGCGACTGAGTGCAGCGACGCGCGATCCTCGGGCGACTGGGCTGCTGCGGCGCGGGCAGCCGAACTCGCTGCCCGCGCCGAATCCACCTTCGAGGCGCCGTCGACGACGGTTGCAACCAACGCAAGAGCACAGGTCAGGAAGTAGAACGGACGAGAACGCATCTCCAGCTCATCCTCCTCCTTCACCACCAGCCGGCCAGGGTTGCGGCACGATGTCCGAAGACGAGCAGGCCGACCACCACCGCGCCCGTCGAGGCGATCAAGACGGCCGCGCTGCCGATGTCCAGGGCGTTGCCCACGTGGGGGTTCGACTGGCCGGTGATGGCCCGGGCCATGTACTCCAAGGCACTGTTGAACATCTCGGCGATCAGCACGACCATAATGCACAGAAGCAGGATGCACCACTGTATCTGGTCGAGGCGGAGCGCCGCCGCGGCGATCAGCACGACGGTGGCCACGGCGAAGTGCACGACGAAACTGTTCTGACGGCGGACGCCCGCGGCGAAACCGCGGAAGGCGTCGCGGAACTTCCGGGTCCAGGAGCGGCGGTAGGGAGGCGGCAACATGGGGACTGGGGATTTAGGGATTGAGGGGTTAAGGGGTTAAGGGGTTAAGGGGTTAAGGGGTTAAGGGGTTAAGGGATTAAGGGGTTTGGGGCGAGGGGTTGGGACTGGGGACCGGGGGATTGGAGATTTCACATCTGAAATCTGAGAATTCTGGAACCTCAAAGGCCCAAGACCAAAGACCCAGGGCCCTGGGCCTAAATCCCTAAATCCCCAAATCCCTAAATCCCTAAATCCCTACATCCCCCAACCCCTTATTCTACCCCAAACGCGCCTGCCGGCGGGACAGGTCCACCGGGGAGTTGGCCCAATTTATTCTTGGGCAGGAAGCGCGGCTCGACAAACAGGTTCGTGCTGACGGTGTTCCGCACCGGGTCGTAGCTGAAATCGCCGCTGATCAACATCGATTCGCCCACGCGGGTCAGGCGCAGGCTCTCGCCGAAGCTCTTGGTGTTGCCGAAGTCGGAGGAGAGGCCGACGGCGGAAATCCACTTGGGGCTCATCCAGTAATTGTATGAGCAGGAGAGGACTTCGCTGCTCATGGGGCCTTCCAGCACGCGGAAGCCGACGTACAGCGACCCGCGCGGCGGCCGGGTCAGGAAGGCCCCCACGTTGACGAACCGTTGCCCCTGGCTGAAGAAATCGAACATCCCCTCGGAGAGCAGCGTCAGCCGGTCGCCGACGTGCCAGGTGAAATCATAGTTCGCCAGTCCCGCCACGCTGCCGAAGTTGTCGCGGCCGGGATCGGGGAACAAGGTCACGTCGGTGTCCAGTTGGATCCAGTCGAGGATGTGCTGGCCCTCGGGCGGCCCACGCTTCGTCTGCCAGCGCTGGTGAACGCCCAGGCGCAGCGCGTCCAGGTCGTCGGCGATCTCCATGGAGGGCGACGTGACCCAATCGCCCAGGCCGCTCCGCAGGGCGTACTGCCGCTCGTCGAACCGCCACGGCGGGCCCATCGTCGAGGGCGGCAGGACCACGGGCAACTCGAACGTATTGACCACAAACCGGCGGCGGAAATCCTCGATCTGGTTGTCGTCCAGCGGGTCGTACAGTGGTAGTTGGTTAACGTGCTGATTGGCCTGGCTGTGCGAGTATTCCAGATCGAATTCGACCTTGTGGGCCAGGCCGTGGACGTTCCACAGCGAACTTTCCACGGTGGGATCGACGCTCCACATGGGCAGGGTGGCGCGCAGGCCGGCGTCGTAGTAGGCGCGGGTCAACGGCTGGCCGTTGAGGTCTTCGCCCCAGTAGCCCAGCTCGCCCAGCAGGAAGGGCGCGACGCGGACCGGGCCCAGTTGCACGGGCAGGTCCAGCTCGTGGCGCGTAATCAGCCGGCCGCCCTGGACGTTGCCGGGCTCCCAGGGCAGGTGGCTCACCGCCTGGTCGCCCAGCATTTTTTCGGGCAGCGACGCCGTTTGGAACTGGCCGTACCCCAGGCTGGTATGCTCCATCCACGTCAGCCGGTTATCCACCAGGGCCTCGCCCAGCAGGTAATGATCGGCCCGCGGCAGCCATTGGGTCTCGGTGAAGAAGGGGTCGAGCCGGGCCCCGGCGAAGAAACTGAGCGAGCTGTCGTCGCGCAGCCGCTTGATCTCCACGTCGGTGCTCTCGTCCTTGAACTCGTCCCACTCCTGCTTCAGATACTCCTGGAGGAAGTTCCGGTCGCTGATGCTGCCCGCTTCGGCGGTGATCTGCCAGTCGGCGGACAATTGCTCGCGGTGCTGAAAGAGCAGGCGGTAGCGGTAGTCGACGTAGGGCTGGACGGCGGGGCGGTTGGAGCCCAGGATGTCGACGCCGTGGTCCTGGATGCCCCAGAACTCCAGCAGGCCCGCGGTCTTGCCGGGCAGACCGAAGAAATCGTCGCGGTGGTAGAGATACGTCGTACCGTAGCCCATCCCCCGCAGGCTCATGTAGTTCAGGCTGAGGTCCCAGTCGGTGCCGGCCGGCGGATGGTGCAGGCCCAGGAGTTGATAGGCGTTCAGGTCGGCCGAGAACTGCGTGCCGAACACGTTGTCCTGCTTCCACGCCACGCGGCGGACGAAGAACGACGAGTCTTCCAGGTCGGCGGCCATGTAGGGCCAGTAGAAGACGGGCACGTCTTCCACGTACAGGAGATCGTTGGTGCCCGTGGCCCAGCGGTCGTGCAGCACCAGCGGCTGGCCCGTGGCCGGATCGAGCAGGGGTGCGCCGCTGACCGGGTCGGCCGCCGGAGTCTGGATGTCCTCCAGCGTGGCCTGGCCCATCTGGATGCGGTAGCGGGGCACGCCCAGCCGGCTCGACGTGAAGAACGCATCCTGGGCCACGAACCGATCGCGGCTCACCTGCTGCAGCACCTCGGCGTGCAGCCGCAGCAGGCCCTGGTACTTCCGCACCGGCAAGAGCATTTCGGCGCCGAGCACCGTGCCCACCTCGCTCCGCACGTCGTAGTACATGCGCTCGGCGTAGATCGTCCGGTCGCCCTGGCGGAAGACGACGTTGCCTTCCATGTAGACTTCCAGCGGGGTCCGCTGGTCCTGCGGGACCTGGCCGGTCAGGTCCGGCTCGTGCCGGCTGGTGGTCCACAGGACCATGCGGTCGGCTACGACGTCGACCGAGCTTGCGCCGGGGATGCCCTTGGCACTGAGCCCGTCGACGAGCAGGTTCACGCCCTGCTCGAAGACGATCGTCCACTGGTTGGTTTGCGGATCGGAGCGCCACTGGAGCTCCAGCGGCACGTCGCCCCGGGGGAAGAGGCGGACCCGCCGCATCCCCGGCGGCAGCGTGGGCACGATCGGCGGCGGGCTTTGCGGCAGGTTTTGGGGCAGCGCCGGGCCTTGACCTGGCTTCGCCGGGCCGGTCCGGGCCGCATTGACCGGCCCGGAATTGCCCGCCGCCGCGCTGCCCGGCCCCGCGCTTGCTGCGCCCGCGCTGCCCGGCCCCGGATTGGGCTGCAACAAGTTGCTCGGTCCCGGACTGGCCGGGGGCTGCTGAAACTGCGCCCGCTCGATCTGCGTCTGCCGCAGGGCGTCGGGCACGGCGGGGGCACGCTGCTCCATGCCCCGCTGGTAGATGCCGGGCAACACGTCGGGCCGGCCGGCAACCATGCCGCAAGATACTTGCACCGACCGCAGCGTGTAGAAGCGGCCGAACCACTTCTGATCCGCCAACCGGGCGATGGTCCCCTGCTGACCAGTCCGCAGCACGACGTCGCCTTCGAGGTAGGCGATCACCTTGCTCGGCTGCGGCGAGGCCGTCGTGGCGTAATCGATCCACAGAACCGCTTCCCGGGCTTGGGCCAGATCGGCCCCCTGAACGATGTGGCAGTTGCGGAGCAGCCAGACCTCGTAGGCCCCTTGCTGCCAGCGGTTGCCGGCCTCGGCCGAAACGGCGATGGGCTGCGCCTGGTCGGCCGGCGTCAGATCGACCTGCGCCAGGGCCGGTGCGGCAAACAGCAGAAGAAGAAGGCGCGCAGAACCAGCGCCGGCCCGCAGCCACCATACTGCGCGCCCACCGTAGGCCGGTCTCTGCCACTGTGGTTTCAGCAGACTAGCATCCTTGCCTGCCGGGCGATCCTTATCCCACTGGCGGGGAACCCCGCACGCACAACCTGACGAGACAACAGCCGCTAGCGCCCCTCGGGCGCGCGGACTTTCACGCCCCGGGATTATAGAGAGGATGCCCCGGCAAAGCAAGGCGGGTTGGCCGGGATCGCACCGGTCGCAAACTGTTGCGCAATAACGCTTTGCGATGTCAAGCCCGCCGCCGCCCGGGCAGTTGTCAGTTGTCGGTTGTCAGTTATCAGTTGCAGTTGACGGTTGTTGGTTGGCTATTAGCCTCCGGCACTACCGCCCCCGAAATCCCTAACTCGGATTATTCACCAACCGTTAGTAGTGACCGCATTCATGCGGTCCTTGACCTGTTCACACTCTCCAGACCCGATAAATCGGGTCACTACGAGCCTCGGTGAATGATCCCGGCCAAATCCCTAAATCCCCAAATCCCTAAATCCCTAAATCCCTAAATCCCTAAATCCCTGTCCCCTACTGCTGCACCCCGTAGAGCAGCACATTGATGCCGATCTTCGCCGCGTCCTCGCGGACGTAGCCGCGGCATTCCAGCGAATCGTGCTTCTCCAGTGCGCAGCTCAGGTCGAACTGCGAGAAGATCACCCCGTAGCGGTCGCCGAGCTTGATGCCCTCCATCTCCGGCGGCACGCGGCGGAGCACGGCCTTGAGCGGGCCGCCCGCACTACTCGGCTGCGGGTCACGCCGGGTAACGCTGCCCAGCTCGAAACCGCCGTACTTGGCGGTCCACAGCGGATCGGCGGCCGGGATCCGCTCCAGGGGCGTCTTGGCGAAGATGGCCGCCATCTCGCGGCGGAACGACTCAGTAAAAGCCGGGCTGGCGCAGATCGCATCGGCGAACAAGATCCCCCCACGCTCGACGTAAGTCTTCAGCCGGGCCCGCTCCCGATCCGTTAGCCGGAAATTGCTGCGGCCGTGCATGAACACCATCGGGTAATCCATCAAGGCATCGTCCGTGATGCTCAGCAGGGCGGGATGCACTTCGGCGCGGATCTTCAGCTCTCGGGCGGCCAGTTCCATCAGGTTGGCCAAGGCGCGGGGCGCGGCGTCGCAACCGCCGGGATGCTCGAGCTTGGCCACGCAGAGCTTGCCCCGCCGGACCTGATCGCGGGTCTTGCCGCCGGTGATGGTTTCCGGCACGTCGTACTTGAACTTCACCTCGCGGTTGGTGGCGTAGGCGAGCAGGTTGATGCCCAGGGCGCAGCCCGCGTCGATCTGTGTCTGCACCGGCGCGCTATACTTCTGCTCTCGGCCGGGCCGCGACAGCTCCCACAGGCAGGAGAGCGAGGGCCGGTCGGCGTCGCGGGGGGCATAGACCACGCTCGTACGGCAGCCGAAGTCGATGCCCAACAGCGGCCGCAACTGCTCGGGCGGCACCCGCTCCTCGGCGTGCCAGATGGGATGCCCCGGGTCGAGCGGCTTCAGGCCGTACTCCCGCTCGGGAAAGACCAGTTTCATCAGTTGCCGGAATCCCTCGTCGAAGCCGGTCGAGCAGCAGTCGGCCTCGCCCAGCAGGAACCCGCCGCGATCCAGGTAATCGCGCACCTTACGGGCCAGTTGCAGTTGCCGCTCCTCGCCCGGCGGCAGCGGGCTCTTCCCGCCCGCGAAGAACAGCACCGGGGCCTGCAGCAGGTCGTCGACGCTGGCCGCCTCCAGGTCGATCACCTGCCAGGTCAGCTCGCGTTTCCAGCGCGGCTCGACGTACAGCGTGAGGTTGCTGACGTCGTTGCGACGCCGGTTCCAGTCGTCTTCGCGGCCGTTCTTGATCTTGGCCAACAGGACGGGCCGGCGGCCCTTGGCCATGAACAGCAGGGCCAGGCTGGTGGCGATGTCGGGATTCTCCTCGGCATGGGTACTGCTCTTCCAGTAGCCCGACAGGTTGTCCTGCTGGCGGAGCAACTGGGCCACGCCCTCGCGATACCAGTCGTGGTTGCCGATGAAGCGGCGGTTGGTCAGCCGGCCGACCCGCTCCAGGGCATAGAGGTAGTAAAGGTGCCAGAGTCCGACGCGTCCGCCGGGGTTGAGCTCGACGCTGAAGTTCTGGCGGAGCCACTCGATGCCGGCCTCGACCTTTTCGCTCTCTTCCACCACGCTTCGCGTGCAGCAGTCGATGCGATCGCCGAGCACCTGGGCGTCGGCCCGATGCACCACGTCGCTGGCGATGACCAGCGAGGAGATGCCGGCGCAGGTCATGCTGCCGCTGCCGGGCAGGGGGGTATAGTAGCCCCACGATCCGTCGCGATTCTGGCAAGAGATCCAATAATGGCGAGCCAGCTCCCAAGTATCGCGCTCGACCCGCACCTGGATGCGGCCGGATTCGGCCAGGCGGTCGGCCTCGTACAGGGCCAGCAGGGCGAACTGGCTGTTGGAGTTGTCGCCGGATCCGAAGGGGTAGGACCAGGCCCCTTTACGCTTGCCATCGGGAATCTGGTTCTTCTGGAGCCACTCGACGTGGTGGCCGATCAGCACTTGGTCCTTTTCCGGCTCGGCCCGGCAGAGGACCATTGTTATCAGCGCGGCAACGTAGGTCTGCTGCGGGCGACGGCGGCGGAGATCGGCCAGCGCCAACTGCACGTGCTCATCCTGCGGATCGACCCCAGCGTTCAGGAGGGCCAGCGTGCACAGGGCCGTTACGCCGCCCGGCTGGCCGGGGTATTCCGACCAGGTGCCGTCGGGACTCTGGTTCTGTTTCAGGTAGCTCACGCCGCGGTCGATGGCCGTGCGGACCTCATCCGCCGACAGATCGGCCCGCACAATCGCTACAAGCGGCCCCAACAGCAGGCCCAAGCCGAGCCCGACCGCCAGCGTTGGTTTCATTTTCCAGCTCCTCACCCCACGGGGTCACCCGAGGGGGACAGTCCCATTTTCGCGGCGAATCCGGCGTTTGCTTAGGTATGTCCGTCCTTGCCGCGAAAATTGGGACAGTCCCCCGCTCCAAACATCTTAGAATTCAGCAGTTGCGGGGCAAAGGGGGGTCCTGCGACCGGCCCCATGCGATACAATAGAAGGGTAGGTTCCTTGCTCCTTGCGCCATTATACCTCAGCCAATAAAGGATTTCCGTTGTCAACGACCACTCCCGGCACGCCGGCGGCCAGCAAGCCCCGCAGTTTGGGCGACGTCCTCCAGGAGTTCTCTCAGCACCGCCGGCTGATGCAGGAGGAATTGCAGAAGGTGATCGTCGGCCAGGCCGAAGTGATCGAGCAGATTTTCGCGGCCATTTTCACGCGCGGGCACTGCCTGCTGGTCGGCGTGCCGGGGCTGGCCAAGACGCTGATGGTCAGCACGCTGGCCAAGATCCTGGATATCCCATTCAAGCGGATCCAGTTCACGCCCGACCTGATGCCCTCGGACATCACCGGCACCAACGTGTTGGAGGAGGACGAGAAAGGGCACCGCGATTTTCGGTTCGTCGAGGGCCCGATCTTCACCAGCATCCTCCTGGCCGACGAGATCAACCGCACGCCGCCCAAGACGCAGGCGGCCTTGTTGCAGGCCATGCAGGAGCGGGAAGTGACGGTGGGGCAGAAGACGCACCCCCTGCCCGATCCCTTCTTCACCATCGCCACGCAGAACCCCATCGAGCAGGAAGGGACCTATCCGCTGCCCGAGGCCCAGTTGGACCGCTTCATGTTCGACATCAAGGTCGATTATCCCACGGCCGCGGAGGAAGAGCGGATCCTGGCCCAGACCACCCGCGGCGAGAAGGTCGAGGTGCGGAAGGTGCTCTCGGGCAAGGCGATCGTGAACTTGCAGAACCTGGTGGGCAAGGTGGCGGTGAGCGAGTACATCGTGCAGTACGTGTCGCGGCTGGTGCGCTCGACGCGGCCCCGCAATTCGGAAGCGGCGCCGAAGTTCGTGCAGGAGTGGGTGGATTGGGGGGCCGGGCCCCGCGCCGGGCAGTTCCTTATCCAGGGCGGAAAGGCCCTGGCCGCCATGGACGGCCGATTCTCCGTGGCCATCGACGACGTGCAAAAGGTGGCCATCCCCGTGCTGCGCCACCGCATCAGCACCAACTTCCAGGCCCAGGCCGAGGGCATGACCACCGAAGACATCATCCAGCGGCTGATCCGCGAGACCCCGCCGCCGGTGATCCCGAAATATGAGAAAGGGATCCTAAATCCCTAATCCCTAATCCCCTTCCCCCTCGATGCCGACCGCGGAACAGTACCTCCGGCCCGAAGTCATCCGCCAGATCAAGCGGCTGGATCTCCGCGCGCAGTTCATCGTCAAAGGCTACCTGCACGGCTTGCACGCCAGCCCCTTCCACGGTTTTTCGGTCGAGTTCAGCGAGCACCGCAAGTACACCGCCGGCGACGATCCCAAGGACATCGATTGGCTGATCTACGCCAAGACCGACAAATACTACGTCAAGAAGTTCGAGGCCGAGACCAACATCACCGGCTACCTGGTGATGGACCTGAGCCGCTCCATGGGCTACACCTATCGCCAGGAGCTGACCAAGTTCGAGTACTCGATCTGCCTGGCGGCGGCCCTGTGCTACTTGATGATCCAGCAGCAGGACCCGGTGGGGCTGTTGACCTTCGACCGCAAGATCCGCAACAGTCTGCGGCCGCGGATGCGGCGGGGGCACCTGGCCGACGTGCTCTCGCTGCTGGCCAACCTCAAGCCGGAAGGCGAGACCGACATCGCCCAGAGCCTGGTCCAGGTGGCCGCCATGCTCCGCCACGCCAGCCTGGTCATGCTCTTCTCCGACCTGCTGGCCGATCCCGAGCCGATCCTCGAGGCCCTGTATCGCCTGCGGCACGGCGGGCACGAGGTGATCATCTTCCACGTGCTGGACGAGGCCGAGGTCCGCTTTCCCTTCGCGGGCATGGTCGAGTTGGAAGAGCCCGAGACCCGTCACCGCCTGACCATCGACGCCGACGCCTTCCGCCACGACTACCGGGCCGAAGTGGATGCCTTCCGGGCCCGCTACCGCCGCGAGTGCGCGCAGGCCCGCATCGACTACGTCCCCTTGGACACGAGCATGCCCTTCGACCGCGCGCTGACCGAGTACCTGGTGAACCGATCGTTGCGAGGGTAGGAGGGGGGCAGTTCGAGATTTGAGATTTGAGATTTCAGATTTCAGATTCACGGTTGGCGTGCGGTGCGGCTCGCCAATCCCCAAATCCCCAAATCCCTAAATCCCTAAATCCCTAAATCCCTAAATCCCTAAATCCCTAAATCCCCAAATCCCCAAATCCCCAAATCCCCAAATCCCCAAATCTCAAATCAGCTCTGATGCCTGACCAATGACCTTCCTCCACGCTTCCCTGCTGGCCGGTTCCGCCTTGATCGTGGTGCCCATCGTGTTGCACCTGATCATGCGGCAGCGGCCGAAGCGGCTGGAGTTTCCGGCGCTGCGGTTCGTCCAGCGGCGGCATGAGACGAACCGGCGGCGGTTGAAGCTGCGGCACCTGCTGCTGTTGCTGCTGCGCTGCGGGGCGATTGCCCTCTTGGCCTTGGCCCTGGCGCGGCCCAGCGTGTATCTGAGCGAGGGGTTCGGGGGCCAGGAATCGCCCGTCGCCGCGGCCATGGTCTTCGACCTGGCGCCGCACATGCAGTATCGCCACGATAACCGGACGCGGCTGGAGGTCGCCCGCGAGCTGGGGCAGCGGCTGCTGGCCCAACTGCCGCCCGAAAGCCAGGTGGCCGTGCTGGACACGGGCCAGGTCCGCCGCGGCTTCGACGCCGATCGCGGCTTGAGTCGGCAGCGGATCGACCGGCTGGAGATCGTCGGTGCGTCGCAGCCGGTGGTCCGCGTGCTGGGCGACGCGGCGGCCGTGCTGGGCCAGAGCGATTTGGGGCGGAAGGAGATCTACGTCTTCACCGACCTGTCGCGCGCCGCCTGGCCGGCCGATGCGGCGGCGGCCCTTCAGGATCATCTGGCCGGCCTGCACGGCGCAGCGGTGTACCTGATCGACGTGGGCGTGGAGCAGCCCGCCAATTTCGCCCTGGGCGAAGTCCGCTTGTCGCAGCAGGTGCTGGCCACCGGCGGGTCGGCCGACCTCCAGAGCGAGCTGTCCAGCCTCGGCGCCGACGGCCGGCGAACGGTCGAGCTCAACGTGCTGGACGGCGCGGGCCGGCCGCAGAAGGTGGGCGAGCAAACGCTGCTGCTGAAGGCCGGCGAGGCCCGGCCGGTCGAGTTCCACCTGGTCTCTCTGGCGGCCGGCACGCACCAGGGGTTTCTGCGGATCGTGGGCCAGGACGCGCTGGCCGCCGACGATACGCGGTACTTTACGATCGAGGTCCGGCCGGCCTGGCCGATCCTGGTGGCCGCGGCCGCGCCCGCCGATGAGCATGCGGTGTACTTCACGGGGGCCGTGGCCCCGGCCGAGTTCCGCAAGCGCGGCCAGGCCCGCTTCGACTGCCACGTCGTCGATTTCGGCCAGTTGCCGGGCCAATCGCCGGAGAAGTACGCCGCCGTGTGCCTGCTCGATCCGCCGCCCCTGGAGCCGGGCCTCTGGCAGCGCCTGGCCGACTACGTGTCTGAAGGCCGCGGGCTGGCCGTCTTCTTCGGCCGAAATGCCCAGCCCGTCGATTCCTTCAACGCCCTGGCCGCGCAACAGGTGTTGCCGGGCAAGCTCAGCGTGCAGGTGCCGCGCCGCGAGGGCGATACCTGCCTGGCCCCGGCCGACTGCCAGCACCCGATCCTGCGGGCGTTTGCGGCTCGGGCCACCTCCACCCCCTGGGATTCCTTTCCCGTGTTCCGCTACTGGCAGCTTATCGAGCCGGCGCGGGGGACCGTCACCGTGCTGCCCTACAGCGACGGCCGGCCCGCGTTGGTCGAGCGGCCGCTGGGCAACGGACGTGTGCTGGCGATGACCACGCCCATCTCCGACCGCCCCACGCGCGACGCCTGGAACCTGCTCCCCGTCGGGGCCCTGGCCAAACCCTGGCCCTTCGTGATCCTGGTCAACCAGATCACTTCCTACCTCGTCGGCGCGAGCCAGCAGCAGCTCAACTACTTCGCCGGCCAGACGGTCGTGCTGCCGGTTGACGATTCCGCACACCGGCGGACTTACGTGCTATCCGCGCCCGACGGCGTGCGGAGCACCTTCACCCCGGAGAAGCGGGCGTTGACCATCACCGCCGCCGAGCAGGTGGGCAACTACCAGCTTCGCAGCGGCGGCCGGGCCGCCGGCTTCGACCTGGGCTTCAGCGTCAACCTGGCCCCCCACCAGACCCGCCTGGACCGCGTCGGCCAGGAGCAACTGGATAGCCTGTTCGGGCCGCTCAAATATCGGCTGGCCCGCACCGCCGAGCAGATCGACCGCAGCATCAGCATCGCCCGGGTGGGCCGGGAACTGTTTCCGGGGCTGATCCTCCTGCTGGCCGGCGTGCTGGCCGCCGAGTATTTCGTAGCCAACCGGTTCTATAGGTCCCCAAATCCCTGAATCCCCAAATCCCTAAATCCCTAAATCCCTCCCTTGCAGCTATTCTTCTACCCCATTGCCGACAGCTACTTGCTCGTGGCCGCCCTGGGCCTGGCGCTGGCGGCGCTGTTGGCCATGCGGCTGGGGCCCGCGCTTCCGCTGCGGCACCGCCGGGTGATCCTTACCGCCCTGCGGGCCGGGGTGATCGTGCTGCTGCTGCTGGCCATGCTCCGCCCCACGCTGGTCTACACGCAAACGAAGAAGGAAAAGGCCACCCTGGTACTGTTGGCCGACGCCACGCGGAGCATGTCGGTCCGCGACGGCCTGGGCGGCAAGAGCCGCTGGGAGTTGCTCCGCCGGGCGCTGGTCGAGGCGGCCCCCGCCCTGCGGAGTCTGGCCCAGGACTTCGAGGTCAAGGGCTACACCTTCGACGCCGAGAGCCATCCGGCCGAAGTTTCCGGCGGCCGGCTCGCCCTGCCCGACGCGCCCGAGGGCCGCGAAACCGCCATCGGCGCCGCCTTGGAAGACGTGCTCCGCCAGGAAGGCGGCAAGCGGCTGCTGGGCATCGTGCTGTTGACCGACGGCCGGCAGCAGGCGGTGGCCCCCCGCGACCTGCCGCCGCAGACCGTGGCGGCCAGGCTTCGCCATCAGGGCGACCTCGTGTTTCCCGTGGTCTTCGGCCAGTCGCACGGCCTGGGCGCCGCCCAGGACGTGGCCGTCAAGGACCTCCTGGTCAACGAGCGGGTGTTCGTCAAGAACGAGCTCTCCGTGACCGGACGGATTCGCGTCGACGGCTACGTCAACCGCGAGATCCCCATCCGCTTGCTGATGGAGACCGCGCCCGGCAAGATGGCCGTCGTGGCCCAGCAGCAGATCACGGCCAGCGCCGACGGGCAGCTCGTGCCCGTGCATTTCACCTATACCCCCGAAACGCCCGGCGAATTCAAGCTCACCCTGGAAGCCGTTCCCCAGCCCGGCGAGCTGGTGACGACCAACAACCAGCTCAGCACGTTCGTGCAGGTCCTCAAGGGCGGGCTGCGGGTCCTGGACCTCGAGGGCGCGCTGCGGGTCGAGCAGAAGTTCATTCGTCGGGCCCTGGACGCCTCGCGTGACATCAAGGTCGATTCGCTCCGCTTGGACCCCCGCCAGACCCAAACCCGGCCGGCCCGACTGGCCGAATTGTTCCAGCCCGGCAAGTACGAGGTCTACATCCTGGGCGACATCGACTCCGGCGCATTTCTGGAATCCGAGCTCAAGAGCCTGGCCGAGGCGGTCAGCCGCGGGGCGGGCTTGATTATGCTCGGCGGGTTCCACAGTTTCGGGCCCGGCGGCTATTACAACACGCCCCTGGCCGACGTGCTGCCGGTGGTCATGGACCGCCTGGAGCGGCAGCGGCTGGACGACGACGTGATCCGCGCGGACGTGCACCTGCCGGGCCCGCTGCGGATGCGGCCCACCCCGCTGGGCCTGCGGCACTTCGCCCTGGCCCTGGCCGCCGATCCGGCCGAAAGCGCCGCCACCTGGAATAAACTCCCGCCCTTGGACGGCGCCAACAAGTTCCTCAAGCTGGCGCCGCGGGCCGTCACCCTGGCCGACGCCGACGCCGACGAGAGCAAGCCCCTGCTGGTGACCCACGATTACGGCAACGGCCGGGTGATGGCCTTCGCCGGCGACTCGACCTGGCACTGGTGGATGCACGGCTTCGAGTCGGCCCACAAGCGCTTCTGGCGGCAGGTGGTGCTCTGGCTGGCCCGCAAGGATCAACTTGCCGAGGGCAACGTGTGGGTGAAACTGGAGGCCCGCCGCTTCGCCCCCGGCGACCGGGTCGAGTTCACCGCCGGGGCCCAGTCGCCGCACCACGAGCCCATCACCGACGCCGAGTTCCGCCTGGAGGTCGTGCTGCCGCCCAACGGCACTCGCACGCCGGGCCTGCTGGTGCGCCAGGACGACCAGATGCTGGGCTCCTTCCGCGACACGCAAGTGCCCGGCGACTATGCCATCGAGGTCACGGCCGTTCGCAAGGGTCAACTGCTGGGGACCGCCCGGGCCCGATTCTTCGTCACCCCCCAAGACCTCGAGCTGGACAACGCCGCGGCCGACCCCGACGCCATGGAAAGCCTGGCCAAGGCCACCGGCGGCAAATCCGTCGCCCCGGAACAGCTCTCCGACCTGCTCCAGCAGCTCACCCGCCAGAGCCAATCGCTGGAAATCAAGCAGGAGACCAAGACCACGCTCTGGGACCGCTGGCCGCTGTTGCTGGCCCTGGTCGGCCTGCTCAGCCTGGAATGGTACTTCCGCAAACGCTGGGGCCTGGTCTGAGCGGGCGACAAGAAAAAGGGGTCAGAACTATTTATCGTGTTCGACAGCCTTAGGCGGCCGGCCGCGAGGACGGATCGATAGGCCGAGCTTGAGCTGCCGGATTGATAACGTGGTAGACCGGACCGTCGGTAATAGGTCGCAAAGGGCGAGGCATGGCGGCATCTTAACACAGCCTCAGCATACCCCAACACCCAACAAAACGAAAATAGTTCTGACCCCATTGTTTGCCCAATAACGAACGTGGCATAGCTCGGCCCATCGGGAGGGCGCTTATGAAGCTCAAGATTCGCCGCAAGCCGGCGGTGGTGCTGGTTCTGGCACTAGTCGTCGTGTACCTGGCAACGGCCTACTTGATCATGCCGTGGGATTGGAAGCGCTACCTGCGGCGGCATCCCACGCTGGACGACGTTCCCGACATTACGCTTACCGGCGGCGGCATCCCCGGCGACCCGCTCAACGTGGCCCTGACCGGCAGCGAGAACGACGTCAAGAGGGTCATGCTGGCCGCCAGGTGGTACCCGGCCGATCCGCTCACCCTGCGCAGTTGCCTGGAGATTGCCGACGCTACGGTTCTCAAGCGGCCCTATGACGACGCCCCGGTGAGCAATCTCTATTTGTTCGGGCGGAAGGAAGACCTGGCCTTCGAGCAGCCCGTGGGCGACAACCCCCGCAAGCGGAATCACGTGCGCTTCTGGCAAACCGATGCGCTCGATGCGGGACGCCCGGTGTGGATCGGCTCGGCGAGTTACGACGAGCGGGTCGGCTTCAGCCATACGACGGGGCAGATCACGCATCACATCGCGCCCGACGTCGATGCCGAGCGCGACCGCCTGTTTCAGGACTTGAACCAGACCGGCAAGCTGTCCGAGACCTATGTCATTGATGGTTTCCACAAAGTGTTAAGCGGCCGCAACGGCGGCGGTGATCCGTGGCACACCGACGGCAATCTGCTGGCGGGGGTGATAGCCTCCCCGTAGCGCCGGTGGCGGGACGGCGACGGAAGGGCGACCAGCCTTGCCGGGTGCCGGGTGCCACTGCTGGCTTGTCCAGCAGTGTGAGAATCACCGGGTGCCACTGCTGGCTTGTCCAGCAGTGTGAGAAGCACCGGGTGCCACTGCTGGCTTGTCCAGCAGTGTGAGAAGCACTGCTGGGCGAGCCAGCAGTGGCACCCGGCGGGGACTGGTCCCGTTTTCGCCCGCGAGAATCACAGGCCCCCGCCATGAATGCCAAGGCCCCCCCATCTTGACAATCGGAAGGGGCCTGCGTACAGTGAGTGTTACGAATGAGCATCGAATCAGGGTCTTCGTTTATACCGGAGGGAAAGCGATGAATCGTATCGGGATATTGATGCTTGTGCTCGCGTGTCCGGTCCCGGCACTGGCACAGGTTAGGGTTTCGGACTCTTCGGGGTCCGTTGACGTTTCTCGGTCCTACCGGCCGGCCGTGCCACCGCCGACGACCAACGTGTACGGCGGGGGCGGCTGGGGAGGCTATGGCGGGGCATCCACCGCGGCCGGATCGGCCATGCAAGGCATGTCACAGGTGATCAGCTCGGCCGGGCAGTATAACCTGGCCACCTCCGCGGCCGCGATCAACATGACCCAGGCCCAGAGCAACGCCATGCAGAACCAGGTCCAGGCGTGCAATACGTTTTGGGAATTGCGGAACATCGGCCGGGCGCAACGCGCGGCGGAGCGCGGACCCGATCTGACGCCCGAGCAGCTTGCCCGTATCGCCCACGCGGGCGTGCCCCGGGCTTTGACCCCCAGCCAGTTGGACCCCGTAACCGGCAGGCTGAACTGGCCCGACGCCCTGCAGGATGCCAGCTTCGAGCCGCAGCGCAGCGAATTGGACCCGCTGTTCGCCAAGTGGGTCACTTACGGCGGCTTGGACTACTCCGACAAGACCCAGATCCGCGAGAACGTGGACGCCATGTTCGACGGCTTGAAGGCCCTGATCCGGCAGATCCCGCCGCCGGATTACGTGGCCTGCCGGACTTTTCTGCAAAGCATGCTGTATGCCGCCACGAAAACCGGCCTGCAATAACACGAATTCTGTACTCCGCACGGTTTGGAATGATGCGAGCCGTGACAATAGGGAAGACGTTGGATGATTTCTGGCTGCTGGCAATTTAACGATTGGAGTTCGCGTATGAATACACGAAGAATGGCCTTGATGTGGGTCGTGTGTGGCTGCCTTACGGCGTGCGGCGGGGGGTTGCGCGCCGGCGAAGTCTCGATCGCGGAGTTGCTCGGCGGCCTGAAGTCGGCCGACGAGCCCGCCCGGCTGAAAGCCATCGACGATCTTGGCGCCCGCGGCCCGCAGGCGGCCGAGGCCGTCGCCTCGCTGGGCGAGTTGCTCCAAGACGGCTCGGCCAAGGTGCGGGCCCACGCCGCATGGTGCCTGGGCGCCATCGGCGACGCGGCGAAGCCGGCGGTGCCGGCCCTGGCGGAACTGTTGAAAGACCCCGACCCCGCCGTGCGCCGCCAGGCCGTCCGGGCGGTGCAGGCCATTCACCCCGGCCCGCAAGTGGTCGTGCCGTTGTGCGTCAAGCTGCTGGAGGATTCCGACCCGGCGATACGGGTGCGCGTGCTAAGCGCCATGGCCGAAGCCGGCGCGAAGGCCGTGCCCGCGCTGATCGAAGCCTTGAAGAACGACAAGGCGGCGTACTGGGCGTGCCTCGTGCTGCGTGAGATCGGCCCCGCGGCCAAGGATGCCGTGCCGGCCCTGGCCGAGAAGCTGAAGGATCCGCGGCCGGAGATCCGGCGCGAGGCCGTCCTCACCCTGGGCGCCATGAACGACGCCGCCACGGCGGTCATTCCGCAGATTGCCGCACTGTTGAGCGATAGTCACGTGCGGACGGCGGCCACGTTCGTCCTGGGCGAGCTGGGCCAGATCCCCGCCGACGCGGAAGCCACAATGCGGGCGAACGCCAAGAGCGACGATAAGCTGCTGAGCACCACCAGCCTGTGGGCCTTGGCCCGCGTCCATCCGGAAGACAAGGATCTGCGCCGTCAGCTTACGGAGGAACTGATCGCGCGGTTGAAGGATCGGGACCCGTTCGTGCGGACGGCGGCGGCGCGGGCCCTGGCGGCGTTGCCGCCCGCCCCGGAGATCACCGCCCCGCTGTGGGAGAAGGCGTTGCAGGGTGCGGATTACGCCACCATGCATCACGCCCTGGATGCCCTGGCGGCGCTGGGGGCCCCCGCCGTGCCGCGCTTGATCGACGCCCTGAAACACGAGAAGCTGCGGGCCGAGGTGGTGTATATCCTGGGGCAGATCGGGCCGGCCGCCGCGCCGGCCACGAGCGCCCTGGTCAAGCTGATCGACGATAAGAACGATCGGGTGGCACACGAAGCCGTGCTGGCCTTGGGCCACATCGGTCCCGGCGCCAAAGAGGCCGTGCCGGGGCTGCTGAAGATCCTCGAATCGGGCAAGGACGAGAACCTGAATTTCACCGCCATCGCCTACAGCCTGGGGCAGATCGGCCCCGACGCCGTGGCGGCCCAACCGGCGCTGCTGGACCTCTTGGGCAACGCTGATCGCTATCTGGCGCTGGTCAGCGCTTGGGCCCTGGCGCACATCGACCCGGCGCCGGCGGCGATCGCCGCCAAGACGGTGCCCGTATTGATCGAGGGCCTTGGGCTGCCCCTGCCCCAGTGCCGGTTGTCAGCGGCCGAGGCGCTGGGCCGGCTCGGGCCGCTGGCCAAGGATGCCGCCGCCGCGCTGCAGAAAGCATCCACCGACGTCGACGACGCCGTTCGCGACGCGGCGGCCAAGGCCCTGACCGCCGTCCAGCAGCCGGCCGCCAAGACCGAAAGCGGCGCGGTTAAACTGATCGTCCGCGGCGACCTGGTCGTCACGCTCGAGGCGGGCGTGGCCATGATGTCCGAGAAGTCCGTCGTCGCCCGGCTTCCCAAGGCAGCGCAACTCAAAGTGCTGGAAGTCCGCGCGCCGTGGGTCGCCGTCCAGGCCACCATCGAAGGCAAGCCGACAACGGGCTGGGTGCTGCAAACGCAGATCGGTAAACCCTAACGGAGGCCGGACATGAAGCGTCCAGGGTTCGTGGCGGGGCTGGTGGCCGCCGGCTTACTGGGGATGCCTACGGTGCTTTCGGCCCAATGGTGGCCGGGAAATCCATACGCGGGCTACGGCGCGTGGGGCGGCTACCCCTATGGACAATACGGCACCGAGCGGACGATCGCGGCCCAGAACCGCCAGTTGGGGCAAGTCGCCGCCATGGGCCAGAATGCCGTAGTGCAAAGCGGCATTCGCAATACGCTCATGAGCCAAGCCCAGACGCAGACCAATTCCATCCTGAATCAGCAGCAGGCGAATCAGGACTGGTGGTTCCAGCAGCAGACGCAGCAGATGGCCCAGGATCGGGCCCGGGCCTACTCGGCCCCCAGACCCGCGGCCGCCGGGGCGGCTTTCGAGCCGGGCGTTCGGGCCGTCGCTCCCCCGCCCGCGGCCACCGACGTCATCAAGTGGCCGCCCTTGTTGCAAGAGCGGGCGTTCGCCTACACCCGAGCGCAGATCGAGGCCCCTTATCGCCGCTCGCCGCCGGGCTTGAGCACCCCCACCGCCGATGACTACCGCGCCATGGTCAAAGTCGTGGAACAGATGAAGGCCACCCTGGAATGGTTGACCAAAGAAGGGGTTGACCTCGACGACTACAACGAGGCCGATGCCTTTTTGAACAAGCTGGGCCAGGAGGCGAGCCAGCGGTCCGAGCAGGGCAGCCCGCCGGTCAAGCCCTAAAAGACATGCGCGAAACCCTGGCTCACGGGTCGGCCAATCCCGGATCACTATTTCATATCGTGACATTTTCGGGGAGCAAGTTCATGCGATGCGTTCTGCGTGCCGCGCCGGTAATGATGCTGATCGCTGCGGCCGGGATTGCCCGGGCCCAGGACGTGCGGCCGGAACCGCCCGGCGCGAGCCGCGAGATCCGCAAGTTGTTGACCGCCATGGAGGACAGCTTCCAGCGGGGCGACGCCAGGGGCCTGGCGGCATGCTGGACGCCCAAGGGCGAGTTCGTCGGTCCCACCGGCGAGCGCGTCGAGGGCCGCGACAACATCGAGAAGGCGTTCCGGGAGTTTCTCGCCGCCCGCAACGGCGCCCGGTTGCAGCTCCGGGTCAGCGCCGTGCGGCTTGTCAGCGACGACGTGGCCCTGGTCGAGGCCACGGCCGAGGTGACGCTGCTGCCGGCGGCCGCGGCAGACGCGCCCCGCTCGGCGCTGGTGCTCGTGAAACGCGACGGCCGCTGGTGGATCGATAGCGCCCGCGAAAGCAGCAGCCGCACGCCCTCCCCCGTACAGCATCTGAAGGACCTCGAATGGCTGGTGGGCGACTGGGCCGATCAGCCCGCCGCCGATAGCCCCGCCCTCCTGCACAGCAGTTGCGATTGGACCGTCAATCGGGCGTTTCTGATTCGAAAGTTCAGAGTCGAGCGGCAGAACGCTTTTTTGCATGCCGGCACGGAAGTCATCGGCTGGGACCCCCGCAGCCAGCGGATCCGTTCTTGGGTCTTCGACTCCAGCGGCGGCTTTGGGGAGAACGTTTGGGTTCAGGACGGCAAGCGCTGGCTGGTCAAGTATTCCGGCACGCTGGCCGACGGCAGCCAGGCATCGGCCACGCACGTTCTGACCCTCGTCGATGCGAACACCATGACCCTGCGATCGGTCGATCGCACGATCGGCGGCAGCCCGCAGCCCGATATTCCGGCGGTCACGATCAAGCGCCAGGTGGCGTCAAAGCCGGCAGTCAAGGCCGGCCGGCCCAAGCCCCCGCCCGAGCACGTCCTGCCGTAAGAAGCTGTTAAGAAATAACTTAGCCGTTTGGGTTGTGGTGGCGAATGGTGTAGTTCCACTTGGGTAGGACGGTATGTCGCAACAGCCGGACGCTCGCCTTTGCTTCCTCGGACACCT
>JBEKTY010000006.1:0-97021 GCA_049515555.1 Thermoguttaceae bacterium
CGCAGCGAGCCCCACCATCAGAGGGTTTGGTGGGGCTCGCTGCGCTCGACCCACCCTGCAAGCTCCCCGCGTCACCGCGTCTCCCCATCGGGCGCGTCACTCCGAACAACGCAGCTTTCCCTCACCCGCGTGCCCCTCTCCCGGAGGGAGATGGGAGATCGGTCGGCACAATGGGTGGGCCTGGCGTAGGCTCGGCACCTGTGACAAATGCAACCTATCCTTTGTAAGGCAGACCGCGCCCCAAACCGAAAGGGGGGCCCGTGCAAAACCGCAAGGATTCATAGGATCGCCGATGTCCATCGAAGCGGAAAGGTCGCTTGCTCAGGCCGAGCACCGCGCGGAACAGACGTTCTTCGCCGGCAGTCTCACGGTCTCGTTGCTGCTCCTGGCCCTGCTGGCCGAGCCGTTCCTTTCCGCCCAGGCGGGTCCCGGCCAAGGCGGCGGCGGACTGGCGGCGCGGGTGGCCCTGGGTTGGCAGTATTTGGCCGGCTATCCGCTGGCGCTGGCGGGCATGTACTGGTTCCTCCGCCGCCGGCTGGCACGCCGCGATGCCGCCATGGTGGGCAGCTTCGCCTTTACCTTCTCGAGTTTCAACCTGCTGCACTTCGACCAGCCGGACGCCATGGCCGCCGTCGCACACCTGCCGTGGCTTTTGGCAATTATCGACGTGATCATGGTCGACGGGCGGTGGGGGAAAGTGGCCGCCGCCCAGGCCGGCCTCCTGCTGCTCAGCGCCTCGCAGCTCCTGCTGGGAGGCTGGCAGTACATGCCCTTCTCGCTGCTGGCCGAGGCGGGCTATACCTTCTTCCTCATGCTCACCCGCCGGCGTGCCCCGCGCAACGGCTGCGAGACAATCAAACTCTGCCGGCAGTGCGTCGGCTGCGGCCACAGTTCCTGCGGGCGGGTGATCCTCGCCAAGGGCCTGGGCCTGTCGTTGGCCCTCCTGCTGCCGTCGGCGCGTGAGGCCGCCTGGGCCGGCGTAGCGTCGGCCGCCGCGGACTGCCTGCCGCATGCCGGCTCGCTCCACCCGATCAACCTCATCCAGCTCGTGGCCCCCTACCTGTCGATCGATCGCGGCTTCCAGGGCGACGTCCGCGACGTGAGCCTGTACGTGGGCGCGGTCCCGCTGATGCTGGTTGTGTGGCTGCTCATGCGGCGCCGGGAGCTGCACTCGATGCGCCGCCTGGCCCAGGCGGCGGGCGGACTGGCGGTGGCGGCCCTGATCCTGGCCGCCGGCGATTACAACCCCTTGGTCCGCCTGGAGCGCAGCCTGCCGGGCGCCGAGTGGCTCCGCTTCCCCTGCCGCTTCATCATGCTCTTCCAGTTCGCCGTGGCCGTGCTGGCCGCGATCGGATTCCTCCTGTTGGAGCGACAATCGCGGCAGGAGCGGCCGCCGGAACCCGCCACCCTGGAGCCCACCCAGGAGGGCCGCGGCGCGGCGCTCTGGAAACGCTTCGAGCCGCTGTGGGCCGTGGTCATGGTGGGCATGGCCGTGGCCCTGGTGGGCCTGATCCTCCGCAACGGCCAGGGCGTGGCCTCGGTGCCCCAGGTCATGGTCGGCCCGCTGCTGCTGGCCACCGCCGCCATCCTCGTGATCGCCGCGGCCCAGGGTGTCCGCGGGGCCTTGCTGGCCCTGGTCCTCTTCGCCGCCGCCGACCTGGGCTACTACGGCCTAAGCTGCACGCTGCCCCGGGCCCGCGAGGTCACCCACGTCGCCGCCGCCGAGGCGCCGCTGGGCCCCGCCCCCGCAGCCGAACAAAGCCCGATCCCAAATCCCTGACGCGGGACCCACGGGATTCCCCTGCCGTTCTCACGGAGGGGGTGATATGTTGTCGCCATTCTGCCCGAGGCCCCCAGGGCATCCAACGAGGACTCGGAGAGTATTGAAATAGGACCTACGGGACCTATGGGACCTATAGGACCTATAAGTCTTATGAGTCTCTTGGCCCTAATCGTAATCCCCAATCCGTCACGCGGTCGCCGGCTGCACCGGGGCCCAGCTTGCGGCCCGCCATAGTTCACAGAGCGACACGGGGGCGCGGACTACGCCGAAGCAGAAGAGCGGGGCGATCATGCTGCCCCAGTATTGATTGAACTCGTAGCCCACAATCGAGAAGGCCACTATGTACATGCATACGGTCAGGCCGATCCGCAGGCCCAGCGTGGTTCGCCAGCCGGCCAGGCCCAGCATGCCCGCCGCGAAATAGAGCACGGTGATCCACGCCGGCACCAGCAGCAGGCAGGGATTGCACTGCACCGTGGCCAGTACGAAGCGCGTGCCGCCGAACTGCACCCAGCCACCCGGGTGGCCCAGGGCGGCGGGCGTAATCAGCCGGCTCGCCTGCCAGCAGTGCAGGGCGTAGAAGACGGCCCAAAGGGCCAGTCCCACCATCCAGAACAGCAGCTCGCGCCGGCGGCGTTGCCACAAGGCCAGTCCGGCCGCCAGCAGGCAGTAGGGCAGGGCCAGCTCGCGGAAGAAGAGTGCCCACAGCCCGGTAGCCGCGCCCAGGCACGGCCGGGCCAGGCCGTAGGCCAAGAGCGAGATCGCCAGCATCACGCCCGACCAGACCTCGGGCATAACGAACACCTCGTCGCCCACGCAGGGCAAAAGCGGCCCGACCAGGAGCAGCACCAGCGGCATGGCCCGGCGATAGACCTTGGGCTCCTCGCGGGCCGTGACCTCGAAGGCCATCAGCAGCAGCGCCAGGGCCAGGCCGCCCAGTAGCACCCTTCCCATCGCCAGGGCCGGCATTTTCGCCACCAGCCACACGGGCAGCGGCATGCGCCAGTTGAAGAGGCTGCGGGTGGGGTAATTACGGGCCACCAGCTCCTCGGCCGCTACGGCGTAGTAGTTCTCGCCGGCATGCACCCGCCGGATCTCGGCCATGTAGAGGGCGGCGTCGCCGGGCTCCGGTTTGCCCCCCCGGGTGGTCACGTTCTTCGGCGGCGGGGGCCTTACGGCCAGCCCAAACAGTACCAGGGCGACCAAGGCCGCCAGCACCGCCCGGGCCTGCCACGGGGCCAGCCGGGCAAAGCCGCTGGCCGGGACGCGTGCCGTCTGCTCAGTACTGCTCATAATAAAGTCTAGCTTTTCCCCGCGCGCGAGGCGTGTCCTGAAACATGGAGACTGGGAGACCGGGAGATAAGGGGACATGGAGACCGGGAGACATGGTAGCCCCTTGTCCCCTTGCCCCTTGTCTCCGTGTCTGCCTGCCTCCGTGTCTCCTTGTCTCCGTGTCTCCTTGTCTTTCCCAGTCCTTGAAGCGTCGGATACAATGGATTTTGCCCGCTGCGGCGGGGGTGCCACACGGACTTTTCAGGAATTCCAAGCGATGTTACGTGGCTTGCCTTTCTGCGCGGTGCTGATGCTTGTAGCGGCCGCCATGTCGGCGGCGGCGGTCGTCTCGGCGGCGGCCGATCAGGATCCCTGGGGCCTGCCGGCCTTGACGGCCGCCCCGGAGGCCGTTCTGCGGGCCGCTTCCGCCGCCCCCGCCCCGGCCGAGGCCGACATAGAAATGCTCTTCGAGGAGCACTCCTTCACCTTCGACGCCGAGGGCCGGCGGCATAGCTCGGTGCGGCGGGTGTTCCGCTTCCTCACCGATAAGGGGGTCGATGATTGGTCCTACACCGAGGCCGACTGGTCGCCCTGGTGCGAGGAGCGGCCGGTGATTCGGGCGCGGGTAATCACGCCCGACGGCCAGGCCCACTCGCTGGACCCGGAAAGCATCGGCGAAGCCCCGGTCGAGCAGGACAGTCCGAACCTGCTCAGCGACCAGAAGCTGTTTCGGGCCCCGCTGCCGGCGATCCAGGTGGGGGCCGTAGCGGAGGAAGAGATCGTTACCCGGGAGACGCGGCCGCTGTTCGACCACGGCACGGTCGAGCGGGTGTCGCTGGCCGATTCGCATCCGATCCGCAGGCTGCGGCTGGTGATCGACTATCCCGACTCGCTGCCGCTTCGCTACGAGGTGCTGGCCGCCGAGGTGAAGCCCGTGCGCAGCCAGGGCGCGGGCCGCGTTACGCTCCGCTTCGAGACGGGTCCGGTGCCGGCCAAGGAGCTGGCCGAGTCGTGCCTTCCCCCGGAGCTCAGCCAATGGCCGCAGGTGGTGTTCTCGACCAGCAAGTCGTGGGCCGACATGGCGGCCGGTTACGCGGCCGCGGTGGAATCGCAGTTGGACTTGGAGGCGGTCCGGCCGCTGGTGCGCCAGGCGGTGGGACAAGAGAGCGATCGCGACAAGATCGTGGCCCGGTTGTTGGCGAGCCTTCGCGGGCAGGTCCGCTATTCGGGGGTCGAATTCGGCAAGGCGGCGATCGTACCCCGAGCGCCCCGCGAGACCCTAGCCCGCCGCTACGGCGACTGCAAGGACCAGGCCACGCTGCTAGTGGCGATGCTGCGTGCGGTGGGGATCCGCGCCGACGTGGCCCTGCTGCGGGCCGGCCGCGCCAGCGACGTGGTGCCGGGCCTGCCGGGGATGGGCGATTTCGACCACGCCATCGTTTACCTGCCGGGAGCGCCGCCGCTGTGGATCGACCCCTCGGCCCGCTGCGTCCCCGTCGGCCAGTTGCCCCTGACGGACCAGGAGCGCTGGGCAATGGTGGCGCGGGCCGACACGCGGGAGCTGATTCGCACGCCGCGGCTGGACTACCGTCAGAACACCAGCGATGAAACGGTCGATATCTTCCTGGCCGAGCGGGGCAAGGCCCGGCTGCGCGCCAGCGTCGTGTGCAGCGGCTCCTGCGACCACGAGCTGCGGGAAGACTACGCTTCGCAGAGCAACAAGGAGCTGCGCAAGCTGTGGCGGGATTTCTTCAAGAGCCAGTACCACACGCAGTCGCTGGGGCGGCTGGAATACTCGGCCCCCCTTGATCTGAGCAAGCCGTTCCGCGTGGTGGCCGAGGTGTCGGAGGCCCGGATGGGCCATTTCCAGGAGACCGAGACGACGGTGACAATCCAGCCCGATCCGCTCTTCGACCGTATGCCGGGGCTGTTTCGCGGCGACGAGTCGGAGAAGGAAGAACACTCGGGCCTGCCGGTAAGCCAGGCGCAGCCGGGCGAGCGGCGCCATCCACTGCTGCTCCCCGAGGCCCACGTCCGCCAGTTGCGGTTCCGGCTGACGCTGCCGCCGGGCTACGTGCCGCGGGCCTTGCCGCCCGACGTGGTCAGGCAGTGCGGCCCGGCCACGATCAGCCAGCATTTCGAGCAGGCGGAGGACAACGTCGTAGTAGCCGCGTTCCGGCTGGATACGGGACCGGGCCGCTTCACCGCCGCCGAGGTCAACGCTTTGCAGGAAGCCATCGCCGAGCTGGGCGCGGCCGACGACAAGCCCTGGGAGGTGAAGATCGTCCTGGACAACGTGGCGGCGCAGCACCTGGCGACCGGCCGCACTAAAGAGGCCCTGGCCGAGTGCCGCCGGCTGATCGACAAACACCCCGACACGCCGGAGCCGCACCAGCGGTATGCCCAGGTGCTGCTGAAACTGGGCCTGGGCGAGGCGGCCCGGCAGGAGTCCCGCCGGGCGGTCGAGCTGGCCCCCAAGTCGGCCGCGGCGCAGGCCGGCCTGGCCCGCACGCTCACCTACGATTCGCTGGGGCGGCACTTTTCGCCGGGCATGGACTGGCCCGCCGCCGCGGAAGCCTATCGCAAGGCCCTGGAGCTCGAACCGGCCGACGCCACCACGCGCATGGACTACGCCATCCTGCTGGAACACGACGAGGAAGGCGTGCGCTACAGCCCGCAGGCCGACCTGGAGCAGGCCGTGGCCGAATATCGCAAGGCGCAGAAGCAGCTCGGCCCGCACAACCGCATTGACCAACTGGACGTGAACCTGGCAATAGTCCTGCTGGGCCTGGAGAGGTATGCGGAGCTGGAGAAGCTGGCCCAGCGCCCCGAGATGTCGGCCACGTGGAAGGCACTGCTGGTGGCGGCCGTAGCGGCCGAGCGGGGTCTGGCTGAGGCCCGCCGCAGGGCGTCCGAGCTGGGCCCCGGCGGCGATGAGCGGCGGAGCGTGCTGGAGTCGGCGGGCGAGTATCTCGAAGATGCCCGGCTGTACGGCCCGGCGGCGGCCCTGTTGGAGGCCGCGGCCGCCGGCTCGCCCGACGCCGCGGCCCTGCGCCGGCGGGCGGCCCTGCTGGCGCCCATGCGCCGCTTCAGCGACGCCAGCTTGGCAAGCGACGCCCCGCGCCGCCTGGTCCAGCAGTTGTTCCTGGCCCTGTTGGAAGGCGGGAAGCGGCAGAAGCAACTGCCCGAGCTATTCGTCAGCACCGCGTGCAAGGACGACGTGGCGGCTGTGGTCGACGCCTTGCGCCAGGCCTTGCGCGGCACGATCGAGAACCAGCGCGACAACCAGGTCCCGCCCCGGCGCACGGCCGACGTGCTGTCGCAGTTGGAAATCACGAGCTGGGGCGACCCGGCAGCCGGCTATAAGTTGTGTGTCAACGACGACGATCTGAAGGAGCTGGCCTTTTACGCCGTGCCGGAGAGGGAGCTTTCAGCGGTCAGCGGTCAGCGGTCAGCGGTCAGCGATCAGCGGTCAGCTTCCGCGGCGGAGGCCCAGGGGACAAAGGGGAGAGGCCCGGTTTCGTCGGACGAAAATGGGGACAGTCCCCGTCAACGGCTGCTGCCGCCCGGCCCCGGCGGGGCCAACCTGGGGGCCATGGCCCTGGAGTCGCTGGCCCGGGGCGATTCTCCGGGCGCCAAGCGATGGCTCGACTGGGCCGCGGAAGCGTTGCCCCCGCATGCCGGCCTGTCGGACCCCCGGGCCGATCCACCCTTCCGGCACTTGCTGAAAGCGGTCGCTTCGGCCGGGCCGGACCGACTGAAGCTGGCCGCCGCAGCGCTGACTGCCCAGGCCCGCGATCCCCGGCCGGCCATCGCCATCCTGGCCGCTGCTCAGGCCAACCACCCCAGCCCCGCCGAGACAATCGAGATCGATCGGGCCCTGGCCGGGGCATACCGCGCCGCCGATCAGCCGGCCCGGGCCATCGAGGCCGCCGACCGCCTGCTCCGCACGAGCGAGCGGCCGAAGGGGACAGTCCCATTTTCGCCTGTCCGCGGCGGACAGGCGGACGAAAATCGGGACCGTCCCCGTGAATGGCAAGAGGCCCTGTGCTGTAAAATGACGGCCCTGGCCGACCTGGGTCGATCGGACGAGCTGCGGCAGTTGCTCCACACCCAACTGCAAGAGACCGGCAACGATCCCCGTACTTCGGAACTGCTGGCCCTGGAGGCGATGCGGCTGGGGGATTTCAAGTCCGCCCGGCAGCGATTGTGCGGGCTGGCCGGCAGCGAAAAGGTCTCGCCGCTGGTCTTCAACCACCGCGCCTGGCTCGCGGTGGCCGAGGGCAACGTCGACCAACAGGCGATCGACGACGCCCTGACGGCCGCCAAGCGGACTGCATATGAGAATCCGGTCTGCCTGCGCACGCTGGCCGCGGTCTACGCCGAGGCGGGCAAGACCGCCGAGGCCCTGGAGAACCTCCGCCGCGGCGTCCGGCTTGGCGGCGATCAGGCCCGCGACCTCGATTGGTACGTGCTGGGCCGCATCGCCGAACAGTACGGCCTGGACGACGTGGCCGCCGGCCTGTTCCGGAAAGTGCCCCGTCCCAAGCGAGAAGCGGCCGACGACGCATACACCCTCGCCCAACGGCAACTGAAGAAGCTGGGGAAATAACGCTAACGCTGGGTGCCACTGCTGGCTTGTCCAGCAGTGTGCGATGCACTGCTGGACAAGCCAGCAGTGGCACCCAACGCCCGGTCCCATCTCCCGCCGGGAGAGGGTCAGGGTGAGGGAAAATGGGTGAGGATTCTGCACCTCCAGTTGTGAGGAATAACCATGCTCCGGTCCGGTTCCTGGGCCCTGCTTCCCGTACTGCTCTTGGCGCCGGTCGGCGTTAGGGCCGCCGCGGGGCCCACGGCCGCCCCGGCGGTCGCTTTCCTCAGTCTCCAGCAGGCCCGGGCCGCGATCGCCGCAGACGCCGCCTATTTCGACGAGCTCCAGGCCATGGAAATGTCGGCCAAGACCGGCGCCTTGATCGCAGGCCGGACGCTCGAGGAGCAGCGGGCCGAGTGCCGCCGCCGCTATCGGGCCGGCGCAGGGCAGTTTACCGAGCCGGAGCAGGCTGCACTGCGGGCCTTAGTGGCCAAGATCCAGCCCGCCGTGCACGACGATTACCCGGCCTTCGCCCAAACGCCGTGGAGCTTTCTGAAGGTCGCCGACCGGATCGAGGGCGGGCTGCCCCATACCCGCGGCCCGCACATTATTCTTTCCGAAAGGGCCTGTCGGGGGCTGTGCTCGCCCGGGCCGCGGGGCTCGCCGGACAGGTCCGCCCTGGCCACGCTGCTGCACGAGCAGATGCACGTGTTCCAGCGGGCCCACCCCCAGCGGTTCGACTCTTTGTACACGCGGCAATGGAGGTTCCTGAAGGCCGACTCGATCACGGGCTGCCCCTGGCTCGTCGAGCATCACCTGGCCAATCCCGACGCCCTGGATTGCCGCTGGGTGTTCCCTATCCGGCAGCCGTGGGGCACGCGGTACATCTGGCCGCTGGTCGTCTTCGGCGACGGGCCGGGTGCGGGGGCTGGCCAAAATGCAGAGGAGACGTCGCGGCCAGTATTAAAGGGCATGCCGCAGGACTTCCAAATGCTGGCTATCGAGGTGGAGAAGACCGATGGTGGCTTTCGCGTCCGGCAGCAGTCCGACGGCCGGCCCGTGGCCGAAGACCTGCTCGGCGTGCGGCCCTATCGCGAGGTCTTTTCGCCGACGACGAACATCTATCATCCCCACGAGGCGTCGGCGGACCTGTTCGCCATGCTGGTGGTCTGGGACCATTTCGTGCCGAAAGGGGTTATCAGCGAGCAGCACAGGAAGCAATTCGACAAGCTGTTGGGTCCATTGCGGACCTGGTTCCGCGCGAACCTGGGCCTCTCCGGCGCAAAGCCCGCTGGCACTGGGCAGCCGCCTGCGATACACTATTGACCGCTAGGGTCCGCGCAAGACGCAACCGTTCACGCGCCCGCGCCAAGCTAGCAGGCACACTCCGTGTGCCGTTGGCTGAAGGGAAGAAATCCGTGGCGGACGGTGCCCTACCCGAAAATCGTCTTCCTCTATCCGACCTTCCTGCTGGCAATCATCGCGGCGTTGGTGATGACCTTTGCCGGCGGGCTGCAGGACGGCCAGAACAAGCCGGGACAGTTCATCTCGATCCTGTTCCTGGGCCTGCTGGCCGTCAATCTGGTGATCCTGTCGTTCGATTTCCCGCGGACCACTTCCTTAACGCTGTTCTTCTTCGCCGTGGCGGTGCTGATGGCGTGTATTCTACTGTTCAAGTTCAATCCGGAGCTGCTGCCCGTCGTGCACCGCGTGCTGGCGGCGTTTCACCCGCTGGCCAACGCGACGTTCTACTGGAGCGTGGCCGGCATCTTGGGGGCGATCTTTTGCGCCGTCCTGATCGTGGTCCGCTTCGACTATTGGGAAGTCCGGCCCAACGAGCTGCTGCACCATCACGGGTTCCTGAGCAACCTGGAGCGGCTGTCGGCCCCCAGCCTGCGGATGGAAAAGGAGATCAACGACGTCTTCGAGTACATGCTGCTGCAATCGGGCCGGCTGATCATCCAAACGAGCGACGACCGCCGGGCGATCGTACTGGACAACGTGCCGTTCATCCGGAAGAAGGAAGAGGCCGTTACCCGCATGCTGGGCGCGCTGCAGGTCCAAGTCCGGCCGGACGACGGAAAGTAAGGATCGGCCGGGAAGCGGCTTGGGGACTGCCCCAATTCACAGCTTGCATCTGGCATTAGCCGGGATTATTCACCGGGGCTCGTAGTAACCCGATTTATCGGGTCTGGAGAGCGTAAACAGGTCAAGGACCGCATGAATGCGGTCACTACGAACGATTGGTGAATGATCCGGGTCAGTCTCCTGGGGGCGCGTGTCGGGCGCGCTCGGACACGGCGGCCTCGGCCGAATAACGGCTGAGCCGGCGGACCACGCAGAAGAAGACCGGCGTCAGGAAGATGCCGAAGAGGGTCACGCCGATCATGCCGGCGAAGACGGCCGTGCCCAGCGTACGGCGCATCTCGGCGCCGGCCCCCTGGGCGATCACCAGGGGGAACACGCCGAGGATGAAGGCGAAGGAGGTCATGAGGATCGGCCGCAGCCGCACCTGGGCGGCCTCCAGGGCGGCGTCGAAGCGGGAGGCGCCCTCCTGCTGCCGGTCGCGGGCGAACTCGACGATCAGGATGGCGTTCTTGGCCGCCAGGCCCACCAGCACCACGAACCCCACCTGCACGAAGATGTTGACGTCCATCCGCGCCAGGGCGATGCCCGCCAGCGCGCTGGAGAGGCACATGGGCACCACCAGGATCACCGCCAAGGGCAGCGACCAGCTTTCGTACAAGCCCGCCAGCACGAAGAAGACCAGCACCACCCCCAGCGCGAAGGCGCTGAAGGGGTTCTGCTGCAGGTCCCGGAACCGCTCGACCTTGCTGGACAGCTTCTGCAGGTAGCTCAGCTCGGTCCACTCGTAGGTCATGTTGCGCGGCAGCTCGCGGTCGGCCAGCTTTTCCATCATCGCCAGGACGTCGCCGGTGCTGACCCCCGGCAGCGAGACGCCGTTGATGGCGGCGGCCGGGAACATGTTGTAGCGGGTGATCTGGACCGGCCCGGTGGAGTCGCGGACCTCGGCCACGGCCCCCAGCGGGAGCATGTCGCCGTCGGCGTTGCGGACCTTGAGTTGTTTAATGGTCTCGGCGTCCACGCGAAAGGGGGCGTCGGCCTGGACGTTCACCTGCCAGGTGCGGCCGAAGCGGTTGAAGTCGTTGACGTAGTAGCTGCCCAGGTAGGCTTGCAGCACGTCGAAGACGTCGGTCAGTTGCACCCCCATGGTCTTGACCTTGGTGCGGTCCACGTCCACGTAGAGTTGGGGCGCCCGGGCGCGGAAGACGTTGAACAGGCCGACCAGGCCGGGCTGCCGGTTGCCCTGGGCGGCCAACTTGTCGGCCTGGGCCTGGAGGGCGTCGAAGTTGACGTCGCCGGTGGCTTCCACCATCAGCTTGAAGCCGCCGGCGGTGCCCAGGCCGTCCACCGCCGGCGCCCCGAAGACGTTTATGCGGGCTTCGGGGACCTCGCTCTGAAACCGTCGGCGGAGCTGGGCCGCGATCGCGTCTGCGCGTAGCGCCGGGTTCCGGCGCTCGTGGAACGGCTTGAGGGGCGCGAATATGCAGCCCAGGTTCGAGCTGACGGCGTTGAGCACGAACGACCGGCCCAGGTTCGAGATCGTATGGGCCACGCCCGGCGTCTCCCGGGCAATCTTCTCGACCTTCTCTATCACCTCCAGCGTGCGCTCCAGCGCGGCCGAGTCGGGCAACTGTATGTTGATGACCAGCCGGCCCTTGTCCTGGCTGGGGATGAACCCCGGGGGGACGCGGGTGAAGCCGAAGCCCGTCAGACCGATCAGGCCGACATACACCAGGAGCACGATCGCGCTGAGGCGGAGGCACCAGCCCACCATCGTTCCGTAGGTCCGCGTCGCCCGGCCAAAGACCCAGTTGAAGCCCTGGAAGAAATGGCCCAGGGCCCAGTTCACGGGCCGGATCAAGAACCACCCCAGCGCCCCCCCGGCGACCGCGCCGGGGAGGAAGAGGACGAGGTACACCCCCGACGCCAGCAGGGTGTCTTTCAGACCGCCGGGCGTCGGCTGGCCACCCTCCGCCCCGGCCGGCGGGCCCAGCCGGGCGCCCAGGGTCGTCGCCAGCAGCCATACCGTCGCCAGCCCGCCCAGCAGGGCGAAGCTCCACCAGGGCAGGGCCTCCTTGCCCTGGTCGCCGTGCTGGCCGGGCTTGCGATTGGCGAAGATCCAGGCCGCCCGCGCCGGCGTCATGGTCATGGCGTTGACGGCCGAGATGAGCATCGACACCGCGATCGTCAGCGCGAACTGGCGGAAGAACTGGCCGGTGATGCCGGTGAGGAAGGCGCTGGGCAGCAGGACCGAGCTGAGCACCAGCGTGATGGCCAGGATCGGCCCGGTGATTTCGTTCATCGCCCGGATGGTGGCCTCGCGCACCGGCAGGCCCTTGTCCAGCCAGCGCTCGATGTTCTCCAGCACGACGATGGCGTCGTCCACGACGATGCCGATGGCCAGCACCAGTCCGAACAAGGTCAGGTTGTTGAGCGAGAAACCCATCAGCTTCATGACGGCGAAGGTGCCGACCAGCGACACCGCCACGTCAATGACGGGCAGGAGCAGGGCTTTCCAGTCCTGCAGGAACAAGAGGACGACGATGGCGACCAGGATGACCGCGTCGCGCAGCGTATGGAACACCTCGCTCACGGATTCGCGGACGAAGGGCGTGGTGTCGTAGACAATGGCGTAGCGGAGCCCGACGGGGAAGCGTTTTTCCAACTCGCGCATCCGGGCCTTGACGCGGTCGGCGACGTCCAGGGCGTTCGAGCCGGGCAACTGAAAGATGGCCTGGCCCACCGACGGCTTGCCGTCCATCGTCAGGCTCTGGTCCTGGCTCTTGGCCCCCAGCTCAGTGCGGGCCACGTCCTTGAGGTAGGTGACCTCGCCGTCCGTGCCGGTCTTGAGGATGATGTCGGCGAACTGCTCGGCCTCGACCAGCCGGCCGAGGGTGCTCATGGTGTACTGGAAGTCCTGGCCGCGGGGGACGGGCGGCTGGCCGATCTGGCCGGCCGCCACCTGCACGTTCTGCTCGCGCAAGACCCCGATTACGTCGCCGGCCGTCAGGTTCCGCGATTGCAGCTTGTGCGGGTCCAGCCACACGCGCATGCTGTAGTCTTGCCCGCCGAAGGAGAACACGTCTCCCACGCCCTCCACCCCGGCCAGCGCATCCTGGAGATGGATGGTGGCGTAATTGCTCAGGTAGAGCTGGTCGTAATACGGCCGGCGGGTGTCGGGATTGATCTCGGAATACAAGTTCACGATCAGCAGGATATCCGGGGACCGCTTCTTGACGGTCACGCCGATGGCCTTGACCACGTCGGGGAGCGTCGGCTGGGCGATGGCGACGCGGTTCTGCACCAGCACCTGGGCCATGTTCACGTCGGTGCCCAGCGCGAAGGTCACGTCCAGGATGTACGAGCCGTCGTTGTTGCTCTGCGACGACATGTACAACATCTTCTCGACGCCCACGACCTGCTGCTCGATCGGCGCCGCCACCGTGTCGGCGATGATCCGGGAGTTGGCCCCGGGATAGCTGGCCGTCACGCGCACGGTGGGGGGCGTGATCTCCGGGTACTGGGCGATGGGCAGGAGGGCCGCGGCGATGGCCCCCAGCAGGATGATGACGATGGAGATCGCCCAGGCCAGGACGGGGCGGTCGATGAAGAATCTCGCCAGCATGCAGTCCTCTGGTTCAGCGGTCGGGGCGCGGTTTTCGGTCGTCGGCGATCGCGGCGCCGACTCCTGATGCGCGGCGCTTGCCTCCCGAGGCCGGCATGTCCACGAGCTTGGGCTCGACGGTGATGCCCGGCTGCACCAGTTGCAGGCCGTTGACGACCACCCGCTCGCCCGGCTTCAGCCCGTCTTCGATCGCCCGCAGACCGTCGTGCAGCAATCCCACCCGAATGGCGCGGGAGACGACTTCGTTCTTGTCGTTGACGACGTACAGGACCTTCTGGCCCTGGTCGGTGTCCAGCGCGCGGTCGCTGACCAGCAGGGCCCTGTGGGGCGGGCCGGTGGGCACGCGGACGCGGGCGAAGAATCCGGCGGAGAGCGCCTCGTCCTTGTTCGGAAACACGCCCCGCACGCGCAACGTGCCGGTCTTCGGATTGAGCTGGTTGTCCACGAAATTGATCGTGCCCTGGTGGGGAAAGCCCTCCTCGGTGGCCAGGCCCAGCGTCACGGGCCACCCCATGTCGCGGACCGACTTGGTCCGGCCTTCAGGGATCCACTGCCGGACGCGCTGCACGGTGCGCTCGTCCACGTCAAAGTAGGCGTGCATGGGGTCCACCGACACGATGGTCGTGAGCAGGGTGACGCTGGCCTGGTCCGCCGACTGGATCAAGTTGCCTACCGTGACGTGGTAGCGGCTGACGCGCCCGCTGACCGGGGCCGTGACCTTCGTGTATTCCAGGTCCAGTTGCCGCGACGCCACCACCGCCTTGTCGGCCGCCACGTTGGCGATATCGACGTTCCGGGCGGCCACGCTCTTGTCCAGGTCGGATTGCGACACCGCCTTGGTGGCGGCCAGGCGAAGGTTTCGCCCGTACTCCGCCTCGTCGAACGCCAGTTGCGCCTCATCCTGGGCGACCTTCGCCTTGGCCTGGTTCAGCATCGCCTGATAGGGCCGCGGGTCGATCTCGAAGAGCACGTCCCCCTTCTTGACCAGCGCCCCTTCCTGGAAGTTGACCTTCTGCAGGTAGCCCCAGACATGCGCCCGCACTTCGACGGAATCCACCGCGGCGATCCGGGCGGTGAAGTCCGCGTAGTCGGTGACCTCCCGCTCGACGGGGTAGCTGACCGCGACCGTGACCGGCGCGGCCAGCGGCGCTTGCGAAGGCGCCCGCGAGCAACCCGTCAGTCCGAGACACAACCCGAGGAACAGCGCGGAGCCGGCGCGGACGCGTGAGCGGTATTTCATCAGTGCCTCAAATTCAGTTCTCTACCTCAGCGACACGTGCTGCGGTGGCTATTATACAGGCCGGGCGCGACGACCCGCCAGACCGAGCGGTCTTCGGTCTTCCGGCTGTCGCGCTCGATATCGACCCACGAACATAAGCGGGAGAGCGGACGCTCATTTTCGATGCTTGTTCTCCCTGACTACCAGTATCCCCTGTTTCGTCGCCACTTTCCAACGGTTCCAACTTGCAGGAGTGCGTCCCGAGGTTCAGGCCCCACCCGTCAAGGCGGCCGCCCAAGTTGCCGGCCCGCCGAGATTTATTCCTGCACCCTGCCGCCCTGCCGCCCCTAATCCACCCGAACTGATCTTCCCCCCAGGGTGGATTTATGGTAGGAACTCGCGCCTTGTCGCATGAGCATAGGGCCTGCGCAGGAATTAACTGGCCAAAGTTGTAGCGAAGTGCGCAGCTTACCATCGCACGGGCCGAAAGAATCCCTCTTCCGGGGGTTTATTTGATGAAACGCGCCATTCTACCCGCGGTTGCCTTGGCCCTGGTCGTTGTGTTAGGGCTGTTAGCGATCGCCTACGCCCAACGCAATGCAGGGGAGCCGGCGGGCAACGAGCCGGCCAACCCCTTACGGGTGGATAATGGGCCAACCGAGCCAGCCACGGCCCCGGCCAACGTGCCGGCCAACCCGCTACGCCCAGCCACGGTAAGCAGTCCGCCGCCCAAGATGCCGGTTGATCCGTTCGGGCTTCGTGCGGATCGGCTGGACGTTGCGGTCCGGCCGGCCGCCGGCGAGGCCACGGCCCCCAGCGTGCCACCCCCACCGGTCGTGGTCTCCGATCGGCGTGCGGGCCCCGTGGCGGCAGCCGATCGCTACGGCAACGCCGGGCTGGCCGAGGGCGTTGACGCGGGACCCCGACTCGATGCCCCCCAGGGGCAGGAGCCGGCACGGTTCCAGGCCGATCCTTCGGCCCTGCCCGCCAGTAGCCAAGCTCTTTCCCCCGTCACGCGGCACGAAGTCCCTCCTGGCGCCGGGCCGCCCGGCACAACCGGCCTGCCACTGATCGCAGCGGCCGCTCAGCCCCAACCTGGCCAGGTGCAGGGTAATGGAATCGGCCAGCCACCCAGCGGCCTGCCACTGGTCGCAGCGGCCGCACAGCCCCAACTTGGCCAGGCGCAGGGCAGTGGAATCGGCCAGCCACCCAGCGACACGCCGCGGGGTGACGGGACCGGCCAGCCCCAGCACGGCCAGACGCACGATGACGGGATCGGAAAACAAGACAAAAACCTGCCACAGGGCGAGGGGACCGGCCAGCCCGGCGGCAAGAACCTCGAGGGCCCGCAAACCCAGCAGTTGACCATCCAAAAACTCGCCCCACCCGAGGTCCAGATCGGCAAGCCGGCCGTGCTCCGCGTGACGGTCCGCAACGCGGGCACAGTCGCCGTGGGGAGCGTCGAGATCCACGACCAGGTTCCACGCGGGACCCGCTTGCTGACCACCACGCCGGTGGCCACCAGCGGCCCGCAGGGCGAAGTGCTCTGGTCGCTAGGCACGCTCAAGCCCAACGAGGAGCTGTCGGTCGAGATGCGGGTCATGCCGACGGCCGAGGGCCAGATCGGCAGCGTGGCCACAGTGCATTTCGGGGCCGACGCCTCGGCCCGCTCCGTCGCCACCCGGCCCCGCTTGACCGTGGAAACCACCGGGGCCAGCCGCGTGTTGCTGGGCGACGAGGTCGGGCTGTGCTTTGTGGTCTCCAACCCCGGCACGGGCGTAGCGACCGGCGTGGTGTTGGAAGAGCACATCCCGGCCGGTTTGCAGCATCCGGCCGGCGGCGACCTGGAGTACGCCGTGGGCGACCTGAAGCCGGGTGAAAGCCGCAAGCTGGAGTTGAAGCTCAAGGCCACCCGCCCCGGCGCTGCGGCCAACGTGGTCCGCGCCCGGGCCGACGCCAGCCTGCGGAGCGAGCACCGCTTCGACCTGGAAGTGCTCTCGCCGCAACTGGACATCGCCCTGGCGGGCCCCAAACGCCGCTACCTCGAGCGCGAGGCCGCCTATCAGTTGTCGGTCTTGAACCCCGGCACGGCCCCTGCCCAACAGGTCGAATTGGCGGCCTACCTGCCGCAGGGCATGCGATTCGTCCGCGCCAACAACTCGGGCTATTACGATGAGCCCACCCGGGCCGTCTACTGGCGACTGGCCGAGCTGCCGGCCAATGAGAAGGGCACCGTGGAATTGGTCGCCTTGCCCGTCGAGCCGGGCCAGCAGAGCATCCGGGTGCGGGGCTCGGCCCAGCGGGGCCTGTCCGTCGAGAAGCAGCAGCCGGTGGTCGTGGAAGGACTGGCGGCCGTACTGTTCGACTTGTCGCACACCAAGGAGCCGATCGAGGTGGGCGGGGAAACGACCTACGCCATCCACGTCGGCAATCAGGGCTCGAAAGCGGCTGGCAACGTCCGCCTGATCGTCATGTTGCCGCCGGAGATGAAGCCCCTGTCAGCCGAAGGGCCCACCCGCTTCACCATGGACAGCAGCCAGGTGGTCTTCGACGGCCTGGCCCAACTGGCCCCCAAGACCGACGTCACCTACAAAGTTCGGGCGCAAGGGCTCCGGCCCGGCGACCTCCGCGTCCGCTGCCAATTGCTGACCGACGAGATGAAAACGCCGGTCACCAAGGAAGAGAGCACGCGGGTCTACACCGACGAATAGCGGGCCATGGGGTGCAATAATTGTAGCTGGCACACGCTGTGTGCCGCCCGCCCTTCCGTTTTCCACCTCAGCAAACGGCACACGGCGTGTGCCGGCTACATTTCACAGAGCCGCCCTCGGGTTGACGGCGGCGGCCCCGTCGAGCAGACTAGACTATAGGAGGCCCGCTACCGTTCGCAGGGTGCTGACCCCTTCAATTATGAGATCTGAGATCTGAAATCTGAGATCCTTAATTCCTGCTTCCAACCATGGCGATCTGTTTCCGCTGCCCATCGGGCCACGTGTTGAGCGTCGAGGACCGCTACGGGGGAGCCACGGTTCGTTGCGGTCTGTGTGGTCGGATCCTGGTGGCGCCGCCCGCGGCGAGCGGTGTGCGCAGGCCGCCTCCGGCTTCGCAACTGCCGATTCTGCCTTCCCGGCCGGTTGTACCGCCTCAGCCGGCGGCAGCCACGTCGCCGGTCAGCCTTCTACCGCCGGTGGTTCCGGGTACGAATGCCCCGCCGGCCGGCGTCCCGGGAAAGTTGTCTCCGCCCCGCGCGGCGGAACCCGCCACACCGCGGAGCGAGCTGCGGGTCGGCCTGATGATGCAGCGGCTGGGGCGGCAGGCTTCGGGCCCCGGCCCCGCCAGGAAGGAGGTTGGGCGATGGCTCGCCCGGCTGCGAGCACCGCGGCGCGGAAAGCCGCTGCCCATGCCCCCGGGCGTCTACGTGCCCGGACCAGAGCAGTTCCGGGCGGTCTGCCTGCTGGCCGCCATCCTGGCCGTGGCCGTGGGCTTCAGTCTGCTGCCCGTCGTTTTGCGGGGCCACCTGCACGTGGCCTCCGCGCCGGGCTGGGCCCGCGCCGCGCTACTGGCCGCCGCCATGCAAATCGTCTACACCGGCTGGATGCTCAACGCGCCCGACTGGGCCACCGCCTGGGTCGTCATGTTGGTCTGCGCACTGGTGGCCACCGGCTACGCCGTGGTGACGGCCATGGTCCTGGCCACGCCCATCGACCATCCCCTGATCTGGGATCTGGCCGAGGTCCGCCGCTGGGCGACACTCTGGTCCGCCGCCGTCGTGGTGGTGATGGGCCTGGCCACCTACTGTTGCGGCCGCACCAGCGCCCGACTGTTCCGCGGTTTCCAGCGGGAGATGGCCGAGCGGGGCCTGGAAGCGTAATATGGAAATGGGGGAAACACCAATGAAACAGTGCCTGCTCTTGTCTGTGCTGCTGACCTTTGGGATTGCTCCGGCGTGGGGCGCCACGCCCGTGATGGTGCAGGATTTTGAGAAGGCTTCTGCGCAGCCCAGCGTGTGGGTGGTCAACATCCCCAATGAAAATGCTTCGGTCCAGTTGTCGACCGATCAACCGCACGATGGGAAACAGTGTCTGCGGTTGCATTACCACTTCCTCGGCAGCGGGAGTTTCCAATACCTCGGCATCCCCAACAAGGTCGGGATCCAAGCCCCCGTCCATAAACTGCATTACTGGCTCAAGGGGGACAACTCGAAGTGTTCCTATGGGCTGCAGGTGACCGACGCCGGCGGCGAGACGCACCAGTACAGGTCGCTGTCCACCGGTACGGGCCAAGGCGGGATCGTCGATTTTACCGGCTGGAAAGAAGTTGTCTTCGATCTGGACGCTCCCCATGAGACGTGGGGTGGGGACCGCAACGGCAAGCTCGATCATCCGATCGCCGCGATCATCTTTACCATCGGCCAGCCCATGGAAAAGGCCGGCGGAAAGGAGAAACTGTTGCCCGCCGAGGGCGACCTGTACTTTGATTCCCTCAGCGCTGATTCTGAGAAGAGCGCTGAGGAGACTTTGGGCTGTCAGGTGTCCGTGCTCTCGCCGGAGTATTGCTCCGACGTGCAAGGAGACACCACCGTCACCCTTGCGGCGCCCGGCTTCAAGAGCGTGACCGCGAAATGCTGGAAGCAAGGCGGCGGTTTTGGTTCCGATTCGACCGTCGCCACGGTCGCGCTGGATGCGAAAGGCAGCGGCTCGTTCGTCTTCCCGGCCAATGCCTACCCGCATGGCCCCGTCACGGTGAGAATCAGCGGCGCCATCGGTGCCGTCAAAGATAATTGCTACCTGCAGCTCTACAACAAGGGCGGCGTTTCCTGGAACGAAGGAATGCCCAAGGATCCTCCTCCGGCGGCGAAAGGCATGTCGCTGGTCTTTGCCGACGACTTCAAGGGCCCGCTGGCCATTTCCAGCACCGATTCCAAGGCCACCTATTACGACCACAAGCCGCCCAACGGCTGGCAGGATTTCAGTACGCTTCGATTCACGAGTTTTGATAAACCCAACAATCCCTTTAGCCAGGTCGATTCCTATCTGCGGATCAGGGCGAGTGAGAAGGCGCAGAGTTCCGGCCTGATTTCCTCCCTAAAGAACGACGGCAGCGGCCTCACGGCCAAGGCGCCCTGCTACTTTGAATGCCGCTTCATCGGTCCGAACGCCATCGGTACGTGGCCGGCCTTTTGGCTCCTGAGCACCAAATCACCGGGCGACGAGCTGGACATCATCGAGGCTTACGGCGGAGAGGGCCCTCGTGAGCCCAACGCTTTCGACACGTATATGATTTGCCCCCATTGCTGGAACCAGGGCGAGGCCGGCAAGGCCATCGAGAAGAAGGCCTTCGAAGGGATGCACAATCCGATTCGCATGCGCAAGTTCGGCATCCCCTCCACTTGGTACGAGACGTTCCATACCTACGGGTGCCAGATTACCGAGACCGATACGATCTACTATTGCGACAACATCGAGGTCGGCCGCCACGCGACGTATCCGATCTCCAAGCAATGCCCGCTCTTCTTCTTGATCAATCTTGCCACCGGCGGCGGCTGGCCCGTCGATTTGTCACGGTATAACGGCCTGGCCGACATGTACGTCGACTACGTGCGGGTGTATCAGGAGAAGAAATGAGTCGCACCACGGTCGGAGGCGATGCCTGCCGAACGCAAGAATAGTAGCAGATTCCAGCCGGCGATTGACAAGTCCGAAGCCCGAACGAAAAAATCAGATACGTGGGACCACGTGTGAACGGTTGCCATTCCGCAAACAAAATTCTTCCCGCCGCCGCCGATCCGGTGTATATTGAAGGCAGTGCGACGGGGTGTGGCGGGCATCTGGCCGGCCCATTTTATGGTGCCGGTGCGACCGGGCCGTAGGCACAGAGCCGAGGCAGCGCTGGCGCCTGTGCCCAAGCCGTTAGGGTCGTCGACCCCGGCCGGCACACTCTGACTGAGGCTCACGGCTTCTGAGCCCGCGCGCCAATGGATCCTCCGGTGGTTAGGGCTTCCGCCAAGACCTTTGCGTTCGGCTGCGGGCTCAACATCTGAGAAGCAGTCGCGCCGGGGCCGGAACAGTTGCGGCGCGAGTCTTGCAAAACGATCAACCACGGCATCAATAATGGGATTCTAGGCATTCTCCGCCCAGCGCGGCGTTATGATGGACTTGATGAAACGATTCCTGAGCGCACTTGGTCTGCTGGCGGTGTTGGCCCTCTCGGCGTCGGACCTGGCGGCGCAGATTGGTGGCACGGCTTCCGCCCTCTGGAGCGGCGGATACGGCACTGATCCGGCCGCCGGGCAGCAAGCCGCCAGCCAAATCATCACCTGGGACCTCGATACGAGTCAGGGGATTGCGGTCAACTCGCTTGTCGGGGCCGATACCTGGTACTCTCAGGGCGTGTACGGCCAGGGCACGTTCGTGGCCAACGTCGAGGCCGGCCTGGTCTGGAACGGCCACGAAACGACCGGCGGGGTGCAGGATTATTACGTGCCCCACAGCGCCCCAAGCAGCTATGTTTACCAGCAAGCCAATCATTTCGTGCCCCAGAGTTCCCCCACCGACTGGTTAGACATGCACGCAACCTGGGTCGGCTCGATGATCGCCGGCTTCGATCCCAACCAGCTTTGGGACGCGACCCACGGTTACCCGTACTACAAGCTCGGGATGGCCCCTGCCACAACGCTTTCCTCCGGGGCCATTGCCACCGCTTGGTATAACGCCCCCGACCCGGCCACCGGCCAGACAAGCACCTACTTCGACATCACCCCGAAGACCTTCTATTCCACGTACAAGCACTATTTCGCGACGGCCCAGACGCACTCGCTCAACTACTACGGCTTCCAGATTACTTGGCCGGGCCCGACCGACGTCATCAACAGCAGTTGGGGATACGCGGATTCGACGGGGCAAGACCCGATGACGATGGCGGCGGACGGCTTCGCCCGCAACTATCCCCAGACCGCGCTGGTCGTGGCCGCCGGCAACTCCACGACCCCGGCCAACCCGTCGAACAACGTCGGTGGGCCGGCCTCCGGCTACAACACGATCTCCGTGGGGGCCGTGGGCAACTATACCTACAATGATTTCAGCACCGTCGCGGACTTCAGCAGCCGCGGGCCCCAGGACTATTACGACCCGGTGCACCTCGTGGTGCCCGGCGTGCGGGCCGCCGTCGATCTGGTAGCGCCGGGCACGACGCTCGTCTCGGCCTACTACGGCGCCCAGACCGGCGGCAACAGCGCACTGCTGAGCACCACCCAGCCCGACGTCTCGGGCGGCGCCAACAATTACTACAGCTTCGGGCTGGCCGGCACGAGCTTCGCCGCGCCCATCGTCAGCGGCGGCATTGCCCTGCTCAAGAGCGCCGCCTACCAGGTATCAGGCATGCCGAGCACCGCGCTCGATACCCGGGTGATCAAAGCCGTGCTGATGAACTCCGCCACCAAACTGCCCGGCTGGAACAACGGCCAGTACCTCAATGCCGCCGGAGTTACCGTCACCACGCAGTCGCTCGATTGGAGTCAAGGCGCAGGGATACTCAATCTGGACCGGGCCTTCAACCAATACCTTCTGGGGACGCAGGACGTGCCGGGCCTGGGCGGCGGCAACGTCGCACCGATCGGCTGGGATTACGGGGGCCTCATGTCGATCGGCGCGCACAACGACTATGTAATTGGGGCCTTCTGCAAGGCCGGCACGGTTATCGACGCCACGCTCACCTGGTTCCGCGATCTGGGACTGCCCGTGTTCACCGATAACGCCAACCCGGACCTGCAAACCCTGGTCACTACCGACAACGGCTTCGCCAACCTGGACCTGGAGCTCTGGAACTCGACCTTCACCACCCTCTACGCCGAGTCGATCAGCCAGTATAACAACACCCAGGAACTGCACTTCACCCTGCCGTCGTTCGACGGCCAGTACGGCCTTCGCGTCACGTATTTTGGGCAGGCCTTCGGCGATCCCGGCGAGGTGGACTACGGGCTGGCCTGGGCCGGGACCGTCCCCGAGCCGGGCACCGGCGCGCTCCTGGCGAGCCTGCTGGCCCCGGCGGCAGTGCTACTCGTGCTCCGCGCAGGCCGACGCAAATTCTCCGGCCGGCCGGCGTCCCGGGGCTATTGATGCGGCACGCTTTCAGCGTCCGACACGTGCAGCCTAAGCGGAACAGGCTTCGGCAGAACCCGCCCGGCCGGATGAATACACGTCCGACGGGCGTGTTCTTTGCCAGAAGAGAACGGCAAGTTCCGCACTGATATGAGAGTCGATCATCTTGCTCACCCATCGGCCTGCGTCACATGGACAGTCACAAGCGTAGCCGCTTGGTGCTCCACAGTTCTTCTACCAAACGTCGGCAGTTTCCCAGATGGACAGCGTAAATCGCTCTCGGTTGGTCATCGCTGTAGTTCTCGGGATCCCAAACGCGCGGGATCGCGACAACGGCAGCCACCTCAGGGCGCAACCGGTGAAAGATCGCCTGACCAAGCTTCTGCAGCTTGCTTCCGAGCGAACACACAAAAACGCTGTACGTCTGACGCCGCTTTCGATAAATATTCTCCAGTACTGTCAACGTCTCTCGATAATCGAATGTGCTGACATAACAGTGTCGGTGTGATTTGTCGGTGAGTGTGGCATGGTACTCACGCTGCGCATCGAGGCGCCATCGGTTCTTTACAAGGTGAGGCACCCCAAACGCCCATTGGACGCGGCTTGGAGAAAGCTCCTCAATGACCGCGCTAACCCTTGTACACGCGAAAGATGGCAACACCACAAGAAACACCGGCCTCGAATCGGCATCCTGACCCGGTATTCTGCGAAGAATCTCTACCCTGTCCACCCCTTGCGTCAAGAACTCGGGAGGGTCGCCGCGACGCGGACGTTCTCGGTCAATCTGCGCCTGGTACTCCTCAAACCGCGGTCGATACGTGGACGACTCAGAGTAGAAGACGGTGACACGTATCCGGGTTCCCAGCAACGCATGCAAGCCCTCCAAAAGCAGCCGCGAGCTACCAACGGTGATATCGAAGCCAATGTGCGTCAACTCAGAGTCAAGATCCAGACCCAACGCCTGAAGACCCGAAAGAAGTGCCTCACCGAAATCACTCTCCAGGTTGTGGTCATCGTGCGCAAGCCACGCCGGGTCCGGACCGCCGGTCAAGGCACGTAGGGTCGAGGCAAACTCGTCTGTGTGCACCATGTTGGGAAAGTCCATCCCATCATTCGTGTAGCGCACGCCGATAGCGTATTCAGCACGTACACCGCGCCCAACAAGTGCTCTTCCGGCAGCAACTGAACGGCGCTCGAATCCGAGGATCGCCACGAAACAAGCCAAGTCGCCGGGAAGTTCAGCCCGCTCGATACGATCCAATTCTGGCAGCCCCTCTACAAGATCATCGAAGGAGCGCTCGAATTGCGATGTCATGGCTGTTGCTCTGGGGGAAAGAGGGGGTAGTACTCAGGTCCACGCTTCCTGTTCGCAGTTTCTACTACATCACGGACAAATTGCTCGGCTCTTCCTGACGGATCGTGACAGAAGGCCGACCATTGATCACGTGATAACGTGAAGCACTCGCTATTAACAAGCCCTATGCGAAATGCGGGACAGAAGACGCGGCGCAGGATAACGCGACTTGAAAGAGTGTTTCGGCGAGACCGACTTTCATCGGCGTCGATAAATAGGCAGTAGCGTTGAAGAAGGCGCCACAACTGCATTGGGTCCATCTGCGCTCGTGAGGCAGTTGCGTTGTCGGTTGAGGGCGTACTGTCCGGCGGCGCGCCCCCGAACTCTGCTTCATCCAGCTCAATCCGAAGAAGCTGATATGGGTCGCGTCTGTTGTCTGGACGGCTTATCCAGGGGTATTCGTTTAAGAGGCGCTTAGACAGGTTGCCAAATGCGTCGACGATGGCGAAGAGACGCTCGCCGTAGCGGGGGATACCTTTAATCTTGGCAATGTACTGCCTTGAGTAGCCTTCTATAACCGCGTCTTGGGAATCGGCGGAAATAACGCTTGTAGTATCTCGGGTCACACCGCATTGCTCAAACATTCGATTCAGCAATTCAAGAATATTGCTCACGTCCCCCGTACACAACTCGCACACTGTATCCCACCCGTGGTACTGCGCCGGAACACGTGCGGCGGCCAATTCCTGTTCGACTTCTTTGACGACGACTTGCGGCGGGCGGCCGTCCCGCCTCTCCTGCCTTTTCTCTTGCCGCAGCTCTGCCTCTCGCTTCAGCGTGCGCGCAAGCGTGCCTTCGGCATACCTCGATTGGCCAATGAGAGACTGCACAGTGCCCTGGTATCTGCAAATTGCCAGCCGGTTGTTCACAATCTCCCCAAGAAACGCCTTCTGCTGCTGGGAGGGGAGCTTCAGACAATACAACGTTCCAAGATTCCATTCGCGGTAGTCCCTGTCTTGGGCCAGAAACTCTCCAAACGTCTGGTCCGGTGTCACACCAAATACTTCCGATGAAATCTTACACTTATATGACGCATTCGGCACGAAGAGGACGTGATTGAGCGCCTGCTGAGCCTGCTTAGGGACCTTTCGCTCAGTATAATCGTCGACGAAGAGGTACAAGACCTTGCCAAGAAAGCAGTCGATTCTCGCCGCCATGAACTCAGCCAAATCGGCGATGAACCCTTGCGCTGTGGTGCAGTTGCATTGCTGGTCGCGCCAGATCCCCATGCGAACCTCGTGTATTACACGAGTGATTTGGGCCTCGATCTCCCCCAACGATGCCTTCTCTGAATTGCCGGGCTGCAGCAGCGACGCATGGTGGGTAACAAACCCACGATAGGCAGCAACATCAGACTCGGCCAGACGATGGCTTGCTTGGCACGCGATAAGGCATGTTGTGAACTCTCGCAAAACGATCATGTTAAAGTAATGCCGGAGGTCGGTTTCCCGACGAAGCAACATGCCAGCATCGAGGGCGCTGAACCTCAAGCGAAACTCGCGGTTGCACGACACGTACAGGCCGATGAACGGCCGCTCCAATGCCTCCTCTGCCTTGCCAGCATCTGCCATACAGCGGAATGACATTGACCGAAAAACGGTTGTCTTCCCACAGCCGCGCGGCCCGATCACGAGCAGGTGTGAACTTGCCTCAATCTGGTCGCGCCACGGAAACGACTTTGCTGAGAGGGCATAAAGCAAATTGTTGTCCAACACCTCCTCTGCGTTCCCAAAATCGAACGGATGGCGTAGTTCCTGGGAAATTGCGCCTTGATGGAGCGAGGACTCAAAATGCTGTAGTACCTCGGTCGCGCTGTCTGGTCGCCGCATAGGATCGTCGTCACCGATTATCGCCAGGAGCGCTTCACATGAGGCGAGAATACGGTCTTCCTGCGCGGTCCGAGTGGACGAATTCTGCTGGACTATGTTGGCTATCGCCGCGATGTGCGTAGCCAGGTTGCGGAGGTCGTCCCGTTCCTTCTTCGTGGTGCCACGCTGCTTCGCCGACCCGAAGTCAATTAGATACGGCCGGGGCCGTCCAACCGCCGGCTGGTGGAGAATAACGTTCCCTGCATGCAAGTCGTCATGCATTAAGTCACACGCCTCTAGGACCGCAAGGGCCTGTAGCATTTCGGTTAGATACAAATAGAGAAAATGCGCGTCAACTTTCTCCGGGGACCGCGAGAGAAAGGTCTCAAGCGTCGCCCCATTTATGTAATCCTCGACAAAATAGATCAGGTCCTGCTGGTCCGCACCGCAGACGTGAGTAAATCGACCGCAGGCATGAATCTGCGGGAAATGGTCCCGGTCGCGCCTCGCCAGTTCGACCATCCGACCAACTTCCGGAAGGTACGTTCTGCCTTCGTATTCTTCTGCGACGGTGAGTTTCAGCGCGTACCCAGTACCAGGCCCTTGGCGTCGTCTCACCGCGTAGGTCACGCCTTTATATCCATTCCCGAGCACCCCCTGGACTTCATAGTCGCCAACCAGGCTCGGCCCAGTGGCCGGCGAAGTGAGGGCTGCCTGAACTGTGCCGGGCATCATGACCCTGTACTCGCCGATAATGAGGAAAACGGAGTGGTCTGCTGCACCAATATGGGCAATCAAATCCGCCGTAGTCCGGAAGCCATGTATCGCAACCCGCGCAGCATCGCGTGCTTCCTTGCTCTCGTAAACATAGAGCAGAACGTGTTCGCCGTTGTCCGCACGGCCCTCGTACCACGACGAGTTGTCCCTTGCCGCGAGAAAGCGATGGACCGTGTACCCGGCCAATTTATGCTGCAAGAGATCCTCTGGGTTTCCCTGCACGGTGTTCCCTAGCATTTTTTGCATCCCCGTAGGAGTTTCCGAAAGCCACGGTCCGTCGGGTACATTAGCAGCAGTTTTGGGAGCTGTGAGTTATGGTGCATGCCGCCGGTCTTGGCGTACCCTGACGTGTTGCCGACGGCGGACCAATTGGCCGCCCGATAGCAGGTGCCGGAGAAACGGGAGATATCAACAAATGTCTCCAAGAGAACGGGGCGGTACCCATACACTTCCTCCCAATCTCGGACGAGGGCACTAGTGCATCTCGCGATTAAGTGGGACGCTAGGTTCGGAACATGCACCCACGGCAAAATCAGGAACCGAACATTGCTCACAATCAGGTGCCGCCGTTGCGCGATCTGACGTTGCGTCCAACCGATCCATTTCTCACGACATGCAATGGACCAAGCAGCATCACCCCAGCCGAAACACGCGATCGGGCGATCTCCCCAGGAGTAAAGATACTTCAACTGTCGGCCGACAAGTCGAGATGAGTGCAAGTAGTGGTGTTCGGTTACCAGCGAGTTCCATAGTTCTGCCTTGGGGTCCGACTTTGAACGTATCCTATGGACCTGAACGGCGTCAAAGTCCAGGTTGGTTATTGAGTCGGTAACAACATCCGCACTCGACTTCCGCGTCGTGCTGGGCCACACTGCGCCTCCCCATTTTGCGGGCGGCAAATCTAACAAGCCGGCGGCATCGAGCCTCCGCAGCACTTCGCGGCATGCCATGTCCTTTGGGGCCCCATTGCGCTGCCGCCAACGCAGGGCGCTGCAAACCCGAAAAGAGATTCTTGTTCGGCCCTCCGCGAAGTACCCCTCCACGATGTTTCTGATGAGTAGAAGCTGACGGGCCGTAAAGAGCCGGCCGCGCGCACGGTAGGCGTGCGCACCCGCAATGCCTGAACCTGGTGCCCTGATGGCGCCGTTGCTCGTGCGCCCTGTTTCTGACACGAAGAAGCCTCTTGGGAGGTGATGCCATATCTGGCTGGCCCTCCGTGTCCCATAGTGTCGCACGCTCCGGTGCTATCACAGCTATCATACAGTCCCCCGTCACCCCTTGCAATCGGCTGGTGGTGGTCTCACTCGCACCCGCTGAAACAGTGGCAGGCAAGCTCCGATTCTTCGGAAAAGATTAGCTAGTCGGAAAGGTCTCCAGCTCCTAACGAGACCTCCACTCGTATGCCGCTTCCCGGGCCGCGCATGGTATCCTCTAGCGGTGTTCATTGCACTTTCCGTCCCTGGCGACAACGAATGTGGCCCGCAAGTACACGGACCAAGCCCCGGCCGCCATCCATCGGGCCAATCCCGGGCGGCTGCCAATGGAGTTCGGTTTCGTGCGTCACCAGAAGCGGACGCGGCTATCGCCACGTCTCCCATGGCACCGTCAAGCCCCGGCGCATACCTGGCCGATTCCCACCCAAAAAATGTCAACGAACCGGGCTTGCAATTGGCCGGCGAATGTGATAGTATACATCTGTATAGATACGGGATTAGGGGTTACGGATTGGGGATTGGGGGGAAGGAGGGAGGCGGAAAGGGGAAAACAGGCCGGGGGAAGGCAAAATGCAAAATGACCAATGCAAAAGGCGGGGGCCGGAAGGATGAAGGATGAGAGTAGCCACGGATTGAACACGGAGGAAACACGGACAAGAACAATCTGTGCTCTCGTTTGCCCCATGTCCGCCCATCAGTTCCGTGTTCAATCCGTGCTTCATCCGTGGCGCGATTGTCCGCAGATTTTAGAGATCGGTACATATCGGGTCCTCGGGCGAAGACGGAAGTGGAAGGCGGCAAATGGGTTATGGGGCCGGGAAAGGCGCAAGTCGAACACGTACCCCTTAAGCCGTATACTTTTCCGCTCGCTAACAGGAACGGTAGTGCAAGCCAGGTAATGGGTTACAGACTTCTCAAACGCGGTAAGTTTTGAAAGGTACCTCGGGGCGGGCGACTGTTCGACACGGCAAAAGGGGGGAAGGCGGAAGGCAGGGATTAGGGATTGGGATGAGGGGCGAGTGGTTGGAGCAAATGGAACGACGCGGGGACGCGGAGAGTACCGGTGTCATGCGTGTCCCCGAGTCTCCATGTCCCCGTGTCTCCACGTCCCCGCGTCCCCGTGTCGTTGCCGCCCGGGGCCGCGGTTGGTTTGACATCGCCTCCCGGGAGCCTACCTTTCATTGGGTTGCGCGGCTGCGCGCGCTGTGTTCCGATTTTAGCGGGCCGTACGATTATGACGCCGATGCTGTGTGTAGTGCTGACTGCGATGGCCGTGGCGGCCGCGCCGGCCGGGTGGGAAGACCCCGCCGTGGGCGCCCAGGCCACGCTCCGCCGCGTAGCCAAGCTGCCCGCCGAACAGCAGAAGGCTTGGCTGCTTGGGATCGAGCGCCGCATGGCCTGGGCCAGCAAGCTGGCCATGAAACCGGAAGAGGCCCAGAGCGAGCAGACCCGCGTGGCCGAGCTCCTGCGACAGAAGGTCATCCCCTGGGCGGCGCTGGTGGAACTGCTCAAAGACCTCGATCAGCGGGAGAAAGCGGCCATCGGCCGGCTGGTGCGGCAATACCGGGCCGAGGTCTACGAGACCTTCGGCCGGCAAGCGGCGACGCTGGTCGAACGGCAGGAGGCGTGGTATCGGGTGTGGAAGCTGTGGGAGGCCGCCGGCAGCCGGCCCGAACAGCAGGATCGGCTGATCGACTGGCTGGCCGCGGCCATTCGCTGTTCCGTGCGGGAGTCGATCGCGGCGCTTCCGCCGGACCCGAAGTTCGGCGAGATGCCGGAAGTTCGGCCGCCGCTGGCGGGCAAAGAGGGGGAGTTGGCGGGTCCGGCAGCTCGGCCACAAGTCCCCAAATCCCCAAATCCCCAAATCCCCAAATCCCCAACCTTGCCCGCCCAGCCCGCCGAGCTGCCGCCCGCGTGGCTGGCCGGCCAGTGGAAGCCGCCGCCGATCGCGGTGCGACTGCCCGACTCGCGACTCTCGGCTAGGAAGGGGACAGTCCCATTTTCGTCGGACGAAAATGGGGACAGTCCCCGGGTTATTCCTCGGCCGGTACTAACGCATCGGGCTGAAGCTGCCGAGCCTGTGGTGCTGCTGTCCGCGGCGCCGCCCTCGGTCGTGGTCCCGCCGCAGCGGACGATTCCGGCGGAGGCCGCGGCCGAGCGGCTCGGCGCGGCGCGGCCGCCGGAAATGGCCGCCCGGCTGGCCGTCCCGCTGCCGGAGCCGGAACTGGCCGGTCCGCCCAGCGAGCTTATCGCCGCCGCCGACACGAATGCGGGCCAAGCCAGCGCCGCCGGCCGGCAGCCGCCCGGCAATGTCCGGCCGACACCGGAGCCGACGACGAAGACAGGTACCGCACGGGAGAGGTCTCCTTTGCCGAGCGGCCCGGAGGGTACGGGGCACAAGTGGGATTTATCCCCTTTTTCAGCCCTGCCGGGCCGCGAGCCGCCGCCCGTGGCCGTTCAGCCGAAGGCGAAGCCGGCCTTGGGCGCGATCACGCTGGAGGAAGGCGGTCGCGGGCCGGCGCCGCCCGAGCACGACATGACGGCCATGCTGCCCCGGGCTGCTTTGGAGTTGCCGCACGCGTCGTTGCCGCCGCAGGCATTGCCCGAGCGGCCGGCCCGGTCCGCGCCAGCGGACGGCACACGGCGTGTGCCTGCTACTTTTAATTCCGCAGCGGGCCCTTCTACCGAGCCGGGGCCGACCCGGCCCGGCGCCACACCCGAAGAGCACGCCCAGATCAACGTCGAGGAACTGGCGGCCCGCATCGCCGGCGTCAACCTCAGCCTGCGGGCACTGGAAGGGGAACTGGACGAGTCACACGAGTGGAACGCCGACCGCCTGGAGGCCGTCGTCCAGCGGCTGGACATCCTCGTGCTGCGGCAGAAAGACCTGGGCCTGTTCCGCGATCTGATTCCCGCGGCGGACCAGGCGCGGGTGGGGCGGATCGAGCCCGGCAAGAAGGTGATCGCGGCCTTGGCCGCCCGCATCGCCGCCTTGCGGTCCCGATTGCAGACCGAACCCGCCCCCGGCGACGAACCCCGCCGCCAGGCCACGCTCAAGCATCTGGACGAGCTCTCGGACCGGCTGGCCGGGCTGGCCGGCGAGCCGTGAGGCACGACGGACGACGGGCGACGGACGACGGACCCGCCGCATGTTATGGCCGGTCTCCGACCGAGCCACACCGTGGACCGAAGGTCTCCCGAACGTGCGGAGACGTTCGGTCCCCGCGGCGGCGGGGTCGGGAGACCCGCGCCGAACTTGGGAGACCCGCGCCGAACTTGGGAGACCCGCGCCGAACTTGGGAGACCCGCGCCGAACTTGGGAGACCCGCGCCGAACTGCCTGTCCTCCGTCTCCCGTCGTCCGTCGCCCGTCCTCCCCAGCCGCTTTGCCCCGGCCGCCGGGCAGCGATAGAATTGAACTGTCATGCCCGAAATGTCGTTTCCCGCCGAGCCCACCGACAATTCGCTGGCGGCGGAGAAGGCCCGCTCGCTGCCGCAGAAACCCGGCATCTACCTGATGAAAGACGCGGCGGGGCGCGTGATCTACGTGGGCAAGGCCAAGGACCTGCGTGCCCGGGCCGGCAGCTATTTCCACAAGGCGGCCGCCGAAGACCCACGCACGGCCCGGCTGGTCCAAGAGATCCGCGACCTGGACTACCTCGAAGCCGACAGCGAGGTGGACGCCCTGCTCATGGAGGCCCGGCTGATCAAGGACATCTTGCCGAAATTCAACCGCGAGCTGCGGGACGACAAGACCTTTCCGTACCTGGAGATCCATACGCACGAGGATTTTCCGCGCGTGGCGATTACGCGGACACCGCACGAGCGGGGCACGCGGCTATACGGCCCGTTCACCAATTCGCGCGGCCTGCGCGGCGCGATGCAAGTGCTGCAAAAGATCTTCAAGTTCCGCACCTGCTCGCTGGACATCCAGGCGGACGACCCGCGCTGGCAGTGGTTTCGCCCCTGCCTGCTGGCCTCGATCCGCCAGTGTACGGCCCCCTGCAACCTGCGGATCTCGAAGGAAGAGTACCGCAAGGACATCCAGCGGCTCGAGCGCTTCCTGGACGGTAAGAAGCAGTCGCTGCTGGTCGAGATGCGCGCCGACATGGCCGCCGCGTCGGCCGGGCTGCGGTTCGAAGAGGCGGCCCGCCTGCGCGATGAAATCCACCTGCTGGAAACCCTCGACCAGCGGGGCGACCTGCAGACCCACGTACAGCCCGAAGTCTTTCCCGTCGATCCCAAGAAGGGGCTGGCCGGCTTGCAGAAGGTGCTGCGGCTGCCCCAGCCGCCGCGGGCCATCGAAGGCGTCGACGTGGCCCACACCGCGGGCAGCGAGACCGTGGCCGCGGTGGTCCAGTTCATCGACGGCCTGCCCTTCAAGCCGGGCTACAGGCGATTGCGAATCCGCACCGCGGGGGCGGGCGATGATTTCGCCGGCATCCGCGAGGCGGTCTGGCGGCGGTACGAGCACCGGGGCGAAAATGAGCTTGTGCCAGAGCTGCTCCTGATCGACGGCGGCAAGGGACAACTCCACGCCGCCCTGGCCGCGCTGGCCGGCTGTCAGGCCCGGCCCGCCACGGTCGTGGCCCTGGCCAAACGCGAGGAATTGCTGCTGGTGGCCGGGGACGATCAGCCGCTGCGGCTCAGCCGCCATCACCCCGGCTTACGGCTGCTGCAATACGTGCGGGACGAGGCCCATCGCTTCGCCCAGCACTACCATCGCATCCTCCGGCGGCGCTCGACTCTGGGGGATGGCGGGGGTTGAAGGCGGAAGGTGGAAGGCGGAAGGCGGAAGGTGGAAGGCGGAAGGTGGAAGGTGGAAGGTGGAAATAGCCGGCGGCTAACGGCCGCCGGGGTCCAAATGTATCCGGCACACTCCGTGTGCCGCTTCCGCCACCGGCACACGGAGTGTGCCGGATACAATTCCACCCGGCGCGATCGTCACCGCTTCCGCCCTCCCCCCGGCCTTCCGCCCTCCTCCTTCCGCCTTTTTCTCGACAGGGTACTTGCACGATCCGCTGAATCTGATAGACTCAGGTACGTGGGGTTTGCTCCCAGATTTGGCAATGGACTGTGGTGCCGTGTGGGAATAACACCCAAGTATCCTGATGCCAGCCAATCGAGAGATCATCCTTGGCGAGTTCCCTTGCACGCTCGACGAGCGGTTTCGGTTGTCCATCCCCCACGAATTGGTGGACCTGCTCGGGCCCGATTCGTCGCGATGCATGCTGGCCAAGGAGCGGGCGGGCTGCCTGAGCCTGTGGGCCGCGGAGGCCTGGGAGGCCAAACTCAACGCCCGGATCAAACTGCTCCAGCAGAAGATCCAGGCCGAGGCGTTCGACGAGCGGCTGGGCCAGGTCCAGCTTCTCGGCCGGCTGCTTTCAACCCGGCAGCGGGGCGTGGAGCTAAAGGGCCGCGGCCGGCTGCTGATCCCCGACGGCTTCCGCAAGTTCCTGGGCGTGGATCGCGATCCCCCGGACAACGAGGTGATCGTGGTGGGGGCCGCCGTGTGTATCGAGATTTGGAAGCCGGCCGCCTGGCTGGCGTACCTGGCGAGTCGGATGCCGCGGTTCCGACGCCTCCTTCATAGGCTCTCGCGGTAACGCGGCGAAGTGTTGTAACAGCTCGAAAAAATCACCCCCCAGAAAGTGCAGGGCTTGAACTAAGGTTTCCGTGTCCGGTCCGGGGCAGTTGGCCTGAGGAACCGCCGGCGCGTGCCCGGTCGGGAATGCAAGTTACCAGGGATGGGCTTATCCAGGGCGCACGACGCGCCCACCCATTTCACTACCCCGGCCGGACATGGAACCTGTTTCGAGGGGCGAGGGATGAGGGGCGAGGGGAAATAGCCGGCGGCTGACAGCCGCCGGACTATGGGTGCCACTGCTGGCTTGTCCAGCAGTGTTGGAAGCACTTCTGGACAAGCCAGCAGTGGCACCCGACCGGCACCCCGCGCAGAAATTCATCCTTGCTCGATTATCTTTCCGCTGGGGCTCGCGGGCGGACTGGGGGCCGCTCTGGCCACCTCGAGGTAGGCCAGCCGCAACTGGTGCAGCAGGCCCTCGATCTCGGCGGTTTCCTGCGGCGTGCGGTGGCCTTCGGTCTTTTCGCGGATGACTTCCAGCGTGTCGATGGTATGTTTGGCCTGGGCCAGGCGGGGTTCGGGCTTTCCCGAAATGGGATGCGGCAGCAGTCCCAGGGCCACGGCGGCCTGAAGATACAAGGTGGCGGCCAGCGTGCTGAGGCTGGCGGGGGGCAGCGGCGGCTCTTGGGCGGGCTTGGCCCCCGCCGGGCCCTCGCGCAGGGCCTCACGCTCCGCCTCGACCCGGCTCTTCCAGTCCTCATCGACCAGGATCTTCTTCTCGGGAGTGTCTGCTTCTTCGGTCATGGCAGTGCCCTCACGCAACAGGGTTGGACAAAATAACCGCGGCCTTGTTCGACCTTTGTGCGCTCAAGAATAAGTTGGTCAGTTCCAATGTAGCCGGCACACGCCGTGTGCCGTAACCTGCGAACGGCACACGGTGTGTGCCGGCTACAATTCTAGCGGGCGGTCTCGCCCGCCGCCTTGCGATGCTGGACCGCCGCGCCGATGAAGCCGGCGAAGAGGGGGTGGGCCCGCGTGGGCTGCGACTTGAACTCCGGATGATATTGCACGGCGACGAACCAGGGATGAGCGGGAAGCTCGACGATCTCGACCAGCGCGCCGTCGGGGCTGAGGCCCGCCGGCTGCATGCCCGCCGCCGCGTACTGCTCGCGGTAGGCGTTGTTGAACTCGTAGCGGTGGCGGTGCCGTTCGGAGATCAGCTCGCTGCCATAGGCGCTGGCGGCCCGGCTGCCGGGGGCCAGCCGGGCGGGCTGGGCGCCCAGGCGCATCGTGCCGCCCTTGTCGACGATCCCCTTTTGTTCCTCCAGCAGGCAGATGACGGGATGGGGGTTATTCTTATCGAACTCGGTGGAGTTGGCGCCCTCCAGGCCCAGCACCGAGCGGCCGAACTCGACCACCGCGCACTGCATGCCCAGGCAGATGCCGAAGAAGGGCACGCCGCGGGTGCGGGCCCAACGGATGGCCTCGACCTTGCCTTCGATGCCGCGGTCGCCGAATCCGCCCGGCACCAGCACGCCGTCGACGCCGGCCAGGAGCCGCTCGGCCCCTTCCCGCTCGATGGCCTCGCTGTGTACCCGCTGGATGCGGACCTGGGCCCGGTGGGCCACGCCGGCGTGGTCCAGGGCCTCGTAGATCGACTTGTAGGCGTCGCGGTGCTCCGCGTACTTCCCCACCACGGCGATGGCCACCTCGTGCTGCGGATTCCGCAGCCGGTCCAGCAGATCGCGCCACTGGTCCAGTTGCAGCGGACGGGCCGCCAGACCCAGCTTCCGCACGATCAGCTCGTCCAAGCCGTGATCGACCAGGCTGACCGGCACTTCGTAGACCGAGAAATCCTTGTCCTTCTCCTCGATCACGGCCTCGACCGGCACGTTGCAGAACAGCGCGATTTTCTTGCGATCGTCGTGGGCCAGGGTCCGCACCGTGCGGCAGATCAGCACGTCGGGCTGGATGCCGATCTGGCGCAGCAGCCCCACGGAGTGCTGCGTGGGCTTGGTCTTCTGTTCGTCGGCGGCCTTCAAATAGGGGACCAGGGTCAAGTGGATGTACAGGCAGTTTTCTTTGCCCACGTCCAGGGCGAACTGGCGGATGGCCTCCAGGAAGGGTTGGCTTTCGATGTCGCCCACGGTGCCGCCGATCTCGGTGATGACCACGTCCACGCCGGGGGCGGCCGGCTTGGCCAGGGCCGCCTTGATCTCGTTGGTGATGTGCGGGATGACCTGCACGGTCTGGCCCAGGAACTCGCCCCGCCGCTCCTTGTTGATCACCGACAGGTAGATCTGGCCGGTGGTGTAGTTCGAGAAGCGGTTCAGCAGCGAGTTGGTGAACCGCTCGTAATGGCCCAGGTCCAGGTCGGTCTCGCTGCCGTCGTCCAGGACGTAGACCTCGCCGTGTTGATAGGGGCTCATCGTGCCGGGATCGACGTTGATGTACGGATCGAGCTTCTGCATGCGGACCGACAGGCCCCGCCGCTCCAACAACATGCCGATCGAGGCGCTGGTCAATCCTTTGCCCAAGGAGCTGACCACCCCGCCGGTTACGAAAATATGTTTGCTCATTCCCGGGTTATCCCATACGCGCCGGCCGGGAGTCAAGGGGGACCGGCGGAAGGGGCGAGGGGTGAGTGGGGAGTGGGGAGTGGGGAGGGTGGGGCGAGCGGCAGCGAGCCCCACCATTTTCGACGGACGACGCACTAGAGGTCTTCCGCCCGTCGTCCGTCCTCCGTCCCCCGTCGTGGTTTTGGTGGGGCTCGCTGCGCTCGACCCACCCTACGGGTCTACTCACCACTCACCACTCACCACTACCGGCCGACTCGGCCGCGGAGATAGACGTCGGGGCCCAATTGCCGCACCTCGGGCGATTCCAGGGCCAGGGCATCCCGCAGCAGGTCGATCCCGCGGCCGGCGACCGGCCCGGGCGCCTCCGCCCCGCCCACCAGCTTCGGGGCAATGAACACGTGAAACTCGTCGACCAGCCGGGCATCAAACAGTGTGCCCAACAGCCGGCCGCCGCCCTCGACCAGTACGTTGGTCGTCTGCCGGCGGCCCAGTTCCGTCAGCAGGGCCTTCAGGCGGTCTGCGGGCGTCGAGCCGGCCAGGATAAGCACTTCACAGCCGCACTGGGCCAGGCGCAGCCGGTCCGCCTCGGGGGCCTCCGGCCCGGCGGCCACCAGCAGGGGCGCCTGTTGGGCGGTGCGGGCCAAGCGGCTTTCCGAGGCCAGCGAGGCGCGGGTATCGAGCACTACGCGGACCGCCGTTCGCGGCCCGGGCGGCTCGGCTGTCAATTGCGGATCGTCCAGGGCGGCCGTCCGCCGGCCGACGATGATCGCGTCCACGCGGCCCCGCAGGACGTGTACCGCCTGCCGCGCCGCGGGACCGGAGATCCACCGGCTCTGGCCGGTGCGGGTGGCGATCTTCCCGTCGAGCGTCATGGCCCATTTGGCCATGACCCACGGCCGGCCGGTGGCCAGCAGTTTCAGGTAGGGGGCGTTTAGCCGCTGGGCCTCGTCCTGGCAGGTTCCGACTTCGACGGCCAGGCCGGCCGCGGCCAGTTCGGCTAATCCGCCGCCGGCCACCTGGGGGAATGGATCGCGCATGGCGGCCACTACGCGGCCCACCCCCGCGGCCAGCACCGCCCGCGTGCACGGCGGCGTCTTGCCGAAGTGGCAGCAGGGCTCGAGCGTTACGTAGAGCGTGGCGCCGCGGGCCCGCGGCCCGGCCAGCCGCAGGGCCTCGACCTCGGCATGATGCGCGCCGAATTGCCGATGCCAGCCCTCGCCCACGATCTCGGCCCCCCGCGCAATCACACAGCCGACCATGGGGTTCGGCTCGACGCGTCCCTGCCCTTGGGCCGCCACCTCCAGGGCCCGACGCATGTGCCACAGGTCGAGTTCGTGCTGGTCCATTATGCAGGAGTCAGGAGCCGGGAGTTAGAAGTTAGGAATTAGGGGTTAGGAGTTAGGAGTTAGAATAAGGAAAAACCGGTTGGCCGGTTCTCTCATGCCGAGGCCCTCCCTGTCTGCCTTCTAACTCCTAACTTCTAACTCCTAACTCCTATCTTCTCCTTCCCTTACGAGCCGGGCGTCCACAGTTTGCCGCCTCCGCCGGGGGCTGCTCCGCTGTCGGGCGTCCACAGGCGGCCGGGTTCGTCGGCCGGCCGCTGGTCGGCCATCGGCCCGGCGGCCAGCGGCGCGGCGGCATCCGGCCGCGCGACCGGTGTCCCGTCGGGGTGCAGCAAGCCCAACTCGACCAGCAACTGCGTCAAGGCCTGGGCCACACCCGGCTCCTGGATGTGCCGCTGCTGGAGATGCTGTACGAGGCGCACGGCCTCGGCCGGCTGGCCGCGGCCAAAACGGAATGGCACTTCCAACATGTCCCAGGGGGCGCAGGACTTGCCGGCTGCGATGGCGACGCGGCGGCCCTCTTCGATGCTGCTAAGCGCCTCCTCGATGTTCTCCGCCGACCGGGCCAGCGTGCCCAGCGCATCGAGTCGCTCGGGGCGGCCGGCAAAGCCAGGCCGATCGGCGACGGCCCGGGCCAGCTTCCGCAGCGCTTTCAGGGCCTGCATTGCAACCGCCCGGTGGAATCCCGCGAGCAGGTCGTCGTCGGAGAGGTTCTCCACCCGCACGCGGGCCAGGCGCACCAGTGGTAGCCAGTCTATCTCGCCCGGTGCAAGTTCGATCGGTTCCAGCGTGGGCAGGCCCAGCCGCGTGCGAAGCTCATTGAGGTTCGGCGCTTCGACCCACCGCTCGCACCAGTGCTCGACGACCATGAGCGTGGCCAACACCCGGACCTTGGCGGCCGGGTCGGCTGCCGCCTGCCGCGGCGTGCGGCCGTCCAGAACGCCCAGCGGCTGGTCCGGCCAGCGCTCGGCCAGCGCCTGCCGCTGATACTGGCCGGCCAAGGCGTCGACCTGCTGTCGCGAGCCGCCCCGCGGCGCACACCAGCGGGCCAAGAGCAACTGATGGCTGCCGGAAGTCCGGCCGGCGATCTGTTGCTCGGCCTCCGATTCCAGGTTCCCGGGGCCCAATTCCCGCAGCAAGGCCTTGACCGGCTCGACGTCCCAAGCCATCAGGCTTTGCACTTCAAGCCGGGCCTGGCGATCGGTCTGCCGGCCGTAGAGCAGGGCGTGGCCCAGAATCTGCGGCATGACTTCGATCGACAGGTTGTCGGCCGTCTGGGGCAGGGGGCGATCCAGCAGCATGCCGACCAAGCGGGGCGGCGGCGAATCCTCGCCCGCCATCGCAGCAGGGTCCAGCGAAATCTGCACGAACCGGCGGTCCGACAGCAGCGCCTCCTGCAACCGCTCGGCGTCTTGCAGCGGCCAGCTCAGCCGCACCAGATCGACCGCGTCGCCCAGCGGGTCCTCGGAAAGGAGCATCGCCAGGGCTTCCGCCTCGACGGCGTCTTCCAACTCCGCGGCCAGGCTGGCAAACTTCCGCCAGGCCTCGATCGCGCCGTCATCGTCGGCCAGCCAGCCGCGGACGATCGCCAAGTTGTGCCAGACCACGGGTGCATCCGGCACGTCCTGCGCCAGGGCCGCCAGCCGCTCGGCCGTCTCCTGCCAGCGGGCCCTGGCCAGCGCGTCCGAAACCAGGTCGAAGCGGGCCTGCCACGAAACGCCCGCCGGACACGGCTTTATCGCTGGCTCGTCCTTCATCAACAGCGGAATCTCCGTCGAGTGGCCGAGCGACATCATCTTACGGATCGGCAGCGGATCGTCGGGCGCCAGCGCCGCTTGCAAGCGCCACAGGGCCCGAGCCGCGGCCCAGTCGCCTTCCTGCACCAGAACCTCGGGCAGCAGACTTATCGCATCGTAGACCGTGGTGTGCAACTGCTTGTCCGACAGGGCGATGGCCCGCTGCAATTTCGGCACGGCCTCGCGGCCGCTCCGGCCCAGCGCGGTCAACATGGCCGATTCGGCCCACGCCACCGGACTATCGGGGAAACGCTCGAGGAACTCGGCTGTGTGGGCCTCGCCGGCCTCAAGCTGGTTCGTCGCCCGCAACATCTCGGCCTTCATGGCCATCAGACAGGCCCGCCGCTGGCCTTGCTCCATAAGCCGGTCGAGATGCTGGCAACAGGCCTGGAACTGCTGCCCATCCAGCATCCGGCCCATCTTCTCCAATTCGGGGAGCAAGTCGGGGCAGCAGAACTTGATCTTCTTGCCCGTTCCGCCGGGGCAAATCGCATAGGCGTCGATGGCCATAGTCGGGCGTGTCGCATCAGGAGGCGCACATGGGAGCCGGACCATGCCGGCCGCAAAACATCGAATTCTATCATGCCGACCGGGCGCCGGGCAGGGGGCGGCAGGCGGAGGGATGAAGGATGAGGGCTTGTGAATCTTCCCCGCGTTGTGGCCGGGCTGCGACCGAGCCACGCCGCCGACCGAAGGTCTCCCGAGCGTGCGGAGACCTTCGGTCCCCACCGCGGCGGGGTCGGGAGACCCGCGCCGAACTTGGGGCCAGTCCGCACGCCGCCGGGCCGTTCGAGAGTGGGGGGTGGCGCGAAAGATCGGAAAACTGGGCAATTTATCACCGCCGAGCAAAGTCTGCCGGTCGCGCAGAACGGGGGTTGCCCATAGATTTTGACGATTATTCCTATTCTGATGGCCCGTCTTGGCCGATTAGGCAGTGTACACGTCCGCATCTGGGGATCGGCGCCTAATGCCGCTACCCCAAGAGGCGTACGAAGGAGGACGGTTCGTTGGGGATCACAACGCGACGATTCCTGGTCAGCCTAGTCTGGACCGGGCTGATCCTTGTCAGGCCGGTAACGGCCCAAGAGGCGGGGCCGCCCCCAGCCGCGCCCCAGCCGGGTGTGGAATTTGTGGCCTCAGGGCCCGAAGAGGTGATGCCCCAGTCATCCCCGCCGGAACCGGATTGGCTGATCGGATCCGGGCCAGAGGCAGGCCCTGTCACAGCCGGGCCTCAGCCGGGCGCGGAAGTTGTGGCCCCAGGGCCCAGAAACGCCAAGCCCCAGTCCCCACCGCCAGCACCGGAGTTGCTGGTAGGGGAAGCCCCACCCAGTGTGGATCAAGTCTTTGGAGTACCCTCTCCGCAAGGTTGCCCAATCTGTGGCGGCGGCGCATGCCTGCCGCCCGATTGGTCGGTCGACAACGAAATCAGCTTCCTCTCCCGCGACAAAGCCCGCGCGGTGCCAATCACCATTACCGAGCACGTGGACCTTTCGTATCCCCGCATACTTACGACCCCAAATGTGCCGAACACCGACCCCGCCAACCAGAAGTGGCTCATCGAGAACATTCCGAATGTCACGTCACCCCTGATGAACAGTCAGGCGGGCGGCTACGACGTGACGCCACAGTGGGGATTCAACCTGACGCGGTACCTGGGGCGCGACGCCAACGGCTGGGACCATTTCCTGGAGTTCAACTTCGCGGGGCTCGGGCGCTTCGCGGGCTCACATACGGTGGGTGGGGACTTTGCCGACAATCATGTCACGACGTTCGCGGCCGCGACGTACAACGGGAACCAGGTCACCAACCCCAACACGTTGTTTACTCTCGAGCAACACGGGAACTTGTACAGTCTCTTCGGGCTGTTCGACATAAACTCGGCACCGACCTTCAACGACTATCTAATCAGTTGGGCATTCAACGCCGCCAACCAGCACGTGATCCACTTCACCTCGGACGTGAACAATTGGGAGCTGGCCACCCGCATCGACTCACCCGAACAAGCGGACGTGCTCGTGATGAATGCCAACGGCCGCTGGTACCGCCAGTGCCACAGCGGATTCCGGTGGTCGTGCCTGTTCGGACTGCGGGCCATGTCGGCCGACGAGAAGTTCGAGTTCCTCAGCCAGGCCACGGCCACCGTGAACGACACGGGAGTGGCCACCCCGGCGGGCGCGGGCGCTACGAACCAGATGGGCCAGCCCATCGTGACTTCCTTGGGCCAGATTTCGCCCGCCGACGGACGCTATGTGGTCCGCACCGAGAACACGCTGCTCGGTCTTGAGTTGGGCGGCAAAGTCGAGTATCGCTGCTGCCGGTGGGACTTCGACGTGAGCGGGAAGGTCAGCCCCTGCATGAACTTTGCCGGGCAACAAAGCCGCATTCAGGTCTTCGACTACACGGACCCGAATCTCAACTTCGGCAGCGCCAGCTACGATCATCCCTGGGACGCCCAGCGCAACGTGCCTGCCATCATCGTAGAGTTCGGCGTGGGGACCGAGTACAAATTCCGCCCGAATTGGGTCGGGCGTGCGTCGTACGACTTCCACTGGGTGGGCGGCGTCGCACTGGCGCCGGGCCAACTGGCCTTTCAAGCCGACCCTACGCCGCAAATCGTAACCAACGGCGTGCTCTTCTACCACGGACTGACCCTGGGGATGGAATACAACTGGTAGTCCCCAGTCGAACGTCATAACATATTCTGTGCAAACATGTTACGACGTGTGGGCAACCCTTCCGGCCGCTATCGAGAGCGGGTGTGCCGGCATGTTCTCCGGATTACCCGGAAAATTCCGCGCGGAATTCTGCGCCAAATGCTTGCAACTTTGGCGAATCTGAGTATCCTAAGAGTTAGGCAGGATTCACCGAGGGTGAGTTCTGTGCGCCTGTGAGTGTTTAACCCCAGAAGTGAGGCAGCGCCCGTTCGCGTAGCTCCGACCGTGTGTGCGGGAGCAACTGCGCGCGCTGCCCATGTCGTTAACTCGTAAGAGGCAGCGCGGTTCTCTCGTAAGCGCCGGAAGGAGCAATGCGATGTTCAGCAAGCAAGCTTGCTGTCGTTCGTGGGTTGTCGTCCCGTTATTTGTCTTCCTTCTGGTCGCTTCTCCGACCGGGCGCTGGGCGACGCAAGCCGGTCTTGTGGCCGCGGCCCGTGCACAGGGCACAGGCAATCTTAGTCTCGGCGGCTACATTTTCGAGGACACCGCTGTCGAGAGCGGCAAGTTGACGTCCACCGATTGGACGATCAACGGCGCCTCGCTGACGCTGACCGCTTACTCGGACAAGGCCGAGACGCATCAGGTGGGGTCCCCGACCACCGTCACCACGGGGTATAACCCGCTCACGAAGATGGGCGGCTATTACGACTTTGGCGGTTTGTCGGGGGGAGATTACTATTCACTGGCGCTGACCAGCCCGGCGCTAAGTGCCAGCCCGATCACGCAGTTTGTTTCGGTGGTCGGCGGCCAACTTACGATCCAGCCCCAGGGCTTGGTGGCCACGACTAACACGCAGGCGCTGGATTCCATGGCCACGGCCCCCGGCGCGCCGTCGGGGATTAACTTTGGCAACGTGACGAAGACCGCGCCCACGTATCGCGTGGACGACATTATTTTGCCGGCCAGCGGCACACCATATTCAGTAACGAACTTCGACCTCGGCGTGTACGGCGTCCTCCGTACGCCCCCCACCGGCTGGAACCCGTCGACGTGCCCGCACATATACTATCTTGCGGGCGCGGCAACCCCCGTTCCGCCTGACTTCTCGCTGCCTGCGGCGGTCACCGACGTCCGCGAGCTCCAGAACTCCAAGGGAACTCCCGTAACGGTCCCGGTGACGGTCGTCAATCCCCTGACAGCCACCGCCGTGGGCACTTTCATGCTGACCCCGACGTCGGGGCTCAAGCTGACATCTACCACCGGCGCAACGACCAACACGCCCGTATCGTTCAATCTGGGGTGGGCCAGCACGGCGCAGTCCGGCGCCCGCTCCGCCACCGTCAGCCTTAACAACCTGAACGATCCAGGCAACGGGGGCCTTGGCAACAACGAAACGCTGACCGTGACCGGCGCCGTTGTCCAGCCCCGCAAGCTCGGCGTCGTCGCCAGCAGCGTCAAGAACCTGAACAATCTCAATCTGCTCCTGGGCGCCCCGGCGGCAGATCTGCTGGTAACCACCTCGAATGCGAAGCCCAGTGACAACAACACGACCAGGGTCTGGGTGGCTCAGTCCGGGGCCAAGATCGGCCCCCTCTTGGTTCAGCCTCAGGAGATCACGGGCGCGGGAATCAACGTCCCCGTGCCCTTGACCGGCGCGGCCCTGGACAGTTACGGAACCATCAAGGGCAGCGGCACCCTCGGCGTGACCACGGCCGAGGCCGCGTCGGTGCACGATACCACCAAGTATGCGGGCCTTCCGGTCAGTTACAACATCAACGTGGGCGTGGCGAGCCTTGGGAAAACCGCCGATTCGTTTTCCGGCGCCATGGTGCTGTCGGCAAACATGCCCGCCGGTTCCAGCATGACGGGTCTGGCCTCGGAAGTGAACCCCAAGGGCACGCTGGCCGCCAATACGACCCCCGCCGCAAGTGTCACCGCGCCCTCCTCGTTCGGCAGCACCGCCAAGCAACAAGCGGTTCTTTACGGTCCCGTGGGCAGCCAAGCGGAGATCGTCAGTAGCGACCCGCTCCCAGCCGCCACAACCGTAACGATGCAGTGGCGGGCTCGCACTCCCAGCGAAGCGGCTGCCCCGGGCACGACCAGCCCGACCCTCCCCTCCGGCGTCCAATGGTTGACCAGCGACGTGGTGCAAATCATGGGCGTGCCGAAGGGCGTGGATTACGCCCTGCAAATGACCTTCGATAACCGCATCAACCTGGCGCTGGACGGTCCGATCAGTGGCACCGTGGCGAACGAAACGGAAAGCCTGTACCTGGCCGAGTGGAACGGCTCCGGCTGGGTGAATGCCAACACGCTGGGCGGCCACGGCGCTGACGCCCAATTCGAAGTTCGCTCCTCGCTGGCAGACTTCATGGCCGCTCACAAGGGAGACAGCCTGGACAGTTTGCTGGGAAGCTGGGGGGTGGACCCGAACACCAACGGCACCGGGATTGGCGATTCCTGGGCGATCGTAGCCGGCGGCGGCAGCGGTATGTTCGTCGTGGTCCCCGAGCCTTCCACTTGCCTGCTCGCCGCCGCGGGCCTCGCCCTTCTGGCCTTAGCGCGGCGGCGGCGACCGGCACTGGAACCTGGAGTGCCAGGCCGTTCCGGTCAGTAGCGGACCTCCGCTCCCAGCCGCACGCCCTGCGCCCAGTAGCTCGTCGTGTTCCAGATGAAGGGCGTGGTGCCGCCCGCGTTAATCACGGGCAAGCCGCCGAATGAAGTGATCTCCTCGCCGGCGCGCACGACGTTGTTCCAGTACACGGCCTCGTAGCCGGCGAAAATCTTCCAGTAGTTAGTCACCTGGTAGCCGATTTCCGCATTGAAGTGGGGAACCGCGGCGAACTCGTCGTGGACGTGCAAGCCCGAGTTGCCGGCGTTGGCCAGCAGGCCCGGCCCAAGAGGAAACGCGGCCCCGTTGGAATCGACAGTGGTGGTTTGACCGGCGATATTGACCGCCTGACGATTGTCGCCCAGGCTGAGCCGGCCCGCCATATTCACGGACCACCGGCCGCGCGTGACCAGGGTGCTGACTCCCAGATCGACGCCCTGGAAACTGTTGTCCCCCTGGAAACTATCTCGCACGTCGATGGTCTGGCCCTCGTTAGCGCTGCCGGTGCCAACCTTCTGCTCGTGGATGAGGAGGTTGTCGGCAAGGCGGTAGAAGCGGTATCCCAGCAGCCCGTCGATCTGGATCGTATGGGCATTGCGGTCGAGCCACGCCACCGCCTGCCAGTCGCTCGACCAATCGGCGGACCAAAGGCTGCGGCGGAGCGATACGCCCACCGACTGGAAATAATCGTCGGATTGGACGGCGACCGATCCGGCCGTCGAGGCGCTCAGGGGGAACAGATTCCGCGGATCCCGGTCGGTCTGGCTGCCGACGTAATTGTTGGCCGAAAGGACGCCGCCGCTGTCGGTCGAAGGCCGCAACAGGAAAGGATATCCGTTCTGTACTCCGCTGTCGTAGTTGTCGTGGGCACGGCCCAGATCGAAGTATTCCGCCTCGAGGCCCCAGGTGTGGCAGGGGTCCAGCCACATCCCCAGCGCGATGCGGAAACCATCGTGGTCGCCGTTCAGGATCGTCCGGTCGCCGTAGGCGGTGGTTCCCGGCAGGCTGGCGGCCGAATTGTCCGGCGTGGTGGAAGCGAGGACGGGAATCCGATCGCCCCGGGTCCACATGTGGAGGTACTCGCTGCGGAACCAGATCTGGCCGGGGACGCCGCCTGGCCCCTCGGCGATGCAAATGCTTGCCGCGGTTTGCGTGTCGGGCGCGGCGGCGGGCTCGGCCGCCGGGGCGGGCCCGGCCTTGTCACCGACCGTGGTGGTCCCGGCCATAGGGGTGGGCCCGGCCTTGTCGCCGACCGCCGCGGCCCCTTCCGCCGGTGTCTCGACGCCCACCAAACTCGAACTGGCCGCCGATTGGCCGCTGCCTGCCGAATCGTCTGCGGCCGACCCTTGCTCGCCAACGACCGCCGCCAGCCCGACCAGTAGCGAGCCAACTCCGATGAGTCTAGCAAAATAGCCTTTCATCGCCCCCCCCTTGTACTCGTCGAATTAGTTCTTTGCGTCCTGCCAGTTCTTCCGCGCATGACGCGCATGACGGTGATTCCTGTGGTATCGAATCGACCGCCTGTGCCGATTTGCATTAACGTGACTTCAAAATAGGTTGTTTTGGATAGCCAGAGAAAACTTTTCCTTTGAGTAGCTCTGGGAATACCGGGGAAAGTGCGAAGATCAGGAATGATGTTCCGGCGGTTTTGCAACCGCTGCGGGTTGCTCACTTGTTCGCCGTGGGCATAGAATAAATGGTTTTGGCATCGTCTGTGCGACCATGGCTGATTCCGACATCGTGATCGAGGGCGCCCGCGAGCACAATCTGCGGGACGTGAGCCTGGTGCTGCCCCGGAATCGACTGATCTGCTTCACGGGGGTCAGCGGCTCGGGGAAGAGCTCGATGGCCTTCGACACGCTGTATGCCGAGGGCCAGCGGCGTTACGTCGAGAGCCTGTCCAGCTTCGCCCGCCAATTCTTGGGCCAGATGCCCAAGCCCGACGTCGACCGGATCGCCGGGCTGAGTCCCGCGATCTCGATCTCGCAGAAGTCGGGCGGCACGAACCCACGGTCCACGGTGGGCACCATTACGGAGATTCACGATTACTTGCGGGTGCTGTTTGCCCGGGTCGGCCAGGGTCATTGTCCGCAGTGCGGCCGGCTGATCACCGCCCAGACCCGCGAGCAGATCCTCGATTCTGTCGCTGTGTTGCCCGCCGGCGTGCATTTCCTGGTGTTGGCCCCCTTGATCCGGGGGCAGAAGGGCGAGCATCGCGATCTGCTGGCGGACCTGCTGAAACAGGGGTTCGTTCGTGCCCGGGTGGACGGTCGCCTGGTCCGCCTTACGGACGACCTTCGCCTGGATCGCCGGATGCGGCACGACATCGAGGTGGTGATCGATCGGCTGGTGGCCGGCCCGAAGATCCGCCCGCGCCTGGCCGAGGCGGTCGAATTGGCCCTCCGCACGGGCCAGGGGAACCTGATCATCGCCATGGAAGAAGGCGGAGGGAAGGCAGAAGGCGGAAGGCGGAAGGCGGAGAGGGGAGGAGGGCGAGAGAATGCCCCCCGGGAAGAAGAAGACGCCGACAATCCGCCTTCCGCCTTCCGCCTTCCACCTTCCGCCTTACCAAGTTCCGATCTCCACCTTTCGGCCCATTACGCCTGCACGCACTGCCAGCTCAGTTTCGAGCCGCCCAGCCCGCAACTGTTCAGCTTCAACAGCCCGCAGGGCATGTGTCCCGAGTGCGGCGGCCTGGGGCAGATTTACTCGTTCGACCCCGAGCGGCTGATTCCCGACGCCAGCCGCTCCTTTCAACAGGGTTGCATCGAGCTGGTCGGGCTATGGCGTGAGCTTGGCCGCTGGCGGCGGCACATCTTCCGCGGCGTCGCCGAGAGCCTCGAGCGCCAGCACGGCCTGCCACCGGGCAGCGTGCTGGAAACCGCCTGGGAAGAGCTCGCCGAACCGATCCGGCACGCACTGCTGTGGGGCACCGGCAAGGAGCACATTACCTTCACCTGGCGCAGCGGCCCGTCCGGCTACAAGTGGGGCGGCACGTTCGAGGGCGTCATCCCCAAGCTGCTGGCCCAGTACCGCACGACCAAGAGCCGCATTCAACGCCGCCAATTGGAGAAGTACATGCGGGTCCTGGGCTGCGCGGCCTGCGGCGGCCGGCGGCTCAACGCCCAGGCCTCCGCGGTGACGATCACCTCCGCCTCGCCCCAGTTTCGCGACCGGCCCCAGCGCTCGCTGCCCGAGGTCTCGCACCTGGCCGTGACCGAGGCCGAGGAGTTCCTGACCGCCTTGGCGCTGGACGCCACCGGGTCGGCCGTGGCCGCCGAGGTCCTCAAGGAGATCCGCAGCCGGCTCGAATTCCTCAAGAACGTGGGCCTGGAGTACCTGACGCTGGATCGCACCGCGCCCACGCTCTCCGGCGGCGAAATGCAGCGCATCCGCCTGGCCGGCCAGATCGGCTGCGGACTGGTGGGCGTGCTCTACATCCTCGACGAGCCCTCGATCGGCCTGCACCCCCGCGATAACGGCAAGCTGCTTGAAACACTGGGGCAGCTCCGCGACCAGGGCAACACGGTGATCGTGGTCGAGCACGACGAGGACACGATGCGGGCGGCGGACCACCTGGTGGATTTCGGACCCGGACCCGGCGTCCGCGGCGGGCGGGTCGTCGCCGCCGGCCCCCTGGCGGCGCTCGTCGCCGCGCCGGAGAGCCTGACGGGCCGCTTCCTTACCGGCGCCGAGCGGATCGAAGTCCCCGCCACTCGCCGCCCTACTTTCAACGGCCGCGGCCGCCTGGTCGTCCGCGGCGCACGCCACAATAACCTTCAGAACATCGACGTCGAGATCCCCCTGGGCGTGCTGGTGTGCGTGACCGGCGTGTCGGGCTCCGGCAAGAGCTCGCTGGTCAGCGACATCCTGGTCGAGGCCCTGCGCCGCGACTTGGGCGGGGGGATCGGCAATCCGGGCCAGTTCGAGCGCCTCGAGGGCCTCGAGCTGCTCGACAAGATGATCGCCATCGACCAGTCGCCCATCGGGCGCACGCCGCGCTCGAATCCGGCCACCTACATCAAGGTCTTCGACGAGATCCGGCAGCTTTACACGCGGCTGCCGGAGGCCAAGGCCCGCGGATACCCGCCGGGCCGCTTCAGCTTCAACGTCGTCGGCGGCCGCTGCGAGGCCTGCGAAGGCAACGGCGCCACCCGCCTGGAAATGGATTTCCTGGCCGACATCTGGGTAACCTGTCCGGTGTGCCAGGGCCATCGCTTCAACCGCGAGACGCTCCAGGTCCGTTACAAGGGCCGCTCGATTGCCGAGGTCCTCGAGATGGACGTCCAGGAGGCCTTGGCCCATTTCCAGAACATCCCGCCGGTGGCCGCCAAACTGCAAACCCTGCACGACGTGGGCCTGGACTACCTGAAACTCGGCCAGCCGTCGCCCACGCTCTCCGGCGGCGAAGCCCAGCGGATCAAGCTTGCCCGCGAGCTGGTCAAGAAGAGCACCGGCCGCACGCTGTACCTGCTGGACGAGCCGACCACCGGCCTGCACTTCGCCGATATCCGCCTGCTGCTCGATGTGCTCCGCGGCTTCGTCGAGGCGGGAAACACCGTCTTGGTCGTCGAGCATAACCTCGAGGTCGTCAAGACGGCCGACTGGATCATCGACCTGGGGCCGGAGGGCGGCCAGGCCGGCGGACGGATCGTCGCCACCGGCACACCCGAGCAAGTCGCCCAAAACGAAGCTTCCTACACCGGCCGCGTGCTCCGCCGGGCCCTGGCCCAATCAGGCCATCGCCGGCGGCTAACAGCCGCCGGGCCAGCAGCCGCCGGGCCCTCCCCCATCGCCTCCCGTCCTGAACTGGTCAACACCATCAAGGTCCGCGGGGCGCGGCAGCATAATCTCAAAGGCATCGACGTCGACGTGCCGCGCGACCGGATCACCGTCTGCTGCGGCCCGAGCGGCTCCGGCAAGACTTCGCTGGCCATGGATACGATCTATGCCGAGGGTCAGCGGCGCTACGTCGAAAGCCTCAGCGCCTACGCCCGGCAGTTCGTCGATAAGATGCAGAAGCCGCGGATCGACCATATCGAGGGCCTGTCGCCGGCGATCGCCATCGAACAGAAGCACTCCGGGCACTCGCCCCGCAGCACCGTGGGCACCGTGACCGAGATTTACGATTACTTGCGGATTCTGGTGGCGCGGCTGGGTGAGCCCCACTGCCCGGCCTGCGATCTGCCCGTCGGCACGCAATCGGCCGACGAGATCATCCAGAAGATCGTGGCCCTGCCGCCCGGCACGCGCCTGTGCCTGACGGCGCCGCTGGATGTCGCCGTGGGCGGGCGATACGAAACGCTGTGGGAAGAACTCCGCGCCGGGGGCTACGTGCGGGTCCGCGTCGACGGGCGGACCTGTTCCCTCGATCAGCCGCCGGAAATCGACCGCCGCCGCAAGCACCGCGTCGAGCTGGTGATCGACCGGGTGACGGTCCGCCCGGAGGCCCGCAGCCGCATCGCCGGCAGCGTCGAGCAGGCCTTGGCCAAGGGCAAGGGCGTGCTCGGCGTGCTCCAGCCCCGCGACGACCTGGCCGAGCCCGACTGGCCGGCCGAAGTCCACAGTCAACATTTCGCCTGCCAACGCTGCGGCCGGAGTTTCGAGCCGCTCACACCGCACCATTTCTCGTTCAATAGCCCGTTGGGCTGGTGCCCGGCGTGCGAAGGACTGGGGGTGCAGACGGGCACGAACCCCGCCACGTTGCTCCGCGATCCGAAGCTCTCGCTGGCCCAAGGGGCGGTGACCCTGTGGCCCGACCCGGAAGGCCCGCTGTTCGCCCGAATGCTGGAAGGCCTCTCCCGGGCCACGGGCATCCCCATCGACGTGCCGCTGGAGCAACTCGGCGGAAAGCATCGCCGGCTGATCCTGCACGGCACGGGCGAGCAATGGATCGAAGTCGGTGCAGACACAAAAGGGGACAGGCTCCTTTTGGGCGAAGCACCCGAAGGGCCGTCCCGGCAAAAGGTGCCTGTCCCCTTTTCCGACGGAAACCGCTCCGGGCTCCGCTTCCAGTACAAGGGGCTCTATCCGGCCTTGGACGAGGCCAGCCGGCTGGCCCCCGGGTTCCGCAGCCGTTTGGAGCAATTTGTGGACGAAGTCGAGTGCACGGTCTGCGGCGGCAGCCGCCTGCGCGACGACGCGGCGGCCGTGCGCTTCCGCGGCCGCACGATCGACGAGCTGTGCCGGCAGCCGCTCGCGTCGCTGCTGGCCTCTTTCCGCGACTGGCAACCCACCGAGCCGGAGCGGAAGATCGCCGGCGAGGTGCACCGGGAGCTCCAGAACCGCCTCCAATTCCTGGTGGACGTGGGCCTGGAGTACCTCACCCTGGCCCGGCCGGCCCCCACGCTCTCCGGCGGCGAAATGCAGCGCATCCGGTTGGCCGCCCAGGTGGGCAGCGGCCTGTGCGGCGTGCTCTACGTGCTAGACGAGCCCACCATCGGGCTGCATCCCCACGACAACCGCCGCTTGTTGGACGCCCTGCGGAAGCTCCGCGACCTGGGCAATACCCTGCTGCTGGTCGAGCACGACCGCGAGGTGATTGCCCACGCCGACCGGCTGTTGGATTTTGGCCCCGGGGCGGGCCGGCAGGGGGGCCAGATCGTGGCCCAGGGAACGCCCGCCGAGGTCGCCCGCCGCCGCGGCTCGGTCACCGGCCCTTACCTGTGCGGCAAGAAGGCGATCGCCGTGCCCGCCAACCGCCGCATGCCCTCGCTCGGGGACTGTCCCAATTTTCGTCCGACGAAAATGGGACTGTCCCCTTTACGGCGTCCTTTACGGAAAAGGGGTCAGAACTATTTATCGTCTGCGGCAGCACCACACCTTCCGCCTCCGGTCGAAAATAGTTCTGACCCCTTTTCGTCTCCCCGCCGGCCGGGGCCGCCCGGCGGCTGGCTCGAGATCCGCGGGGCCCGCCACAACAACCTCAAAAATATCGACGTTCGCATCCCGCTGGGCACGTTAACCGTTGTCACGGGCACCAGCGGCAGCGGCAAGAGCTCGCTGATCGAGGACGTGCTGTATGCCACCCTGGCCCGCACGCTGCACCGCGCCAAGACCTTCCCCGGCGCGCACGATTCCCTCCGCGGCGTGGAGCAGATCAACAAGGTGATCCGCGTCGACCAGCAGCCGCTGGGTCAGACGCCGACCTCGAACCCGGCCACGTTCACGGGCGTGTTCGACCTGATCCGGGCCCTGTGGGCCCAGCTTCCGGAGGCCAAGATCCGCGGCTACACCCCGCGGCGGTTCAGCTTCAACGTGCCCGGCGGCCGCTGCGAGAAGTGCGAAGGCAACGGCCAGCTCCGCATCGAGATGCACTTCCTGCCCGACGTGTGGGTCCCCTGCGACGCCTGCCGCGGCCTGCGCTACAACGCCGAGACGCTGGCCGTCCGCTATCGCGGCCGATCGATCGCCGAGGTGCTCGACATGCCCTGCGGCGAGGCGGCCGAGCTGCTGGAGAACATCCCCAGGATCCGCCGCATTCTGCGAACGCTGTGCGACGTGGGCCTGGATTACCTGACCCTCGGGCAGCCGGCCCCCACCCTCTCCGGCGGCGAGGCCCAGCGCGTCAAGCTCGCCGCCGAGCTGGCCCGCCCCGATACCGGCAACACCCTCTATCTGCTCGACGAGCCGACTACCGGCCTGCACTTCGACGACCTGGCCAAACTGCTGGACGTGCTCAACCGCCTGGTCGATCTGGGCAACACCGTGGTCGTGATCGAGCACAATCTGGAGGTCGTCAAGACCGCCGATTGGGTCATCGACCTGGGGCCGGAGGCGGGCGAGGCCGGCGGGTTCGTCGTCGCCGCCGGCACGCCCGAGGACATCGCCGCCCACGCCCACGCCTGGGAACTATCGCAATCTTCGCCCGGCAAGAGCAGGACTTCCAGGGTCGGAGCGAGAGGCCGGGGACTGTCCCAATTTTCGTCCGACGAAAATGGGACTGTCCCCTTCCCCAGCCTGCTGCGCAGTTACACGGGCGAAGTGCTGGGGCCGATGCTGGCCGCCGGTCCCCGCGCGGTGCGGCCGATCCACGACTTCGCCGGCGACGAGGCCAGCCGCACGGGCGACCGCGACATCGCCGACGTCGGCCGCGAGGCCCAAATGCCCTGGGAAACCGACGGCCGGCGCTGGCACACCGTCGAGCGGGTGGGCCGCAACGGCAGCCCCTGCCGCTGGGACGGCCGCATCCTGGCCGAGGTGGTCGATCGCATCCAGCGGCAGTCCGACCTGCTGGGCCCCACCGATTGGAACTCCCGCTCCGTGGTCGAGATCCGCTCCGCCAAGCGCTCGGAAGGCTGGTTCTTCCACGCCATCACCGGCGAGGAGTGGCTGCTGAAGATGAAGTTCCGTACCGCCCGCAACTGCTTCCGGCGCGAGGAGCTCGTAAGGCGGCTGGACCTGAAGCCCCTGAACGACATGCCCGATCTGCCGCTGTACGGCACCGAGCCGCGGGTCCGCTGCCGCAACCTCCGCGGCCCGTGGCAGGAGATCGAAGTCCGCGTACACCGCTATGAGGAGGTCGATCGGCCCGAGTTCTGGAAGTTTCTGGATCAGGCCATCGGCGGTTTTGCCCGCTTTTCCCGGCGGGTCCACGAGAAATCCGATATCTTGCAACCCTGGAAACAATTGGGCCGCACTTGGCACTTCGCGCGGCGCGGGTTCCCGCTGGGCGGAAAAGTCCAATGGGAGGCCGAAGTCCTCGAAGGGCTGGTCGATCTGCTCGCCGCGACGGCCCCCGACGGCCAGTGGGATTGGAGCCACAAGCAGATGGCGCCGCTCAATCTGCCTCGTGAGCGGGAACCCTGGGCCGTGCTCCACACCAAGAAGCTGGACGCCGTGTACCTGACGCTCGTGGGCCCCAAAGGCCGCTTCGCCCAGGGGCGCCTGAGCGGCCTGGGCGCCGACGCCCAGGTCGACGGCCGGCAGCCCGACTACGATCTGCTGCGGATCAAGTTCCGCTCGCTGGCCGATCTCAGCCGCGGCGATCTGGCCGCGATCCTGAAGGAGCATCTGAAAGGAAGGATGAAGGGAGGGGCGAGGGATGAGGGGTGAGGGGCGAGGGGTGAGAGGCTGTGAATCTTTCCTGTGTTGTGGCCGGTCTCCGACCGAGCCACGCCGTCGACCGAAGGTCTCCTTATCCGCGGAGACCTTCGGTCGGGCCGCGGCGGGGTCGGGAGACCCGCGCCGAACTGTGCTCGCTGACCGCAGAGGGACGAGGGATGAGGGATGAGGCCATGAGCGAGCCCCTGCTGCCGGCACGGTTCCTGTTCCGCTTCGCGGTGCCTTGTTGGTACCACAGTAAGCTGTGGACTGCCCGCGGGACGACGCTGAGCGAGAAGCACCGCCTGTTGAGCCTGGCCGAGTTGGAAGGGCGGCCGGCCCCGGCCGAGGTCCGGGCGGCGTGGAGCGAGGCGGGTCTGGCCTTCGTGGTGCTGGTCGAGGGCAAGCGCCGACCGGCCTGGTGCCGGGCCTCGCGGCCCGAGGACAGCGACGGCTTCCAGGTCTGGATCGACACCCGCGACGTACACAACGTGCATCGCGCCGGCCGGTTCTGCCACCGCTTTCTGTTCCTGCCCGCCGGCGGAGGGCCGACGCTGGAAGAGCCGCTGGCCCAGTCGCTGCCCATCAACCGCGCCCGGGAGCCGGCCCGGCCGGTCCAGCCGGGGCAACTCCAGGTTCGCAGCCGCCTCCAGGCCCGCGGCTATCGCCTGGAGGCCTTTATTTCCACCGAGGCCCTGCTCGACTTCGATCTACAGGAACACCCCCGCTTGGGCTTCACCTACGCCGTGCTCGATCAAGAGTGGGGCGAGCAGACCTTCGGCGTCGGCAGTCCGCTGCCCTACCAGGAAGACCCCAGCCTCTGGGCCACGCTGGAACTGGTGCGGTGAGCGCCGGGAATGCGCTTGCACGGTCCCCCACTGGCGAACTAGAATATGGGCGCAGTCGAACGGCGGGAGTGCGTTTCCCAAGTAGCATAGGAGGGAATCGGCATGGCCCTCAAATCGATCTCCGCCGCGTTTCTTAGCCTATTCGGCGTATGCACCCTTGCCCTTGCGGCCGATCGGTATGATGTTCCAAACAGTTGCAGGGACCCCTGGAACATCGAACGTGGAATGATGTTTGATGCGCTGCAAATGCAACAGCGTTTTCCTTACTTGCCCAATAGCCCGACGATTACCGGCCCCGTATCGTTTGTCGGTCCCACGGCCATCGGCGATATCCAACCGGCCGGTGATCCCGCGATGTTCGATAGCGCAGCGGACGTTATCCAATGGGCAAACCGGACAAGCGCCGATTCCGCCCGGATCACCGAACTGAGCTACAAAGGCCGTAAGCTCTTGGTGGTTTTCCGAAGCCACACATTGGGCCGGTATTCGAGCGAGCCGTTCGTCTTCGCCGAGCAGTCGGGAAAGTGGGTACGCCTGCTGCACGCCGCAACGTGCTTTTTTCACACGGAAGCCTCCATTGACGGGAACTGGTTGGTCCTCTGGCGGCTCAAGGAGCCGGGCGACAAAGCAAAGACGGAGTTCTTGAAGTATAACCTTCTCGAACTCGATGCCGCCCTGGCACCGCCAAGATCAACCGGCGGCAGGGCCGCTGCGCCGCCGCCACGGTGACGGTCCGCGTTGGTCGACCTGGAAGAGCAGCCGTGTGGGCGTTGCACGATCGCGCCTGGTAGCGGGCATGCAATCTGGGTCGAACGAGATGCCTCTGTGGTGCCCGGGCCGTTATGCTGAGGCATGATCTGCGCCCGCCGCCATTTCGCGGGCGTGATAACTGGAGCGCACCAGCGGGCCGCTGGCCACTTGCTCGAACCCCAGTCGCCGGGCCAGCTCGCCCAGGCGTGCGAACTCCTCCGCTGTTCGGTAACGCACCACCGGCGTTTGATTGGGCGAGGGCCGCAGATACTGGCCGAGCGTCAGCATTCGGCAGCCGGCCGCGGCCAGGTCGGCCAGCGTCTCCAGGAGTTCCTCGTCGGTCTCGCCCAGTCCGAGCATCAGGCCGGTTTTGAGGCGGATGGCCGGCTGCCGGGCGGCGATCCGCCGGAACATGGCCAGGGTCCAGCGGTAGTTGGCGCGGGGGCCGCGGATCGGGCCATACAGCCGCGGCACCGTCTCCGCATTGTGATTGTAGACCTCGGGGACGGCCTGGATCAGCCGCTCCAGGGCCGCCACGTTGCCGCCGAAGTCGGAGGGCAGCACCTCGACCGTCGCCGCCGTTGCCCGGCGGATTTCTTCGATCGTGCGAACGAAGTGCTCGGCGCCGCCGTCGGGCAGGTCGTCGCGGGTGACGCAGGTGACCACCACGTGTTGCAATCCCAGCCGGGCGGCGGCCTCGGCCACCCGCCGCGGCTCGTCGGGATCGGGCGGCGGAAGGGGGGAGTGGGGAGTGGTGAGTGGGGAGTGGTGAGGGGGGAGGGGGGAGTGCTCGGCCGTGCGCCGCTCGTCGGAGTCTGGCGAGGCGGGCCTGGCCTTCGGCACGCCGCAGAACCGGCAGGCCCGCGTACAAACCCCGCCCAGGATCAAGAAAGTGGCCGTCTTGCGGGCGAAACACCCCATCCGGTTGGGGCAGTGCGCCTGCCGGCAAACCGTTTCCAATTGCAGCTCGGCCAGGAGCCGGGCGGTAAACTGGCTCGCGCCCCCCTTGGGCACGTTCCGCTTCAGCCACCGCGGCAGCGATTGGCGAACCCCCGCCGGCACCATAGAATAGTCGCTGTCGTTCATATTCGTATCCGGCACGCTGGAGCGTGCCGACGAGGCGCGAGGGCACGGGCGAAAAAGCGAAAGAGGCAATGGTGAGGGCGCTGCTCGACGAATTCTAAATCCCCAAATCCCCAAATCCCTAAATCCCTAAATCCCTCACTCAACCAACATGGCCAAGTCGTCCAAGAAAAGCAAGACCAACGAGCCCAACGAGCGGCTGGTCAGCGAGAACCGCAAGGCCAGGCACAATTATACCGTGCTGGACTCGCTGGAATGCGGCATCGCGCTGGTGGGGAGCGAGGTTAAGAGCCTGCGGGTAGGCCGGGTCTCGCTGGAGGAGGCCTACGGCCGGGTCAAGGGCCAGGAGGTCTGGCTCCTGGGCTGCGACATCCCCGAATACGTCGAGGCCAGCCGCTTCAACCATCGCCCCAAGCGGCCGCGGAAACTACTGCTGCACCGCCGCGAGATCAAGCGCTTTGCCCAGCAGGCCTTCGTAAAAGGGCTGACCCTGGTGCCGCTCCGCCTGTACTTCAAACAGGGGAAGGCCAAACTACTGCTGGGTCTGTGCCGGGGCCGGGCCAAGCACGACAAGCGGCAGGCCATGAAAGCGGCCGAAGCCAAGCGCGACATGGCCCGCCACATGCTCCGCCGCGGGTAGGGGCCCGGAAGCGACGGACGACGGGAGACGGACAACGGACGGAAGGACTGGAAGAGTCCCCACCGTCCGTCGCCTCTCGGCGCGCGGGTGCCACTGCTGGCTTGTCCAGCAGTGCTTCTCACACTGCTGGACAAGCCAGCAGTGGCACCCAGTCCCTGCTCCAGGTACTGGCCGAACGAAAGCCAAGCGGCTTGCGTACTGGCAGTGAGCGGCCCATAGCCCATAGCTCAAAGCTCATAGCTCCAAATGCTGCTGCTGAAAGACGTTAAGAAATCGTTCGTCGAGCCGGACGGCACGCCGCTGCCGATCCTGGACATTGCCGAGTTTCGCGTGGCCCCCGGCGAGCAGATGGTCCTGGTCGGCCGCAGCGGATGCGGCAAGACGACCCTCCTGCATGTGATCGCCGGCATCAGCCGCCCCGACAGCGGCAAGGTGCGGATCAACGATTGGGACATCACGCTCATGTCCGAGGCCGAGTGCGACCGGTTCCGCGCCGAGCACGTGGGCTACGTGTTCCAGACCTTCAACCTGTTGCGCGGCTTTTCGGCCCTGGAGAACGTACTGCTGGCCATGCGGTTTACGGGGCGGCGGGCGGATCGGGCGCGGGCCCGGCATCTGCTGGATCGCGTCGGCGTGGGCCACCGGGCGACGCACAAGCCAGCCATGCTCTCTGTCGGCGAGCAGCAGCGGGTGGCCGTTGCCCGGGCTCTGGCCAATCGCCCCAAGCTCCTGCTGGCCGACGAGCCCACGGCCAACGTCGACGCCGGCCACCAGCAGCAAGTGCTCGACCTGCTGCGCCAGACCTGCCGCGAGGAGCAGGTGGCCTTGGTGCTGGTCACCCACTCGTCCGAGGTCGCCCGGCAGTTCGAGCGGATCGATCAACTGGAAGAGTTTAACCGAAGGATGAAGGGGGAAGGATGAAGGCGGAAGGCGGAAGGCGGAAGGCGGAAAGGGACAATAGCGCGCGGCTCACAGCCGCCAGACCCGCCGCCCTCCCCCTTCATCCTTCATCCCTCATCCTTTATCCTTAACGCCCATGAGCCTCTGGAAGATCGCCTGGCGGAGTATCGAACAGCGGGCGCTGGCCTCGACGTTGACGGCCGTGTCGATGGCCTTGGGCGTCTCGCTGGTGGTGGCCGTGCTGGTCATCCACAGCGTGGTGTATCAATCCTTCCATCGCGGCGGCGAAGGCTACGACCTGATCGCCGGGGCCACCAAGGGCAGCCGCCTGGAACTGGTGCTGGCCAGCGTGTATTACATCGGCCAGCCGGTGGATAACATCCCCTACAGCTTCTACAAGAATCTGCACGAGGGCGAGTTATCGGCCAAGTGCGAGTTTGCCATTCCGATTTGCCTGGGCGACAACTACGAGGGCTACCGCGTAGTCGGCACCACGCCGGAGATGTTCGAGAAGCTGCGTTACCTGGGCGGCCATGAGTATCACTTGCAGGAGGGGGGGCGCAATTTCGGCGACCAGCGGGAGAATTACTTCGAGGGCGTGATCGGCTCGATCGTGGCCCGGAAGACCGGCCTGAAGCTCGGCGAAACCTTCCGGCCCACCCACGACGTGGCCGGCCAAACCAAACACAAACACCCGCCGTTCACGGTGGTCGGCATTTTGGAGCCCAGCGGCACGCCCAACGACCGGGCACTGTTCGTAAACATCGAGGGCTTTTATCGGGTTGGCGGACATGCGCAGCAGTCTCCTCTCGCATCGGGCGATGGGCACGGCGCCAAGAACTCCGAGGCCGAGGAGCACGAACACGAACATGAACACGACGAGCACGCCGATGTTGCCGAGGAGGCGAAGCGGGTCACGGCCGTCCTGATCGGCAGCGATCCGCAAACCGCCCGCACCCTGGCCCGCGAGATCAACGCCGGCAACGTGGCCCAGGCGGCCGTACCCGCCGATGAAATCGCCCGGTTGTTCGAGTCCGTCATCGGCAACGTCGAGCTCGTGCTGCTGCTGTTCGCCGTGATGATCGTGCTGGTGGCGGGCATCGGCATCATGGTCAGCATCTACAACTCGATGAGCGACCGGCGGCACGAGATCGCCATCATGCGGGCCCTGGGCGCCGGCCGCTCGCTCATCATGCTGGTGATCCTCATGGAGTCGATCCTGCTGTCCCTCGGCGGGGGGCTGCTGGGACTGGCCCTGGGGCACGCCGTGATTGCCGCCGCCGGCCCGACCATCGCCGAGCAGACCGGCGTCAGCGTCGGCCTGATCCAGTTCCGCACCCTGGAGCTGGTCCTGATCCCGGGGCTGATCGCCTTGGCCTCGGTGGTGGGATTCCTGCCGGCCGTGGCCGCGTACAAGACCGACGTCGCCCGATCCCTGACGGCCAGCCCCTGACGCCCCACGGACCGGCAAAACAATTACTGTCGTATTCCTCACGCTGGAGCGTGAGGCCGGAAGTGTGATTGCGTCTCCGCTGAGCCCTCTCGCGGAGCGAGAGGAGTACGGATCGGCCGTATTCCTCACGCTCCGCGTGAGGTTTCGTCGCAGGGCCTCACGCGGAGCGTGAGGAGTACATCCGCGATGAAGATTCCACTGGTCGATTCACCGATGCCCGGCGCCTTCGACGGCCGGGCTGCCCGCTATCGCTCGCTGAGCTCGGCGGCCGTGCTGAGCCTGGTGGCCGGCGCGCTCTCAGTGACGCTCTTTGTGAACTGGTTGTTCCTGCCCGTCCCCATCGTGGGGATATACTTGGGCTGGCGGGCCCTGAAACGGATCGCCCGCACCCCCGAAGAATTCACCGGGGTGGACCTGGCCTGGACCGGGATCGGCCTGTCGGCGCTTTTTCTGCTGGCCGGCAGCGGATGGCTGGTGTTTCGCCGGGCCAGCGAGGTACCCTACGGCTACCAGCGGGTCGAGTATGCCGAGCTGCAGCCGGACCCGACCCCCGAGGGCCAGCTCGTGCCGCCCGGCGCCAAGGACCTCGACGGCAAGAAGGTGTTCATCCGGGGCTACATGTATCCCGGCCGACAGCAGGTGCATCTGCGGTGGTTCCTGCTCTGCCCGACCAACGGCGTGTGCACGTTCTGCCTTCCGAATCCCCGGCCGACGGAGCTGATCGAAGCCACGCTCAGCGGCGACCTGGAGACGGAATACACTACGCAGTTGATCGGCATTGGGGGGAAGTTTCACGTCGACCCGGACGATCCCCACAAACGGCCGTATAAGATGGACGTGGACTGCTTGCGGTAGCCCCCCCGGCGCGTTATAATCGAGAATTCAACTTTTTCCGGGTCCGGGTGGTTGCCGAGTGGCCAGTTACGTGGTTCGCTATGGGGTGATGCGCTTGCTGGGGGTGTTTGCCGCCCATGGCAACGCCACGTTCCGGCGTGGCATGCGGGTCATTGCCCGCACCGACCGCGGCCTGGAAGACGGCGAGGTGCTGTGCGACGTGTCGGAGGTGGCGCTGGGCTGCCTGAAGGACCCCGCCGAGGGGCAGATCTTTCGCGAAATGACGGCCGAAGACCTCCGCGAGCTGGCCCGCATGAAGGAGCTGGCCGGCCGCGAGCTGGAGGTTTGCCATCGCTACGTCCGCCAACTGGAGTTGGCGATGCAATTGGTCGACATCGAGCACATTTTCGGCGGCGAGCGGGTGGTCGTCTATTACCTGGCCGAGAACCGTGTGGATTTCCGGGAGTTGGTCAAGCTGCTGGCCGGCGAGTTCCAGACCCGCATCGAGATGCGGCAGATCGGGGTCCGCGACGAAGCCAAGCTGCTGGCCGATTACGGCGATTGCGGCGTGCCCGTCTGCTGCAATACGCACCTGGTGCAGATGCCGCCCGTCTCCATGAAAATGGCCAAGCTGCAAAAGGCGACGTTGGACCCGACGAAGATTTCCGGCCGTTGCGGGCGGCTGAAATGCTGCCTCCGCTACGAGTTCGAGCTGTACGAGCAGAAGGAGTTGCCGCTGGCGCCGGCGGACAACGCCCCGCCCGCCGCCGAGAGCCCGGCGGTGGAGACCTGAGAGCCGCAGGAATGTTCGACCCCGCGATCATCCAACTGCTGCAAGAAGACCGGCGCTATTCGGCAGACGCCTACCGCTTCGTGTTCGAGGCCCTGCACTACGCCCACAACGTGCTGGAGATGGGGGCCGAGAGCCCCAGCGAGCCGATCGAGCCGGCCGGCGCGGAGGAAGAGACCGGCCCGCAGCGCCACGTCACCGGCCAGGAGCTGTGTGAGGCCATCCGCCGCTTCGCCCTGGAACAATACGGCTACATGGCCAAAATGGTGCTGAACAATTGGGGCCTGCATACTACGGGCGACTTCGGCGAGATCGTCTTCAACTTGATCCGCGTGGGCCGGATGCGGAAGACGCCGCAGGACCGCCGCGAGGATTTCGAGAACGTCTACGATTTCGAGGCCGCGTTCCGCCGCGACTTCCGCATCGTGATCCCGGAAACCGAATGATGCAGGGCGGAAGGCGGAAAGGGGAAGGCGGAAGGCGGAAACACGTAGGTGGGTCGCCCTCGTGGGGTGGGTCGAGCCCGAGCGAGCCCCACCATCCGCTCTGATAAGGTGCGAAATGGCCCGGCGTCCGAAACGCACCACCCCGCCGCGGGCCCCACGTGCCACTGCTGGCTTGTCCAGCAGTGCCGGCGCCGCCCCGCCGGCCCGCGCGGAGCAGGCCTGGCTGAGTGCCGGCGCCAACCGTCCGCCGCAGCGGCCGCCCGGGCCAGGTGCCCGCTGGCTCTTGGCCCTGGCCGTCGTGCTGGAAGCCGGCTGGCTGGTGTTCCTGGGCGTTCTGGCCCGCGGCGCCTGGCTAACCGGGATTGTTCACCGAGGCTCGTAGTGACCCGATTTATCGGGTCTGGAGAGTGTGAACAGGTCGAGGACCGCATGAATGCGGTCACTACGAACGATTGGTGAATAATCCTGGCTAAGGATCGGCCGGTAAAATCACTGCGGCGGGACGACTACTTCAAAATTCGCGCCTTTGACCTTCCGCAGCTCATCGTGCAACACGGGAATGCGGGGATCGGGGGTCACGGAAATGGCCCAGTCGATGCCGTTGTCGGCCACGAACATGCCGTACTTCTTCAGTCCCAACAGGATGGCCCGCACCGGGGCCGAATAGCCCGAGCAGTCGAAATCCTGCCGCAGCCGGATGCGCTCGCCCATCCGCGGCAGGTTCTCGTCGGTGCGCGAGCTGGCGAAGTGCGTGGCGGGGGCGACGTAGGCCCGCCGCGTCTTGACCACCGTCACCCGCATGGCGTGCTCGACCAGTCCCCGCTGGAGCTCGTCGTAGCGGACCGCGGCCGGAAAGATGGGCAGGCCCGCCGCGTCGGTCGAGGTCCAGCCGTCCGGCCGGAGCTTGTTCGTCTTCAGATCGAACACCGAGGCTTGGGCCGCCTGCCAACCCGCCGCCGTCTTTTTCGCCTGGTAGAATTCGTACAACATGCGATTGACCGGATCGACCACCACGGCGTGCCGGTCGCTGTTCTGGTTCAGAACGTCGCGCTGCACGTCGTCCAGCGTCTGGGCCTTGGAAGCCGGATTCCGCTGGAAGTTCGACGGCCAGCCCTCGATGGGCATGTTGTCCGGCACGGGATACGGCCCGGGGTCCGACTCACCCGGATAGCCCACGATCTTCACCGCCACCCGCCGCTGGCCGGGCGGGACGATCACGAAGCCCATGTCGTCGTTGTAACGCAACGCCTTGCCCGGCCCGATCGAAGCGATAATGTTCTTCGAGTTCGGATGCAGCGGCCAGTCGGAGACCACCGCGTTCCAGGGGTTGTCGGCCGGGAAGACCTCCAGGGCCGAGCAGACGGCGTCGGCCTCGGGCGTGTCGAACAGCGTGGGCTTGGTGACGACTGGCATGGTGGCAGCCCGGATGCGCGCCAGTCGCGCCGGATCGCCGCCGGCGACCGACCCGCGCCGCAAAGCACCGGCCGGGCCGGCCGGGCCGGCCGCTAACCCCAGTTCGCCAGGGGTTGACCCGCGCGATTGCGGCGTCGAAGCCCCGCCCGCCGCAACTTGCGGCGTGGCCGTCAGATCCACCACCTGCCCCCCGATCATGCCGGTGATCCTGAAGCCCGTCGCCGGGCCGGCCGCGATGCCCGCAGCACTAGCGCCCGCGGGAGAACTGCCGCTGGCCGCACCCGCCGCCGCGGGAGAATTGTCGCCCACCAGCCACAGGTCGCCGAAATACACCGTCGGCGTCTGGCCCTCCTCGCAGGCCAGGTACCACTTGCCCACCTCCGACAGGTCGGGGGCCGTGCCGTTGACGTTCAGCAGCTCGTCGATGCCGATCTTGATCGCATTCTTGCCCGGCTTCAGCACGGTGGGCATGTCCACCCGTGTGGCGTAGCTCGTGGTCCGCCGGTGCTTGACCGTCAGCACGAGCCGCACGTTACCCGCGGCGGGATTGAAAGCCTCGAATTGCAGGGCGACAAACGGCTTCCAATTCGGCACTTTGGCCATCCGATCGCCGAAACTGTCGCCGGCGGCGAAGACCACCTTCAGGGCCTGGCCGCCGAGTTGCGGGCAGTTCTCGATGGTCATTTTCGTGCCGCCGTCGCTGCCCGTATCGTTGGGAACCTGCCCTCCGCTGACGTTGAGCAGGGCCTCCTGCCGGGCGGCCGCTTGGCGGGCAATTCCGCCCAGGGCCACGGCAACCCACGCCGCCGAACACAGCCAACGCAACCACTGGGATTTCATCGTCAGGGCCTCCAAGGTGGTGAAAGGAACGGAAGACGGCGCGGACGCCGACTTTCTCCGGGATAACGCGACCCTATCTTGATACTTCGCCCGGCCCCGTGCGTCAAGCGGCTCCTTGAACCTCTCCGCGACCGACCAGTAGGCCGCCTTGCAACTTGAAGCCGCCCCGCCTAGAATCACGCGAATAAATTGCAGTTCCCGGCGAGCACGCCGCGATGGGATACGGACGCCGGTCTTCTCCGATGGGGCATTGAAATCGTGGTGCTCTTATGGCCCCGCTGAACCTCAAACCCACGAACAAGGCCGTCAAGGCCTACTACGAGGTGCTTGGGCAGTTTGAACGGCTCGGCGTCAAGCACGAGGGGGCCGTCAGATCGGCCTTCCAGGCCCTTCTGGAACAATGTGCGCGGCAGGCCGGCCGCACACTGGTGCCCGAATACCAACTCAAGCGAAAAGGGAAGAAACCGCTCGAGCCGGACGGAGCCATCGTCGATTCGCTGAGTCAAGTGCTGCGCTACGGACTGTGGGAGGCCAAGGACACCGACGACGACCTCGAAAAAAAGGTAAAGGCGAAGTTCAAGGCCGGATATCCGCGGGATAACATCGTCTTCCAGGAGCCCAAGCGGGCCATCCTTTACCAGAACGGGGAAAAACTCGTCGACGCCGACCTCACCAGGCACCGCCGGCGCGTTCGCGCCGGCGGGATATCCGAAGAGGCCCAAGTCCCCCTTTTATTCCAGATCAGTTCGGTCGGCCCGACACTGGAAGGGAGGAACGCTCATGCGCCCGCTTGCTCTAAATTTGCGTCGGTTCCTTGTTTCGGAAGACGGTCCCACCGCGGTCGAGTATGCCGTGATGCTGTCGTTGATCGTGGTCGCGTGCCTGACGGCGATTACGTCGATCGGCACGAACGCCAGCACGGCGTTTACGATGATTGCAAACTCGATAAGCCACTAGCGCAGAAAAACCGGCCGGCGTTTTCGTGTCACCTGCCTCCGAATCGAATCGAGGGCGGGTCTTGGCATGTCATCGGCCAAGGTGGCGGCTCTTGGGCGCATGGCGGCGAGACGCCCCTGCTCCACCTCCACGTCATCCCTGCCAGCTCACCCGAAGTTGACGGGTCGAAGGCAGCCGGTGACGGGCTTTGCGATCTTATGCCGGCGTTACCACCCTTCGCAGGAACTGGCAGCCCACAAGGTATTCCTTCGTCTGGCCGTTATAGGGCGTGAAATGCGTGACACACACCAACATGGTGATCGAATCCGGCGCGTGACCCATGCGAACGACCGCAAACTGGAAATCCGGCTGCGTCTTCGCGTAGAATGAGAAGCCGCCGGTGGAGAGGTCGTGGCAGTGCACCCGGACGAACTCGCCTTGGCCGGGCAGTTTGTCGCCCTTATACGGCGCGAGGTAGACGTTCGTTGGAAACGGAAACCGTCCGATGTGCCGCTTTTCGCATTTCCATGCCTCCCGCTCAAGGATACCACAGACTCTTTGGATCTCCAACTCAGTCAGTTCCATCGAACCGGTCATGGCCACACCTCCACTCGCTCGTCAGGTTCGCTTACCGAAACCGCCTACGCTACGTGTTGCCGGTGTCAGTCGCGCCTTCATTTCTTTACCGTGAAGCCGTCCTTCGACCCATTCCGGCAGAGGATCCATGGCGACGGGATCGGCCGCTGCGACTTTGAACGTCCCTCTGTACTTGACGGTTCGATTCCTGGTCCGCAGGGGGACCGAGAAGCGTCTCTAATGCCCGACTGCGGGGCAACCTACGTCCTCCACCCCATCGTCGTTCCCAAGCCCGGAATATGCGCTGTCATCCGTGGGACCAGGCTTCTGTCGGAGCCCTAGCCATACCTGAAGAAAGGCCTGGGCGACCAGCATCAAGTCAGTGCTGGTGAGGATGCCGCACACGTGCCCGGCATGGACGACGGGCAGACAGGAAATCTGGCCGGCAACGAGGTGCGTGATCGCTATCCCGAGCGGCGTATCGGGTAAAACAAAGTTCGGTTTGGGGGTCATTATCTGCTGAGCGGTACGACCGGAACGCCCGCGTACATCGCGGTCGCTGATCACACCGAGCAGTTCCCGCCCCATGCCGCATACCAGGATATGGTGCACTCGGTTGCCTTCCATGAGCAGTGCGACGTCGTGGACGCTGGTCTCCGGCGAAACCATGACTGGATTCGGCGTCAACAGATGTCGGACCGCGATTTCGTTCCCTGCCAGAAGGTCGACGTTGGAGTGGAGCATCCTCAAGAGGTCTTGCCGCTTTTCGAAAAGCTTGATTTCCGTCTCCACGATTCGCAAGTCCGCGATCCTGTTGGGAGCTATCACCGCGATCCGAGAGCGTCGCTGTTGCCAACGCCACCCGAGGAAGCAGGCCACCCCGAAAAGGCCGCCGAGTATCAGGACCCGGATGGCAATGGTGGTGTATTGGCCGGGCGGGTTGGCCGTCACGAAAATCAGGTTGGAGGCCGGTGTGTGGTCCAACCTGGCGGCATCCTCGGTCAACGCAGGCTGGCGAGCGCCGGACGACAAAGCATAGTTGGAGTTCTGAATCCTCGCACAAATCGTCCTTCCAGGACCTGCGGCAGAAGCCAAGGCCGAGACGCATACCATTGCGAGCACTACGGCGTATTCAACGCTGCCGTTCGTTGAATGACCATAATACCCTTTGACATTCCGCCGGACGCCCCTATCCGGTCCGATGGCAACGATAGCCGTTGTAATGACGTCTTTGGCAGCCTGCATAAAACCCCCCACCGCTAAATGGTCCCTTTTGCCACACTCGTGTCAGATCGCCGCAGTGAAGCTTAGAACACCAATTGGGGCCTGGCAAACGGGCCGTAACACCCCCAACTGTCATGGGTCGCCATAGGCGTAGGACAATCCCTACCATGCCAACCAATCCACGCTTGCCGTTCCTTGCACAACTCGGATGAGTTTTTGGAAGGACCATCTCTGCTTGGCTCGGCGATTTGCGGCGCTGCCATCGACTATCACACAAAAACGGCACAGTCGGTACCAACCCCCCCAAAAAACCACCCACCCTGGTGCCAAATCTGCTTGATCGGAGTCGGGGAAACCCTATTGCTTTATGGAGGGCAAGCAATGACAAATTCTAAGAGCTTCGGCTGCCCGCGGCTTGACGGCCCAGCAATACCGAACGCAACTTACCCGCGCGTGAACCAGGCAAGGAATGCCGGGAGCGGCACGAAAAGAGTGGAGCGAGTATGTCTCCCACGAGCAACGTCTCCGAAGAAAATGTGCTGGATGATCTCCGGCAGCAAATAGCCGAGGTTCTGGATGCTGATCCCTTGGGGGCCACAGCAACTGGCGATCCGGAAGGGATCGGCGCGCGGGAAGCGGGCGGCATTCCGCCCTCTCGGGGCCAGGAACTGGGACAACGACGTGCGAGCCTTGCGCCTGGAGCCGCCGCCAGTCCTGTGACGGCACCGCAAGGAAAGTTCCTGCCGATGGCGCCACGCTCGCTCGAGGAGGCGGGTCTGACAGAGAGCGAAGTCGAATCGTTGGTTCTGAAATATCTGCTTCAGCCCCGAACGGCATCGGGGGCCGAGATTGCGCGGCAGGTAGCCCTGCCTTTCAACGTTGTCGAGAAGCTTCTGAGCAAGATGAAGGAGCATCGGCTGCTGGTACATAAGAGCACTTGTTCTCTGCACGACTACGTGCATGAACTCACCGAACAAGGCAGTGCTCGCGGCCGCCGCTGCGCGGAGCAATGCACCTATTTCGGAGCTGCACCGGTGAATCTTAGGGACTATGCCGCTGCGGTGGCGGCCCAGTCCATTCATCGCCTGAACGTGCAACCGGCAGATGTGAGAAAGGCCTTCAGCGACCTCACCTTGAGTGACGAAATGCTGCGCAGAGTCGGCCTGGCCGTCCGCTCGGGGCAAGGGCTGTTTCTGTACGGCGCGCCCGGCAACGGCAAGACCTGTATCGCCGAACGGATCACCCAGGCGTACGGGCTGAGCATTTGGATCCCGCGGGCGTTAAACGCCTTCGGCGAAATCATTCGCCTCTACGATCCGTCGAGGCACGTACTGTTGCCGATGAGCGAGGGGAGCAGCGTTATGGAGAACGACAAAATCGACCAGCGGTGGGTGCGCATCCAACGCCCCACGATAGTCGTGGGGGGCGAGTTGACGCTGGAAAGCCTGGAAATTCGCACGGAAGACCACAGCGGCATTAGCGAAGCGCCTATGCAATTGAAGAGCAACTGCGGTACGCTCGTCATCGACGATTTCGGCCGTCAGCGAGTCGCACCCGCCGAGCTACTCAACCGCTGGATCGTTCCGTTGGAAAAACGCTACGATTTTCTTACCGTGGCCAGCGGTCGCAAAATCCAGGTGCCTTTCAACCAGTTCGTGGTCTTTTCCACGAATCTTGAGCCCCGCGAGCTGGTGGACGAAGCCTTTCTGCGACGGATTCCCTATAAGATCGACGTGGGCGACCCCTCGGAAGATCAGTTCCGCAAGCTGTTCACGGCACAGGCGGCCAAGGCCGGGATGGCGTATGCGCCGGAAGATCTCGACTACCTTATCGAGCATTGTTATCGGAGGGCGCCCCGCGCCATGCGGTTCTGCCATCCCCGCGACCTGCTTCACCAGATAGAGGTGTATTGCGACTATCTCGGCGAACCGCCGCGGTTAAGTCGAGAGGCGATTGAGGCCTCCGCCAGCAACTACTTTTCTATGGTATAGAGTCATGCAAGCCATCAGCACGGAAATGGCGGTCGATTCCCGCGGACTGGTGCCTGTGGCGATCACGACGCTGCAAGCGCAAGAGGAAATCTCCTTTGATTTGTACCTTTGGTCATCGAATAACAGACCGCCGCGTCTGTACCGAAAAAAACACGTTCCACTAGAGCCAGGCGACCTCCAGCACCTGCTGGATGCGAGCGTCACGACGCTCTACACGCGATCCTCGGAGGCCCAGCAGTACTGCGAGCACTTGCGAAACCACGTGCTGGCCGACGAGACGATTGCGGCCAAGGAGCGCTATTGCGTTCTTAAGGACGCTACTCGCGCCGTTCTTATGGCATCGCTGGAAAAGGGGGACGTTGATGGCGTGTTGAACGTCAGCGGCGACCTGGGGCGGGACATGGTCACCTTGGTCTGCGACCGGAAGAATATCCTCGACGACCTGCTCACGGTAATGACGCACGACTATTCTACGTTCACGCACATCACCAATGTTAGCACATTCTGTATCGTGCTTGCCGAGGCCTACGGCATCCGCGACCACGCCCAACTCATGGAGATCGCCCAGGGGGCGTTGTTGCACGATGTCGGCAAGTGCTACATTCCGGCCAAATTGTTGAACAAGGCGACGCGGCTCACCCAAGACGAGAAGGAGGTGATCCGCCAGCACCCAGTGCGCGGTTTCGAGGAGCTCTGTATGCGAGCGGATCGCAGTTGGGGACAGCTCATGATGATCTACCAGCACCACGAGCGCTACGACGGCCGTGGCTATCCTGTTGGCCTGGTGGGCAAAGAGATCCACGAATGGGGGCGGATTTGTGCCGTGGCCGATGTGTACGATGCGCTTACGCGCGACCGCCCGTATCGGAAGGGCGCTAGTACCAAGGACGTACTGGAATATATGGACCGCGAGTCGGGCCGTGGCTTTGATGAGGAAATTTGCCAATGTTGGATTGCCACGCTGAAACAGTGCCAACGGTAGACCAGATTAAGCGGCTTCCCTGCTCCGTAGGACTGCCTGCCGCCTTGCGCGACAACTTTGAACTACAGGGAGCGGCCCCCTTTATTCCTGGGTGCAAACGCCGTTTTCCGCGCCTGCGCTGCCGCAACAAGTACAATCTTGTCGCCTTGGAGCACCGGCAGACGCTGCCCAGTCTGCCTCGCGCCCGCGCGTGGTTCGCCGTGTACCTCACCGACATCGGACGCGGCGGAGTTGGACTGCTACACGGCGAGGTCCTTTATCCCAAGGAGCGGTTGCAAGTCGTGCTGTCAGATGGAAGGTCGCGCCTGATCGAAATTGTCCGTTGCGAGCGGATCGGCGAACGTTGCTTCAGCATCGGCGCGCGCTTCCCCGAACAGCAAGCACCGTCCGGCAGCGAACCGCCAGCGAGCCCACCCGGCCCCATTTCGATCTGACCGTGCGCGCCTGGGCTTCAAAGCATTTCCCCTCGCGCTCTTCCAGCCGATGCTCAGCATGGACGCCAGCCGCGCGCCGGCCGCGTGCCGCCGGGGGATCGCGGTCGGCCAGCGCCGCCTCGACGATCCTTAGCACGGCGGGCTTGCCCACTCGGTCCGGCGTCGGCAGGAGGGCCGTCCGGTCGTCTTTGCGGAGTTGGGCCATGACGGCCGGCAGCCGCCCTGCCCGGTGCTGCGGGGAGCACACGATTCGGATGCCTGGCCGCAGTGGTGGCCGCGGCTTGCCCATTACAGCGCCGCAGCGCGCACCTGCCCACGCCGGCGGCTGAAGACGCGCCATTCACTTCCGGGCAAGCAACGTCAAGGCCGTCGGCGAAGGAACCGGCTCCGACGGCGCCGGATGGTAGTGGCGGTAGATCGCGGCGTGGATCTCGTCCTCAGGCGCCATTGCTACGCAGAGCGGGTTGTTGAAGGTCAGACGCAAGTCTTCCAGGGTGCAAGCGGTGGGCGGTGCGGCCACGACCACCGTCAACCTTCCGCCCCGGGCTTCGAGCGGCAATACGGTCTTCTTGCGGGCCACAGCCTTGGGCACCAGGCGCAACAGGGCCTGGGGAATCTTGAGGTCTTCCAGTTGCGCCACCGCGTAGCCCGCTTGCACCGCTTGCGCTCTGCAAATCTCGGCGGCCGACGTGTCCGGCAGGATATCGATCACCGCGGAAAGGCCCTGCTCCGTCGGTTGCAGTCTTACGCACAGTCGCCGCTCCTTTCCGCCAACCTGAAGCGACAGCCGGCCGCTCGCGTCGGCCAACATTCTCAAGCGGGCCAGGAGCGGGTACAGGCGGTGCAGGGCCACGCCCTCACGCCGGTAGACGGCAGTCTGAATCCGCAGTGCCACCTCCACGCGGTCCTCGTGCGGCACCAGCGCCATGCCCGAGGCCCGCACCTGGACCGCGTCGGCGACCAGCAGCTCCAGCAGGTGAACGATGGGGGCGCTGTCGAGATCGAGCGGGTCGTCAGCCGTCGTCTGCCGCGCCAGCCGCGCCAGCCACGACCGCGCGGCGACCGGATCGCGTACCAAGGTCGGGTCCCCCAGCAGCGCGGCGACCCGCCGCGAAAGCTCGCCGGCATGCTGGGCCAGGAAGCCTAGCAACGCCCCGTTCGATTCGATTGCGGCAAAGGAGCGGACCACCAGTCCGTAGGCGAAGTTGATGCCAGCCTCCCGATTGGCCGCCGGATCGATGGAGACCGCGCGCCCCTGGGCCAGCATGCAACAGGCCAGGTATTGGCCGTAGCTCATGGCCAAGGCCTTGGCCAGTGCGTCCTTCTCCAGGAACTCCTCGAGGCGCGCGGCGATCGCCGTGCGGAGCGCGGAAACCTTGGTCTCGATATAGCGCCGCGCCGCCGGGGGCATGCCGGCCGCGAGGTGCGCGTGCGGCAAGACGCTCCGCAGCGTTGCGGAAGCGGGGTCCTGCTCGCAGAGTTTTCCCCCCAGGGCGATCCCCTCGAATAGCTCGAACATCCGCGCGCTGAAGACCGTGCGGAGGTGCTCGACGAGCGGCCTGGCTGCCTGGTGCCACGGCCCGTCGGTAAGCTTGGGCAGTCGGACCAAGGCCGACGAGCCGTTGCCCATCGTCCGCTCCGCGTCGTCGTTGACTTTCCACAAGGCCGCGTCGACCAGCTCCGGGTCCGAAGGTCCATAGTGCCGCTCGATCGCGGCGCTTAGCGCGCCCTCCGGCGCCAGCATCACCACTAAGGGGCGTTTCAGCCGCAGCCCGAGCCGACGCATAGTCTGCGGCGTCGGCGGATGCGCCATGACCACGAACAAGGCGAGGCCTTCCACGGCCAGCGGGACAAGCCGTTCTTCCCGGGCCACATCGGCGTCTACCGTCGCCAAAGCCGCTGCGGAGGGCGACTGCGAGCCGTCCAGGGCCACGTAGCGGTGGCCCAGTGCGGTCGCCTCCGCTCGCGCGGTCTCGGCGATCGAGGCATCCGGCGTAAGCTCCAGCACGGCCGATAAGCCGTGCCTGGCCGCCTGGAACGCCACGTGCAGTTTCTCCTCCCGCTGCCCGGCCACGATCTTGATCACGCCGTACAAATTGGCCATGCTCATCAGCCTGGCGAGCACAGGATAATGGAATTGACGAGGAAGGTCGGGGCAAGGACAGACAACCTCCTGGATGCGGTATGCCACCTTCACACTCCCAGCGCTGGGCAAGATCAGGATCCGTGACGCGCCGCGTTTCAAGGCCTCGGCGATGATAGTGCGAACCACCCGCACCACGCGCGGATCGTCGGGATCGGGCATGCGCTGCTCGGCGACCTGCGGCGCCTTCGCGACCTCCGGCGGCTTCGCGAGCAGCCGTTTCAGGAAGTGCGCCGATCCGTTATCACCCGTCGCCGGCCGCGGCGCTGCGACCTTGGAGGCCGGGGCGGCGCTTGCGGGCTCGGCGGCTCCTGCGCCGTCCGTCTCGGCGACATCGTAGACGTCTTCGTCGTTGATCGTAGCCGGTGCGGGGCGCGTCAGAATCTCGCCCAGGCCGTTGAGCGTTCTGTGGCTATACGACTTGCCGGACCGATCGGAAAAGGACGCCGACATGACGGTCTCCTGACCGCTTCCCGGCTGGCACGGCGCCTGGCCGCACGACAACCGAGGACCCACACGGGCGCGATCCATTGCCGTTCATTCTACGCCTGACCGCCAAGACCGCAACGGGCTGGAGGAGCAAAAGCGGCTCAGTTTTTCCGAAATGCTCGCGATTATAAGCGTGCGGCGAGAAGGAAGTTAGGAGCGTGTTAATCGCTCAAACTGTGAACGCCACCGCCGGCCTTGTGCCGGCGGGGCGATGATTGGCAACTAGAAACGCCGTGATACCGCCGGCCGACCGCCGACCGTGCCAACTCACCCGAGCCGGCCGGCCAGGGCACGGGCGGCGAGCCGCACGGTACGGTATCACTTGATCCGCACGATCTCTTCCCGCTCCACTTCGAGATCCTTGCCGAAGAGGCGGATCTTCGGCTCGCCGAAGCCGTGGTAGATCCGCACCTTGAGCGATTCGGCGATGGGGCGGCCGTCGAGGCTTCGCACCGTGAACAGGGCCGGCGAGCGGTAATCCACGCCGTTGTAGCGCAGTGCGCAGAAGGCGATGTATCGCGGGCTCTTCACCAGGAAGCCGTAGGGCGGAATGCGGTTGTCGCCGATGCGGGCCGGCTTGTCGAACGTCACCGTGATCGACATCTCGCCGAAGCGGGTCCGCTGCAAGAGCCGGTCGGCGGACAGGAACTCGTGGTCCGACATGGGCGTATCGGCGGCGATCTGGTTCAGCGGGCTGAGGACTTCCCAGGCATTCTTGACGACCCGATCCGTCGCGCACAGGTCGCGGCCCCAGCCCTGCTCGCCGCGGGACCAGAGTTCGGTCGAGGCTTTGACCACGGCAGGGCGAAAGCGGACCGCCGGCCCCGTGGCGGCGATCGTTCCCACGTGGTAGCTGCGTTGCTCCTGGGCCAGGCGGGCCAGGGCGATCCGCTCGCCGTGATCGAGGAAACCCAAACGGATCGCGGCCGGCTCGTCGAACCCCGCCGGCACCTCGACGCTGTACGGCCCGTCGTCGACGATCCCCACCGGCCAGCGCGAGGTGGGCGTGTGGGGGGCGTGATCGTTCTGGTACACGATCCGCTCCGGCCGCCCGGGGGCCTGCTGCGCAAAGTGCACGAACATCGTGTAATCGCCCGCCGCCGGCTGCTCGACGCTGAAGCGGTAGGTGATCTCGAACCTGCGCGGGCCCAACTCCTTGACCCGCGGCGGCAGGGGCATGATCCGCACCGCGCGGCTGCCCGGCCGGGTCCAATACAGGTGCTCGCCCAGCGCGAACACCGGCATTTGGGCCAGCAAGACGTGGTCGGCCATCTTCTTCTCGTCGCCCGGTCCGATGCGGTCGCCCTGGTGCGTCATCAGTTGCACGCAATCGTTGTAGACCAGCGGGAACATGGGGATCACGCTGCCCGGCGGCGATTGGGTCTGGTGGCTGAGGAGGCCCTCGAAATAATCGACGCAGGGCACGGCCCATTCGCGGCCTTCCTCGCTGCCCAGCAGCCCGAAATACTGTTTGGCCAGGAGGCACAGCTTGGTCTTCCAGCGCAAATCGTCCAGCCGGGTAGTGGGGTGGGCGGGGTCTTGGCAGGTGGCCAGCCCGCAGGCCAGCACCGTATCAATGAAATAAATGCTCGGCTGGAACAGCTCGGCGATCTTGGGCAGATTGGTATCCTTCCGGGCGGCCAGTGCAACCTGCTCGGCGGCGCACACCTGCCAGGCCTGGCCGCCGTTCCAGTTACCGCCTTTTTTCGGCTCGCCGCGGGCGTCCTTGCTCAACCACTTCCGGTCGAAGGAGGCTGCGCCGGCGTACATGTCCAGGTAGTTGTCGTGCAGTCCGAACAGGTAGCCGCAGGCCTTGACGCGCGCGGCGGCGGCGGCCAGGGCCGGGTTGCCGCCGCACTCCGGCGCCGCCGGCAGCACGTCGGGATGGCGGACGTCGTAGCCGCCGTTGATCCAGCCGGCCAGCACGACGAAAGCCCGGTCGATCTCGAGATCGCGCCGCCAATGCTCGGCCGCGCGGGCCGCCTCCTCGAACGTAAACGCCAGGTGGGTGTGCTCTTTTCCGTCCGGGCTGAACCGCGAGCCGGGCACCACCCGTGAGAACACGAAGGGCTTGAAATCGGCCGCGCCCGGCAGGCGTTCTACCGCCGGATACTGCCGGCGTTTCTCGGACCACGTCTGCCGCCAGCCCTTCGACTTGGCCACGCCGCGATAGGCCTGGGCGATATGCACGTAACCGCCCGGGCCGAGCGGATACAGCGTACAGGCGCCTTGCGGGGCGTCGATGGCCAGCGAGAGGCTCCGCATCCGCCGGCCCGGCACCTGCGGCAGGTCCGGCCAGGCGGTGTCGACCGTCAGCCGCGTGTCCACGTCGTCCCAGCTCACCAGCAGCGCCGAGCCCTGCTTCACCGCCCCGCACATGGCCATCGACAGGTCGTCGTAGGTGAGCCACGACTGGCCGGCGGGCAGGCCGGCAACGGCGGGCAGCTCGATGCCCAGCCGGTGCGGCACGTAGACTGCGCCGGCATCGTCCTCGGTCACGGCCAGGGCGTGGTCCAGCAGGCGGACGGCCGCCACCCGCCAGGGCCCGTCGTGTTGCGATTGGTAGGCCAGCCGCAGCCCGGCGGGGGCGGTCACCGGCTCGATCGAGAAGGTCACGGCCAAGCCGGCCGATTGGCCGTCGACGGTGGGCCGGGCCACCAGCCGCAGCCGGCCGGCGGCGGCCTCGACCTGCTCGAAGCGCTCGATCGGCCAGGCGACCGTGCGGGTGGCGCTAGCCAGCACGATCTGGCCGAAGGCGGGCCGCGTGGGGTCCGAGGTCCACAGCACGCCGCCGGCCTTGTCCAAGAGCGACCACGCGCCGCCCGTGCGATCCAGGTCGAACTGCCAGGCGGCCGTCTCCAGCCGGACCCGTGCCGCGGGCGGAATGCGGGCCGCCAGGGCCCGCCGCCGCTGGGCGGCTTCCTCACGCGAAAGCGGCTTCGGGCCAAGGCTCGCCGCCGGCGGCGCCTGCCGGCTGACGCTGATCTGGCCCGCGCCGTAATCCAGCAACCGCCCCCCGCTGCCGCCGAAATCGTACAGACCCACGTGCAGGGCGTACGACCCCTCGGCCTGCTCGGCGGGGAAGCTCAACAGCCGTGGGCCATCGACCACGACCTGGCCCGGCGCCCACCGCGAGGTCGGCTCCGACGGTGCGTGATCGGCATTGATCATGATCTCGCGGCAGCCTTTTTCGGGCGTTTCGACGTGTACGAAGAGGTGGTAATCAGCCCGCGCGGGCCGGATCCCCGCGTTGCGGAAGCGGATCGTGAGGGCCACGGGCTCGCCGGGCCGCACGTCCCGGGCGCTGAGCTCGACCGCCACCAGCTCGGGCTTGAAGCCCGGGTCGAGGTCCGCGCCGGCGGCGGCCGGGACGCCGTGGGCGGCCAGCCCCCCAAGGAGCACCAGGGCCAGCATGGCCGCCGGTGCGAAAATTGGCCACCCGAGCAACTGCTTGCGGCATGGAAAGTAGCAGGCACACTCCGTGTGCCGCATGCTGAAGCGGAATAAGGCATGGCGGACGGCACACGGAGTGTGCCTGCTACTTTCCATACCGTGAACGGCTGCGGTGCGGTTCGTTGCTGGGCGGAGCATCACGCGTCGTCCGAGCCGAGTTTCAGCAGGTCGTTGTCGTATTCCTGTTCCATGCGGCGGACCTTCTCGGTCAGCTCCTTGTCGTTCTCGACGACGCTGGAGACCTGCAACTCCCATTCGGTGCTGGCCACCCGCAGGGTATCCAGCTTCAACGGCAGTTGCAGGATCTTCGCCAGGCGGCGGGTGACCGCCTCGATCGACAGCGGATTGGTGCCCTGCAAGTAGCCGGGGATCTCGGCCACCAGCGAAACCATTTGTAACCCGGCCGCGCGGGAGCGGGTCATCAGGTAACTGGTGAACGAGCCGGGACCCTCGTAGCCGCTGCGGCGAACGCCGTATTTCTCCATTTCCGGCACCAGCTCGGCGTCGGAGGAGGAGACGTACAGCCGTGGCTCGCGGGTGTGCGGCACCGCCCCGCCGAACGAACCCACGAACAGGATCCGCTCGACGCCGCTCTTGCGGGCCAGCTCGAAAATGCACTGCCCGAACGTCCGCCACTGCAAGTTCGGCTCCTTCCCCACGAACAGGATCAGGTTGGCCGGCTCGTGGCAGTAGAACACGTTGCTGGGCATGGCGATCGACTTGACCACGCCCTCCTCGACCTCGACGAAGGGGCGGAACAAGGCCGTAACTTCCATCGGGCCCGGAAAGTTGTAAATGTAAAACGGCTCCGGGTCGATCTCGGCCATCGGCCGGGCCTCCAGCAAGTGCACCAGGCGCTCGACCGTGCCCGTCGATACGTTGCCGCCGTCCATCCAGCCGGTGAAGGAGAGCACCAGCGTGGCGTGCTGGAGCTGCGGGCAGTGGCGAATCTGAAGAATGTCCGTTTGGCCGTTTAACATATCCCTATTGTAGCCAGCGGCCGGCGGGGGTCCAGGAGGCCTTTGGGGCACGTCTTGGGTGCCACTGCTGGCTTGTCCAGCAGTGCATTTCACACTGCTGGACAAGCCAGCAGTGGCACCCAATCCCGGCGTGGGGATTGCCTGGCCCGATATCATGCATTAGCATAAAGGGGGTTTTTCGCCACCCGGAAGTTCCGACGCACCGCCGCCCCAGGTCCATCATTCGCGGAGTGATTGCCATGCTCGAACAGATCGATCTCGACCAGTCGCTTTCAAAGGAGGATTACGAGGAGGTTTTTCCCGGGCTGGAGATCGAGTTGGGCCAATGCCAGCGCGAGGCCCGGGCGGCCGCGCTCCCGGTGATCGTCCTCTTCGAGGGCTGGGACGCCGCCGGCAAGGGCACGCTCATCAACCGCTTCAGCCAGGCCATCGATCCGCGGGGGTTCAAGGTGCATGCCCTGGCTCCGCCCACCGAGGCCGCACGGCTGCGGCCGTGGATGTGGCGGTTCTGGACCGATCTGCCCGCCGCCGGCCAATGGGCCATCTTCGACCGCTCCTGGTATGGCCGGGTGCTGGCCGACCGCGTCGAGGGCGAGGTTTCACACGAGCAGTGCTGCCAGGCATACCAAGACATCCGGCAATTCGAGCAGGGGCTTAGCGACTCGGGCGCGGTGCTGGTGAAGTTCTGGCTGCACATCAGCAAGCGCGAGCAGAAGCGGCGTTTCCGGCGGCTCCGCGCGAGTCGGGCCACCGCGTGGCGGGTGGGCAAGCCCGAACGCCGCCAGCATCGCCAATACGACGAGTGGGTCCAGGCCATCGAGGAAATGCTGGCCCCCACGAGCACCGGGCCGGCGCCCTGGACGATCGTCGCGGCCAGTCAGGCCCGGCTGGCGCGGGTTGCCGTATTCCGGGCGGTGGTCGAGGCGGTGCGGGCCGAGTTGGCCCGTCGCAAGCCGCCCTCACCCCCGGCCCCTCTCCCAATCGTGCCGCAACGGCACGCGGGCGAGGGGAGCGAAGGCGCCCCGGCCCCTGGAGCGCAGGCGGGTGAACCGAGCGACGGGCCCTCACCCCCAGCCCCTCTCCCAAAGGGCGAGGGGAGTGAAAGCGCCCCGGCCGCACCGCGGGCAGCCATCCTCGCGCGCGTCGACCTGAGCCTGTCGCTGGATCGGGCCCAGTACGAGCAGCAGCTAGGCGAGCTGCAGAAGCGGCTCTTCAAGGCGGAACACGAGCTGTACACGGCCCGGGTGCCGGCCGTTATCGCCTACGAGGGCTGGGATGCGGGCGGCAAGGGCGGCAACATCAAGCGGCTGACCCGCGGCCTGGACCCGCGGGGCTACGAGGTCGTGCCCATCGCCGCGCCCACGGCCGAGGAGAAGGCCCGGCCCTATCTCTGGCGGTTCTGGCGGGAGATTCCCAAGGCCGGCCACATTACCATCTTCGATCGCACCTGGTACGGCCGGGTGCTGGTCGAGCGGGTCGAGGGCTTCGCCACCGAGGCCGAGTGGCGGCGGGCCTACGACGAGATCAACGCCTTCGAGCGGCAGTTGCTCGATTTCGGCACGGTGCTGGTGAAGTTCTGGCTGGAGATCGACGCCCAGGAGCAGCTTCGCCGCTTCCAGGAGCGGGAAGCGATGCCGTTTAAGCGGTGGAAGATCACCGCCGAAGACTGGCGGAACCGGGAGAAACGCAAGTTCTACGAGCCGGCGGTGGCCGAGATGCTCGAGCGCACCAGCACGCCCGCCGCCCCCTGGACGATCCTCGAGGCCAATTGCAAGCTGTATGCGCGGATCAAGGCCCTGCGGACCGTGGCCGAGGCCCTCGAGGCGGCGGTGAAGCGGCGTACGTAGCCCTCTCGCTCCGCGAGAGGGGTTGCATCTCGCGGAGCGAGATGAGTACATAGGGCGCCTTCTAAGCGGCTTCGGCTGCGGCGCGAGACAAACTTCGCCATGGGCTTCGCCCGGTTCGGCGGATGTCGTCCGCTTTCCGTCGAGGAGGAGCTCCTTGGCTTATGGGCATGATGCCGCTTGCCGAATTCGCCGTATTCATTGAGAACCGCGATGTCGTTCTCTTGGGCGTACTGCCTGTTGCCCTTGACCTGTTCTTTCGTCTCTTGGACGTTGGTTGAAACCCGATGATATGAAAAAACCGTCGTCATCCTCGATAGCCGGCGCAGCCCGAACCCCATGGGACCGGCCTCATAGCAGACCTTCAAGACCTCGCCGCTTTTGACAAGCATTTTCAAAGTCTTCAGCAAACGCGCCACGTCGTAGGGAATCGCCAGCCACTTCTCCGCTGGCTTCCGCCCCCCGCGGGCTACGGCGATTGTGATCGAATCCTTGTGTACATCCATCCCGACGTAAACTACACTCTTAATCATTGGACCAGTCCTCCCGTATGTGGCTCTGTCGTAAAGGGTTGGCAACCGACAACCCTTTAGGATAATCCACGCTCTACGCGAGCGACTGGTCCAACCATTTTGTCTACCGCGAGAGTGAAGGCGCGCTACGCCGAACTTGCCGGCACAGTGACGGTGTGGTAGAGTGCCGGGGTTGAGTGTGGTTCGACCGGCCCGGCAGATGTCGGCTGGAGTAGGCGGTTGTCCAAGAATAGATCTGGAGTTTGACGGGCAACCCGCCCTCACCCCCAGCCCCTCTCCCAAAGGGAGAGGGGAGTAACATAAGACTGAGCGCCGGCACGGCGTAGTCGATGACAAAGAAGAGTTCTCACATTTCGCCCCCTCACGCCGCGGGTGTTTTCATGAGCTCCACCAGCAGAGTCTGGCGCCGGCACGTGGGCGTACTGGCCGTTGCCGTGGGCTGCCTGATGGCCACGGGGCGGACCGTAGGGGCTGCTCAAGCCGGCGCCCCCGCGCTGCTGGCGCGGGCCTTGGCGGGGCCCTTGCGCGGCGTTGATGAAATCGTCTTCTGCACCCGCTCCCGCTACGACGATCCGCACTGGTACGCCAACATCGGTTACTATTGCGACGACCAGCAGCACAAGGCCTACGCCGGCAACGGCCGGCCCGACGACGGCAAGCTCTTTAAGTTCAACCTTCGCACGGGCGCGGTCACGCTGCTATTGGACGCCCGGGGCGGCTCGGTCCGCGATCCGCAGGTGAGCTACGACGGCCGGAAGATACTGTTCTCCTACCGGCCGGCCGGAACCGACTTCTTCCACTTGTACGAGATCGACGTCGAGGGCCGCGGGCTGAAGCCGCTCACCGCGGGCGAGTTCGACGATTACGAGCCCACCTACCTGCCCGACGGCGACCTGGCCTTCGTTTCCACCCGTTGCCGGCGGTGGGTGAACTGCTGGATGACGCAGGTGGGCGTGATCCACCGTTGCGACGCCCAGGGGGCCAACATCCACGCCATCTCGGCCAACACCGAGCACGACAACACGCCGTGGGTCATGCCCGAGGGCCGCATCCTCTACACCCGCTGGGAATACGTCGATCGCAGCCAGGTCGAGTTCCATCACCTGTGGACGATGAACCCGGACGGCACGGGGCAATCGGTCTTCTACGGCAACCTGCACCCCGGCATCGTGATGATCGACGCCAAGCCCATCCCCGGCACGCAGCAGGTGGTGGCTTCCTTCTCGCCGGGTCACGGGGTGAACGAGCACGCGGGCGTGGCGACGATCGTCTGGCCGCAGCGCGGGCCGGACGACCTTTCCGTGCCGCGGGCCATCCATCAGGGCCGGCTAACGCGCGACCCCTATCCCCTTTCCGCCGATTGTTTCCTCCTGGCCCGCGAGAAGCAGATCGTGCTGATGGACGCCGGCGGCCGTGAGCAGGTGTTGTACGCGCATTCGGGCGCGGGCGGGGTTCACGAGCCGCGGCCGGTTATGGCCCGGCCCCGCGAGCCGGTCGTCGCGCCGCACGGCGATCCGCGCGAGGCGGTGGGCCGCATGATCCTGGCCGACGTCTACCACGGCCGCAATCTGCCCGGGGTCAACCGCGGCGACGTCAAGAAGCTGCTGGTGCTGGAATCGCTGCCCAAGCAGGTGAACTTCAGCGGCGGGCAGGACCTCACCTCCTGGGGCGGCACCTTTACGCTGGAGCGCGTGTTGGGCGTCGTCCCAGTGGAAGAAGACGGCTCGGCCTTCTTCGAGCTGCCCGCGCACCGCCAGGTGTTCTTCGTGGCGCTGGACGGCCAAGACCTCTCCGTGAAACGCATGCAGAGTTGGTCGAGCGTGCGGCCCGGCGAAACGCTGGGTTGCGTGGGCTGTCACGAGCATCGCACCGAGACGCCGCGGAACCCGGCCGCCGGCGGGCTGGCGGCCCTCCGCCGGCCGCCCAGCCCGATCCAAGCCTTCGCCGGTTTCCCCGACGTGCTGGATTTCACCCGCGACATCCAGCCCATCCTCGATCGCCGCTGCGTCGAGTGCCACAACTACGCCCGGCGCGAAGGCAAGGTGCTCCTGACGGGCGATTTGGGGCCTAGCTTCTCGCACGCCTATTTCAGCCTCTTTGCATACCGCCAGGTGGCCGACGGCCGGAACGGCCTGGGCGATCAACCGCCGCGCAGCATCGGCAGCGCCGCCAGCCCGCTGCTGAAGAAGGTCGACGGCAGCCATTACGGCGTAAATGCCAGTCCGCAAGAGCGACAGACCCTTTGGCTGTGGATCGAGAGCGGCGCGCCCTATGCCGGCAGCTATGCGGGCTTGCGCAACGCCGCGCAGCAGAACGACAGCCTGGCGGCGGTCGCCGCGGTGTTCCAGCAAAAGCGCGACGTGCTGACGCGCCGCTGCGGCAGTTGCCATCAAGATACCCGCGTTCGGGCCGCCAACGCCAAGCCGCTGCCAATCACGGCGACGATCTACGAGTTTCCCGACAGGAACCGCGCGCGGCGGCAGCCGCACGGGGCCTTCGAGCGGATCATTCTGGAAAACGATCCCGCGGCCCGCTTCAGCGCCGAGATCCTGCTGAATTTCAGCCGCCCCGAGTGCTCGCCGCTCGTGCTGGGGCCGTTGGCCAAGGCCGCGGGCGGTTTTGAAACCTGCGGCGACGTCTTCCGCGACCGGCACGACGCCGACTACCGGCAACTGCTGGCCGCAATCGAGCAGGGAAAAGAGCGGCTGGGGGCCGAGCCGCGCTTCGGCAGGCCCGGCTTCAGGCCCAATAGTCAATACGTCCGCGAGATGAAGCGCTACGGCATTTTCCCGGCACGGTTCGATCCGGCCACCGACGCCGTCGACGTGTTCCAGGCCGACCAGCGCTACTGGCAATCGCTTTGGAAGAACCCCGAAAACTGAATGCAATCGTTTTCACCTGGCCAGGGACCAATGGCTAAAGCCCGCCAAGTTGCCGGCCTTGTAACGCCGGCGTGATGGCCCGAGTCAAACCCCAGCCATCCCGGAGGGATTCAGGGCATCAGCCGATGGTTGAGGAGCGCGGCGACGATACCACGGGTTGCGAAACCCCGCGCGCAGCCGATCCCGGCAGGGGCCGCAACCGGCTGCGACCCCCGCCCCGGAACCTATCTATGCTTCGGCCCAACCCATTGGTTGTCGTAATAGACCGACAGTTTAGGCAACGCGTCGGCCAGCGACTGGGCCGCCTCTCGTGTGACTCGCGGCCGGCTAAGAGTTACGCGGTGGAGCTTGGGGAACGACTTCAGATACTCCAACCCGTCGTCGTCAACACGAGTGCGGGCTAGCAACAACTCCTCAAGGCTGGGAAACGATTGCAAGCGTTTGACCCCTACATTCGTTATGGGCGAGTCGTCAAGCCCCAGGCTTTCGAGGTTTGGCAAATCCCTGAGATACGTCAAGCCAACGTCGGTGACTCGCGTGGTTCCTAACGAGAGGCTCCTTAGATTCTTTAGCCCCGTCAGTTGCGATACGCCGACGTTGCCAACGCGGGTGCTGTAGAGCTGAAGGGTCTCAAGCGTTCCTAGTTCTCTAAGGTTTGACATCCCGGCGTCGGTTACCTTTGTGCCTCCCAGACACAACCGCGTCAACCTATGGAGATTCCTTAGATGGGCCGTTCCGGCGTCGCCGAAGCGTGTCGCGCTCAGGTCGAGGTGCTCCAGCTTCGTACATGATTCGAGATAGGCGGCCTGTGAGTCGCCCACCTTCGTCCAGTTGAGACGCATGACCTTCAACAACGGGAGTTGAGCGGCGTACTTGAAGACGTCGTCAGTGACGTCTGACCCGAACAGATCGAGTTCTTCAAGTTCGGCTAGTCTCCCGAGAAACGCCAAACCCGGGCCCGCGAGGTCGGAGTTCCAAATTCTGAGCGACTTTAGCGCCTTCAATTCCTTCAGTTGTTCCAGTCCGGCATCGGTAACGCTCGTGTGAGAGAGCGAGAGGTATTCCAGCCGAGCCAGCTTGCCGATATGTTCCAGGCCGGCGTCAGTGATCCCCTTGTGTTCTAAACCGGCGTCAGTGATCCCTTTGCCGATCAGTTGTAAACGAGCCAGCCGAGGGCAATTGGCGAGGCACTCCAGGCCGGCGTCCGTCACGTCGTTTTCCAAGACCTCGACGGCCTCGATGTGGTGCAGTTTCCTCAGCCGTGCAAGCTGCGCGTCGGTTGGAACCCGCCTTGGCGTTCCGGGGATGTGTCCCAAAATAACGGTGACAACGTTCCCGTGTTCGTCGTGTTCCAGTCTGGCATTGTTCTTTTGCAGCTCGGCGATTGCCTGGGGGTCGTCGGGCTCTGCGGGCTCCTTCGAGGCAATCGCTTGCGCCGCCAGGTTCACGGGATCGCGCTTTAGGGTAAACAGCGTTGCCCAGGAATTGTGGTCGGCGGCAAACGCCTTGGGTCTGCGTGATGGGTTGGGGCACCAACAGACCGTCAGGTTATCGCCTTCCACGGAGAAAAGACCGCAAATAAACCCGGTGCTTACATGAGCCTCGGCCATAGAGAAATCGATGGCGGCCGGCGTGCGATTGGGATCAATTCGCAATGTCCCCCACGACCACTGGCCCGGCGAACCGGTCTTGAGTCGATCGCCGTTGATAGTCCAGCGCGTGCCCACTCCACCATGTGGCACCTGCCCCTGGTTCTGGACGGCTGTCACGGTCCAGCTTCCTTGCAACGCCCGCCACGCGCGGCGGCTCTCGGGCGTCGGTGGCAGGTCAGGAATCGCAATCTTTGTGCCAAGTGCCTCCAGGAACTTCAGGTATCGCCCCTTGATTTCCGCTCTTCTGGCCTTATCGGCGCCGGCCGGGTAGGTTTCGACAATGGTGAACTCGTAGGGCCAAGCCCCCATATGCCCGAAATGCCCGCCCCAATCGAGATATCCTATGAACTCCTTCTGTTGCTTTGCGCCGCCGAACTCCTTTTCCAGGCCCTCCGCCTTGATGAAATCTCGCACCCAGAATGTTCGCGGCCATATTCGCAGCCCCTTGCCGCGAGAGTCGATCATCTGGGCATATTCGAAGCCCGAGTCAATCGTCCCCACGATCCGAATCTTCTTGCCGGCAAATTTCCGGGGATCGGCCAGCACCTCATGGATTTCGGCGTCGGCGGGCTCTGGGCGAACAATGTCTGCGGGATAGCTCCGCTCGAATATGTCGCTTATCGGCGCTGCCACCGGCTCGCCGTGAAGGTCGTTACGCGGGGGTCCGTCCGCGATAGCAACGGTGCGCAACAACAAACACAGGGCGGCGGCACCGGGAAGAAGACGAGGCGGCATGGGCCTGTTCTCCGAGCGAGAAACGAGCGGGACTGGCCACCATTGACACATTGTAGGGGGGGCTGTTGCGGCCTGTCAATCCAAGGTTTCACGGCAATGCTCGAAGGCTCAATGTTCAATGAGGACTCGGCGGGCCCCGCGGGCCATGGAACATTGGACATTTAAGCATTGAAGATTCTCCGATTGGATCATTCCACCCGCGGCGGCCCGCCGACGACCACACGTCTGGCGTCTGCTGGTGCGGCCTGCTATGCTGATTGCGTCTTGCAGCACGAGCGCGTTGCACCGTTTTCACCCTCGGAGACAGGACCGATGACGAAGTTCTTTCAAGCAGCGGCCATGGTTTTGGTATTGCCGCTTCTGGCCCACCGCCCGGCGGCGGCCGGCGAGGTCGGCACGAGTGCGTGTTTCAAAGGCCCGACGGGCCTGGTGTTGTACAGCCTCCGCGACATGCAGAATAAAGAGGGCGTGGCGGCCGTGCTGGACAAAACGAAGGCCTTCGGGTTCAAGTACGTCGAGGTGTCGGGGCTGGGCGGCCTGACGCCGGCCGAGTTCAAGGCCCAGCTCAATCGGCGGGGCCTGGTGCCGGTCGGCACGCATTTCGGTTACGACCGGCTCCGCGACGACCCGGCGGGCGCCGCCCGCGAGGCCCGGGTGCTGGGCCTGCCGCAGGCCGGCTGTGCGTGGATCCCGCACAAGGACCCCTTCGATGAGAAGACCTGCCGAGCCGCCGCGGCCGTGTTCAATCGGGCCGGGGCGGTGTTCGCCAAGCACGGCCTGCGATTCTACTACCACACGCACGGCTACGAGTTCCAGCCGCACGGCCAAGGGACGCTGTTCGACCTGCTGGCGGCCGAAACCGATCCGAAAACGGTCTTCTTTCAAATGGACGTGCTGTGGGTGGTGTTGCCGGGCCAGGACCCCGTCAAGCTGTTGGAAAAGTATCCCCAGCGCTGGCTCCTGATGCACCTGAAGGACCTTCGCAAGGGTGTGCCCTTGGGGAACATGAGCGCTCACACGGCGCTGGAGAACGACGTGGCCATCGGCACGGGCCAGATCGATTGGACGAGCCTGCTGAAGGCGGCGCAAGCGGTGGGGGTGAAATACTATTTGATCGAAGACGAATCGCCGGCCGTCGTCGAGCAGATCCCCGTCAGCCTGCGATTCCTGGAATCGGTAAGCTGGTAACGGGCCGGGGCGGCCGAAGGGCCGCGCCAAAGCAGCAGGCACACGCCGTGTGCCGTCCGCCATGCCTGTTTCCGCTTCAGCGGACGGCACACGGAGTGTGCCTGCTACATTCCCTATCGCCGGTGGCCGTACTTGTCGAGAACGTCCTGGAGGAAGAAGGGCTTGGGCAGGCTGAGGTCGAATCCGGCCAGGCATTTCTCGTACTGCCGGATGTCTTGCGCCAGGTCTTCGCCCGTGTTGACGTCGTCTTTCAGGGCCGGGTAGCGGTCCAGCAGTCCGCGCCAGCCGTGCAGTCCGCGGTCGTAGGCCGCGCGGGCGGTGACGAGGTCGCCCTGGTGGAAGGCCTGATCGGCCTCGTAGATCGCCTTGCGGGCGGCCAAGGCCGCCTTGGTCTGTTCCATGTCGGCCCGCACCCGCCAGTAATCGAAGTTCACCTTCGATCGCTCGCGGCGGACGTAGACGGCCATTTCGTCGGCGTGCCGGGCCGCGCCGGCCAAGGCCAGGGCCTCGCGGCGCGGCGGGCCGGTCACCCGCCGGGCGATCTCTTCATTGGTGACCTCCAAGCGCGGGCCGATCTGGTTCACCAGAACGTGCTGCGCGTCGATCCGCTTCTCCAGGGGCGTCTCCCAGGCCCGCCGCTCGCTGGGCGTCAGCCGGGCGTATTTCTCCTGGCCGATCTTCGTCCGCAAGCCGGGGGCCAGCTTGTCGATCGCCGCGGCGGCCCGGCGGGCCGTCTCCTCGTACTGCTCCTGGTCGTTCAGGCGCAAAGCGAGGTCTTCCGAGGCTTCGATCTCCTGGGCGCCGAATTCATACCATTGCCGGGCGGCCTCTTTCCAGGCCCGGGCCGCCACCTCCTCGAACCGGCCCTCCTTCTCCAAGGCCTCGGCATACGAGAAGCGGCACATGGGGCCGTTGGAATAAAAAACCACCGGGGCCATGCTCTTGATCGGGTGCCGGGGGCTGACCCGCCGCGCCGCCTCCTGGTACCACTCCTGGCCCACCAGCCAGTTGTCGCGGAGCTCCATGGGCCGCGCCCCGTGGTACTGGTCGTCTTGCTTGAACAATCGGCGATACAGGCGGGACTCGTCGGCCCGGCCGATCTTTTGCGAGATGAACCAGCCCATGTCCCAGCACAACTGCGGCTCGTGCTCGTTGTAGTGCACGCCGCGCTCGAGAAACTTGATCCCCTCGATGACCCAGTAATACTTGTCGTGATAGTCGTCGAAGGCCACCGACACGTTGTAGGACAGGTTCCAGGCCTGGTACCGCCAGACGGCGATGGAATGCGGCTGGAGCTTGCTGATCTGCTCCAGCGTGGCGCGGAGATTGGTCCAGTCCTTTTTCATCTGGAACTTGTTGGCCTTCCACCACAGGATATCCTCGGCCACGCCGCGCATGCCGAGGGTGGCCAGGCGGATGGTCTCGCTGGTGGGATCGACCTGGCCCAGCTCGGTCTGGCTGAGGTGGTACTGCTCGCGGAGGCGGGCCAGTTTGCCGCCCGGCTGGCCCGGGGCGCTCTTCGTGCCCTGGGTGGCCGGCTGGCTGAGCAAGAACAGCGGCATCAGCAACCCGGCGATGAGCAGCAGGTAGACCAGCTTGCGGGCAAAGGCGCGGTCGCGGGCGCGGGTTGGTGCGGGGGCGGTCATTGGCCCACCTCGCGCATCTTCAGGAAGAAGTAGCCGGCCACGACCGCCGGCAGCAGGAAGCCCGCTGCCTGGAGCATGCACCGGCAGCACAGCGCCCCGCCCACGTCGAAGCCGTAGGCCACGTGATCGACGAAGTCGTAATGGTCGAAGGCCGGTAGGACCGCCGAGGTGATCCACAGCATGGCCTGCATGATGTGGTCGCTGACCTGGGCCACGTTGGTTTGCAACCCCGGCTCCATCTCCGAGATCATGTTCTGCTGCGTGAGGAGGCGCACGAAGGACTCGAACGGCCCGCCGCCGATGACCCGCCCCGTGGCCAGCTCGGTGATGTACACGCTGAACATCCCGCCGGTCACCGTGCCCAGCGTGGCCAGCAGGGCCACCGGGCCGCTGACGAACGTGCTGAACATCACGCCCAGGGCCAGGACCAGCACCATTTGCAGCCAGATGCCGAGATAGCCTTTGACGAAGTTGCCGGCGAACGAGGCGTCGCGGGCGCGGAAGTACAGGTCGGCCTGGGCCATGCCGAAGTACTGCTGCCCCTCGAGGCACTGCACTCCGATCTCCAGCCGCCCGTCCTCGGTAACCAGGTCGCGGAACAGGTCCAGCTTCTCCGTACGGGCTTCCGACGGGCGCGAGCGGGTGGCCGAAGGCTTGCCGGCCCGGGCCGCCGTTTCCGCGGGTTTCACCTTCACTTCCAGCGTCCGCGGGAGCCACTGCACGTCGGTGGCGAACTTCTTGGCCCCGAAGATTCGCACCTCGGCCTTCCGGCCCGTGTCCGGGTTCCGCAGCCACAGGCTGCCCGCCACCGGCTTCTCGATGTCGCCCTTGTGGGTGCGGAAGACCTCGATCGTCATTTCCACGGGAATGGCGTCGGGGAACATCGCGGGGGGGAACTCCGCGGGCGTGATGCCCTCGAAGGTCCACACCGCGGCGGCCGCCGTCCCGCCGGCGATGAAACTGCGGTACGTCCACTCGTCGCCCACGTTGACGCCCCGCTCGGCATCGCGGCCGGTGCCCGTCTTGAAGCGGAGCTTGCCGTAAATGGGCACGCGGGCCACCAGCAGCCCTTGCGGCGGCCCCAGCTTGTACACCGCCCGGTCGCCCGATCCATCGATCAGCAGCTCGTGCCAGTGGCCCTGCTTGATCTCCACCTGCGCGCTGCCGGAGGGGTCGATCGTCACCTCGTGCTGATGCCGGTGGTTGCGGCTGGTAAACCCTTTGAGCAAGGGCGGGCGGTTGCCCGGCAGCGGTTCCTCGTGCAGGTCGGCCGCGGTGAGCGTGTGCCGATGTTCCAGGCCGCGGACGACGAAGAAATAGCTGATCGTGCCCATTCCGGCCAACAGCCCGGTGCCCACCAGCGCGAATCCCAAGACCCGCCCCAGCACGATCTCCACCTTCCGCACGGGCTTGGTCACCACCGTGTGCAAAGTGCGGTCCTTCAGGTCGGCCGGCAGGCTCAGCGCGCTGAGGATCAGCGCGAAGCCCAGGGCCAGGTAGATCGTCGCCGTGAGCACGACTTCGATATACAGCCGCACCGGCTGGTCGCTGCCCGGGTTGAGGAACCACCCGGCGAACAAGACCACGATTACGAACACCACGAACACCACGACGACCTTGCGGCGAATCGATTCCCGCACGGCCAGCCAAGTCAAGGCCCACACGCGGCGGGGCGAGATCCGCACCAGGTCCCACAACGCCTCGACGAGCACCTGGCCGCTGCGGGCGGTAGCCCAGCCGGGTCCGCCCCGCACTGCCGCCACCAGCCAGCCGACGACGAAGGTCGCCGTGAGCAGGCAGGCCAGGAGCAGCAGCCATTGATACAGGCTGCCCTGAAACCAGCCGGGGCCCAGGAGCCAGGCCAGGCCGTCCAGCACGCCTTCCGCCACGGGATTCAACACCGCCCGCTCCGGTCCCGGGACCCATAGCCCGGGGAGCCAGCCCAAGGCGGCCCCCAGCGCCCAGAGCCCTGCCGCCAGCCCCAGCGTGGCCAGAATACCGAAGAAAGCGGCGCTTACGAGCCTGCCCCGCCCGGGGCTCACCGCCAGCGGCCCCCGCCGCAGCCGCGATACGGCCCAGGCCGCGGCCAGCACCGCCGCCGGCACGAGCAGGGCCAGCGGCCACGGCCGAAACGCCGCGCCCTGGTACCACCCGGGGCCCAACAGCCACTCCCACACCGGCATGTTTTGCAGGTTCTCGACAACCATGGCCTACTGCGACTGTCCGGTTAAGGGCGACGGCGGGCCGTCGGACGGCGATGATTGTCCGCCGGACTGCTGTCCGCCGGACTGCGATCCGCGGAGCCGGCGGCCGGGATGGGCCTCGCTCTCCTCGATCACCCGCACGAACAACTCCTCCAGGGTGGTGGTCGGGTTGCCCACGCTTTGCAGGCTGCCTTGATGCCGCCGGATCACCGCGCAGATCTCTTCCTGGGCCTCCGCGCTCAGGCCCGCGGCGCGGAACTCCGTCACGTCGCGGACCTTCAGCAGGCTATCCACCCGGCCCATCTCTTTCAGCTCGCCCTGGTGCAGGATGGCAATCCGGTCGCACACATCCTGTACGTCGGCCAGCAGGTGGCTGCACATGAGGATGGTCTTGCCCTGCCTCTGCAGGTCGCGGATCAAGACCTTCATTTCGTGGGTGTGGATGGGGTCCAGCCCGCTGGTCGGCTCATCCAGGAACAGCACGTCGGGATCGTTGATCAGGGCCTGGGCCAGCCCGATCAACCGCGTCATGCCTTTGGAGTATTCCCGCAACTGGCGACGTTTGGCCTGCCCCAGGCCGACCATTTCGATCAGATCGGCCGTCCGCTGGCGGCGGACCGCCCGCGGCATGTCGAACAGCCGCCCGTAGAAATCCAGCGTCTCCTCGGCCGTCAGGAAGCGATACAGGTACGACTCCTCGGGCAGGTAGCCGATGCGTTCATTCTTCGTGACTTCGGTGGCCTCGCGGCCGAAGACCAGGGCCTGGCCGCTGGTGGGAAACAGCAGGCCCAGCAAGAGCTTGACGGTCGTCGTCTTGCCCGAGCCGTTGGGGCCCAACAGGCCGAACACTTCGCCCCGCCGCACCTCCAGATCGAGGGCCTTCAAGGCCCGCACCTTCTGCCGGCCCCAAAAATCGCGGTAAACCTTGGTCAGGTTCCGAGTTTCGATCACTACTTCTGATTGCATGCTTGGTCTCGCGATTGCGCGGTCCGGCTGCACGGGCAGACCCCGTTACTACGGCCCAAGCCCTGATCGGGTTCGGATTGATTACTGGCTGGTGCGTAGTGGCTAGTGGCTGGTGGCTAGTGGCTGGTAAGGACCAGCCGCCAGTCACTGGCCACCAGCCACCAGCCACCAGCCACTGCGCCCGCCCGGCGGCAATGGTATACTGATTCCTCGAACCGTGCGTTTCACTTTTTCCTGACATTTTCATGCCTCCCCCCGCTTCGTTCGACCCCCAGCCGGCCGCCCGGCCCTCCGCCATCCGCTTCCTCGCCGATCGGATCGATTACGAGCGGACCCGGGCCATGCCCTACGACGAAAGCCGATTGGGCCTCGACCGGATGCGGCAATTGCTGGACCGGCTGGGCAATCCCGGTCTCGACCTGCCGATCGTCCACGTGGCGGGCACGAAGGGGAAGGGCTCGACCTCGGCCATGATTGCCGCCGCGCTGGGGGCCGCCGGCTACCGCACGGGGCTTTTTACCTCACCACATCTGGAGGGGGTAGAGGAACGCATGGCCATCGACGGCCGGCCCTGCCAGCCCGGCGAGCTGGTGGAACTCATCAGGCTTGTCCGGCCGGTGGTCGAGGCCATGGACCGCCTGGATCCCGGTGGCTCGGGCCCCGCCGGTCCTACGTATTTCGAGATCACTACCGCCATGGCCCTGCTCCATTTCGCCCGCCGCGGAGTCCAGGCGGCCGTCCTCGAGGTGGGCCTGGGTGGCCGCCTGGACGCCACCAACGTCTGCATGCCGCGGGTTGCGGTAATCACCAGCATCAGCTTCGACCATACCCAGCAGTTGGGCGACACCCTGGCGGCCATTGCCGGTGAAAAGGCGGGGATCGTCAAACCGGGCGTGCCGCTGGTAAGCGGCGTCGTGCAGCCGGAGCCGCGGGAGGTGATCCGCCTGGTTTGCCGCCAGCGGGGTTGCCCGCTGATCGAGCGGGGCACGGATTACGAGTTCGACTACGAGCCGCCGCGGCATGCCGAGCGGGGCGGCCAGGTCGGCCGGGTCCGCTTCCGCACGCCCGCCGGCAGCCAGGATTTCGCCCTGGGGCTGCTCGGCCGGCACCAGGCGGCCAACGCGGCCACGGCCCTGGCCGTCCTCGACCAGTTGCGCCAGTCAGACTGGAGGTTGCCCGAGGCGGCCGTGGGGCGGGCCCTGGCGGGGCTCGCCTGCCCGGCCCGCATCGAGCTCTTGGCCCGGCAACCGGCCGTCGTCTTGGACGCCGCCCATAACGTGGCCTCAGCCGAAGCGCTGCTCGAAACGTTGGCCGAGAGTTTTTCCGCCACGCGGCGACTACTGATCTTCGCTGCCACGCGGGACAAAGATTACCGCGGTATGCTGGCCCGCCTGCTGCGATGCTTCGATGAGGTGTTCTTTACCTGCTATCTGGACAATCCCCGGGCGGTGCCGCCGCAAGAACTCGCGGCGTGTGCGGCCCAGCTTTGGGCGGAAAAGGGACCGGGGCCCTTTGGCCGTCACGGCCCGCAGCGCGGTTCGGAAGGATCAGACCCACGCCCGCTTTCCAGCCGCTGGCCGATCTATGACAATCCGGCTGGGGCGTGGCAGGCCGCTATCGGCCGCTCCCGCCCCGACGATCTGATCTGCATTACCGGCTCGTTCTTCCTGGCCGCCGAGATCCGCCGCCTGCTGCACAGCGCTGGGCCTTGCCTGCCACCGAGCGGCAGGGTATAGGTAGGGTTGGCACGGCGGTTGCCACGGTCCCAGTGAGAAGCCATGCTCTCCGGCGTTCACATCATCTGTTTTGCAGCCAGCTACGCGATCGCCCTGGCGCTGGAAGTGTCGCGGCTGGCGTTCCGCAGCCGAGTCCGCGGGGCGGTCATGTTGGGCGTGGTTGCGGCGGGCTGGGTGGCCCATTCGGCCTTCCTGTATTATCGGGCCCTCAGCGCCGCCGGCTCGCCCTTGTCCAGCCTCCAAGATTGGCTCCTGCTGGCCGCCTGGCTGCTGGTGATGGTTTATGTTTACCTGACGTACTACCATCCCCGGGCGCACTTCGGCGTGTTCTTGCTGCCGCTGGTGCTGGGACTGATCGGCGTGGCGGCGCTGACGGCCGATTCCCCGCCCCTGGCCCGCGAGCCGTCGTCAAGAGTATGGGGCATCATCCACGGCACGTCGATCCTGCTGGCCACGGTGTCGGTGCTCGTGGGCTTCGCGGCCGGCGTGATGTATCTGGGCCAGGCCCGGCGGCTGAAACGCAGGCGGCCGGCCCCGGGCGGACTAAGTGCCCATGCCGCAAGCAGCTCGGCCTGGGGCGTTGCACGCTGGCTCGCGCCGCTCCTGCCGGAGGGCCTGAAGCTGCCCAGCCTGGAATGGCTGCAAACGGTCAACAGCCGCTCGTTCGTCATCTCGCTGTGGATGCTGGGGATCGGCGTGGGCTCGGGCATCGTGCTCGATGTGATCGACTACCGCAGCCACCTGCCGGTCCTCCCCTGGAATGACCCGCTCGTGCTGGCCACCTGCGCCCTGTTCCTGTGGCTCCTTTTCCACCTGGTGCTCAGCGTCGCGTACCGGCCCATCCGCCAGGGACGCCGGGTGGCGTATCTGACCGTGGCCAGTTTCCTGTTCCTGGTCCTCGCCCTGGCGATGGGCTTCTTCCTGAAGACCCAACACGGCCCACGGCGGGAAGGACCGGCGGGCGAGGGGACCGTGGGCCAGGCCCACCAGTCCTGTTCAAGCACGAAATCCGAATGTCGAAATCCGAGCCAAATCCGGATATCGAAATCCGAAGGTGCCAAACTGTGGGGTTTTGGTCCCTTTGGTCCTGCCGATTTGTGTTCGCGCTTTGAGTTTCGGGTTTGTTTCGTATTTCGTGCTTCGGATTTCGGATTTGCGGCCCGTGGAGGCGGCTCATGAACGCCCAGGTCGTCGGCTGCAGCCATCATCGCACGTCGATTGCGATTCGCGAGCGCCTGGCGGTGGGCCCCGAGCAACTCGCCGAAATCCTGGATCAATGGCGGCGGGTGTTTCGCGGGGTGGAGGGCGTGGTGCTCTCGACGTGCAATCGCGTCGAGGTCTACGCGGCGAGCGAGTCGGCCCTGCCCACGTCCGAGCAGGTGGGCGGGTTCCTGGCCCGCTTCCAAAGGCTCGATCCGGCGGAGGTGGCCCCGCACCTGTACGTTTACCAGGGTGAGGCGGCCGTGCGGCACTTGTTCGCCGTGGCCGCCAGCCTGGACAGCATGGTGCTGGGCGAGCCGCAGATTCTGGCCCAGGTGAAGCAGGCCTATCAGGCGGCCACGGAGCGCGACGCCACCGGTCCGCTGTTGCACGCGGCCTTCCAGACGGCCCTTCGCGTCGCCCGGCGGGTGAGCAATGAAACGGCCATCCACCGCCGGCGGCTCAGCGTGCCCAGCGTGGCGGTGGCCGATTTCGCCCGGCAGATCTTCGAGCGGCTGGCCGACAAGGAGACGCTGGTGATCGGCGCCGGCAAGATGGCCGAGGAGACGCTGCGCTACCTCCGCGACGAGGGCGCCGGACCGATCACCGTGCTCAACCGGCATTTCGAGCGGGCCACCGAGCTGGCCCGCCGCTGGCAGGGCCGGCCCCGGCCGTGGGAAGAATTGCCCGCCGCGCTGGCCGCCGCCGACCTGGTAATCAGCACCACGGGCGCGGGCCAGGCGATCGTCACGCTGGCCGACTTCCGGCGGATCGAGCCGGCCCGCGGGCACCGGCCGCTATTGGTTCTCGACCTGGCCGTCCCCCGCGACTTCGAGCCGGCCATCGGCGACCGGCCCGACGTGTACCTGTACTCGGTCGACGACCTGCGGGCAGCCTGCGAAAGGAACCGCGCCGAGCGCGACAAGGAGCTGCCGGCCGCCCTGCGGATCGTCGACCAGGAGACCGCCGGTTTCATGGCCGGAGTTTACCACCGCGCCACCGGCCCCATCATCCAGCAGCTCAAGGACGGCTGGCAAAAGCCGAAGGAAGAGGAACTCCGGCGGCTCTTGGGCCGGCTGCCCGAGCTGGACGAGCGCACGCGCGACGAGATCCGTCAGTCGTTCGACCGCCTGGTCAACAAGCTCCTGCACCCGCCGCTGGAATCGCTGCGGGACGAGTCGCGGCACGGCATCCCGCATGCGCTCCTGGACGCCCTGGCGCGGCTCTTCCAGCTCAAGGAGTAATTGCCGCTGTATTCCTCACGCTCCGCGTGAGGTCGGAGCAGCGGCCGCGTATCTGCCCGGCCCTCTCGCGGAGCGAGAGGAATACGAAGAATACGATAGTCGGCCGCCCCTCTTGGATAATCACCCTGGATCTGCCATAATATGCGTTTTCGGCCCACCCGCCGGAATGGAGCCGGCGGCGCGTGGCAGTTCGATTTCCGAGTTTCCCGGAGCTTTTTCCATGTTCAAGAACCTGAGTCCTTCCGCCCTTGGCATCACCGGCCACCAGAGCGAGCTCATCGAGCTGGCCCTCTCGTTCGGTTTCGAGGCCATGGAGCTGAACGTGGTCGATTTGGCCACCCGTGCCAAGCTGAAAGGCATGGACTATGCCCGGCGGTTGATCGTCAGCGCCCGGCTCAAGATGGGTGCGTTTTCGCTGCCGCTGAATTGGGAGGCCGACGAAGCCACGTTCCAGAAGGAACTCAAGAAGCTGCCCGAGTACGCCGAGGCGGCCGTCGCCGTGGGCTGCACCGGTTGCCTGGCGATTTTGGCCCCGGGCAGCGACCAGCTTCCCTACCACGAGAACTTCGAGTTTCACCGCCGCCGGTTGAGCGAGGTCTGCAAGGCCCTGGAGCCGGCGGGGATCCGCCTGGGACTCGGCTTCCAGGCCGCCGAGTATCTCCGCAAGAATCAGGCCTTCCAGTTCATTCACGACCTGGACGCCCTGACCCTGCTCATGAACATGGTGGCCGCCCCCAACGTCGGCCTGCTGTTGGACATCTGGGACGTGTTCGCCTCCGGCGGATCGCTAGACAGCGTCCGCAAGCTGCCCCCCGCCCAGATCGTGGCCGTGCAGGTGGCCGAAATGCAGGAGGGCATCCCACTCGGTGAACTGGACGAGCGGTCGCGGCTGCTGCCGGGGGCCGAGGGCGGCCGCATCGATCTGGCCGCCTTCTTGACCATCCTCAAGGAGGCCGCCTACCAGGGGCCCGTTACGCCCAAGCCCTCGCGGAGCGCGTTCACCAGCCGCCGCCGCGACCTGGTGGTCAGGCAGACCGGCGAGGCCCTGGACAAAGTCTGGCGGGCGGCCGGCCTGACCACCGAGCGGCGCCTGGTGGCTTTCGCCGCTTCCCGCGACGGCTAACGGCCGAGGAATAACTTGGGGACTGTCCCCATTTTCGCCCGACGAAAATGGGACTGTCCCCTTCCGAAGTGCCCTACCGATGTTGACCTACCGCACGTTTCGCAACACCGATCCGCCGGCACTGGCGGACATCTGGCGGAGCCGCAGCGGTCAGCCGGGCCTGGCAGCGGCCGTCACGCCCGACATCCTGGAACAATTCGTCTTCGCCAAGCTGTATTTCGACGGCCAAGGCCTCACCATCGCCTGCGAAGACGGCCGGGGCGTGGGCTTCGCCCACGCCGGCTTCGGCGCCAGCGATGCCGAAGACCGCTTGTCGCGCGAAGCAGGCACCACCTGCCTGATCCTCGTGCGGCCCGACTGCCAGCAGGCACAAGTGGCCGGCGGGCTGCTCGAACGCTCCGAAGCGTATCTCCGCCGCGGCGGGGCCAAGGTCGTCTACGGCGGCGGAATCCGCCCCCTGGACGCCTTCTACCTGGGCCTGTACGGCGGCAGCGAGCTGCCCGGCGTCCTCGAATCAGACCAGCTCGCCCAACAGGTCTATGCCGCGCACGGCTACCGCGAGATCGATCGCACATTGCTCTTCCGCCGCGACCTGGCCACCTTCGAGGCCCTCGTCGACCGCCGGCAGATGCAGGTCCGGCGGCAGATGTTGGTCGAGGTGCTGCTCGATCCGCCGCCGCGGAGCTGGTGGGAGGCCTCGACGATGGGCATGTTCGACCTCACGCGATTCGCCCTGGTCCCCCGCAGCGGCGGCGCCGCCGTGGCCAACGCCACCTTCCGCCGCATGGACCTCGTGCCCAGCACCATGCAGCCGCAGTCGGTCGGTTTGCTGGACATCTGGGTCGAGGAGTCGCTCCGCCGCCGCGGCCTGGCCGTGTTCCTGCTCAGCGAGGCCTGCCGCCAGTTCGCCCGCGAGGGCACCCTCACCGTCGAGGTCCAGGCCATGCAACATAATCTGGCCGCCCAGGGTCTGTACCGCAAAATGGGCTTCCAGCAGATCGGGCAAGGCAGCGTGCTGCGCAAGGAAGAAGCCGGCGAGTAATATCTTCCGGTCCCCTCTCCCTCCGGGAGAGGGCTAGGGTGAGGGCCGCGTTCTGTCCCCTCTCCCGCGTGCCGCTACGGCAGTGGGGTTTAGGTCTTGGGTCTTGGGTCTTGGGTCCTTTGGTCTTGGGCCCTCTTTTGCAATTTGCATTCTTCGCCGTGCCCGTCCTCGCTGAACACCGAACACTGAGCACTGAAAACTGCGGCTCCGCCTTGGGTCTTTGGTCTTGGGCTCTCATTTTGAAATTTACAATTTACATTTTCGGGTGATCGGGGTCAGACTTTCAATATTCACTTTACCGCGTGCGCGGGAAGTGGTATAATCCGGGCATGCCCCGAGCACCCCGCATCGACTTTCCCGACGCCCTGTACCACGTCGTTTCCCGCGGC